>JAGAKI010000017.1 GCA_017625695.1 Clostridia bacterium | reverse complement strand
GAAACCGCTGGCTTTTTCAAGAGACCAGTTGTAATCTTTGCCATACAGCGGAAGAGCCATTGAGCTGAACACAACACCAGCAATCAGATATTTTTTTATTGCTGCCACCTTTTTACACATACTTTTACTTTTCATCTTTTTATTATGTAAAAGTCAAGGGCTGATTCCCTTGTTTTTGTTAATTTTCTTAAATTTTCTGTTCCCAAGCAACAAAAATCCTGTCTGCACAGTTTTCTATGCAGTATTATTTTCACAGTTTTTATCTGCTGCTTTCCGTAACTTAAATCGGATACTATTATTGGCAACCGAAGAATACTTCAAAGTATTCAACCTTGCATTTTGCTGTTCTCTTCAAAAAGCGGTAATCGCAAACTGTAGAACAGGAGCATTTTACTCAAGAGCCTATTGGGCGACTTACCGCAAAAAACCGAACTCTTGTTACATACAGCAAACAGAGTCAGATATCAGAACAGTTTCAACAGTTTTTCACCGTATTTCCTGATTCAAGTTTGACATAATTCCGTTTTTGGATCCATACCGCACGGATCGTGTACAACAACTTCTTTGCGATAATGGAAACAGCCCGTTGAGGATTTGCTCCTTTTGCAAGCAATTTTCCATACCTTGCCCGTTGTTCCAAATCGTACGATATTGATTTCCAGGCAGCTTCTATCAAAATGTAATGCAGCTGCTTCCGTTTCCGGTTCCCGCACGATCGGACAACCTCGTGTTCTCCGCTGCCAACCAGATGAGGTGCCACTCCAGAATAAGAGCCTAAATGTTCCTTGTCTTGAAACCTTGCAGGATCCCAGATTTCGGCTTGCAGAATTACCGCAGTCCTGAAACCAATTCCCGGAATGCTTTGCAAATGTGATTGAACTTCTTCACGTTTATGCTTTTTTAAGCATCTCTTTTCATCTTCAACGATCTTCAGCCGTTCCAGCCGGAGAAAGCGAAGTTCCCGAAGCAAGCTCAATAATGCAAAATCATCTCGTTTTTCAGCATCCAATTCTAAAATTTTCAAAGAACGTCCGGACCAACTTATAAACTTGATCCCATTGAAAAACAGATGGCTTTTGATTCTGTTTTTCACCCTGATAGTGTTTTTCACCACCTGGGTTTCCCGACGAACCAGATTTCGTAATTCCAAATTTTCCGGACTTGGAATGTAAATCGGTTCCAACATACCGTTTTCCAGTTCTCTTGCCAACTTGCGGCAGTCTGCACGGTCATTCTTATATTCGCGATCTCGTCCACTGGTCGGCACATCTGCCGGATTGATCACAATATTAAGTATTCCCAACGCACACAATGCCCGATGGGCTTCAAAGCCACTGAAACCGGCTTCGTACACACTTCGATATTCGGCTTCAGGATACTTTCTCTTCAAGTAATCCGCCAATCCTTTGGGGTCAGGATTCATACTGAATTTGTCCAAATCACGGTGGCAATGGCGTAAATGTACCTTCCAACTGTTCTTATGTACGTCAATTCCGCAATAAATCACTTGACCTTTGAACGAAAGTGTGCTACATTGTGTCATGGCTGATGTCTCCTTTTTTTAATGGATTACTGTTTGCAAGACTCTATCCAACAGTGTCGTTGCTTTTTTATACAGTATCACATTTTTGAGAATCAGCCAACTTTTTTCTAAAGCACCTCGCTTTCTTTTAACATAGCAACTGTACGAAACGT
>JAGAKI010000016.1 GCA_017625695.1 Clostridia bacterium | reverse complement strand
GATCATTGAAAAAAAATCTCTTGATCTTTATATCTGCAGCATGTCTTCAAGGACGATTGTTTATAAAGGCTTGCTGATGGCAACACAATTGGAAAATTTCTATCCTGATCTTTCAAATGAAGATTTCACCTCGCATCTGGCAATTGTCCACCAGCGGTACAGTACAAATACATTTCCATCGTGGCAGCTGGCTCATCCCTTCCGTTATCTTGCACATAATGGGGAAATCAATACTCTGCGCGGAAACCTCAATGCATTAAAAATCCGGGAAGGGTCACTCGCGTCTCCGCTGTGGGGAGATGATATTAAAAAACTCCTGCCTTTGATCGGAGATGGTTTGAGTGATTCAGCCGCACTGGATAATATGTTTGAGCTTCTGGTCGCTTCCGGCAGAAGTCTTGAACATGCCATGTTGATGCTGCTGCCTCAGGCATGGGGGAATAAATACTATATGGGGCGCGATGTAAGGGGGTTCTTTGAATATCATTCCGCATTGATGGAGCCCTGGGATGGTCCTGCCGCCGTCACATTCACAGATGGAATAAATGCCGGAGCAATTTTGGACCGCAATGGATTACGGCCCGCCCGTTTTACATTATATAAAGACGGCACATTCGTTCTTGCAAGTGAAGCCGGAGTATTGGACATTGACGCCCGGAATGTTTCTCTGCACGGCAGGTTGAAACCGGGGGAAATCATTTTTCTTGATCTGCAAAAACACAGAATTGTTCCGGATTCCGAAATAAAAAACCGTTTGGCAAGAAGTAAGCCGTATCGGCGCTGGGTTGAGGAAAACCGTATCTCGGTACACGGTCTTTTTTCAGAAATGACTCCTTCCGAACCGGGAAAAGATTTGGAGCAAAAACAAAAATTCTTCGGTTACACCAGAGAGGATCTGGATATCATAATAAAAACTATGGCAGAAACAGGGAAAGAACCTGTAGGTTCCATGGGGAATGATGCGGCTCTGGCTGTATTATCAGATAAAACGCAAATGTTGTTTAATTATTTCAAACAGCTTTTCGCGCAGGTCACAAATCCTCCCATTGATCCAATCCGGGAAGAATTGGTAATGAGTCTGATGACATATATCGGAAACAAAGGCAATATTCTCACTGAGACACCGGAACATGCCCGTCTGATAAAACTTCCACGACCAATTTTGACGGACGATGAACTTTCACGACTTGAGACAGTAAGTGACGGGGATTATCAATCTGAAACAATTATTTGTTCCTTTCCCTTGGATGGTGACGGCGAGTCATTGAGAAGAGCATTATCTGAAATCGCATCACAAGCTGTCGCAGCTGTTAAAAATGGGAAAAAAATTATTGTTCTCTCTGACCGGGACTTGCCTGCAAATTCTGCAGCAATACCTTCGCTGCTCGCATTGTCTGCTGTCAATCGGGCATTGATAAAAGAAAATTTGAGAAGCGAGACCGGGATTATAATCCAATCCGGTGAAGTTCGCGAAATTATGCACTTTGCATTGTTATTGGGATATGGTGCAACAGCCATAAATCCATATCTGGCATTGCAGACTGTTGCTGCACTTTCACAATTGAAAAAAATATGCTGTGATCCGGTGTCCGCAGCAGAAAACTATATAAAAGCTGTTGATAATGGCTTACTTAAAATCATGTCAAAGCTGGGGATCTCCACATTAAGAAGTTACCGGTCCGCACAAACATTTGAAGCAGTCGGGCTGAGCAAAGAGTTTATAGATGAGTTCCTTCCGGGAACGATCAGCCGTATTGGCGGAATTGGGATCAATGAGATCGCACATGATGCCAATATGCGGGCTCATGCAATCATGAATATGGGACTTTTGGATGATGGAGGGCAATACCAATTCCGCAAAAATGGAGAAGCTCATCTGTGGACGCCGCAATCTCTTGCATATTTCCGGCAGGCAGTTCGGGAGAATAATTATGAGGTGTTTAAGAAGTATTCAGCTCTGATTGATAATCAAGCACAACATCTTTGTACGTTACGCGGATTATTTGAATTTGTCCCTCAAAAAAGTATTCCGATCGAAGAGGTGGAAAGTGTCGAAAATATCGTGAAACATTTTGTTTCGGGCGCAATGAGCCTGGGATCATTGAGTCCCGAAGCCCACCAAACGATTGCTCAGGCAATGAATCGTTGCGGAGCAATGAGCAATTCCGGCGAAGGCGGAGAAAACAGAGAACGCTTTGGAACAGAATTCAACAGTGCCATAAAACAAGTAGCCAGCGGGAGATTCGGTGTTACAATCAATTATCTTGCCAATGCCAAAGATATTCAAATAAAAATGGCACAAGGGGCAAAACCGGGAGAAGGCGGACAGTTGCCTGCTCACAAGGTTGACAATTTCGTGGCTGCCATCAGACATTCCACGCCGGGAGTATCCTTGATTTCTCCACCTCCACACCATGATATTTATTCCATTGAGGATCTTGCCCAGCTGATTTACGATTTGCGTAATGCAAATCCGGATGCACGCATTTCGGTAAAATTAGTTTCTGAACCAGGTGTTGGAACTGTTGCTGCCGGTGTTGCCAAAGCTCATGCTGATGTAGTTCTTATTTCCGGACATGATGGAGGAACCGGGGCATCTCCCCTGACAAGTATTAAATATGCCGGATTACCATGGGAACTTGGATTGGCTGAAGCACAGCAGACACTTATTATCAATAATTTGCGTGGAAAAGTAAAACTGCAGCTTGACGGTCAGCTGAAAACCGGACGGGATGTTGTCATCGGGGCATTGCTGGGGGCAGAAGAATTTGGCTTTGCTACAACACTTCTGGTTTGCCTCGGATGTGTAATGATGCGTAAATGTCACAGCAACTGTTGTCCTGTTGGTGTGGCTACACAGGATCCTGAATTGCGTAAGCATTTTTCAGGTAAACCGGAATATATTATAAACTTTTTACATTTTATTGCTCAAGAGGTCAGAGAACATCTTGCCGCATTGGGGCTTCATTCCTTACAGGAAGCCTGCGGCAGGTGTGATTTATTATCAACCGGCAAAACAGATGCTTTTTCCAAAAAGGGGAATCTCGATTTCACAGAAGTTTTGAAAAGAGCAAATGGTAAAGATGTGCATTTTGATCCTTTATGCGCTCAAAACAAATTACAAAATTATGACCGGAAGCACATTCTGCCATATCTCCGTCTTGATGGTTCAAGTGAAAATCTTGATCTTGAAATTTCCAATGTGGATCGGAGTGCTGGAATTGAATTATCAAATCGTATCGTCAGAAAATTTGGAGAATGCGGTTTGGATGAAGATTCTATTTATTTGCATCTTAAAGGGTGTGCCGGACAAAGTTTTGGTGCTTTTCTTGCTCCCGGCATTACAATGGATCTGCAAGGAGTTGCAAACGATTTCGTTGGGAAGGGCTTGTCAGGTGGAAAAATCATCATACGGCCTCCTGAAAACAGTACGTTTATTCCGGAAGAGAATGTTATTGCCGGTAATGTGATCGGATACGGAGGAACATCCGGAAAAATTTTCATCAATGGTCTTGCCGGTGAGCGTTTTGCAATTCGTAATAGTGGTATGTATTGCGTTGCGGAAGGTGTGGGGGATCACGGATGTGAATATATGACAGGCGGAACAGTCGTGATTTTAGGGAAAGTAGGCGTTAATTTTGCTGCTGGAATGACAGGAGGTTTTGCATACGTTTATGATGAAAACGGACATTTTGATCTGTCGTGCAACATGGATGGAATTGATCTGGAAAGTGTTGAATGCAACTCTGATGCAGAAAAAGAACTTAAAAAATTGATTAAAGAACATCTTGATGCGACTCACAGTCCCAAGGCAAAACATATTTTAGATAAATGGGAATGTCACAGAAGTAAATTTGTCCGTATATACCCGGTCGAATACAGACACGCTTTAGAGAAAAGATTGGAGATGATCTGAAAATGAATAAAAAACCGGAAGTTTATCGTCCTGCAAATGAACGCGTTCAGGATTTTAATGAAGTTGAAAAAGTCTTGACGCAAAATGAATTGCTTGCTCAACTGCAGCGTTGTCATAACTGCGGAATCCCATTTTGTCATGGTTATGGTTGCCCCCTTGGCAATTTGATTCCCGAATTCAATCTTGCAGTTGCCAATAATGATCTGCGATTGGCATGGAATCTTTTAAGCGAAAGTAGTTTCTTTCCGGAATTTACCAGTCGCGTGTGTCCGGCATTATGCGAAGGCAGTTGCTGTTGCAATATTGATGGTGACGCTGTCACGATCCGTCAGTGCGAAAAAATGATCATTGAAACAGCTTTTGCCAATAATTGGGTGAAACCGGTTGTGCCGAATGAACGTAACGGAAAAACAGTTGCGATCATTGGAAGCGGTCCATCGGGACTTTATGCGGCAGAAAACTTGAACCGTAAAGGGTATACCGTCACTGTTTTCGAAGCAAATCACCGTCCGGGAGGATTATTACGCTATGGTATTCCTGATTTCAAATTAGAAAAACACATCATTGATCGGCGAATTGATCTTATGGAAAGATCCGGCGTGTCGTTTATTTGTGACACAGTAGTAGGCAAAGATATCTCGGCATCTTACCTGAAGCGTCATTACGATCATCTGATCCTCGCCATTGGTACTGCCCAGGCTCGTGATCTTGCTGTTCCCGGAAGAGATCTGCAAGGTATTTATTTTGCCCTTGACTACCTGCAGGGACAAAACAAAGTAAATTGCGGGGAACTTTCAAAATTGCCGATCGATGCCCACGGCAAAGATGTTTTGATTATCGGTGGTGGAGACACCGGCAGTGATTGCGCCGGGACCGCTGTCAGACAAGGTGCAAAATCTGTAACTCAAATTGAAATTATGCCGCAGCCTCCCGAACAGCGTTCATTATCTACACCATGGCCTCAATGGCCTTACATTTTGCGTACAAGTTCAAGTCATAAGGAAGGATGTCAGCGTTTATGGAGCTTGTCAACGCTTCGTTTTATTGAAAAAAACGGAGCTGTTGGCGGCGTAGAGGTATGTCCTGTAAATTGGAGCTGCTCCAAAGAAGGAAAACCCCTTCGCTTTGAACAGGATCTGCATAACTCAAAAATAATAAAAGCGGATATCGTTCTATTGGCGTTAGGTTTCTGCGGCATAAAGGCGACTGAAATACTTTCTCAATTGAATATTGATCATAATGAAAGAAAATTACTGCCATATTACAATCAGCTTCAAGTGGTTGCAGTTGGAGATTGTGCCAACGGAGCCTCTCTGGTTGTCAAGGCTATGGCAGATGCACAACAAAAAACCAATTTGTACTGAGAAAGGAGCAAAAAATGAAATTCAGCAAATGGAGTGGTTGTGGGAATGATTTTATTATTGTCATAGGGCCTGAAGCAAAAAAAATCGATGCAGTTCGTATGTGCGATCGCCGCAATGGGATCGGTGCGGATGGTGTCGTTATACTCACACATCTGAAAGACAATGATTTTGCTATGCGTATAATCAATTCTGACAATTCAGAAGCCGGAATGTGCGGCAATGCTTCCCGCTGTGCAGCCAAATTCATCTATCAGAGAAAACTTGCTCCGGGGACGGTGTTTAATTTGCACACCATAAGCCGGACTGTTACCGCAGAAGTCAAAATTGATACCAGAGTTACGGTAAATATGAACTGCCCCAAAGAGTTTCTCGGAGCGATCCAACTTAAAGCCGATGGCCATATATTTGAAGCGGAAACTGTGGATATGGGCAACCCCCACGCTGTGATATTTGTAAATGATATACAGAAAGTTGATTTGGAAAAATGGGGCCCGGTATTGGAGCATGATCCGCAATTTCCGGATCGCTGCAACATCGAATTTGTCCAAGTTCTTGCCCCGGGCAAGTTGAGAATGAGAGTCTGGGAACGGGGCTGCGGGATCACCGCCGCTTGTGGTACCGGCAGTTGTGCGGCATTGATCGCCGCCCAAAAGCGCAATCTTGCCGGTAACGGAGCTGAAATCGTTCTTGACGGCGGCGAACTTTTTATCCGGCATGATATTCTTGAAAACAGCGAAACACCGGTTTTTATGACCGGAAGTGCCAACGAAATTTTTAGCGGCGAAATAAGTTTATAAAAAAGGAGTTCATAATGAATGAGAATATATTGAATGAGGCGTACCGGCAGCTGCCGGATAATTATCTCTTTTCGACCATTGCCCG
>JAGAKI010000015.1 GCA_017625695.1 Clostridia bacterium | reverse complement strand
TGTACCAATGTAAAATAAGGCGGCAAAAAGGATACTGAAAAAATTACGGATATAATGTTTTTCCACATGGTGATGAATACCCGGTACCGCCCAGCCGTAATCGCAGTAAGCACATTTTATGCCATCTTGGTTGAATAAAACGATTTCTTCCGTTCGCAACTCTGCCAGACCGTTGGCGAATTGATATCTGACTGGCTCATATTCTTCCGGTTCGATAAGTGCCTGATTACAATAAACTGCTATCTTTTGAGCGATTTCAAGTGCTTCGGTACGCTTGGCTGGTTCATACGGTATCGTGAACACTCCGAACTCTTTGTTGTCAAAGACAAATTCCGAAACCGGCAAGTTTTTTATTCTTTTTAGTATATTGTCAACGCAATACCACACAACACCAATGGGAACAGCCAGCATAGATGCTGACAATATCATATTCTTATCAAATATCAATGATAACAACATTGCAAGAAAAACCACAGTAAATAAAACGCCTCCGATATAAGGTATTATCAGCACCGAAACTGATACTTTGGGCGCTTGAGTTTCGGAAAACTCCGGATTTATGTCTGATAAATCAACATTTTCTTCGTTGCAGTATTTCCCTTTATGATATTTGGTGATCTTGAGATACTGCCACGTATCGGCATAAGGGTAATTGCAAATTTCATATTCCCAAGTATTTTTATACGCTTTGATTGTGAAATTCTGCATAATTCAACTGTTCCTCAAAATTCCGGTGCGATGGAATGTATTTTTATTTCTGACTTCCCCATAAAAATCATTTAACGAAGTAACCGCCGTTTTTCGGGGCCCCCCGGAATTCTATTTTATCGCTGGATTTGAGTTGACTTAACTCTCTCTGCAAAGTACGTAAAGGAATATTCAACTTTTCCGCAATCGCATTGGCACGCAAACCGGGGGTGCTGATGAGCAATTCCAGTATTCGGTTTACTCCGCCATTTACTCCGTCATTTACTCCGCCAACAGTGTGGTTTTTCAACGTGAGTAAAATTTCTCCCAACATGAAATCAATAAAAATTCCGCAATCATTGGCATCTGTACTTGCGTTGATTGACTGGTAGTATTTCTGTTGATTGTTGTGTACCATTGTTTCAATCGGTAAAAATTGAAATAACGGATGAAGTTCTGTTAAAATCAACGATTGCCACATCCGCCCCAATCTGCCGTTGCCATCGGAAAAGGGATGAATATATTCAAATTCATAATGGAATACACAACTTTTGATCAGCAGATGATCCGGGGCTCTTTTCAGCCATTGGAACAAATCGTTGATCAGTATCGGGACACGATTTGCCGGAGGAGCAATGTGCAGGGCTTTTTTGCCATCAAAAACTCCTACGCCGCCGTTGCGGAATTTGCCGGGGGCATCGATCAATGCGGACATCATTACGTTATGAACTTTCAGTAAGTCGGAAATAGAGTAGGGGGACAGTTCAGCAAAGAGAGCGTAAGCGGCAATGGCATTTTTCGCCTCTTGGATTTCACGCAACGGGGCAACTACTTTTTTACCATTGAGAATATCAGTAACTTGTTTTTCTGAAAGAGAATTACCCTCGATAGCCAAAGAGGATTGAATTGTCTTGATTTGGTTGATTTTGCGTAATTTCAGAGAATCCGTTTTCTGTTGTGCAATATTGTGGTGTTCAAGCAAAGCAGAAATTTCAGCGACCATTGAAATTGCTTGTGCAGAAACAGAAAAAATCGGTTTATTGTCCATCGTAATCTCCCTGTTTTCTAATATAGCATTACTCCGTCAAAAATCAAGAGATAACTCAAAAACTCCCTAAAAATTCCGGCAGGGGCATTTCAAGAGCTTCATCATCCGTCTCGCCATCATCATTACCGGTGTAAAATTTTCCGTCATCACCCAACAGAATGGCGATAAGCGTGTCAGGAAGTTCAATCTCGCCGACGATCAAAAAATTCCTATCTTCTGTTTCCCAATGGCTCCATTCGTGTAAGCCGAAGATCCGGTACTTGCTTGAACTTGCTCCGTTGCAGCAGCGGTACAATTCCTGCAATATTTCAGGCAGAGTTGCCCGGTATGCTTTCAAATACGCATTCAAAAAGAATTCTTTTAACGGCGGCAGATCGGCCTTGACATTTTTCCATTCCGGGGGAAGTACTTTGGCTTGCGCTTCAATCATTTCTTTGCGGACAGCATTGAAAAGCTCCGGGAAAAACACCACTTCTTCGATTACGCAATTTTTTACATCTATTTTATGCGGTGAGGTTTCATAATGAACAAAGGCGATCTTGCCGTTCAGTTCAGAAAAGTCAACCCAACCGTAGTTGGTTTTCATAGAGCAATATGGTGAATCATCATTTTTACAATCCATCACCGGAACGTCTGATTCATAGGAAATCATCAATTCTTTGCCGCCCCAGAGAGAGTTTGTATGGGATCGTTTTTTGATTTTCTCAAACGCGGCAGTAAGCACATCTTTATACTCGCCGCTGTGAGCCGCAAGAGAATGCAAAAAGAAGCGGTCAACTTCTTTTTGCTTTCGCTTGTTTGGAAAGAGTAAATCAAAAAAGTTCATAAAAACCTCTGTAATATAACCTTGAAACATACAATACTGCAAATTTCCGGATTTTCAATCTGTAAATGTCAAAATCTGATAAATGCAGTTGCGATCATAAACATCAGCCCAATTGCAAAAAATGAATGGTTGATATGATATTCGATTGCAAGCAGCTCTTTGCCTTTCTCCGGATCATATTGCAGCAACTTTTCTTTCCGTTCATTTTGAAAACGGCGTCCGCGCCTGATGAATCCATTGTTGAGATAATCCTTGTCACAATCGGGGAAGATTTGCCAGAAATATTCTTTTAATTGCATACTGCGGTGTATCTTCTTTAGTGTTATACCAAACAACCCCAACGCACATATTCCGCTGCAAATTCCGATGATCGTCTGCAAAAGCGGCATCGCTACGCAAAGAATGATAATGCCGATAATTCCCAGCAAAATCAAAAGCAATGTCCCGGCGTTATTCATTATTCACCTCTCAATACCGGTTGCTTGCAAAGTTCACGCTGTTTTTTATAATCTATGTTGGCTGCGTGAAACGGCGGCATATCGCCGGTTTCAATGGTTATTTCCCCGGTAGTTGTATTTATGCAGGAAATTTTATCCGTTTCGTGAATCCGGATGGCACTCAAATCTGCATTGGTCTCTATATAAAAACCACATATTGTTTTTACATTACGCGGATAGTAACGTTTCACCCGTTCGAAATGCCGCCGCAGGATTTTGCCGTCTTTGATAGAAAAAATGATAAGAGTGAGATCCACTTCATTTTCATTCAGGATTTTATACTCGTATGTTATCCAGCGGTCACTGTTTGGTATTGGAATAGCGCGTTTGACTCTTGTCCACGCCAAACTCGGAAAATGCTCCATTGCCCATATCGCCTTTTCTGAATCTTCTGCAATTGCCGCATAGCGGGAATAACCAAAATAACCAACAAATTTTCCATTCGGCGGAAAGCCAATCACAAAAAAGTTCAATCTTTTATCGTAATGCACGATCTTTTCATATACCTTGCCGTTTGAATCAGCCCGTGCGCCAATCACTTCCTGCGAAACAGTTTCATACCCGTAAGGAACAAGTATACATCCGCTGCAAAACAGCGCAATCAATGCTGAAAGTGCTACACATATCATTGTTTTTGTGGAGTTCATCTCGTTTTCTCCTGAAACCGCACGAAAAATAATGCTCCGTCGTGGCGAACGCCAATAATCCATTCAAAACTTGGCGATATGATCAGTAAGTCATCCGCTGACGGGTACCAGTAGTATGAAAATTTGTCTGCCAGTTCGGAAGTCGCAATTTTATCAATATCTTCTGTATCCCAGACGGAATGTAAATACACAAATTCATCGTGAAGATTGTATTCTTGCAGAAAAATCTTTAATGCTGTATTTTCCGTATTTTCATTCAGATACATTACGGGTAAAATATCTTTCTGATACAAAAGAGTTTGAAAAAGTTTTCCGGACAAAAATTGTTCTTCTGAAACATTCATCACGGCAGAAAGCCGCAAATAAAAGTTTTTTCGCTCATCGCCGGTCAATGGACAAACCGGAGGAATATAGCCTTCCGTTTCTTTCAGTAAGTCAAGTCTATCTTTATCCATTGTTGTTATCTCCGGGGAAGCATCCGTTCAATGTCGGAATAACTCATTATGAAAAAGGTCTTGATAAAGGTTTCCGGAGTCTTGATTTCGATTGAAATGCGGTAATGTCCCAGCGCATCTTCCGGAGTGATTGTAAACGCTAAAACATCTTCAATTTGAGAAAACTCAACCGGAATTCCATCAGAAAGTAATTTTTGCAGATTTTCAAAAATAAAATCAAAATCTTCTTTTTGAAAGTCATTGGAAATACAAAATTTCAAACCTTCGACCTGCAATGCCAGGGGAGCCGTAAACCATTCTTCCGCAGCAAGCGTTCTATCCGGAAGCGTGATCTGCAGCTTATCTGTACCGTTTGAAAATAAGATTTCCATATTTTTTCACACTTACCCTTGTAAGTTTACGCTATGCCATTTTTATTTTTTCTTTTTTGCAGTCGTTGCTGATACATCCGCTCCGAAAAACCGCCTTCTTTTTCAAAGTCGGCTGCCAGCCGGGCAAGCTGACGATCCAGCAAATGACAGGCGACATTTAGCAGCAGCAATACTGCGTTAGCAACTATGACGGACTGTAACGGACAAGTACGGACTTCTACGGTCATTGTCGGATACTGTTTGGCGTTTTGCACAAAAGTTCTGAAATCTGCCATCGTACTTACGCGGCATCTGATAAACTCTTGCGCCAACGGATGTTCTTTACTCCAAACTGCTGCTGAATGATGCCGTAAATAATCTTCATAATCCAAGCGCAGTTCTTCAAGAGAGGCGCGTGCAACATTGGTCAACTTTAATTCTGTGCGTTTACTGGTTGCCGAAGCG
>JAGAKI010000014.1 GCA_017625695.1 Clostridia bacterium | reverse complement strand
TCTGTGCCATTTTCTGTACCATCTGCTCGACCTGTTGTTTCGCTGTTTGGTCTATCTCCCAAAGATGTTCGTTCAATGTTCCGTCCATCAGCATTGTGTTGTACAGGTAATTCCGTTCCTTCTTCAAGAATGTTTCTCTCAACATCCCGTATTTGCCTATCGTCTTGTTCTCCGGCAGTTCTATGTTCGGTATCAGATAATCGCCCTCTTGTCTGTAGGTCAACTCGGTCATTTTCGTCAGTCCTTTCATTTGGATTTAGAGAATTTTCTTCTCTATCAATATTGTAATCTCTTTTTTCATTTTCTGCAAAAAATTTCGGTGCTGTTCGTTCCTTTTTAACTTCTGCTCTTATTGTTTCAGCGACTTCTCTTAAAGTCTGTTCTGCAATACTGCTTACAATACCTCCTAATAGGTGCATTGTCTGTGGAGTATTAAAGTCAACGATATGTGGAAAGTCCTCGTTGTCAAAGAACTCAAAAGCATCATATCCTAAACGCTCCAACACCATAAAAACTACTGAATTTTCTGCGGTCTGCTGAAATTCAACATCAATATTGAGTTCGTCCAAGTCCTCTAAAAAACTGTTTTCTTTTGCATATTTAATAGAGGAAAGATAGTCTGCCTTATTATCTTCAACAGCATTATGTGCAGCACTTATAACTGCATCTACAATAGAATGTTTACTTGATAATTCGCCAAAAGTATTTTCAAGTGTTTCAATGATAGCATCATTGTATTTTTCGTTATATTCCCATAGCTTTACTTCGTTTCCGTAAAAACTGTTTGTATCGGATATGTCGAAAACATAATCAATATATGGTCTGCCGTTTTTATTATGAATTAAGGCAATACCTTTTGTGCCTTTGTTTACCCAACGATGTAAAGTGTTATTCCAAACACCGATAGAAGCACAGGCTTTTGCATCGGGTCTTTGCATATATATCATTGTTTGGTCGGGGAATGGATATTTATAATGCCAAGCTGCTGTTGCCAAAAAGTTAGTCCAAGAATTATAACTCGGAAGCTCTTTGAAAATATCCTGCGATAATTCAATCAGCTGTTGCATTTTAGTTGCCATTTGTTTACACCTCCATATAACAAAAGGACATTGACTTTTTGCATCAATGCCCTTTGTATTTTATTTACTTTTATCTTACCTGTGCAGATTTTTCTCTTAACCTCTGTGCTGTAGCAATGCCCTGTGATACGGAAGTGATTGTGCCGTTTTCAAGCATTTCCACAAATCGCTGTGCGTTCTGCTGATTGAAACAGTAGATGTGTCTGCATAATCTCTGAACATTTCCAAGTGTGTCCTTGTCAAAGTCAACTATGTCATAAACCATCTTACCGACTTCATCATTAGGGTAGAGGTGTACTTGCAAGGTCAAGGCATTATTTAAAGGGATTTGACTTATGGGGGTTATAACACCAACTTTGTTTAAGTTATCCTGTATTTCTCGTTCTCTGCAAGTTAAATCTGCTTTTATGTTGTTTTCAAAAAAATTAACGCTTGCTGTAATCATATTTTCACGCTCCTGTTTCTTTATGATTTAATTATACAGCAACCGCTGTTATCTTTCAAAAAATTCCGTCTTTTTAGTCTTTTCGGGGAGAAGTCCTGCGGCTTTCTTCATCATAGCCATAGTTCTTGAATTACAATTTTCAAGGTCGGCTTTTCTGTTTACAAAGCTCTCAAAGTTTCCACGAAATTCGGGTGTATTTATATCAATCAAATACTGCGTACAGCCACTTGCAACATAATTAAAGAAATTTTCTGTATTTTTATGCTTACGAGCAGCTTCTTTGATTAAGTCAAAAGATATTTCGTTATATACAATCTGTCCTCCTGCATCAGCATTGGGATTGAAATAAACCTCCGTGAAGCCGTTATCCGTCATAAAGAACTTATCCTTGTCTATCTCACTTATGTTCTGTTCAACAAGTTGAGAATTTAGGAATTTGTCAAGCTCTGTGGTTTTGTAGCAGAAAGCATAAAGGTTATAATCGCCTTCACGGGGGTTGCAACGAAAGTAATATGTATAATCTTCCGTCTGCACCTTAAAGGCTTTTATATCCTCATTGTGAGCGTATGCAGTAGGCTTTAGATGATAAAGTATTCTATACATATCGCTTCTGCTTCTGAATAGTGGTGTATGCGACTCAAAACGGAAGTAGTTTATAACATTATCAACTTCGCTTTTAAAGTCTGCTGTTTTAAGGCTATCATTTTCACCAAACCAAGTTGTGAAAAAAGACTTGCCTGTGTCAAAGTCAGCTCGTATATAACCGATACAACCACGATTTTCGTTTTCATTTTCGGGTCTGTACATTAGAGCAAATTCTTCCTGTGTAACATTTTCAAGTGTATATTTCGGAGTATCAGCTTTATAAAATTTATTGCCGTTTCTCTCCATAAGTTCTGCCCATTGACAAATGTGATAGCATACCCCGTCAATTTCTGTGTGGTATTCATCCATATATCTGCACAGCTTATTTTCAATCTGTCCATTAGGGTATTCAACTGTTATACCGCCTAAATTCGGTATTCTGAAAAGCTCGTTATAACTGCTGTCTATAAATCGTATTTCTTTCTGTTCCATTTATCTTTCCATCTCCTTGCGTTTTTCAAACTTTTTTTCACGAACATCCCCGTCATACTCAAAAAGTTCATTTTGACCGGGAACATAATTTTTACCTGTTTCGTAGCATTTGAATACATCGTATTTCATATTTCCTGCGGCATCATAGAAATCATCATATTTATATGGAGTAGTCGCATCTTTGTATGATGAAATGCCGAGTGAGTTTTTACGGATATGTTTATCAATTTCTTTTTTGTTTTTTGGTAAGTAACCAAAGCCGATAAAGTGATAATCGCCATATCGGAATACATTATCGTGTCCTTTAAATTCTTTTATAAAGTCCACCTTCTGCTGTACCCATTCGGGATAACATTCTTTTTTCAAAATGCCCATAATATCATATCTGTCATATCGCATATTTTCTCTTGAATATACTTCATCTGCGAAAATTGCTTGACCACGCCCATCGTGTCTTGCTCCGTTACCGCCTTTGCAGTATAAAATCTGATAAGGTGCAAGCCTGTATTCAGCTTTTAATGATGTCGGCTTTAATACAACAACTTCATTTTCTAAATCTCTGCCGTCTATGCTTTCGCACATATCGGGAGTGATAAGGGAAGTATCAATATTGAAAGACTTGATTTTCTCTTTCATTTCCTCGACCTGTTTTGTTATACGCATAGCATATAGTTCTGCGATTTTCGTATAGTCATCACAGGCAATAGCATCAATGTATCTTTCATAAAATGCGTTTCTTTCAGCAAAGCAGCACATATAGAAATTTCCGTTAGGCTCTTTGAGATTTTCGCCAAGCAGTATTTCCTTGCCACCAAATCTGAAAGCCTGTTTGATTTCATATCCACCGACAATTCTTTTTTCTTTATCCATTTCTATTTACCTCGCTTTTTCAAATATATTTTTTCGCCTGTTTCTTTATAGTATTTATAGTCAATAGGAGGGTGCTTTTCCAAGTCCTCTTTGTATTGCCTATGGGTTTTATAAAAGTTACACTCACGATTATCGCATATACGCTCTGTGAGTATTTTGCAACCTGTGAAGCCATAAGCAAAACAATCTTTATTTGCCAAAGTCATCACACTCCAATTCTTTCAGCCGGATAATACTTATAATGTCGTAGCCGTGCTGATTGGCAAGCTCTTTGAGTTTTACAATCAAGGCTCGCCGTTCTTCTTTTTTGATATTTTTCATAGCTCTATATGCGGTCATATCTTTACAACCGCTACTATTCATTCGGTCATCATTTTTATTGTATATCATATCGTTACCTTTCTTTTTCTATTTTTGTGGGTGTCCGAGTTCTGTCATCACGCTGCTGTACCTCTGACTTGCATCTGTCTAAATAATCGTATAAGGCATCATATTCATTATCAAAGTAATGTCCCCAAAAGTAATCCTCACCATTGGAACATTGCCAAGTAACGAATTTATCGGGAGCTTTTTCATTCTTTCCCAATACGATTTCAGTTTTGCCGATGGTAAATGATTTTTCTATTTTATAACCAATATTATTTCTATCTTCCATAAGTACCTCCAATAGTAAAGCCGACAACTTTTATTTGCTGTCGGCTTTGTTATTTTTATCATTTTTCAAGTCTTTTTCCATTGCTTCATCTTCTCGGCTTGCAACAACGAAGCAACAAATCATTACTGTTCCGAAAATTGTGCCGATAACAAAACCTACAATTCCTGTAATCATATATAAAACCTCCTTATCGTTCCATTTGTCTTTTCTTCATCTGCTGTCTGTGCCAATTCTCTATGATTTTTATGACAGCATCTTCAATCTGTTTTTTTGAATAATTTTGCGGAAAATATTTTTTTATTTTATCCCCGTCAAAAGATATTTTGAGTTTTTCCGGCTTTTCAGTTCGCATAATCTGTTCCATTACAGCCGTTGTCAGTTCGCCCTCGTCAGCCTTTTTTCTCATCTGCCGAACTTGGTCGATAGTGGGGATAGTATCGGCTTCAGCTTCTATTGTGTCGAGCAGGTCTGTTTGCTGTTTTGCTGTTAAGTATGACATTTCAACGCCTGTATTAAAAGGAATTGTCTTGTCATCAACCATATCTCTTATTTTGTCAACGAGATTATTTAACCTCAAATATCTGTGAACATTACGAGGACTATCACCGCTACCTTCGCTTACTTTTTCTACACTTAACTTCTCGCCAACTTGGCGAGAGGTTAAATCATTTCTTTTTCCTTGATTTGAAAGTGCTTCCATTTTCATTTGATATGCAAGAGCTTTTTCACTTGGAAGAATGTCCTCTCTGTGTAAATTACTATCTACAAGAAGTATTACAGCCGTGTCATCATCGAAGTCTTTAACAATGACGGGGACTTTTTCTAAATTATTTTGTTTGCTTGCTTCAGCTCTGCGGTGTCCTGCCAAAATCTCATAACCTCCTTCAGCGTGTGGTCTTGCAATGAGTGGAACTAATATTCCGCTGTCCTTTATGCTCTGCACAAGCTCTTTCATATTATCGTCATCACGAACTTTGAACGGAGCATCTTCATAAGGTTTAAGCTCTGATATAGAAATCATCTGTATTTCATCAGTAGTCTTGTCTTTATTAGCCATTATGCCTTAACCTCTCTTTCTAATTTTTTTATTAACATATCCCCGTCAACATTTGTGAGCATTGAAAACCATTGAGATTTAAAGAAACGCTTTATTTCATTTCTAACCTGTGGGGATTGTGTTCCTCGGTAATCCTTTACCGCCTGTATGATAATTGCATTAGCAAGGTCTTCATAATTTTTATCGTGCATATTCTGTCCTCCAATCTAAATTTGGGTACAAAAAAGCACCATTTCTGTAAAGATAGAAACGGTGCTTTTTCAAGCGTTATTCAGTTGTTATCAACTCCCATACATACGAAATTAGTTTTAGTCTTAAATCTACATTGAGCAATTTAAAACTGTTTTCTTATTACTTTTTCGGTGGGGAATGAATTGAGAAAATAATAAGACTAACCTCGAAACCCTTGATATTATGCGGTTTCTATCGTTAGTCTTTATTATACTATAAGGACACACATTCGCAACGAGGTTGTGTGAAGCGGATATAAATCTATCGGTGATACAAAATGTCATGGGACACAAAGAAATCAAAACAACATTAGAGATTTATACCCATATAACCGAAGCGAAAAAGCGTCAGGAAGTTGATGTGTTAGAAACCATGTTCGCATGGACATAAAATTATGGTCTTACGCCATTTACGCCATAACTTACGCCAAGTGGAACACATTTTATGTAGAGTTATGAAGACTTGCGTAACGAACAGTAATAAAAGAGTGGCTTGACAAAAGGGTTATGAAGACTTATAATAAGTTATGTGATTACAAAATTTGAAATCCCAACAATGAAGCCGTTGGATAAGTAATAATCAAAAAAGTATAAAAAAGCTCCTTGCAACTGTTGTGCAGGGAGCTTTTCATTATGTAATAGAAAGAACAAAAAAATAATACTTCTGTTTTGGTATCAGGAAATCCCCTACAACAGTCCGGTCTGCTTTAAATAAACGAAAAATGTTTTTAAAAACTGCATATTACTGGGCGGTTTGGTTTGTGCGGTGAAAATTTCCCGGAATTTTTCGGGAGCTTTTCCATAGGCTTTACGGATGGAAAAGGTGATGCCACGTTCCACCGAATAAATACTGGTGCAGTAGCAATTGCTGACCGCTTCGTAAATATCTTTTTTTACGGCGGAAATCTGACGGGCATTTTGCGTTTCATAATAAAATGCCTGTTTCAAGTAGTGGTATCCCCGCAGGGACGGCGAAAAGTGGAATTCCATCAATGCTTTATCCAGCTTTCGGTTGAACTCTTCCGGGATTTCAAAGGGAGATGGGGAGGGTGCAACCGTCAGATTTTGTTCCAAAATCTTTTTTAACATATCTTTTTCGCCGTAAATGACTGCAGACGGGGTGAAAAAGTCATTGGAAACCAAATCTTTTACGGGAAAGGAAATAGGGGCAGTCTGGTCGGATTCCATCAGCAACATATGGGGACGACGTTGAAGAAGTTCTTCCGGTAATTTTGTTTTGTCAGTGACCAGCGTGCAGACGGCTTCTGATTTTTTCATGATATCGGTATAATCCGCAGGGTGTTTGGTGTATAATATGGTAGTGTTCATTGTTTTTTTGTTCCCTTTCTGTATGGTGATTCGTCTTTTCTTGTCATCAAAATACCATATTCCGACAAATTCCACAAGAGAATCCCAAACATCCAAAATAAAAATCTTCTTTTTTTCTCATTTTTAAGCAGTTGTAAAAAAAATCCGGGAAAATATGTCGAATCCTGCAAATATAGCAATGATGCATGTTTTACCTGTTTTTTCGGAGGAAAATGCACAAAAAGCCTTTGAAAATCCGCTAAACTGCGGATTTTTGGCTTATTTTTCAAAAAAATGAAAAAATTTTAAAAAAAGTATTGACAAATGGATAATTGTTTGCTATAATAGTCAAGCACTTAAGGGGTCTAAGACAGTGAATGTAGGCTGCCCGATGCTTCAATCCAACAAGCGGTTGTATCTGATGCGGGTGTAGTTCAATGGTAGAATCTCAGCCTTCCAAGCTGATTGTGTGGGTTCGATTCCCATCACCCGCTCCATAAATTATGCGCCTGTAGCTCAGCCGGATAGAGCAACTGCCTTCTAAGCAGTAGGCCAGGAGTTCGAATCTCTTCAGGCGCGCCACTTTATCTTTTACGGTGGGTATAGCTCAGTTGGTTAGAGCACCAGATTGTGGCTCTGGGGGTCATCGGTTCGAATCCGATTATCCACCCCATTATATTTTTTCGATATGATGGGATATCGCCAAGTCGGTAAGGCACAGGACTTTGACTCCTGCATTCGCTGGTTCGAGTCCAGCTATCCCAGCCAATATATGGGCCATTAGCTCAGTCGGTAGAGCACTTGACTTTTAATCAAGTTGTCCGGCGTTCGAATCGCCGATGGCTCACCAGAAAAAAGACATTTTTCGATAAAGAAAAATGTCTTTTTTTCAGATAAATTTGCTAACGCAAGTGAAATGTGCTCAAGCACGCTAAATTACTTCGTAGCTAAATTGACCTTCGGTCAGCTAACGGTGAATTTCATATAGCTACTATGAGGTGAGATAAATTTGTTTTGTAACTTGTTGCAAAATTCAGCTAAAAACATTGGTATCTCAATCATTAGTCTCTTCCGAAAATCCGTACATGAATGTGTGCGGATTTTTATGTTTTGCCGATTCCCTCTTCAATTTTTCCTAAAAATTTTTTGTTGTACGGATTTCGGGAAGGGAATAGGTAATAAGGAAGATGGAAGCAGTTCACTTTACAGTTCCTTTCATTATTTTTTAAATAGGTATTAAATATCAATCAAATCGGCTATGCTTCCCTCTTGCAAAATCTTTCAAAATGTGATATATTATAAGAAGATTTTACGGAAAAGAGAACTTAGAAAAATGAAACAGGAAATATCTCAATATGAAAAAATGACCACCTGGCCGGTTGGACGGCTTGTCATTACCCTAGGAATTCCCACCACCATCAGTATGCTGGTCACCAATATTTATAATATGGCAGACACCTATTTTGTCAGCGAGCTTGGTAATAGTGCCAGCGGTGCTGTGGGTGTTGTGTTCGGTCTGATGGCGATTATTCAGGCATTTGGTTTTATGTTCGGACATGGGGCAGGGAGTGTTATCGCACGAAAACTGGGACAAAAAGATGTGCACAGTGCCGGTGTTTTTGCCTCCCTGAGCGTTACGGCTTGCCTGGTGACAGGGACACTGATTGGAATTTTGGGGTTGATGTTGATCGAGCCTATGATGCGTCTTCTGGGCAGTACAGAGACCATTCTTCCCTATGCGAAACAATACGGAATTTACATTCTCATTGCAACCCCCTTTACTATGACAAGCTTTGCATTAAATAATATTTTACGCTATGAAGGCAAAGCGTTTTTTGCTATGATAGGGCTTACCATTGGCGGCGTGTTAAATATGATATGCGACCCGATTCTGATTTTTGGCTGTAATATGGGAATTGCCGGAGCAGGACTTGCAACTGCAATTTCTCAAGTGATAGGATTTTTCATTTTGCTTTCTATGTTTCTAAGAGGAAAGACCTTAAGCAGACTCAGTCTGACTCTGGCAAAAGAAAACCCCAAAGGAATTTTTGAAATTATGGCAACGGGCTTTCCCAGCTTTTGCCGGCAGGGGTTAACCAGTATCGCCACAATGACGCTGAACAATCTTGCAGGTGAAGTGGGCGCAGATGCAGCTGTGGCGGCAATGTCGATTGTAAATAAAATCACGTTCTTTATTTTTGCTGTGGGACTGGGGATCGGCCAAGGCTTTCAGCCTGTTGCGTCTTTTAACTACGGAGCAAAGATATATTCCAGAGTGAAAAAAGCGTTTTATTTTACCTTGTGGACAGGAGAAGTGCTGCTTGGCATCTGTGTGGTGGCCGGGTTATTATGCTCCAATCATTTGATTGGTCTGTTTCGCAATGACCCCGCAGTGATTGAAATCGGGACTCTTAGCTTACAGTTGCAGCTTCTGGCGTTGTTTTTCCATCCGATGACCATTTGTGCCAATATGATGTTCCAAAGTATCGGCGAAAATAAAAAGGCTACCTTTTTATCGATGCTTCGGAGCGGGATTCTGTTTATCCCCGTTTTGTTGATTCTGACCCATTGTTTTGGATTGTTCGGTGTTCAGTCTGCACAGGCGATTGCCGATGTGCTTGCCTTCTTTATCTGTGCACCCATTGCAATTCATTTTTTAAAAAATCTTCCGGAAGATCAAACGGAATTGAGATCAGCAGAAAATTCGTAAAAAATGGCGACATCCAGCAGATGTCGCCATTTTTTTTAGTCGTTTTTTGACGGTGAAGGGTCGTTTGTCAGACCCAAAAGATAATCGGTACTGGTATTGTAAAATTTTGCAAGAGCAATTAACACCTCGGTAGGAATATCCCGCATACCAAGTTCGTATCGGGAATATGCTACCTGAGAACAATGAAGATAGTTTGCCAAATCCTTTTGATATAAATCACGGTCTTCTCGAAGTTCGCGGATTCGTTTATACATCCAATCACCTCAAAATTATTTTACCACAAACCAAAATGGTATATTGACAAATAAACCAAAATGGTTTATAATAAAGTAAAAAACGAAAGAAGGAATGATTTCAATGAAAAAAATGGTAACAGCAATGTTGCTGGCTTGCATTATGATGGTTTCTGCATTTTCTGTAACATCATATGCAAAAACAGGGGATAATATCGGGTACACTCAATATACCGATATTATTGCTTCAATTAATGACTACAATATACAATCTTACAACATCGATGGTTACACAGCAGTAGTTGCTGAAGACCTGGCAAATTATGGTTTTGATGTACAATGGGATGAGGGTACACGTTCGCTTTATATTACTCGTGGAAGCACGAATGCTGTTGCAAGTGGATATATTGCTTCTAAAATACCGCAAAGTCAAATCGGGAAAGTAGCACAAAATGTTTTAGCAACTGATATTAAGACCTATATCAACAATAATGAAGTTGTTAGTTATAACATTAATGGAAAAACAATTATTTATTTTGATGCTCTGGCAGTTTTTGGGAAAATTGAATATTCGGATTCCACCAGAAGACTTGATCTTGATATCAGTGATGGATTAAACTATAAAATTTCTGTTCCTCAGGCATATTCCTCAGCATCTATTACTCCGTCTGGCGTATATTTTAAAATGAATAGTGCCGATGGTTTGCAAATCAGATGGTTTGCAACAAATAATACAGGCAAGACAATCAACTATTATACCACTACTTATTATATGTTTAATCCTGTTGGTGATTTTGCGTATGATCGTTATGGCGATTGTTCCTTCAAATTAAAAACCGTAGGTCCTATTGCTCCTGGTGAAAAGTTGTTGAATTACACTTCAGAATATGAAGCTGAAGTGTATGATGTACCTGTTCGTGATGTAATGCTCTATACCATCTTTTTAGAATATAGTGACGGAACCTCTGAAACTATTTATTATAGTCATATTGGTAGTGAAGAAACAGGGAAATTTGTTCTCTAAACAAGATATAATACGATCAAATTGGTCAAGGGGACGGTTCTGTTTTCTCTATTATGGAATAAAAAATAATGGCAGGCACTTTTTTGTGCCTGCCATTATCTATATTTCAATTGTTCGGGAATCCTTTTTTGACGTAAAGTTAAAGTCACTCGGACTTGACAAGCTGTGCAGAATGTTTTATAATAGAGGAAAAATAAAAAAAGGGAAAAGGAAACAGAACAACATGAAGAAACTACTGACTGCATTGGTATTGGTTTGTATTCTGATGAGCGTAGTTCCTGTGGCATCCATGGCAAAAACCGGGGATGTGCTCGGCTATGCAAAATATACCGATATCTCTGCATACATCAATCATTATCCTATCGCATCCTATAACATCAACGACTACACAGCGGTGGTAGCAGAAGACTTGGCAAATTACGGGTTCCGGGTGGATTGGAATGATTATGAACGTGCGCTGTATATCAGCAAAGATAATTCTGCAAAACGGATTACTCCCTATGTAACACCCTATAAATATGCATCCGTAGCAGGATATCCGTCGTTTGCATATTTACAGACTGATATTAAAACTTACGTGAACGGTGTTCCGGTAGAAAGCTTCAATATCGGCGGAAAAACCTGTATCTATATGGATTCTCTGGTTTCTTGCGGAGAATTGGCGTGGGTACCGGAATTCCGGGCAATTAAACTATGGCTGGATGGTCTTCCCATTAAAGATTATGAAGCCTTACAGGAGGCTCCGGCAGACAATATTATTTCCTGGAATGTGGAATATTTCCGGGAACCCGGTGAATATACCATTCAGTGGGGAAAATTAGCACCGGGAACCGAATATGTGTTAACCATTGTTGAACAGAGAAACTCCCGTCATGAGGGGGATATTCCTCCCAATGACCCCAAAGTGTATCGTTATGTCGATCAGTATGCACACACGTTGTATCTGTATCCGAAACGCACCTATCAGATTTCGTTGACTGCTTATGGTGTAACCTTAGAGGGAAGCATTTATGTTCCTTCTATGTATACCGAAGCGATGGCAGCAACTCAGGATAATCTGCCACAAACCAAAGAAGAAGCGGATGCTATGATGGTGAAAGTAACAGTACCCATCTGGAAAATGAAATCCAACGGCAGTAAATATTCTTCTTCTGTGACCTTGACCGTTCATCCGCAAATCGCAGAACCTATCCGTTTGGTATTTGAAGAAATCTACAACGGAACGGAAAAGTTCCCCATTAAAGATATCGGTGCTTATTCCTGGCGTGGCGGAAGAACTGAACACAACTGGGGAACCGCTATTGATATCAATTCCAATGAAAACTACTGTATCTACGGAAATGGAACCGTTGTGGGCAGTTGTTGGGCACCTTACGAAAATCCCTATTCTATCACTCCTTATGGTGAAGTAATCAACGCCTTTGAAAAATACGGCTTCACATGGGGTGGCGATGCCTGGTCCAGCACCAAAGATTATATGCATTTCTCCTATTTGGGAACCTAAACTGAAATTTTCTGATTGATAAAAAAATACACCGTTTTTCATCTGAAAAACGGTGTATTTTTATTGCTTTAACATCCTTATTTGGTACCGAAGATTCTGTCTCCGGCATCTCCAAGTCCCGGCACAATGTAACAACGTTCATTTAAACATTCGTCCACATTGGCACAGTAGATTTCCACGTCGGGATGTGCTTTGGTTAACGCATCCACTCCTTCGGGTGCTGCAATCAGACAAAGGAATTTAATCTGTTTGCCACCGTAGGATTTAATCTGGGAAATGGCATCAATGGCGGAACCTCCGGTTGCCAGCATAGGGTCAACTACCACGATTAAGCGTTCCTCAATATCTTTGGGAAGCTTACAGTAATATTCGTGAGGCTCCATGGTTTCTTCGTCACGATACATTCCGATGTGTCCTACTTTTGCAGAGGGAATCAGATTTAACAGTCCGTTTACCATACCCAGACCTGCTCTTAAAATGGGAACGACAGCGAGCTTTTTGCCCTTGATGAGCTTTTGTCTGGTTCTGGTTAAGGGAGTTTCAATTTCCACTTCTTCTAAGGGTAAATCACGGAGTGCTTCGTAGCACATTAACATGGTGATTTCTTCCACCAACTCCCGGAATTCTTTGTTGGTTGTGGTGGTTTGGCGAAGAATCGTGGTTTTATGTTGAATTAAAGGATGGTCAAAAACGGTAACTTTATTCATAGTTTTTTCACTCCTTATTTTGCTTTTGATACCATTATGTTCGTCAGAATACCTAAAATTAATGCACAGGCAATGGAGGTTAAGGTAACCTGACCGAAGGTTAAGGTGAAACCGCCGATACCGGTGATTAAAATAACTGCAACGACAAACAGATTTTTGTTTTCTCCTAAATCTACCTGCTGAATCATTTTCAGACCGGAAACTGCGATAAAGCCGTATAAGGAAATGCAAACACCGCCCATAACACAGTTGGGAATGGTTGCCAGGAACGTAACAAAGGGAGCTATAAAAGATGCCACAATTGCTAAAATAGCAGTGGTCAGAATGGTTACTACAGAAGCGTTACCGGTGATAGCCACACAGCCAACCGATTCGCCGTAGGTGGTGTTGGGACATCCGCCAAAGATAGCACCCGCCAAAGAACCAATACCGTCGCCCAACAAGGTTCTGTGTAAACCTGGCTCTTCCAGAAGTTCGGTACCAATGATGGAAGATAAGTTTTTGTGGTCTGCAATATGTTCTGCAAACACAACAAATGCAACGGGAACATAGGCAACTGCGATGGTTGCGATATAACCGGGGGTGATTTCGGAAATTCCTTTCACAGCGGTTAAGAAGGTGAAATCGGGAATCCATTTCATATTGGCAAAGGTAGAGAAGTCAATTACCATCAGGGCAGGATTTTTGGTTGCAATCCCGATGACGGTAAAGATAGTTGCTACCAGATAACCGGCAACAATACCGATGATAAAGGGAATCAGTTTTACCATTTTTTTGCCGTATACCGAGCAAAGGATTACGGTTGCCAAAGTAACCAGACCGCAGATGATGCAAACGTAAACAGAAGCACAGGAAACGCCGTCAACCAATACTTTGCCAACCTGCAAATCGCTGATTGCCGCACCTGCCAACGACAGACCGATTAAAGCAACGGTGGGACCGATCACAACGGGAGGCATCAGTTTGTTGATCCATTTCACGCCGGCAATTTTTACGATGATTGCTAAGATTACATACACAAGACCTGCAAAAGCGGCACCAATGATTAAGCCTGCATAGCCAAGTGCCATAGAAACGCCGCCGCCAAATGCAGCAAACATAGAACCGATAAATGCAAAAGAAGAACCTAAGAAAACAGGACTTTTAAATTTGGTGAACAGAAGATACACCAGGGTACCCACACCGGCACCGAAGAGTGCCGCCGAATGAGACATTTCGTTTCCGATAATGGACGGAACCGCAATGGTTGCAGCTAAAATCGCCAGTAGCTGCTGGAATGCAAATACCAAAAGTTTGCCAAAGGTAGGTTTGTCTTTTACGCCATAAACTAAATTCATGAGAGACTCCTCCGTTTTTTCTGATTTTACCATCAGTATTTTTATTTTTTTATTAGTTTCATTATACTAAATACCTCGAAAAATGTCAAGTTTTTTAGAACAGTTGTTTTGTGTTCCGGTAGTCCCAAAAAAGTAAGGCTTGAAAAAATAATTTTAAAAAATTTCAAAAAAACTCTTGACTTTGCAAAATCAAAGTGATATAATCGTTCTAACAAATGCGAAGATCAGAAACCAGTAGGTTGGAAAGAACCTGGAGAGAGTTGCCGGTGGGTGCGAGGCAATGGGGGCGTCCTTCTCGAATTCCTTCTGTTAGCAGTGCACTGAACGAGAGAAATCTTCAGTAGGAGGCAACGGGAGTTCCCGTCACAGAACTAAGGTATGTCAGTACCTGATAAGGTCGCTACCGTGAGATAGCGGCGAACTGAGGTGGTACCACGGAAATGATATTTTCGTCCTCTGTATCCTGAAACGGGATTGCAGAGGGCGTTTTTGTTTTTCTACCCTTTGCAAAGCCAGTTTAGAAAATTTGTGTCACAGAAAGGATGAACAACAATGTCTCAAAATTATTATCAGAAAGAAATTGAAACTATGTCGGTTGAAGAAATGAAAAAGCTTCAATCCGAAAAATTGGTCAAACAGGTAAAGCACGTATATGAAAATGTGCCATACTATCGCAATCTTATGGATGAGAAAGGGGTAACTCCCGATGACATCAAAGGAATTGAAGATTTACATAAGCTTCCGTTCCTTACAAAAGCAGATTTGAGAGACGCTTATCCTTACGGATTACTTGCAAAACCTCTTGAAGATTGTGTTCGTATCCAATCTACATCCGGTACCACAGGACGTCGTGTGGTGGCGTTTTATACGCAGAAAGATGTTGACCTTTGGGAAGATTGCTGTGCCCGTGCGATTGTTGCAGCAGGCGGAACCAAGAAAGATGTTTGTCAGGTTGCTTACGGCTACGGTTTATTTACCGGTGGTCCCGGTCTGAACGGCGGTTCCCATAAAGTAGGATGTCTGACACTGCCGATGTCCTCCGGTAATACCGAACGTCAGATTCAGTTTATGAATGATTTGGGTGCCACAATCCTTTGCTGTACGCCCTCCTATGCGGCGTATATCGGCGAAACCTTGAAAGAGCAGGGCTACAAACCGGAAGATATTCCCTTAAAAGCCGGAATCTTCGGAGCAGAACCCTGGACTGAAGAAATGCGTAACAATATTCAGGATACCTTGGGAATTAAAGCATATGATATTTACGGTCTGACCGAAACCAGCGGTCCCGGGGTTGCATTTGAATGCAGTGAACAGACCGGTATGCATATCAATGAAGACCATTTCCTTGCAGAAATTATCGACCCCGACACCGGTGAAGTGCTTCCGGAAGGGGAAAAAGGGGAACTGGTATTCACCGCCTTGGACAAAGAAGCATTTCCGCTTCTTCGTTACAGAACCAGAGATATCTGTGTTTTGTCCCGTGGAAAATGTTCTTGCGGCAGAACTCTGATTAAAATGGCGAAACCCATGGGCAGAACGGATGATATGCTGATTATCAGAGGGGTAAACGTATTCCCCAGTCAGATTGAAACCGTTCTGTTAAACGAAGGTTATCAACCCAACTATCAGATTATAGTTGACAGAGCCAATAATACCGATACCTTCGAGGTAAATGTAGAAATGTCTCCCAAACAGTTCACCGATAAAGTGAGCGATGTTCTGAAACTGGAAAAGGCACTGGCAAATGCTATGAAAACCATGCTCGGCATCAATCCTGCAGTGCATCTGGTAGCACCTAAGAGTATTGTCAGAAGCGAAGGAAAAGCAGTTCGTGTCATTGACAAACGTAAATTGATTTAAGGAAGGGGCGTTTATTGTGGCAATTAAACAGTTAACCGTATTTGTGCAAAATAAAAAAGGAACCGTTGTTTCCGTGACCGATATTCTGGCAAAAAACAACGTGAATATCCGGGCATTATCCATTGCAGAAACCGAAGATTTCGGGATTCTCCGACTGATTGTGAACGACGAAGCCACTGCGGAAAAAGTGTTGTCGGAACAAGGATATCTGATAAAAACAGTGGATGTGTTAGGGGTGAAAATCGGAGACGAACCCGGCAAACTGACCGCTGCTTTGGATGTGCTTGACAAAATTGATATCAATGTGGAATATCTGTATGCCTTTATGGCACGTACCGAAAAACACGCTTATGTGGTGTTGCGGGTTGAAGATAATCAGACTGCTGGTACTGCACTGGAACAGGCAGGCTTCCATCTGATTACCGAAGCTGATATTTCCAAATTATAAAATTATTGGGGAGAAAAACGCATAAATAGCAGTTTTTTCTTGACAAATCAGAAAACAAGTGATAGAATAATTTTAAACTTTTTTTAATTCTAGGGTAATTGTTATGAACGTATCTGTTATGAATGCAAGTAAATATTACTTTACCAACCGCGTAGCCTATTATTTTGGCTATGCGTATTTGGCGATGAAAAAGTTGCTTGTGAGTTTGCAGAGTAGTTTTTAAGATTATTTGAGATACGATCCCGTAATATTAAAACCTCACTTGTAACTTACAGGTGGGGTTTTACTTTTTTTGAAAGGAAGACGGCAAGATGGAAAACAAATTGGAGAAAGCAAGAAGTATCATCAACAGGGTTGATGAACAAATGGCAACGCTTTTTGTAGAGCGGATGCGTGCTTGCGAACTGGTGTCGGAATATAAAAAAGAATTCGGACTTCCTGTGCTGGACCAAAGTCGTGAAGACGAGGTTGTGGCAAAAAATTCGGCGATGATTGAGGATGTGGTCTTAAAAGGCTACTACATTGACTATCTGAAGCACCTGATGTCAGTTTCCAGAGCTTATCAATACCGTCTGCAACAAGGGTTAAAGGTGGCATACAGTGGTGTAGAAGGAGCCTTTGCCCACATTGCGGCGGGTAGGATTTTTCCGGAAAGCAATTGTGTGTCCTACCGGGATTTTCAGTCTGCATATGATGCGGTTGTCAGCGGAACAGCCGATGTGGCGGTGCTTCCCATTGAAAACAGTTATGCAGGCGAGGTTGGTCAGACCATTGACCTGATTTTTTCCGGTACCCTTTTCATCAATGGTATTTACGAGTTAGAAATTCATCAGAATCTGTTGGGTGTTCCCGGTGCTACTGTACAGGATGTAAAAAAGGTTACCAGCCATCCTCAGGCGCTGTCCCAATGTCATGAATATATCAAGTTCAGAGGATTCGATACCGAGGATGCCAACAATACTGCGGTGGCTGCGAAAACGGTTGCCCGACTGCAGGATAAATCTTTAGGTGCCATCGCAAGCAAAGAAACAGCAGAAATATATGGACTGGAGATATTAGAAGCCAATATCAATAAAAGCGGGGAAAACACTACCCGATTTGCAGTTCTTTCCAAAGTTTGTGCGGTTTCCACCACGTTTTCCAATTCCGTTCTGATGTTTACGGTGAAAAACGAAGCAGGTTCTTTGGCAAAGGCAGTCAGCATTATCGGAAAATACGGCTACAATATGACGGCACTCCGCAGCAGACCCTTAAAAAAACATTCCTGGCAGTATTATTTTTATATTGAACTTGACGGAACTACAGACAACCAAGCCGGTCAGAATATGCTCGATGAGTTAAACGGTGTGTGCGATCAATTAAAAATTGCGGGGACCTTTGCGCCCCACAGTGAGCTATAGGGGAGTTCATCATGAAGATACAGTTGGATTTAAAGGAAAGAAGCTATGATATTTTGGTAGAACGGGGAATTATCAAACAAGCCGGCAGTCATTTGCAGTTAGACAGACGGGTTCTTGTGGTAACAGATTCGGAAGTTCCGCAAGCGTATGCCGAAACCGTTGCCGCACAATGCCGAATCCCGGTGATTTGCCGGGTGCCTTCCGGAGAAGCCTCCAAAAGTTTAGAAACCTTTGGAATGTTGTTGCAAACCATGCTGGAGCATAACTTTTCCCGACGGGACTGTGTTGTGGCAGTCGGCGGCGGTGTGGTAGGAGATCTTTCGGGGTTTGCGGCATCGGCATATATGCGGGGGATTGATTTTTACAACATTCCCACTACCTTGCTTTCTCAGATTGACTCTTCCATCGGCGGCAAAACTTCCGTCAATTTTTGCGGGGTAAAAAATATAGTGGGTGCTTTTTATCAGCCAAAAAAAGTATTGATTGACCCGGAATTGCTGGCGACACTTTCCGAGCGGCAGTTTGCGAACGGACTGGCGGAAGCTGTTAAAATGGCGTTGACATCGGACTGCGAATTGTTTGAATTAATTGAAACGAAAGATATCAAGGAAACAATTGACGAAATTATTATCCGGTCTCTTCTGATTAAAAAAAATGTGGTAGAACAGGATGAAACAGAAACAGGACTTCGGAAAATCTTAAACTTTGGGCATACCATAGGCCACGGAATTGAAAGCAGCGAACATCTCTCACAGTTGTATCACGGAGAATGTGTCGCCTTGGGACTCATCCCCATGTGTGGGGAATCCATTCGTTCCCGGGTGATTGAGGTTCTAAAAAAGTGCAATTTGTACCATCCCATTGCGTTCGACTGGGATGCCATTGCCGAAGCGGCGTTTCACGATAAAAAAGCCGATGGCGATACCGTAACTGTAACCACGGTTTCCAAAATTGGAACCTTTGCATTGACAACGATGAAATGCATTGAAGTAATTGCACTGGCAAAAGAATGTTTTTCGGAGGAAATGATATGAAAAATACATATGGAACCAGCGTGGCGGTGACCTTATTCGGGGAAAGTCACGGAACCTGTATCGGTGCGGTGCTGGACGGATTGGCACCCGGCATCCGGGTCGATGAAGCCGATATCAGTCATTTGTTGACCTTGCGGCGTCCGGACGGAAAAATTTCCACACCCAGAAAAGAAAACGATGTGTTTTCGATTGTCAGCGGTGTATTAAACGGTAGAACAACCGGTACTCCTATTACCATTTTAATTCCCAATGAAAATGTAAAAAGCGGTGACTATGCAACCCTTCAGACCGTTGCAAGACCCTCTCATGCAGATTATACGGCGCAGTGTAAGTATCACGGATTCCAGGATGCAAGAGGCGGCGGACATTTCAGCGGAAGAATCACGGCGGCATTGGTTGCGGTAGGTGCTATCTGCAAATCTGCGTTAGAGCAAAAAGGGATTTATATTGGTACTCATGTGAAAAAATGTGCTGGAATTTCAGATAGAGACTTTGGCGATTTGCAAAGGGATATCAAATGTTTAAACGAAAAGACCTTTGCTGTGTTGGAGGATGCTTGCGCTGACACTATGAGAGCTGCCATTTTAGCTGCGGCAGAAGAGGGAGACAGCGTGGGCGGTGTGTTGGAAACTGCCATTACCGGGATGCCGGCAGGGGTTGGAGAACCTTGGTTTGATTCGGTGGAAAGTCTGCTTTCCCATATGATGTTTTCCATTGGGGCAGTAAAAGGAATTGAATTTGGTGACGGATTTGCTATTTCAGATAAAAAAGGCTCCAAAGCCAATGACCCGATGAAAGTAGAAGACGGAAAAATTGTCACCGTTACCAATCATAACGGCGGTATTAACGGAGGGATTACCAACGGGATGCCTATTATTTTCCGTACTGCCATCAAACCCACTCCCACCATTTTTAAGCCACAGAATACGGTGGATTTTAACACGATGACAGAAACTGTTTTGCAACCCAAGGGCAGACACGACCCTGCCATTGTGCATCGGGCAAGAGCGGTTCAGGATGCAGCAACCGCAATCGTTCTATGTGATGCATTGGCATTACGGTATGGAACAGACTGGCTAAAAGGATGAGAAACTCATGAAAACATACGGTTGTATCGGAAAAAAACTGACACACAGCTTTTCCAAGGAAATTCATGCAAAGCTTGCTGACTATCCCTATGAATTGATAGAACTTTCCGAAGAAGAGGTGCAAGAATTCTTTTTGAAAAAAGAATTCAGAGCGGTAAACGTTACCATTCCTTATAAAGAAACGGTCATAGCATATCTTGATGAGATCAGTGAAATCGCAAAAAAAATCGGAGCTGTCAACACGGTTGTGAATCGTGACGGCAAGCTGTATGGATATAATACTGACTATTACGGTATGAAAGGGTTGGTTGAAAACACCGGCATTTCCCTTGCCGGGAAAAAAGTGCTGATTTTAGGAACCGGAGGTACCGGAAAAACCGCACAGGTGCTGGCAAAGGATTTGGGTGCTGCCACAGTTCTTAACGTCAGCAGAAGTGAAAAAGAAAACTGTATTACCTATCAGGATGCCACCACTTTGCACCATGATGCACAAATGATTATTAATACTACTCCTGTGGGAATGTATCCCGATTGCGAGGGAAACCCCATTGATATTTCCTTATTTGACAATCTGGAGGGGGTAGTGGATGTGGTGTATAATCCTCTTTGTACCAATCTGGTACTGAGTGCCAGACAAAGAGGCATCAAAGCCGAAGGCGGGCTGTATATGCTTGTGATGCAGGCAGTGGTTGCGGTCGAAAAATTTCTGGATATCAACATTCCCAAGGAAACTGCCGAGCAGGTCTTTCATTCGGTTCTTTCCAAAAAAGAAAATATCGTTTTAACCGGAATGCCCGGCAGCGGCAAAAGTACGGTAGGGAAATTATTAAATATCGACGGTTTTACTTTTGTGGATACTGATGCAGAAATTGAGAAACGGTGCGGAACAAGTATCAAAGAACTGATCCTGGAAAAAGGGGAATCCTACTTCCGGGATTTGGAAACTCAGGTGATACGGGAGGTTTCTTCCCAAAACGGTTGCATCATTTCCACAGGCGGCGGTGCTATTTTACGCAAAGAAAATGTAAATTGTCTCAAACGAAACGGGAAACTGTATTTTATTGATGCTGATTTCAAACGACTACAGGCAACTTCGGACCGTCCCTTATCCGATACCGAGGAAAAACTAAAAAAACTTTATTCCGAACGGATTGCAATCTATCAAGAAACGGCTGATGTTGTGATTTCGGATATGGATTCCCCACGGGCGGTGGCGGAAGCGATTCTACAAAAACGAATGGAGTGATTGCTATGAAAATTCTTGTGATAAACGGACCCAATCTCAATATGCTGGGAGTCAGAGAACCTGACCACTACGGCAGAGAAACCTATGGGGATTTATGCGAAAAAATCAACACCTATTGCAGTCAAAAAAAGGTAGACGTTACGCTGTATCAATCCAATCATGAGGGGGATCTGGTGGATGAAATCCAAAAAGCATACGGCAAGATGGACGGCATTGTCATCAATCCGGGTGCCTATACGCATACCAGCATTGCTATTTTAGATGCAATAAAAGCCGTGAATCTTCCTACGGTGGAAGTACATATTTCCAAGGTGGAAGAACGAGAAGACTTCCGGCAGATAAGCTATGTGCGGCTTGCTGCAAAAAAGACCATCACCGGTCACGGCACAGACGGATACTTAGAAGCCATCGACTATCTCACGGAAGGTAAGTAATATGAAAGCAACATTGAAACCATGTAAACTAAAAGGATGTATTGAGGCACCTCCCTCTAAAAGTATGGCACATCGATATCTGATTGGTGCGGCATTGTCCGGGAAGGTGTGTCAGATTTCGGGGGTTGATTACAGCGAAGATATTTTAGCAAGTATGGACTGCCTTCGGGCGTTGGGAGCGGAGATTACGGCAGAGGGTGATCGGGTCACAGTCAATGGAGAACATTTTATGCAGTCAATCCAGCCGGTGTTACCCTGCAGAGAAAGCGGAAGCACCTTACGGTTTTTGATTCCTCTTGCTTTGTGCCTGGGAAAAGAAGTAACTTTTTCGGGAAGCCAACGGCTGTTGGAACGCCCTCTTACTGTGTATGAAGAACTTTGTAAAGAAAAGGAATTTTTCTTTCGGAAAGAGGAAACTTCTCTCACTCTTTGCGGACGTCTTAGTGGCGGGTGCTATCAGCTCAGAGGGGACATCAGCAGTCAGTTTATTACAGGACTGATATTTGCCTTGGTGTTTTGCAATGAAGACTCCAAAATAACCATTCTGCCTCCCTTTGAAAGCAGAAGTTATGTCAATCTTACGATATCGGCACTTCGGTCCTTCGGAGCTGAGGTAGCATTTACGAATGATAATACCATTACCATTAAAAAATCAGATTTGCAAGCATATTCCGGGAAAATCGAAGGAGACTATTCCAACGGCGCATTTTTAGATGCATTTAATATGCTCGGTTCAGAAATCGAAATTCAAAATTTGAGGGAAGACAGTTTGCAAGGAGATAAAGTTTATCGAGAATATTTTCACAAACTGATGGAAACGACTCCTACCCTTGATATTTCAGATTGTCCTGACCTGGGGCCGGTGTTGTTTGCGGTAGCTGCACTGCAAAACGGTGCAACCTTTACGGGGACTGATCGCTTAAAGGTCAAGGAAAGCGACCGGGGACTGGCAATGCACGAAGAATTAAAAAAGCTTGGCGGTGGGCTGATATTCGGAGATAACCGGATTTGTGTGCCAAAGCAGGAATTAACAGATAACGGCGTGATATTAGACGGCCATAACGACCACAGAATCGTGATGGCGTTATCGGTGATATTATCAAAAATCGGGGGAGAAATCGACGGAATCGAGGCAGTGAAAAAAAGCTATCCGGGATTTTTTTCCGAGATTCAGAAACTGGGTGCAGAGGTGATGATTTCATGATAGTAGATGTGAGTAAAAAAATATTGATTGTAGGCTTGGGGCTGTTGGGCGGAAGCTACGCCAGAGTGTTAAAACGCTTCGGTTTTTCCATTGCAGCAATCACCAAGGAACAAAGTTCCATTGATTACGCCTTACAGGAAGGAATCATTGATAAAGGTACCATAGAGATTGATGAAACGCTTATTGGCGAAGCAGACCTTGTGATATTTGCCCTTTATCCCCACGTGTTTGTAGAATGGGTAGAACAATATCAGCATTTTTTGAAAAGCGGAGCCATCCTTACTGATGTTACCGGGATAAAGAGTAGTATTGTGTATCAAATCCAGGCGATGCTACGGGAGGATGTGGAATTTATCGCCGCTCATCCTATGGCAGGTCGAGAGGTATCCGGTGTGGAAAACAGCACTGATAAACTGTTTGCAGGAGCCAATTACATTGTGACTCCAACCGAAAAAAATACTCCGGAAGCAATCAACACCTGTATGGAGCTTGGCAGACTACTTGGCTTTTCCAATGTAACGACGCTTTCTCCGGAAGAACACGATGAAATGATAGGTTTTCTTTCTCAGCTAACCCATTGTATTGCCATTACCCTGATGACATGTAATGATAAAGAAGATATGGAAAAATTTACGGGAGATTCGTTTCGGGATTTGACTCGGATTGCCCGGATTAACGATAAAATGTGGAGTGAGTTGTTTGTTTCCAACAAGGAACCGCTGTTACATCAGATGGAGCTGTTTCTAAAGCAATTCAATCGGTTAAAAGAAATGCTCGAAACGGAAGATGTTGAGGGTATGCGGGAAATGATGCAGCTGTCCACGAAACGAAGAGCATTGTTTGATAAAAAATAAGGTATTGGAGGATATGAAATATGAATATGAATTTTAAACGGAAATTACCTATCCCTATGGAAATTAAAGAGCAATATCCGTTATCATATAAATCAGAACAATTAAAAGTGAAACGGGATATGAAAATCAAGTCCATTTTTGAAGGTAACGATGACAGACTTATTTTGATTATTGGTCCCTGCTCGGCAGACCATGATGATAGTGTGATTGATTACATTTCCCGCTTGAGAACAGTTCAGGACAAGGTTTCTGACAAAATTCTCATTATTCCCAGAATCTACACCAACAAACCCAGAACTACCGGAGACGGCTATAAAGGCATGCTTCATCAGCCGGACCCCAACAAGGAATCGGATATGTTAAAAGGAGTCATCGCCATCCGGAATTTGCATTTACGGGCAATTGAAGAAACCGGTTTTACCTGCGCGGATGAAATGCTGTATCCGGAGAACTACAGATATTTATCTGATTTATTGTCTTATGTTGCCATCGGTGCAAGATCGGTGGAAAATCAGAAGCACAGACTGACTGCAAGCGGTCTGGATATCCCGGTAGGGATGAAAAACCCCACCGCCGGCGACATTTCGGTCATGATGAATTCCATCACGGCTGCACAGCATGCTCACACCTTCATTTACAGAGGTTGGGAAGTGGAAAGTCAAGGAAATCCGTTAGCTCATGCCATTTTAAGAGGATATGTGAACAAACACGGGCAGTCTATGCCCAACTACCACTATGAGGATCTGATTCATCTTGCTGAAATTTATGAAAAATCAGGTCTTGCAAATCCCGGTGTGATTATTGATACCAACCATGCCAACTCCGGTAAGAAATGGGCAGAGCAGCCAAGAATCGCCAAAGAGGTTCTGCATAGCTGCCGTCACAGTAATGACGTGAAAAAACTGGTCAAAGGATTGATGATTGAAAGCTACCTTGAAGACGGGGCACAAAAACCGGAAGGTGGCACCTATGGACAGTCGATTACTGATCCCTGTTTAGGCTGGGAAAAGACCGAAAAGTTAATTTTTGATTTGGCAGATATTCTGTAAGCCGATTCCAAAGCAATAAAAAATAGCAAGTCATAGAATGACTTGCTATTTTTATGCTTCCAGAGAAATTTTCTTATTTTTTCAGAGCTTCTACCGTAGCCTCAAATGCCTGCTTGTAACCCTGACCCAAAAGAACAACGTCTGCGCAAACATTTACGAAATCGTAACCCATGTCACGAAGCTCTGCAATGTTGCCGGGACCGCCGGTGGTGCCGGCAAATTTGCCATATTTTTTTGCGGTTTTAGCAATCAGTCGTCTGGTTTCATCTACCTTGGGATTTGCAAAATCCAAAGGACAACCCAAGCCCTGAGTAAAGTCAGCAGGACCAAAGAAAATCATATCAATGCCGGGCAATGCACAGATTTCTTCCAGTTCAGCAAGGGGTTCGGGATCTTCAATCTGAACCACAACAAAACGTTGGTCGTTTGCCTGTTCCATATAATCTTTACCGTCTACCAGACACCATTTGCCATCTGCATTACCACCGTCTAAAGGACGACGGCCAATGGGGTGGAATTTGGTGTAGTATACAATCTGTTTTGCATCTTCCAGGCTCATCAGATGGGGAACCATAATTCCGGAAGAATCTGCTTCTAAGGGACGGATTAAATCGTTGTAGCTTCCTCTTGCTACACGGGTTAATACGTCAACATTGTAGATTTTTGCAGCGCGAATGATATTTTCCACTTCCAGATAAGTTGCGGGAACGTGTTCCATATCAATCCAGATACAGTCGAAACCGCTCATTGCAGCAATTTCTGCGCCTCTGGGGTCGGAAATATTGAGTTTGCAAGAAACAGCCATTTCGCCGTTTCTCATTTTTGCCAGTACTCGGCTTTTTCTCATATCCATAACGATAGTCCTTCCTTACCGTTGTCGTCATATTTGGCGACGAAAAAAATTTAACTATTTCTTCTATTATATACCCGTTTTTTGAATTCGTCAAGGGAAAATAAGGAAAAAATTTATATTTTTATGTTTTTTTTCCTCTTATTAGGGGAGAAAGATTCTGTATTTTCCAATCATTCGCTGTCAGTGTAGGTATATACTTCGCCACAGGGGAAGTATTTCACTGTAAGGGATGGCATCATTTCGGAAATCAAATCGGCAATATATACCATGCCTGCTTCTTCGCTTCCTGCATGGCCTAAGATTAAAAGTGTTTTATTGTGACCCATCAGACCTGCATCTCTGGCATATTCTGCCATCATCCATTCACAGGTTTCACCCACGAGGATGATCTGGGTATCTTCTGCCTGAAGCAGATCCAACACGCCGTCAGGGGCACCGAACATTCCGGTGATTACGGTTGCGGGAAGATCTCTTGCACCGCAGATGCGAATGTGACGGATGCCTAAATTTTTCTCCAGCTGCTTTGCTACTTCTACAGCACTCATAGGAGTTTTTAAGGTGATTTTTGTGTTGTTTCCGGGGGTAATGTATTCCACAGTGCCGTCAAATGCCATCTGTTTCACCATTCCCACTGCAATCAAATCTTCGGGACAAAAATGCGCATGGTCGTGAAAGCGATAGATGGTCATGCCGCTTTTTTCAATCAGTTCCCGTTTTTCAGTCTGCAGTTTTTTGGTGCTATAGGCATCTAAATGGTCATAGTATAAAGGCTCGTGTACCAATAGCATATCTGCACCCCATTCTGCCGCCGCTTTAATGGTATCGGTAGAGGGGAAGGTGGTAACAGCGAGTTTTGCGATTTCTTTTTGGGGATCTCCTTCTTTACAGCAGTCACCGTTGGGGTTGAATTCTCTGTCTTTTAATGCCAGAGTAAAGAGCTTTTCCATAATTTCATTGGCTTTCATAATGACAAACTCCTATCCTAATACTTTTAAAATATAAGCTGCTACCGATTTGGTTAATTTCAGCAGTTTTTCACATTCGATAAATTCGTTGGGCTGATGTGCACCGCCTACTTCATGGAACAGTCTGGATGCACCGATGGTAAAGGTAGCATTACTGCCGTATTTTAACAGTACCGACATATCAGATAAAGCACCGGCACATACTTGCATATCCATTCCTACCTCTTTTGCAGCTTCCACCATCAGTTTTACATCCTCGGAATCGGGCGGACAAACACCATAGTGGAAGAAACGGGAATCAGGAGTAAAGCCGTCTCCCACCAGTCCTAATGGAGCTAATTTTTTGGAAATGGATTGTTCCAGTTCGACAAATTCTTTGTAAATTTCTTCCTTGGTTTTATCGGTATAGAAGGTAAATTGCAATACTCCGATATCCTTGTCCATATCGCTGTTTCCCGCACGGATTTCGTTATATCGTAAGGAGGTTTCCGGAACAAAAGTATCTTTGTAATAGGGATTGTTCTGTAACTCGTCTCTGCGTGCGTGGAAGAATTTTTTCATCTCTTCCATGACAATAGGAAAGCCCATTGCAGTAGGTTCCGCACTGTCTACGGTACTTTTTGTGTGGAACCGGTAGGTCACAACACCGCCACCGGTTGCACTGGGAACTAACATTTCGTAGCCACCGTCAATATTCACAATACGTTTGGTAGGATATTTCATTACTGCTGCCATTGCACCGTGAGAACCGCCCAGTTCTTCATCCACATAAGCGGAGAACAGCAGGTTTTTCTTGGGCTTAAACCCTGCATCTTTTAACAATTTCATTAAAAAAATGGAAAGAGCAATACCATATTTATCATCGGTGGCACCTCTGCCATAGATATTGCCGTTTTCTATATCACCGGATAAGGGATGCTTTTTCCAGTTTGCCAAATCGCCGAACATTACAGTGTCGGTATGTGCCATCAGCATTACTTCATTTACATCTTCTTCGCCACGCCAGGTAGCAGTTACATTGTAACGGTTTTCTAAGTTTTTGCCGGGCAGATAATCGGGGTGATTTTCAAAGCCGTCTAAAGACAGAGGGGAGTATAAGTCACTTTCAAAGCCTGCCTTCTGACAGAGTTTATGTATATATCGGGCACATTCTTCTTCGTTGCCGCCGGTTCCGTAGTTTTCGGAATTGATTTGAATCATGTCCGAGAGCATTTGGTATAATTCGTCCTGATGTTTGTCAATCAGGTTGCAAATTGTATTTAAATCCATTTTTTCCTCCTATAGCAATACTTTTTGAAATTCGTTATGATATAATGTGTAAAGATATTGGAATCCAATCTCTTTTAAATATTTTCTTGCTTCAGCAAACCAGCAGTCAATGGTGTCTTTGTGGTGACTGTCGGAATTTAAGATGATTTTTGCATCCGATTTTCGTAAAATATGCAGCAGATTTTCGTAGGGGTAGGGGGTGTTGCGGATGCCTCTTGCAATCCCACCGGTATTCACCTCGAAAATGACATCGTTTTCTGCGGCGATTTTCATATAGTGTTCTGCAATTTTGTGATAATCCGGATTTTGTAAAAACCAGTCAGTCTGTGATTCTTCATATTTGGTAATCAAATCAAAATGTCCCACAATATCCGGCTTTCTTTCTTTGATATAGGCGGTGAACTGCTGATAATAGGCTTCCGCTAAAGCCAGCGGGTCACCCGAAAAGGCAGCGAAACAGTTCTGCAGTTTTTCCACTCCGCAATCCAGCTGATGATAGATTCCGTCTACCTTCAGATAGTGGGACGACCCTAACAGATAATCAAACGGGCTGCGGTCAATCCACTGATAAGCATCCTCTTCAATGCCAACGTAGATTTCGATGTCTTTTTTATATTTTTCTTTTAAACCCGTGATGGTAGTCATGTATTCTTCCACGTTTTTCAAACAATAGCTTTCGTCAAAATCGGTGGGAGCATGCCCTGAAAAGCCGATGGAGGAAAATCCTTTGTTTATGGCGGATAATACTACCTCTTCCGGTGTGCTTTTGCCGTCACACAGCACCGTGTGGGTATGAAAATTACTGAGCATAGGATAAAATCTCCTCTTTGTGATATTTTCTCCTTTTATTATAACAAAGGAAGAAAACATTGTCAAGAAAAGGGGTCGAAAAAGGGCATCAAAAAACGGTGAGATTTAGAAATCTCACCGTTTTTATCTAATGATTATCTCAGCGGGGTTAAGTTAGCAGCATCTACCCAGACAGAGGAGTTCAGACCGTACATCATTCCGGTCATACCTTTTTGTTTGTTGCCGTAAGCGTCTTGGATTTCGGTCCAGTATACTTTGATTTTTCCACTGTTGGCATCAATCGCATCTACCACACCGTATTTACAGAGGACAAAGAGGTTTTGCATTACGTTCTGACCCACATAGAACTTCTGAACAGCTTTTTGGTTTGCCGCCTGCTGTTTTACAGCGTTTGCCTCATCTTTGGTGGCATACCAGCCAACATTCAGATAATCGTTTACTTCGTTTTCCAATACGGAAATGCTTCTGCCATCAGCACTGTATAAGGTTTTGGTCGGCAGTTTTTTTAAGGATTGCATATAAGTTAACATTTCAAGACCGTCTTCTACCCAAAGTTTTAAGGCTCTGAAGTCGGGATTCCATTCTACCTTTCCGAAGGTAGCAAGACTATCAAATTCAACTACGGTCTTTCCGCCAATGTTGTAGCTTGTGGCGAGCATCCCGTTGACATAGGTGGTAATGTCGGTTTCTAACACAGGGATGGTGTCCATTCCCAAAGTTTTCGGATCGGTTTCATAGGGGATAGAGTATTGGGTGATTTCATTTACCCAGGGATTTCTTCCAATGTATAAGCTGCGGTTGTTAGGATTCCATTCTACAATAAATCCAAAATTTCCTAAATCTTCTGCACCTACACAGGTGATTCCGTTTACGTTATAAGATTCAATGGCATAGTGATTGATGTAGGCAACGATATCGGTAGCTTTGGAATAGGTAATGATATCCCCGTTTTTCGCATACCCGCTGATGCTGCCTGCACACAAGCAGAGAATCAAAAGAAGTGACACAAGTTTTTTCATAGTATTTTCCTCCTGAAAAGAATATAAATGTTACGATTCGTAACATATATATTGTAACATTTTGTTACAATAATGTCAAGGGGGAATAGGATGAAAGGTTTAAAAAAGATTCGGAAAGAAAAAAATCTCAACCAACTAAAGGTTGCTATGGATTTGAATATTTCCAGAGAAGCACTTTCTCATTATGAAAACGGAAAACGGCAGCCCAGTCTGGAAATGCTCAACAAATTATCGCGATATTTTAATGTTTCCATTGATTATTTAATTAATGGGGAAGAGTTCCGGTAAAAGCACTTGCGACTGCAAGTGCTTTTTGGATTTTGGATGGATATCAAAGAAGTATCGTTAACGGTGTTTCTCTGATGTTTGTTTGATGAATCGGAAACAGGGAATCAGCAGTGATTTCCATATAAAATGAAATGTATGGTATATCATTATAATTAGGAATGTTAAGCAGCAGAATGGATATCTTGAAGATTGACTGCGTTTCGTAATAACTACCGGCTTCCATTCGCCGCATCCTTCGCACAACTCTGGATTATTTGACATAACGTATTTGGTTTGGTTATTGGTTGTCCTATTCATTTTATTCCAACACTCTACACAAAATTCAGCCATAGTATTATTCCTTTCAGTATTACATATATTTATATAAGTATATATCTTTTTATAGGAATTGTCAATAGGATATACATTTATTAAAATATACATAAGGGGTGAGGTTATGGTAAAGCTTACGTTGGAATCTGCGCTGGCAAACGTTAGTATTTCCAGATATGAATTGGCAAAACGAACCGGAATCCGGTATCATATTATTGATAATTATTATAAAAATAAGGTGACCAGATATGACAGTTTTGTTTTAGACAGAATTTGTACTGCGTTAGACTGCAGTATTGAGGATATTATTCAATTTGAAAAAGAATAGCATTTGCTTATTGTAACGTAAGTAAGTGCTTTTTTATGTGGGTATTTAGTGAAATATCAACTTCGTTGATGTGAAATAATTTCTTGCAGAAATTTTGGAATAGAAAACTATCATTTTCTGTGAAATCCAAACTATAAGGATATTTTTATTTTAATGGCGATATACTCGCTCACGCTCGTTCGATATATTTGCTTCGCAAATTCGATATAACTTCACTTCGTTTCGTTGCGATATGATATAAATCTCGTTGCCACAAGGCTACATATCGCATCCGTCAGGATATATCGCACCGAAGGTATATCACAAATTCCGTCAGGGATTTATATCGTTGAAAAAAAGACATTTTTCACTGTCGAAAAATGTCTTTTTTTCTGGAAGAGCCGAATGGTTTAGATGCAAGTCATTTAAGCTAAATTTTGCACATTCGTGCAAAGCGAAATTATTGCTCCGCAATAGCTAAATTGTTTTTTTAAACAGCTAAATTTAATTCGCTTTTAGCTGACGATAAGTCAATTTAGCTACGAAGTAATTTAGCGTGCGTTAGCACATTTAGCTCGCGTTAGCGAATTTAGCTGAAAAAAGCGTACTGAAAATTTCAGTACGCTTTTTTCATGGAGGCGCCACCCAGATTTGAACTGGGGATCAAGGTGTTGCAGACCGCTGCCTTACCACTTGGCTATGGCGCCATATAAAATTGTTTTTTAGTTGACAAAAGGCACAACCTAAATTGTGCCTTTTATCAAAATGGAGCGGAAGACGAGATTCGAACTCGCGACGTTCACCTTGGCAAGGTGACGCTCTACCACTGAGCCACTCCCGCGTATTACGTTTGAAAAAGCTAATGGTGCCTCCGGGTGGAATCGAACCGCCGACACAGGGATTTTCAGTCCCTTGCTCTACCGACTGAGCTACAGAGGCAAATCTTTGACAACGGCTCAATCTCCAAGGGAAAAAAGAAAAGTGGCGACCTGGAAGGGGATCGAACCCTCGACCTCTAGCGTGACAGGCTAGCGTTCTAACCAGCTGAACTACCAGGCCATAATTTCTTTCTGATAAACCGCTTCGCTTATCAAGCGAAATTGATTATACACTACTTTTTTCAAAAAGTCAATAGTTTTTTTGAAAATTTTTAAAATTTTTTTATTTTTTTCAATAGAAAGTCCAAAAACCGTTGGAAATCAAGCCTTTTTAAGAATACTTTGGATAATATTTTTATGACGGAGGCAGAAATTATTATGGTTTTTTCTGATTTTTTTTGTTCAATTTATCAGAAATTAAACAAAAATATACTAACTTGTAAAAAAATGTAAAAAACTATTGACTTTTTCGAGAAACAGTGGTATAATTGTAAAAAAATGGAAAACAATATCTGAATTCAAAGAAAAAAGGTGAGGAATATGATCGCAACAGGCTTAACACGGCGAATCGACAAGCTGGGCAGAATTATGGTGCCCAAAGCCATTCGCAGTGAATATGGCATCGGAGAACATACCGCGGTTGAAATTTATACCAATGAAGAATATATCGTCATTCAGAAGTATTCGCAAAAAGATGTGGAAATCCAGTCCAAATATCATACGGATAATGTGGGACGTATTGTGTTGCCCAAATCCATCCGCAAACAGTTTTTATTGACAGAGAATGATGATTATGTAGAGATTTTTACCGAAGAACACAGCATTTTATTGAAAAAATATGAAAAAAGCTGTGTGATTTGCGGAGGACAGGAGGAATTGATTTTGGTGAAAGGGAAAAAAATCTGTCGGGATTGTCTGGAAGAAATCAAATCCATCGTGGGATAATGTTATAAAGAATCAAAATGTTACGGCAAGGAAACCGCAGAGTTTTTCTTGCCGTTTTCGTTTATTTTATATAATTGAAAGAGAATTCGGAAAATATGATACCGTCAGAAGAGATTTTATAAGAAATATATCCCGCATTCTTTTTGGTATATTCTGTCTTAAAATACAAATAATCTGACTAAATGTATAAATAAATTAGTAAAAAGATGTGCTAAGATAAAAACAAGGGAAACTGAGAGTTTCTTCCCGGTTTTCGGGATGAGAAATAAAAAAAGGGAAGAAGCGGGTTTTCAAAAACAAAATTGAAAGCAGGGCTTTATGTTATGGCAGATTACAACTTGAAAGAAATCATCGGTAAATTTGATGTTACCGACGGTGCCACTCCCTACGGAAAGGGGCACATCAACGATACTTATTTGTCCAATGCGAATGACCCCCGATTCATTTTACAGAGAATTAACAACAATGTGTTTAAACGTCCTCAGGATGTTATGGAAAACATCGTTGCTGTTACTGTGCATCTGAAGAAAAAAATCATTGAAGAAGGCGGAGATCCCAAGAGAGAAACTCTAAACATTATCAAAACGTATGACGGAGAATATTTTTATGTAACTCCCAAGGGTGATTACTTCAGAATGTATGAATTTATTGAAGGTGCCCAGACTTATGAAAACGTGGAAGAGCCCATTCATTTTTACAATGCGGCAAAAGCGTTCGCAAAGTTCCAGCAGCGTCTGGCGGACTTTCCGGCAGAACAACTCCACGAAACCATTCCTTCTTTTCATGATACTTCCGTTCGTTTTCAGCAGCTGAAGGATGCAATCAAAAACGATGCGGCAGGCAGACTGAAAGAGGTACAGGAAGAAGTGGAATTTGCACTGGCAAGAGAAAAAGATGTTTCCGTGATAGTGGATGCAATTGCTGACGGCAGCGTTCCGCTCCGTGTTACCCACAATGACACCAAGTATAACAATATTATGATTGACGACGAAACAGGTCTTGGTATTTGCGTTATCGATTTAGACACCGTAATGCCCGGTTCCTTATTGTACGATTACGGTGATTCTCTCCGGTTTGGTACGAATCCTGCGGATGAAGACGAAAAAGATTTGTCCAAAGTATATTGCGACCTGAACCTGTTTGAAATGTTTACCAAAGGCTACATGGAAGAGTTAAAAGATGTTATGACTCCCCGTGAAAAAGAACTGATGCCCTTTGCTGCAAAATTGATGACTTATGAATGTGGTATCCGTTTCTTGGCTGACTACTTAAACGGTGATACCTACTTTAAGATAAAACGTCCCGAACATAATCTGGACCGTTGCCGTACTCAGTTCAAATTAGTAAAAGATATGGAAGAAAAAGAAAACTTAATGAAGGAGATTGTGAAGAAATATGATTAAACCTATTTTAGACCAGGAATTCATTCCCGCAATTGTGTATAACAGAAAATTTTTGGAAACTGCAACCCGTCCTCTGCAGATTGCAGTAGAAAGAGAAAACGGTCTGATTTACCGTTATGATACCAAAATCGGTGAAGACAAAGATGCAAACAACTTCTATATAGAACGTTTAATCAAAATGTTACTCTGGGCAGTTGGTGGCTTCAAAATTTACTTAAACGGTGATAAAGACGTATACGAATACATCAAAGAAGCGTATACTATGGAAGGACTTCGTAAATTTGATGTTGACTTTATGAGCAACGTTTACGAAAATCCTTTTGAAGTAATCTACACTGAAAATATGCCCGAAGAAAAAGGTAACCCTGTTTCGATCGGACGTCACTTAGACGGTTGCCGTATCGGTTTCGATGCCGGTGGAAGTGATATGAAAGTTTCTGCTGTTGTAGACGGCGACGTTATCTTCTCCGAAGAAATCGTTTGGTTGCCCAAATTAAACGATGATCCCCAATATCACTATGAAAACATTCAGAAAGCAATCGACCTGGCTGCATCCAAAATGCCCAGAGTTGATGCAATCGGTGTTTCTTCCGCAGGGGTTTACATCAACAACCGTGCAATGGTTGCTTCTTTGTTCATTAAGGTTCCGAGAGATAAATTCAACGCAAGAATCAAAGATATTTATAAAAATATTGCAGGCGATATCCCGGTTGCAGTTGCAAACGACGGTGATGTTGCTGCACTTGCCGGTGCAATGCACTTAAACAAAAACTCTATCTTAGGTGTTGCAATGGGTACCTCCGAAGCAGTTGGTTATGTTGATCCCAACGGTAACATTACCGGCTGGTTAAACGAACTGGCATTCGCTCCTGTTGACTACAATACCGATGCTATGGTAGATGAATGGTCCGGTGACTTTGGTTGCGGATGTAAATATTTCTCTCAGGATGCTGTTATCAAATTAGCTCCCAAAGCAGGCATCGAACTTCCCGAAGATTTATCTTTGGCAGAAAAATTAAAAGTGGTTCAGAAACACCTGGCAGAAGGTCACGAAGGTGCGGTTCAGATTTTTGAAACCATCGGTACCTACTTTGGTTATGCAATCGCATACTACAGCGAATTCTATGATATCAACTACCTGCAGATTTTAGGTCGTGTTACCTCCGGTAAAGGCGGCGACATCATCATCGAAAAAGCAAAAGAAGTATTGAATCAGGAATTCCCTGAACTGGCTGCCAAAGTAAACTTATATATCCCCGATGAATACGAAAGAAGAGTTGGTCAGTCCATCGCGGCTGCAAGCTTACCCGAACTTTCCAAATAAAAAGGAGTCTTACACTATGAGAGTAATTGTTTGTAATAGCTATGAAGAGCTGTCCAAAGAAGGTGCAAAACTGTTTGCAAGCCAGATGATTTTAAAACCGAATTCTGTGTTAGGTCTGGCAACCGGTTCCACCCCCATCGGACTGTACAAAAATTTAATTGAAATGAACAAAGCAGGCGAAATCGACTTTTCCGATATCACCTCCTTTAACTTAGACGAATACTATCCCTTATCTCCCGAAAACGACCAGAGCTATCGTTATTTTATGAACGAAAACCTGTTCAATTTCGTAAACATTGATAAGGCAAGAACCTTCGTTCCCAACGGCCTGTCTGAAAATCCCGAAGAAGAGGGTGCAAACTACGATGCTATGATTGAAAAAGCAGGCGGCGTAGACATTCAGCTTTTAGGTATCGGTCAGAATGGTCATATCGGCTTCAATGAACCCGATGAAAACTTAGTTTCCGGCACTCATTTAACTGATTTAACCGAGAATACCATCCAGGCAAATTCCCGTTTCTTCAACTCCATCGATGAAGTGCCCACCAAAGCAATCACTATGGGTATGGCAAGCATTATGAAAGCGAAAAAAATCGTATTGCTCGCAAGCGGTGCCAATAAAAACACCGTAGTTCGTGCCTTATTAGACGATAAAATCACTACCAACGTGCCTGCTACCTTATTAAAACTCCATCCGGACGTTGTTCTGATCTGTGACAAGGAGGCATACGGAGAATGATTTTTAAAAATGCGAAAATCAACGGTCAGCTGTGCGATTTCCAGGTAGTTGACGGAAAATTTACAAAATTTGGGAAACTGGACGGGGAAGGCACCGACTTAGGCGGTAAAACCGTTATCCCCGGTCTGGTGGACGTACATACTCATGGTTGCGTGGGTGGTGACACAATGGATGCTGAATTCGCCGAAATGTGCGATTATTTAGCAAAAAACGGTATCACCTCCTGGTTACCCACCACTATGACCGTTGCAATGGAAGACATTGCAAAAACCATGAATTCCAAAACCGATTGCAAAGGGGCTCAGATTTTGGGGTTCCATATGGAAGGTCCCTACATTAACGTAAAATACAAAGGTGCGCAGAACGAAAAGTTCATTAAAGCTCCCGATATTGAAGAATTCAAAAAGCTGCCCAACGTGAAGATGGTAACCATCGCTCCCGAAGTGGAAGGCAGTATGGAATTCATCAAAGAAGCAAAAGACCTCTGTGTGGTATCCTTAGGTCATACCGACACCACTTATGATATTGCAATGGAAGCAATCAAAAACGGTGCAAACTGTCTGACGCACTCCTTTAATGCAATGCCTCCCTTGCATCACAGAAACCCCGGTTTGTTGGGTGCAGGGATGGAAACCGGTATCTACGCTCAGATTATCTGTGACGGATTACACATCCATAAAGCAGTAATCTTAGCAATGTATAAAATCTTCGGTACCGACAGACTGGTGTTAATCAGCGACTCTATGCGTGCAACCGGTATGAGTGACGGCGAATATGAATTTGGCGGACAACCCATCCAGGTAAAAGACGGTGTTGCAAGAACTATGGAAGGTGCTATCGCAGGAAGTACCACCAATCTGTGGGCTTGTGTCAACAAAGCAGTAGAATTCGGAATTCCTTTCGAGGATGCTGTGAAAATGGCAACCGAAACTCCCGCTACTATGATTGGCGTAAACAAAGGCCGGTTAAAAGAAGGCTATGATGCTGACTTTGTAGTGTTAAATGATGATAGAACCATTAGCGGTACCTACATCGCAGGAAATTTGTATCAGTAAATTTTTCATATCAAAAAATCTCCGTGAATTTCACGGAGATTTTTTTATTAAATGAATAACGAATAAACAATAAAGAATAAAAACGGTGGCAGGCAAAGCCTGAATTGTAGGGGCTGGCGTCCTCGACAGCCCGTTTGATTGAGTATTTATTTTGAGAAAAATGTGAGCATAAAAAGATATTGATTGGGTTTAAAAAATATGTTATCATGTAATGAGATAGGAGATGAGAGAATGAAATATAGCTCCAAGTGGAAAATGTGGAAGACAACATTTGATTTGAAGACTTGCTTGACTTGTCCAATTAATCATGGTAAGATATATGGTGTTAATGAAATTGTAAATCCTAGTCCGCCGGTTCATCTGAATTGCAGGTGTGTGATTGAAAGATTAAGGGCTATTCTTGCTGGAACAGCAACACATCATGAGAAGTATGGCGCGGATTGGTATTTGAAGACCTACGGAAAATTGCCGGATTATTATATCACATCCGAACAAGCTATCAAGGAAGGTTGGAAGTCCAAAAAAGGAAATTTGTTTTCAGCTTGTCCCGAAAAAATGATTTTTGGTGGCATATATCAAAATAGGAACGAACATCTACCAACTGCACCAAATAGAATTTGGTATGAGGCAGACATTAATTATAAATTTGGATACAGAGGGACAGAAAGAATAGTGTTTTCCAATGATGGTTTGATTTTTGTAACCTATGACCACTATCAAACATTTATAGAGATTGAATAGAGGTGATTTTTTGAATTATAATGAACAAAATAAACAAAATGCATATAAACCCATCAAAGAAAATCCGATTATATTGGATTTTACTGGCTGTAAATATTGGTGGGAAATTCATTTGTTATTAAAAACAAAATTCGGACTTCCCGACTCGTACGGAAAAAACTGGGATGCTTTGTGGGATTGTTTGAGATATTTGTGGGCAGATGGAGAGCATATGGAAGTTAATATCTGCGGTTATTCATCGCTCCCCGAGGATTTGAAAAAGTATTGTGAAACAATGCTTGAAGTCTTTTCGGATGTGCATCGGGATACACCGAATGTTGTATTTGAGCTGATTTCATAAAAGCACTCCGTGAATTTCACGGAGTGCTTTTTTTATAGTGTGGGTGAGTTATACTATTAAGTGCAACACCCTAAAAAAATTGAAGTTCATATGAATCTCTGGTAGAATAAGGTTACCACACCACAAACTACAAAGGAGAGAAACATATGAACTATAAACATCTTACCATAGAAGAGCGCTGTT
>JAGAKI010000013.1 GCA_017625695.1 Clostridia bacterium | reverse complement strand
CTTGCAAAATGGTTTCTTATTTTACGCTGTTTTCGTAAGATTCGATCATTTTTTTAACCATCTGGCCGCCGATGGAACCTGCCTGACGGGAAGTAAGATCGCCGTTATAACCCTGTTTAAGGTTAACACCTACTTCGCTTGCTGCTTCCTGTTTAACTCTTTCGAGAGCTGCTTTTGCCTGTTTGTTAGAGCTGGACATTTTATTTTACACTCCTTTTAAATTTTGCGTTTGCAACATTATTTTGGCTCTGTTTAAATATTATATTAAAGGTAAATTTTCCCGAAAAACCTGATTAAAAAATCGGATTTTTTTCAAAAATAGTATTGACAATCCGAAATAATCTGCTATAATCCTAATCGAAAACAGTTCTCAATTAGGAAGTGATTCATTGAAAAACACCATTCAGAAAACCGCAATTATGAACGCACTCATGGCTCTTGATCATCCCACTGCGGACGAGGTTTATGAATGTGTTCATAATGAGTTTCCTTCCATAAGCAAGGCAACGGTTTACCGCATTCTGAACCGAATTTCTGAAGAAGGCGAAATTCTTCACCTTCAAATTCCCGACGGAGCGGACAGATTCGATACCACCCTCTGTGCTCATCATCATCTCAAATGCAACAAATGCGGAAAAGTTTGTGATGTTGATGTTCCGGAACTTGACGGAATCGAAAAACGCATTAAGGAAGAAAACGGTTTTTCAATCGGCGGCTATCGCCTTGTTTTCAGCGGACTTTGTTCAGACTGTATTTTTAAAAAATCTGATTGAAAATTTTGGGAAGGAAGATTATAATGGATATTAAGGCATTATTTAAAATTTCCTATGGTCTTTATGTTGTTTCCGCAAACGAAAACGGAAAAGACAACGGATGTATCATCAACACCTTTTCTCAGGTTACCGATACTCCCCTTCGCGTAAGCGTTACAGTCAACAAACTTAACCTTACACATGATATGATCAAAAATACCGGAAAGTTCACCGTTTCTGTTCTTTCAACTTCCGTTCCTTTCGGCGTTTTCCAAAACTTCGGTTTCAGAAGCGGAAAAGATGCGGATAAATTTGAAGGAACCAGAACCCGCCGCTGTGAAAACGGCGTTTTAAGACTTGACGAAAACGTCAACGCTTTTGTTTCCGGAAAAGTTGCTGAAGAAGTTGATCTCGGAACCCACACAATGTTTATTGCGGACGTTACCGAGGCGGAAATTCTTTCTTCCGAAGATTCCGTAACCTACACTTATTATCAGAACCACATCAAACCCAAACCCCAGCCCCCGAAAGTTAAAAAAGGCTGGCGCTGCCCGATTTGCGGATATGTTTACGAAGGCGAAGAACTTCCCGAAGATTTTGTTTGCCCTCTCTGCAAACACGGCGCATCTGAATTTGTACCCCTTCAAAATGAAGATAATAAATCTATTGAAAAAGGAGAAAAAACTATGGAACTCAAAGGCTCTAAAACCGAACAGAATCTCATGACCGCATTCGCAGGCGAATCTCAGGCATGAAACAAATACACCTATTTCGCAAGCAAAGCTAAAATAGAAGTTTATGAACAGATTGCAAGACTCTTCCTCGAAACCGCTGAAAACGAGAAAGAACACGCAAAACTCTGGTTCAAATATCTTGGCGGAATCGGCACCACTGCTGAAAACCTTCTTGCAGCAGCAGAAGGCGAAAACTATGAATGGACCGATATGTATGCAACTTTTGCAAAAGAAGCACGTGAAGAAGGTTTTGAGGAAATCGCTCTCCGCTTCGAAGGCGTAGGCAAAGTTGAAGCAGAACACGAAGAAAGATATCGTGCACTTCTCGCAAACGTTGAAAACGGCCAGGTTTTCCAGAAAGGTTCCATCGTAATCTGGAAATGCGCAAACTGCGGTCATATCCATGTTGGCGAATCCGCTCCCGTTGTATGCCCCGTATGCGCACATCCTCAGGCATATTTCGAAATCCAGGCTAAAAACTACTAATAAAACAAAAAAAATTGCCGGGCCAATTGCACAGCCCCAAATTGTGCGGACAGCACAAAAAAAGCACATTATGGCAGAGAAATAAAAAATTCAAGCAAGGAACTGACTTCTCATTTCAAGGGGAGTCAGTTTTGTTTTAAGCTGAATACGCTGATGATTGTAGAAATAGATGTATCTGTCGATGAGAAGACGAGCTTCATCAAAAGTCTGAAGTTTAATGCGGTAAATACATTCGGTTTTGATAATAGAGAAAAAATTTTCAGCCAAAGCATTGTCATAAGGGTTCCCGCGTCTTGACATTGAAGGCGTAATGCCGTAAGATTGAGTCAGCTTAAAATACCCATGAGAAGTGTATTGAAAGCCCTGGTCACTGTGGAGCTGCAACTCTGCGGTGACCTTTTCCTTTTTCATGGCAGATTTAATTGTGTTAAGAACAAGGTTGACGTTTTGTTCAGTTCCGGTTTTGTATGCAACGATACTGTTGTCATACAAATCTCTGATAATGGATAAGTACAATACACCTTGCTTCGTATGGATATATGATATATCTGTAACCCATTTCTGATTAGGTCTTTCGGCATGAAAATCTCTGTTGAGAAGATTGGGATATTTATGAAGATATTCTCCATAATTACGATATTTCTTTCTTCTCACAACCGAAAGAAGGTTGTATTTCCGCATAACACGCAGGATTGTTTTCGGATTATGATATATTCCTTTCCTTTCAAGCCATGTGTGTACTCTGCGATATCCGTAGGTTTTACCGCACTCACTCTGACATTCTTTTATCTTTTCGGCAAGCGGAAGATCTTTTGCCGGTATATCCATTCTTGATACATATCCATAATATCCGCTTCGTGATACTTCAAAGAATCTGCACATCTCGCTTATGGAATACTTTTCTCTGTGACGATATATCACCATATACTTTACGCTCGTTCTCACTTCCTTTCTGTGAGCAAGAGAAAATCCCGCAATAACTCGTTTTCCATCTTTAATCGCTTGTTTTCATACTTGTATTCAGCAAGAGTTTTTGCCGGTTTTCTTCCTCTTTGTTTCGGTATTGTTTCTTTTCCTTCCACCAATCCGCACCAACATTGAATTGCATATCGACTTATTCCATATTTTTTACTTAAAGCTCTTACGGGTTCTCCATCTTCTTGTTTCCTTACGATTTCTTCTTTTATTTCAGAATTATATCTTTTCATTCCTTTTTTCCCTGACATAAAAATACCTCCTATGGTAGTATCTTAATTCTACCATAGGAGGTGCTTTTTTCATATTGTCCGTTTTTACT
>JAGAKI010000012.1 GCA_017625695.1 Clostridia bacterium | reverse complement strand
CGCTACAGCGGGGAAAGGGGAAGGCGGGGAGCAAAAGACTAAAGCAGAAAGTCACCTCCCCGCCTTCCCCTCGGATTGACCTATTGAAATGTGCAAAACTCTGACGAGTTTCACACAATTCAACAGGCACAATCCTCACCCCAACCACCCCTCCGACTTTCTGTCTTATCTCAAAGAGCGCGAAAGCGTATCACGGGGAATACCTTATATAGGGGGCGTTTATTATCAATGAGTTTTTCGCCATTTTTGCCCTATTTTTTACCCACTGAACCATCCTGCAGCCATGTCGGAGATCAGTGGGAATTTATTATCAATGAGTTTTTGTGCGGAGCTTTTTCAAGTAACATTGTACCACACTTGACATAAATTTTCAAGAGTTTTTGAGAAAAAGATGTACATAAAATGGCACATTCCTCTTGACAAACATCCCGATGTACGCTATAATGTACATACGGAGGGCTGATACTATGCTGAACATCAATATAACTCATTTCAGGAAAAATATTTTCGATCTGCTCGAGCAGACGATCCGGTTCAATGAACCCATCAACGTCACCACCAAAAACGGTAATGCCGTTGTTCTGAGCGAAGAAGATTACAACGGTCTGATGGAGACTCTGCACCTCAGTTCCATCCCCGGCATGAAAGAGAAAATCATGGACGGACTGAAAACCCCGCTGTCCGAGTGTGTCCCGGAGAGCGAGGTAGAATGGTAATATGTACTCCATCGTCTACACAAAAAAAGCTGCCGCCGACATTGCCAATCTAAAATCGGCGAAGCTAGACACCAAAGCAAAGGCACTTATAGAAATACTGCAGAAAGATCCATACCGGACACCGCCGCCCTGTGAAAAACTGCAGGGAGATCTTCAGGGAGCTTTCTCCCGCCGCATCAACATCAAGCACCGGCTTGTATACCAAGTGTACGAGGAAGAAAAGACCGTAAAAATTATCAGCATGTGGACTCATTACGAATTCTAAAAACAAAGCCGCCTCTGTTCAGAGGCGGCTTTTTGTACCGTATTTTTTAGTCAGACACTTCTACTTCAGAAATAACAGTATTTATAATACGATTCAAAATGTCTTCAGGCATTTTCTCAACATAATGATACAGAGCCTTAACTGACGTCTCAATATATGAGTATGAGCAACGCACATCTGCCTTGTACTCACACGAGGACAATGGCATGGATCTGCATTCGTACTACCACAAATTGTGGTAAATAAGTGCGCCCTTGAAAATTCAACCGTACACTCAGAATTATCTTTCTTCGATTCCCAAATTCCGCGTTCTGACACGCTCCAGTTGCTTTTCCCAGGTTTTCACTGTTTGCTGCTGCAGAAATTCGCACAACTCATCAAGACTCTGTACCGTATCCCATGCTTCCAATGCCGCATAATATTGTCCCCGATCTTCTTCGTGAATCGTGATCGGCGGATGGTTATGTATAACCAACAGATAATTCATCAGCAATCTTCCGGTTCTGCCGTTCCCATCAGCAAACGGGTGTATGTTCTCAAATTTTGCATGGAAATATGCTGCTGCAGTCAGAATTTTTTCATCTGAGATATCCTGCAATTCTTCAAGCAGTTCTCCTATTTCTTCTGCAACATCTTCTGGAGCAGCCCCAACTTCCTCTTTACCTGTTACATAATCATGTAATTTGTATTCGCCAGGTCGTTCCCCAAGTTGATATCTTCTTGTATCATAAGTGTTTTGCGTAAGTAACCGCTGAAATTCTTTAACAATTGATTCATCTAAAGGACGTCTATCACGAAATGCAATCAGAAAATATTCATATGCTTCTTTGGAATTCCGAATTTCATATAAAGTTCTTAAATCTCCAGTATAGGAAGTGACACCATCACGCTCGAATATTTCACGAGTATCATGATAAGTAACACGATCATTTTCTATTTTTCCAGAATTATATGCAAACGCAATCTTCTGACTATTCAGCACAACAGCCAATTCTGCATCGTTTGATATTTTTTTACGCTGCCATAATGCAACTGCTTTTTTGTATAGTTCCATAATCCTCCTCGTTTGTACAGTTATACTTTGAAATTCCACAAACTCTTATTACACAACTTTCTAAAGGCAAGCGGGGTCATGTGCTATCACATGACGCATTAAAGTTTGCATACTAAACTTTAGCAGCTTATTGGTGTTCCCCCAATCCCCTATTCCATCGCTCTCCAGAAACAATCTCCAACCGCTAAACAATATTACTTCTGCTCAGATCCTTTTTTTGCTTTTGAATACTTCATACCACTTCCGTTTCGGTGATTCCAATTGGAGCATCTGCCCATGAAGTATCTGTTCAGCTTGTAAAGCTTGGAGTAGGTCAGATATCTGCTTGTTTTTGGCTTCTAATTCCGCATTTTTTTGCTTTAATTGTTCTCGTAAGTCCTGCAAATTATCCGACAACAGCTGTATTTTGTCGTTGGCGGTTTGCAGTTCGGTTTGCAGTCGTTGGTTGTCGGTAGTTGGCGGTCCGTTGTCGGTGGTTGGCGGTCCGTTGTCGGTGGTTGGCGGTTCGTTGTCGGTGGTTGGCGGTTCGTTGTCGGTGGTTGGCGGTTCGTTGTCGGTGGTTGGCGGTTCGTTGTCGGTGGTTGG
>JAGAKI010000011.1 GCA_017625695.1 Clostridia bacterium | reverse complement strand
CTTCGGCTTCGGTACCGGACTTCGCACCACTCACCTAAAAACAGTCCGCCGGACTGTTTTCTTAACGGTTCGTGCCCTCTCAGGGTTCGAGCCGCCTCTACGGCACTAAAAAAAGCAGACACCCGATGGCATCTGCTTTTTCTGGCGCGCCTTGAGGGACTCGAACCCCCGGCATTTCGGTTCGTAGCCGAACCCTCTATCCAGCTGAGGTAAAGGCGCATACAAAACATAAAGTTTTGCAACATTGGTATTATATCAAAAGAAAACTTGTTTGTCAATCTTTTTTTTCGATTTCGGTTGAATTTTTTTGTGCGATATGGTAAAATAAGTTTATAACAACAGTATTGTAAACTACAACGAGGTAACTTATGAGCATACAACCGGATTTTTTCTTTTCCCGAGTGGAAGATATTGCAATAGAATTTTTAAAACAACAAAATATCCGACTTCTGATTTTAGATGCCGATGCCACCCTCATTCAGTCCCACGACGATAAAATTCTGCCTGAACGTGTTCAATGGGTTGATGCCATCAGGGAATCCGGCATTCGTGTGATGGTTGGCTCCAACGGCAAAACCTACCGGATTGAAAAAGCGTTCGGTTCGCACAAAATTGAGGCTTATGGTTATTCTTTAAAACCGTTTCCGTTCCGGTTGAACAAACGGTTGAAAGGCTATCGCAGAAAAGAAGTGCTTTTGGTGGGAGACCAGTTTTTCACCGATATTCTCTGTGCCAAGCTGTTGGGAATCCGTTCTGCTATGGTAGAGCCTTACGGTACTGATGAAGGTTTTTTAATCGGGTTCCGGCGGTCGCTGGAAAAAATGATTGTCAAAAGGAAGAAAGCATTATGAGTATTATTTTCGGACCCGGCGGTAACAGCGAGCAATATTATAATGACGGAAACAAATCTTCCATGAACCGTCCGCAGTATCTTCATAACATCGGTTTAAACGGTTACGAGTATCAGTGTAACAAAGGCGTTCATATTTCTATGGACAGTGCTCAGATTTTAGGGGAAGAAGCCCGAAAATATGGCGTACACCTTTCCATCCACAGTCAGTACTATGTGAGTTTGTCCTCAACGGAAGAGGAAAAACGGCAGAAAAGCGTGGAGTATCTGCTTGCCTGCTTTCGTGTAGCCAAACAGATGGGTGCTGACCGTATTGTGGTACATTCCGGCTCCTGTGCCAAAATGACCCGTGCGAAAGCTTACGAATTATCGCTGGATACGCTTCACAAAACGCTGACACGAGCCAAAGAAGAAGGGCTGGATGGAATTTTTCTCTGTCCGGAAGTAATGGGGAAAATCAATCAGTTGGGTGATTTTGACGAAGTAATCAAACTTTGCACTACTCACGAAATGTTGCTTCCCGCCATTGATTTCGGACATCTGAATGCCAGAACCTTAGGAGGTCTCAGAACAACCGAAGATTATCTGACATTGTTTCAGAAGATGGAGAAAAAGTTAGGCTATGATAAAGCAAAAATGTTTCATTGCCATTTTTCCAAAATCGAATATACCAATCAGGGAGAAAAACGGCACCTTACCTTTGATGATACCCGGTTCGGGCCGGATTACGAACCTTTTTTGCAAGCCGTTCATCAGCGAAATCTGACCCCAATGATCATTTGTGAATCTGCGGGGACTCAAGACAGAGACGCCCTTACGATGAAGGAATTCTATCAAACGCTGTAGACGTGGCACCTCGGGAGTATGTTTTGCATATAATAATTCCAAAAAGCCATCACAATGGAAAGAAGGAAGTTAGGGTGCAAACTGTGAAACATTACTTTCCGGGAGGAAATACGCCAGAGGGATTTTTCAGCTATTATCATCAGATTTTAATTCCCGGGACGGCAGGAAAGCTGGCGGTTATCAAAGGGGGACCCGGCTGCGGAAAATCTACCTTTATGAAAGATTTGGGAAGCCGGCTGGAACAGCAGGGCAAAAGCATATGCTATCTGCATTGCTCCTCTGATCCTGATTCGTTGGACGGGATTCTTCTGCCTGACACTAACACGGCTGTGATAGACGGGACGGCACCTCATATTGTGGATGCCCGTTATCCCGGAGTTTGCGACCGGGTGTTGAATTTTTGCGATTTGATTGATGAACAGGCGATTGTTCCCCAAAAAGATTCTGTGATAGAAACCAACGAGAAAATTCGTTCTGCCTTTTTGGAGGGATATTATTACCTAAAAAGTGCTGCCGTCATTCTGGAACAGATGCAGACAAGAAGCCGTGCGGCATATTCTGAAGAAGCGGGACTTCAGTTTTGTCTGGATACCATAAAACGGTTACCCAAATCTTCGGGCGAGGGGAGCGAGCAACGGATGTTTCTGTCTGCTGTTACTCCATACGGCTGTAAAAACTATCTGAAAGAAACCTTGCAGAATCATTTTGTTCTGATGCTTCGTGCCCAAACAGGAGACGCGGCGTGTGATCTGCTGGATCAACTGGCAGAACAATGCCGGATTCGGAAAATTGATATTCAACGATTTATGTGTCCTTTAAATCCCCGCCGTACGGAGCATCTTGTAATACCGTCTGCAAATTTTGCCATCACGGTATCCAATTCATATCATTCTGCGGAGAAACCGGATGAAATGGTCTATTTTTCCGATTTTTGCAAAGAAGAATATCACAACAGCAAAGATATGTTTCTCTATGACCAGTTGATAAAATCTGCTATTTCTAAATTTGCAGTTGCCAAAACTCTTCACGACCGACTGGAGCAAAGCTACATTCCCTACGTGAATTTTGAGGGGATCCGGCAATTGATTGAACCGACCTTGCAGTTTTTAACATCTTATTAATTCAATATCTTTGGATGGAGCAACTATGCTGAAATATTCACAATTTTTAAAAAATATCTATGGAGAAAAAGTCTATAAAATTCCCGTCAATACCGGCGGTACCTGTCCCAATCGGGACGGTACCAAAGGAGTTGGTGGGTGTATTTTCTGTTCCGAGATCGGTGCAGGCTTTGAACTTTTGCCCGAAACTACCGATTTTTTACAACAAATCCATACCAATATCGCCTATATCGGTAAAAAATATAAAGCCAACTGCTATTTGATCTATTTTCAGAATTTTACCGGTACCTATCTGCCGATAGAACAGTTTGCATCCTATCTTGAAAAGGTGTGTACGGTGGACAAGGTAGCAGGAGTTTGTGTATCTACCCGTCCCGATTGCCTTTCGGGAGGACATCTGGATTTATTGGCAGAGTTTCGGAAAAAGGGATACGATGTTTTCATCGAACTGGGACTGCAGTCTGCCAATGATGCTACCTTATGTAAAATCAATCGGGGACATACCGTTTCCGATTACATTCAGGGGGCAAAACTGGTGAAAGATTACGGCTTTTACTTAGACACTCACCTGATTTTGAATTTACCCTGGGATACCGAATCAGATGTATTGGAAGCTGCCCGGCTGATGAATCGGGTGAAGACCGATTCCGTGAAGCTTCACTCTCTGCACATTCCCTATGGAACCAGATTATACGAAATGTATCAAAACAAGGAGTTTGAGATTATCTCTAAAGAGGAATATTTTCATCGGTTGTATTTGTTTTTAAAAGAACTGAACCCCAATATTGCATTGCAACGGCTTTTTTCACGTGCCCCTAAAGAGGATACTGCATTTTGCAACTGGCAGACCGGTTGGTGGAAATTGGAAGAAGAATTTTTCTGCTATGCCAAACAAATGGAAGAAAATGCAAAAAAAATTCTATTACATTAATATATATGTAATAGGGACAGCCTTCTTCTTTGAGGAGAACGGAGGACAGCTTGCGCTGAATGAGGCACAATGACAACATTCATCGGAAACTTTGCAGTGTACAGTATCATGTAACAGAAGAATTGTCCGAATTACGAAGATGTCATATTTTTTCAAAAAATACTTGACAATTGGAGAAAAAAAGGTTATAATTAGCAAGTTGCAGTATGGAAAGTATGCATTTTTTTCAGAATAATTGAAAAAACGGGAACAAAACCTGCCATCAATCCGTCTGTAGCAGTGCAGATACCGATAGAAAAAAGCCTTGCAAAATGGCTGAATTTGCGGAAATATTACCGAAATGTTACCAAGTAACAAGAATTTTACAACTATGTTACATATATTCGGAATTTATTGACAAACCAAAAATTATCTGTTAGAATGACATCGTAGAAAGCCCTCAAAAGGGATAATTCTATCAAAATGTCTCTGATTCAGAGGCAACCTGAATTTGTAAAAAAAAAAATAATATAAAATTTTTAGGAGGACATCCAAATGAAACTGTCTAAAGTTTTATCTTTAGTATTAGCAATTGCAATGTTGTTAAGCGTTCCTACTTTTGCTGCTTTCACCGACGTTGCTGCTGATGCTAACTACGCTGAAGCTGTTACAGTTCTGTCCGCTTTGGAAATCATCAATGGTTACGAAGACGGTTCTTTCAGACCTGACGGCAAAATCACAAGAGCTGAATACTCCGCAATTATCTGTAGAGCAATCGGCATGGGCGATGCTGCACAAGGCAGCGTTACCGATTCCTTTACCGACGTTGCTGCTGATCACTGGGCAAATGGCTACATTGCTACCGCTCAGAACGCTGGCATCATCAACGGTATGGGCGATGGTACCTTCGCTCCTGAAGCTGAAGTTACTTACGAACAGGCTGTTAAAATGTTAGTTTGTGCTTTAGGTTACACTAACAAAGCAGAAGCACTGGGCGGCTACCCCACCGGTCATATGATGGTTGCTATTCAGGAATCCATGACTGTTGGTACCAGCAACGCTCCCGGCGGTGCTTCCAGAGCAACTGTTGCAAGATTAACTTACAACTCTCTGAACGTTCCGCTGATGGAACAGACCTCTTTCGGTGCTGACGCTAAATTCGAACCCGTAGCTACCAAATCTTTACTGTGGAGCAAATTAGACGCAGTAACTGCTGAAGCTAAAATCGAAAGCGTTCCCCTGGGTCAGGATGCAGAAAATGTTACTTTAACTGCTATTAAAGCTAACAAAGTTGCTGAAGCTAACGAATATGAAGTACCTGTATCTGTTAAAATCAACGGTGTTAACTTAGTTGGTTTACAGGGCTTAAAAGCTACCGTTGTTATTGACAAATCTTCCGAAGGCGAAGAAAAATTACTCTGCGTTGTTCCCAAAGCTGGTAAAAACGTAGAACTGACCATCGATCCTGCTATGGTAGCAGACGTTGGTACTTCTACCGTAGAATACTACAAAACCAACGATGATGACAGAGTAAGCAAAATCAAATTAGATGAAAGCGTTTCAGCTTACGTTAACTTAGAAGAAAGAGATTTTGAAGACGCACTGGATGAAGATGATGCTGTTGCTTACAGATTCGTTGATACCGACAACAACGGTGCATACGACACTTTATTCGTTGATCGTGAACAGGTATTTGTTGTAGGTAGCGTTAACACTACTTCTAACAAAATCTTCAAAGCTACCGATGCTAAAGTAACTGCTAGCTTCGATCAGGCTTCTATCACTTTAGATCCTGAAGACGAAACTGTAACCTGGACCATCAAAAACGCTGAAGGCGCTGAAATCGCTTTAGCAGACATCCAGGCTGGTGACGTTGTAGCTGTTAAAGAATCTACCGTTGACAGCAACACTCATTACGAAATCACCGTTTCCAACACTGTGGTTGAAGGTACTATCACTGAAACCTTCGTTGAAATTGCAAAAGTTGACAACGTTGAAATCAACAAATTCAAAATCGGCGAAACCGAATACACCACTTTAGATGGTTCTGAAATGAAACCCGGTGCTACCGTTACTGCAAAAGTTTACGGTGACAAAGTTGTTGACTACACTGTAGCTAAAGGCATCCAGAACTATGGTATGGTATTAGCAGCAAACAGAGCTGAAGACTTTGGTGTAACCTATCAGTTACAGATCTTAAATCAGGCTGGCGAAATCGTTACCTACAACTTTGCTGAAAAAGTTAACGGTGAAGCTCCTGAATATGCATCTACCTCTGACATGGAAGCTGCTTTCCAGGTTGGTGATATGATCGCATACGAACTGAACAAAGACAATCAGATCAAATCTATCGACTGTGAAACCGGTTTCGAAGATGCTTACGTATTAGATGAAACCGATAAAATGGTTACCGGTGTTGACACCTACAGACCTACTGCTGGTAAATTAGGTTCTTACTACATCACTGATTCTACTGTAGTATTCGCTACTGCAGAAGATAAAGCTGATATGACCAAAGAAGATGCTGCTTTATCTACTACCGAAATCTTTGATGAAGATATCAACTATACCTTCTCTTTAATTGCAAACGCTGAAAAAGAAGTTCTGGCTGTAATCCTGTACAACGCTACCGCTAACATCGATTACACCACTTATCCGATCGTTGTTACCAAACTGGCTACTGTAACCGTTGAAGGTGAAAGAAGAACCAAACTGTTTGGTTACGTAAACGGCGAAGATGTTGAAATCATCTTAGCTGACGATGCTGAAGAATCCGCTACCGACTTAACCGTTGGCGATATCGCTCTGTATACCACCAACGCTGTTGGCGAAATGGAAAAAGCTTTCGTATTAGCTGACAAAGTTGGCGATAACTTCGTAGTTAAAGCTAACTCTTACAATGCTATCACCGGCGAAGGTGCAAAAGATGACGGAGATACCGAAGTTGCTGGTAACTATGTAACCTTAGACGGTACCATGACCATCGGTGATTCCGTAGCATTAACCGGTTTCGGTGCTGCTGGTAAAGCATACAAAGTTCAGAAAAACTTACTGAGATTAGTTGATGCTAACGACTATGCTGATACTTTCGATTCTGCAGATGATAAGAGAGATTACACCTTCGAAGCAGATGAAGATAGAATCAATGACTTCTTTGTAAATGCAAACGCAGTTGCATATCAGTACAATGCAAACACCGGTAAATTCAAAGTTACCACTATTGCAGATGTTGAAACTGATTACGCTACTAATGACTACCAGAACAAAGCACAGACTGACAACGATGACTTTGTATACGTTTACAACTACGACGGCGAAACCAAACTGGTTCTGATCGTTAACGTTGACGGCGACAAATAATTCATAGTTTGTCTACTGACAAAATCTAAAAAAAGGCTATCCTTCGGGATGGCCTTTTTTTGTATTTCACGTTATCGGGAACACCATATCCCAAAGCCTTCCCCCCGAGAGGAAGGTGGGTTTTGCGATGCAAAACCCGGATGAGGTGGAATGTTAGGGGACAGCTTTTTATATGTCCCGATTTTTTGGCTCGTTCCGCACCGTTTCAATAACACTGTCTAAAATCACTTTGCAATCTGCATACAATTTTGAAAATAAACTATGGGGCAACGGATTTTTCCCTAATCCTGCCTCAATGGTAAAGGCAGGTTTTTGGTAGGTCTTGATAAACCAGTCCTTCATACCTCCGTGGGATGCGGTTCCCGTAGGTTTTGTTATGGTGTAGTGAGAATTTTTCCGAAAGGTATTCAGATATTGTTCGGTACCTTCCGGTACGACACCATCATACTCATAATAGATTTCTTCCCCTTGAGAGTGGAGTGCAACTGCCACATCAAAGGGGATTTTTTTGCACAGATCACGGATTGCACGGGTTTCCGGTTCCGAAAATGGTTCCTCTCCCCCATATTTGGTGTGATTCGGTGCAGTAATTCCATCCTTTTTTACTAGTTCTTTTGCCAAGAAAAAGCCGGCATCATAGTTGTGATTCAAGTCGACTCCCCGGTAATTCGCTTGCCAACGGCTTCTGTCAGAAGAAAAACGAGGATGCTTGATTCTGCCGACTACAATATCAGCTCCGTCTGGGTTTAACAGGGGAACCGTGTAGAAACTGACTCCCTGAAACCATTCGTTTTTGGAACGAAATAAATATTCCATGATTACTTCCGATAAAATAGTTTCCAGACTGTGATGTCCTGCAACGACCAAAATATTTTTAGGCCCCATTCCGGATTTCACGCAAAACAGATTTTGACCTAAATAAGAACTTCCGATGGAAAAAAAGGACATCTCCTTCTGGAATACATCTAATCGAATCAAGTCATAAATCAATTCATGGTATGCATACATATGTAATAATCCTCCAATAATGGTAATATAGTCAGATTGGTGTTTCATAGCTCTAATTGATGAGGGAGGCTTGAAATCATCTAACAATTCAAATTTTAAAACAGAAAAGAAAGGCGGAAGCGATTGTTTCCGAACGGGTGAGATTATACAAGAAAAAACAAAAATGCTTTGGAAAGTCATTGGCGTAACAGCACTAACCGCTATTTTAGGCGGACTGTTTTCTATGAATTCCAAGGAATTCTATCAAACATTGGTGAAACCGCCGTTGGCACCTCCGTCAGGAGCATTTCCCATCGTATGGGGCATTTTATATGTTTGTATGGCATTGGCTATGATTTTCTATTTCCGTAAAAAGCCGGAAGAACCGGTCGTTTTCTGGATTTATGTATTGAATCTTGTGTTGAATGCGTTGTGGCCGTTGTTTTTCTTCTCCCTTGGCAGAATTTGCTTCTCTGTATTTATCTTGCTGGGTTTGATTGTGATAAATCTGATTTTAATTGCAGAATTAAGAGAAGTAAAAGTTTCGTTTTATCTCTATCTGCCCTATCTATTATGGCAGATTTTTGCACTATATCTGAATATTTCCTTCTGCATCTTAAATTAACAGCTTAACAAACGCAATCCATAAAAGCATCCCACCGAAACGATGCCGTAAATACTGCGAAGTAAGAACAACCAAAGCAGATTTACGGCATTTTTTCTGTCAAAAAATAATGATTGAAACAAGACACAAATACCGGAAAATCCTGTAAAGAAAATGGCAAACGAAAGTGGAAAATATTTTAGTAAAAGGGGTAATCCCGATGTGATTTCCAACATTGTGCATAAAGCGGCACACAGGGGTGAATCAGATAAAAAAGTTTGAAGAAAACAAATCAGCGATGAAAAAAAACAGACAAAACAAATGAGTGACACAATAGCCATAGAACTTTCGGTTACCGATTCTACCAAAGCGGAAGAAAAGGGGAGGGCTCGCTCTGCACTTGGGAGTGGGAATCTGTTGGTTGTTTTTTTGGTTTTCATTGTAATTCCAATCAGAACTAGAGAAGCACATAAAAAACTTAAGTAAATCTGTACTCCCAACCGAATGCTTTGATATAAAACACCTCCTAAATAAGCGACCGAAAACCCGAATCCCGGAATATTTCCAAAGCCGTACATCAGGTACAACTCCCGTTTTGTAATCTCATTGTTATCATATGCTGTCGATGCCATTCTTGCTCCTGTGGGATATCCGCAAAACAGAGAGGGGACCAGCAGTTCTGCAATTTTATTTTGTTTTCCCGGGAACAGCGAAGAAAGAAAACGGGCACCACCGGTTTTGATTACTGTCTGAGATACCACCATATAGGGAAAAATGGCGGGCATCAGTACCAATAGTCCTTTTTCCAGCCCCATAGAAATTCCGTTTGCCGCAACTTTTGGGAAACAAAGAAATAAAACAAACAACGCAATCCCGAACCATCGTGACATAAAAACCACCTATTTTCATATAATTTTAATAAATTATATTGATGTATGTCCAAGAATATACATCGTTTGGAAGGACGTATTATGAAGCGAAAGAAAAAAGAACCAACAAAAAAGCCGTCGGGTACACCAATTCCGCCGGTTCCACCGAAAAGTTTGCCGGAGCGGTTGGGCATTTCCGGAGAGGTATTAAAAAGTGAGCCGAAAATTGTAATTACGGGAGATTATATGATTGAAATATTCAATCATAAGGGTATTGTGGATTTATCGGAACATCAGATTCAGGTGAATACCCGAAAATGTATTTATTCCATTCGTGGCGTGGATTTGATGATTGCCACCGTGACTGATGATGAACTGGTGATTACGGGAACGGTGGTTTTGGTGGAAAAAATATAGGAGGCGATGGGGATGGCACGAGCCTATCAGTTTTTGAGGGGATATTTTACGGTGACAGCAACCGGAGTTCACGTGGAAAAATGTTTGAATCTTGCTCTTGCCAATCGGGTATACTTATGGAATGTAAGACGTCTGTCCCATGGAGAACTTACATTTTGTGTCAGTCGGCGTGGATTTTCTATGATGGAGGAATATGCCCGAAAAACCAACACAAATCTGGCTGTCATTTCCCGTGAGGGATTACCGTTTTTGTGGCAATCTACTAAAAAAAGGAGGGTATTCTATGTGTCGGCTGCCCTCTCTTTGGGAATCATTCTTCTTTCTGCCTCTTTTATCTGGACAGTAGAAATCGAAGGGGAAAATCCCGTTTCTGAAGAACGCATTGTGCAGGCACTTTCTTCTTATGGCGTTGGGGTAGGACGTTTTCGGACATCGTTGGATTTTACACAGATTTCCAATCGTCTCATCAACGATTTTGATGAAATTTTGTGGGCAAATGTGGAGCTTACGGGAACTAAACTGACTGTCACCGTGGTTCCTCGGACTCCGGCACCCGCAGTCATCCCAAAAGAAATGCCAACCAACATTGTCGCAAAAAAAGACGGCTGCATCACAGCCATAATTGCTCACAACGGAGATGCTATGGTCAAAGTGGGAGATACCGTAGTCAAGGATCAGATTTTGATTTCCGGACTGATTCCTTCACCATCGGTTGGGAGTCGGTATTTGCATTCGATGGGGGAAATTACGGCACTTACCTGGGAAGAAAAAACGCTGGAGCAAAAGTTATATCGGTATGACAAAATTTTTACCGAAAATCAGGTGATGCATCGGGAACTGGAGCTTCCTTTTTTAAAAATCCCCCTGGATTTTCGGCAAACTATTGACTTTTATAATTATGATAGTATAATAAAAGAAAAACACTTTTTGTTTCTTACTTATCGGGAAACCATCTGTTCGGAATACCGTCTGCAAAAAGTTCCTCTTTCTGTGGAAGAAGCTGTTAACGAGGGAAAAAATATCTTGCTGACAGAGCTTTCAGAGGAGGGAATTACGGAATTTGTTTCTCTGTCAACCGATTATGTTGCTATAGATGAGGAAACCCTTCTGGTGAAGGTGTTAGCAGAATGTGAAGAAGAACTGGGGATTCCCAGAGAAATTATAAAACCGACAGAACCATTTTAGAAAGAGGTATCTATGGAGAAAGAAATTTTCTTAAGTTCGGTAGACGAAGCCATTCGTCTGTTTGGCAATTTTGATGAAAATATTTTGCTGATTGAAAAGGAATTGGGCGTTAAAATTTTCCACCGTAACGGTATTGTGAAAGTCAGAGGAGAAGAAGTTGCTGTTATGATGGCGACTGAAGTATTGGAAGGACTGATTCAGCGGCTGAAATTTGAAGAAGTTTTGGACGAACAGACCATCCGTTATCTCATCAGTATGGCAAGAGAAGGAAACGTGAAATCGGTTGCCGAAATCGGAGGAAACTGTGTTTGTGTTACTGCCAAAGGAAAACCGATTAAACCAAAAACCTTAGGACAAAAAACGTATATTGAAAATATTCAGAACAACATTATTAACTTAGGTATCGGTCCTGCAGGAACCGGGAAAACCTATCTTGCGGTTGCTTGTGCGGTTACTGCCTTTAAAAATAAAGAGGTTTCCCGTATCATTTTGACCCGTCCCGCTATTGAAGCAGGGGAAAAGCTGGGCTTTTTACCAGGGGATTTGCAGTCCAAAATTGACCCATATCTCCGTCCTCTTTATGATGCACTTTTTGATTGTTTAGGTTCTGACACGTTCTCAAAATATTCCGAAAAAGGCTTGATTGAGGTGGCACCTCTTGCTTATATGAGAGGGCGTACCTTAGACGATTGCTTTGTCATCCTGGATGAAGCTCAGAATACCACTCCTGAACAGATGAAAATGTTTTTAACCCGTATCGGTTTTAATACCAAAGCGGTTATCACCGGGGATATTACCCAGACTGACTTACCGTTTGGAAAAAAATCCGGGTTAAAGGAAGCGGTTTCTATCTTAAAAAACATTGAGGGCATTTCCATTACTATGCTTTCTCATAAAGATGTTGTCCGCCATCCGTTGGTTCAGAAAATTATCCTTGCCTACGAAAAGCACGAGCAACAAAAACTGAAAAAAGGCCGTTATCAGGGAACTGAAAAATAAAGCAAAAATAAGAGGTTACAGCACACATGTAACCTCTTATTTCAGATAAGTATGAAAAATGCTTGACATTCTTCACAAAATGTTGTATAATAGCTGTTGGTTTTCCGAGGTGTAGCTCAGTTTGGTAGAGTGCTTGGTTTGGGACCAAGATGCCGCAGGTTCAAGTCCTGTCACCTCGACCATATCGAGTGTTCGTAACGTATGTTGCGGACACTCTTTTTTTGTCAGAAAATATCGTTTCCGAACGCAGCGTTATAGCCGCCGATATCTGCACCCAATTCACACGTATAAATCCATTCCACCCGGTCTTTATCTTTTAACTGATACCGTGAACATCCGTAATTGGGAAACCAGCCGTTCACTTTGTACATCCAGCCCGAAAGTTCTCCGCAATCAAATTCGTATAGGTTTGCGATGCCTTCGATGTAGGCACTGTTATACAAAGGGGTATGTTCAAACTCCATATGAATTCCGTTTTGCTTCATTTCACGAAGAAGCACATCGAATACACTTTCTCCGTCGTAGAAGGGAACTGTCCGTTCTGCATAGATAACACCGTCTTTGGGGACAAGTTCCATCTTGCTTTGGTCAAACCATTCCATATGTTGAAGAATGGAATCACAGCGAACAGACAAAATGCAGGTCAGCTCTTCCTTTGATACCTCAACTTCCTGCGGTTCAACCGGTAGGGGTTGTCCTGTTGGAACGGGGTCGGTGAGATATTGATCTTTTTCCTGATTTTCATTGATTATTGTTTCGTTGGTTATAGGAGGCGTTTCACTCTCTTTTGCAACCGGTATCATCGTAGGTTCTTTGGTTGCCGGTTTTTCTTCATTGGATAAAACTGATTGAACATTGTTTTGGTTGTCCGGAGTAGGAGAAGGCTCGCTTGGGGAAACAGACACGTTGCTTTGGGAAACCGATATGCTATCTTCCGAAGAGGATCCCCATCCACGCAGTCCCGGAGCGTTGCCGCCATACCAAAAGGAAAGGGAAAGTATTGCTACGATAAGAACGCCGAATATGATTTTGCTTTTGTGTTTTTTCAACCCATTTCACATCCTTTATTTAGTTTGCTGCAATTTGGAAAAACCGCATCATAATTGTTGCTACCTGAGCACGTGTTGCAGTATCTTTCGGGGATAAGGTGGTTTCATCAGTACCCTGTAATAAAGAGAGTGCATTTGCCCATTGGAATGCATCAAGTGCCCAGTTGCTGATATCGTTTGCATCGGTATATCTTGTCAGGTCGGAGACAGTTGACACATCCATTCCCTGTAGCTTTGCATAGCGCCAGAACATCAGCGCCATCTGCTCACGGGTCACCTCTTGTTCCGGCATAAATTTTGTTTCACTGACACCGTTTACAATATGGTTTTTGACTGCCCATCTAACGGCATCGGTATACCAAAGACCTTCCGGAACATCAGAAAAATTGTGGATAGCTTCTGTTTTTTCAGCTTTTTTCATTCTGTAAAGTGCGGTTACCAGCATGGCTCTTGTCATTTTGCTGTTAGGCTCAAATCCCGTGTCGGTGCCTTGCATCAAATTGTTTTCGGATACATATTTTACGGATTCGTAATACCAGTCCGTTGGTTTCACATCGGCAAACGTCAGGTTGGTCACTTCGGGAGCGTTTTCGTTTTCAACCGTTATTTCTTTCGTTTCACTTGGTGCTTCTTCCGGATTCTTTTCGGTGGGCTGGAATTTTTCTGCATCGGTTGGCTGAGGCGTGTCGTTAGAAGTGTTGGAACTGAAATCTTCCGAAGAAACATCGGTTTGACCGTTATTTGAAGCTTCTATCGTTGTTTCTTCCTCGGCTTCCAAATCCTCTTCTGCCATTTCTTCTTCCCAAATGTCCGGGGTTTCCACTTCGGGTTCGTCCTCCCAAGCTTCGTCATTGTCCGCATCTTCAGACGATTCCTCGTTGAAAATTGTTACATCCGTCATGTCATACAGAGCGGTTTTTCCTTCCAGAAACCGCAAATAGGAAACCAATGCGTAGCCGCCTTGTTCTGTTGCCATACCATTGAAACCACTCCCCGGCATATGTTCAAAACCGCCGCCGTCAACCGCATAGATACACAATGCATCTACCACCGAAATATCGTTTTTGATTAACCGTTCTTCTGTTTCGGGGTCAATCCCCAGTGCTGTCAATGCAACGATTACCTGTGCACAGGACTCAACACAGGAGCCGTCGATGGAACCAAAACCACCGTTTTCATGTTGCAGGTTAGAAAGGCAATCCAGTGCAGTTTCTATTGCACCTGCAACATCGGGATTGGTGTGATAATACGGAGCAAGTGCCACAATTGCCATACCGGTCATATCCGGATCGGAAGCTTGCCCATAAATGGACCAACCGCCGTCAGGAAGCTGTTTTTCCAGAATATAGGAGATGATTTCTTCCCGGGTAGCTTGCGTGTCGGGATTATCGTTTTCCGGAATTTCATATCCATAACTGTCGAAGGCGATAAGTGCCCAGATGGGACCATTCACGCCTTGTTTTTTCAAGTAATTCATATCAGAAAGTCCCAGAAGAAGATTGTGTCCGTCTACATTGGTAACATCGTATCCTGCTGAAGTCAGTGCAAGAATGACCCGGGAGTTATCGGTAGATTTCGCTCTGTGAAGCTGATTTTTATCGTTGATATTTTCGTTCACATAAGTAATCACATTTTCGTAATATGCTTCGGGACATTCATGTTCGGAACGGGTCAGGCAGAGTACCATCCACTCTCCGCCAACCGAACCCACACAGGGAGTTCCAAGCTCCGACAGATATTGAACGGTTGCATCGAAAACAGCTGCGTAATCTTTGTTGGATGCTTCAATGTAATATTCCGAAATCGTAGCTTCCGCATCAGTTAGTATGCTGAAATTTTCCACAAGCTCTTTCTGTGAATCCGTTAAATCATCATAAGCTGCGCGGGCTTCTTTGATTCGGTTTCCGGAGTGAATGGTTACATTGCCGATTGCCTCAATTTTTTCCATCACTGCATATACACTGTCCAAATCCACTTCTTCTGTTACGCTATCGGTAGCAAATACGGTAGCGGATAACGCAGAAGGGAACAAGGAAAATACCATAGCAATGGTAAGCAGAATACTAAAAAAACTCTTCATGTGATTGGTTCCTTTCTTAGACGGTTGGACTTCGTTTGTTAATTTACAAGATACGCTTCGCAAAGGGGCATACAGGTTGTAAAATCTTCCCACAACATAATTTTATCATTGGAAGAAAGTGTGATGTCGGAATCAATGGGTACAGCCATCACGTTGTTTTGGTTCGTTTTTTTTGTGGTTACGGGGATTGGTTTCGTAAAGTTGAGTTTATCGTTTTCGTAATCTGCAAGTATTATGGTGACAGCAATTCCTTCTTCGGGGAAGGTAATAAAAACAGATTCTTCATCATATCCGATGATTTCATATTCAGACGTAGCGGCACTGAAAAACGTATCTTCAATGTAGTTTGTGAGGACTGTTTCCTGCTCTCCAATTTCCGAAGCGGTAGCCAACGGATTTGCTGCTACCGAACGTGCAGTTTCATACACGGTATCAGTATCCAAATTTCCATAGTAATCGTTGAGGGCAGCCAAGAGGAAAATCAAGTTTGATTTATCTTCCTGGAGAAACAAGTTTCCCCCCATCCATTCTGCCATTGCATTGCTGGAGAATCCGCAATCTGTTCCGTAACCGTAAAGCGAAAAGTGCCAACGGATGACATCACCCAACACAATATCTGATCCGGTGTTGTAATCGGTAACGGTGCCTTCGGGATAAGAGTTGTCAGCACCCCAGGATGCCCACCAGTCATTAATGGTAAAGCACCAGCCGGCAGATGAGCTATAGTCAAATTCTTCTAAATAGCCGTTTCCGTCGCCTATGCCGTCAAATCCCGGGCTGTACGGGAGCAGATATTCGGGATACTGAGCCTCCATGGTATCGTCAAATTCAAATCCGCTGAAATAAGCAGTGGAACCTTTATATTTCATATTTTTTTGGGTAAGAACTTCTGCGGTAATATCACCCACCGATTTTCCTTCTTTCAAAAAAAGAGAAGGCTCCACCACAAAACCATGGCCGATATTGTATGCTTCTACGGTAATTGCACCATATTCTTTTCTTAGGTCTTCTACACTCAGTAAGGTGCTTGTGTCGGCGAATGCCGCAAGAGGTAACAGGGCAACTAACATTGTTGCAAAAAGCAGGATGCATAAAATTTTTTTACTCATTTGAAATTCTCCTTTTTTTAATAAAATCATCTTTGGTAAGATTATTCTTTTGTTTTTAAAAACTCCTCCTTATGTTACCGTAGACAATAAAAAAACTGCGGCAATTTTGATTTACAAAATTGCCACAGCAGAGTGTTTCTGTGAGCTTCATAGCTTGCCAAAAAAATGCGGCAAACCTATCGTTCCTATGCAAAAAATCCAGGCACATTGGCGGAACAACATCAAAGCAGGTCTTCTGACTCGTATCTTAAAACGCGCATTCCTTAGTCTTCTCAGTTTCCCAATGACCGGCTTTCGCCCTGTGCCAGAATCGGCGGAATCAGCTTGATACATACAGCGACTGGTATCGTCCGGGATTCGCACCCGGTTCCCTTTTCACCCGCTTCACCGTAACTTAGGCAAAGCAGAACTTTGTATGAATATTTTGTTGTAAAAAGCATAGCACAGAAATCTGTTTTTGTCAAGGGAAAAATTTTTTCTGTCATAATACAAGCCTTTTTTTGTAAAAACTATTGAATTTTGCGGATGAGTATGTTATAATATTCATGCATATTGTATAATTTGCACTATTCTGTATATAAAATTTTTAACATATTTCCAAATGACACGGTATTTTTGTGTCAACCACAGTATAAGGAGGGCTTTATTATGGCACACATCAGTGATGCAGGCGTAACAAAAATTTGCGAAATCTGCGACAGATACGCAAATGAAAAAACTCCCCTGATGATGATTTTAAGTGACATTCAGAATGAATATGGATATATTCCCCTGGATGTACAGCAGATTGTTTCCGAAAAAACAGGAATTTCTGTTGCGGAGATTTACGGAGTAGTCACGTTCTATTCCTTCTTCTCATTGGAACCAAAGGGAAAATACGTAATTGGTTGTTGTATGGGTACTGCTTGTTATGTAAAGGGTGCTCAGCTGGTAATGGATAAATTTTCCGAAATCTTAGGAATTGCTCCCGGAGAAACGACTGCTGACGGAATGTTTACCATTGATGCATTAAGATGCATCGGTGCCTGCGGGATTGCTCCTGCGGTAACCATCAACGGGAAAGTATATCCCAAGCTGTCTGTGGACCAGGTTCCCGGCATTGTAGCAGAATATAAAGCTTTAGGAGGTGGCAACTGATGAAAACATTTGCAGAATTAGATGCTAAAATTTGCAACTGTACCGAAGCGTTGCAAGGTAAAATCAAAGGTGCGGACGGAACAAGAGCGATTCTTCTTTGTGGCGGTACCGGATGTTTATCCTCCAATTCTATGGACATTAAAGCAAAATTTGAAAAACTGATTGCCGACAATAATATGGGCGACAAAGTGACTTGTAATATTGTTGGCTGTTTTGGTTTCTGTTCTCAGGGACCTTTTGTTAAGATTTTCCCGGAAGACACGTTGTACCGTTTGGTTCAGGTGGAAGACGTGGAAGAAATCTTTGAAAAAGATATCAAAAACGGTGAAATCGTGGAGCGCTTGCTTTACGTGGAACCCTTAACCGGCGAAAAAGTTGCAAAACAGGAAGATATTAATTTCTATAAAAAACAAAAGCGTATCGCTTTGCACGGTTGCGGTGTCATTAATCCGGAAGACATCAATGAAGCAATGGGCGAGGGTGCTTTTGTCGGTTTAAAGAGAGCTTTGTCTATGAGCCAGAAAGAAGTCATCGACGAAGTTTTGGCATCCGGTCTTCGTGGACGTGGCGGTGCAGGCTTTCCCTCAGGTCGTAAATGGAGCTTTGCTTATGCCAACGAAGCAGACCAGAAATATGTGGTTTGTAACGGTGACGAAGGCGACCCGGGTGCATTTATGGACCGTTCCATTTTAGAAGGAAATCCCTTTGCAGTGCTGGAAGGTATGATGATTGCAGGCTATGCAATCGGTGCAACCGAAGGTTACTTCTATGTGCGTGCAGAATATCCCATCGCAGTTGCACGTCTGAAAAACGCCATCAAGCAGATGAATGAAGCAGGAATTTTGGGCGAAAACATTATGGGTTCCGGATTTAGCTTCCAGGCACATATCCGTCTGGGTGCTGGTGCTTTCGTATGTGGGGAAGAAACAGCTTTATTAAACTCCATCGAAGGTAAACGAGGTATGCCTCGTCCCCGTCCGCCGTTCCCGGCTGTGAAAGGTCTGTGGGGCAAACCTACTATCGTAAATAACGTGGAAACATTAGCTTGTGTTCCCTACATATTAAGAGAAGGTGCCGAAAAATTTGCAGAATGCGGTACCGAAAAATCCAAAGGTACCAAAGTGTTTGCATTGGGTGGTAAAGTCAACAATGTAGGATTGGTAGAAATCCCTATGGGTACTACCTTAAGAGAATTGATTTATGATATTGGCGGCGGTATTCCCAATGGGAAAGAATTCAAAGCAATCCAGACCGGTGGTCCCTCCGGCGGTTGTTTAACCAAAGAAGCATTGGATGAACCCATTGATTTTGATAATTTAGTAGCCAAAGGCTCTATGATGGGTTCCGGTGGTGCTATTGTAATGGACGAAGATAACTGTATGGTAGATGTTGCAAAATTCTATATGGAATTTATTTGTGACGAATCCTGTGGTAAATGTTCTCCCTGCCGTATCGGTACCAAGAGAATGCTGGAAATCTTAACTCGCATTACCGAAGGTAACGGCACGATGGAGGATCTGGAAGAACTGGAAGAACTGGGCAAAACTGTAAAAGCAAATTCTCTGTGTGCATTGGGGCAGACTGCGGCAAACCCCATTATTTCTACTTTGACGCACTTTAAAGATGAATACTTAGCTCATATTGTAGATAAAAAATGTCCCGCAAAGGTATGTAAAAAACTCATTCAGTACACCATTGTACAGGATCAGTGTTTCGGTTGCGGAATGTGTGCAAAAGCTTGTCCCGTTGGTTGTATACAGCAGACGGATTACACCGCTCCCGGTAAGAAATTAAAATCCTATCAGATTGATGCTTCTAAGTGCGTCAAATGCGGTGCATGTCTCGCAACCTGTAAGTTCAAAGCAATTATTCAGAAGTAAGGAGGAAAAAACAAAATGGCTACTGTAAATATTAAAATTGAAGGCGTTTCTTATCAGGTAGAAGAAGGCTTAACCATTTTGGAAGCGGCAAAAAAATGCGGCTACGAAATTCCTTCTTTGTGTGCATTTAACCACGGTGAATGTTCCAACGGTTCTTGCCGTGTGTGTTTGGTAGAAGTGGCAGGTGCAAGAGGTTTGGTTGCTTCTTGTGTGTATCCTGTCAACGAAGGAATGGAAATTCGTATTTCCACTCCCCAGGCATCTGAAGCACGCCGTGCTTCTGTGGAACTTTTGTTATCCAATCACAATCAGAACTGTCAGCAGTGTGACAAAAACGGTCAGTGTGAACTGTTGCACGTTGCTTCTGTTACCGGGGCGAGAGAAGGCAGATACCAAGGCGTAAAAACTCCTGTGACCTTGGATGAACTGACCCCCTCCATCGTTCGTGATACTTCCAAATGTATTCTTTGCGGACGTTGTGTGCAACGGTGTCAAAATGCTCATGGAATGGGTATCTTAGGATTTGAAAACCGCGGTTTTAAAACCATTGTTGCACCTGCCGAAAACCGTTCGATGAAAGATTCTCCCTGTATTTTGTGCGGACAGTGCGTCAGCGTATGTCCCACCGGAGCCTTGATGGAAAAATCTGAAATTGCAAAAGTGGATGCTGCCATGAAAGCCGGCAAACACGTTGTGGTGCAGACTGCTCCCGCAGTTCGTGCTGCGTTAGGGGAAGAATTTGGAATGCCTGTTGGTACCGCTGTGACTGGAAAAATGGTTGCGGCATTGAAACGTTTAGGTTTTGACAAAGTGTACGATACCAACTTTGCTGCCGACTTGACCATTATGGAAGAAGGCACTGAATTGCTTGGCAGAATCAAAAACGGCGGAGTTCTTCCTATGATTACTTCCTGTTCTCCCGGATGGATTAACTACGCTGAGTACAATTATGGTGATTTACTGCCCCATTTGTCCAGTTGTAAATCTCCGCATCAGATGCAGGGGGCTATCATTAAATCTTATTATGCGAAAAAGAACGGTATTGATCCGAAAGATATTTTTGTGGTTTCCATTATGCCCTGTACGGCAAAGAAAGATGAAAAAGAAAGAGAACAAATGCAAGTGGACGGCATCAAAGACGTGGATGCGGTATTAACCACCCGTGAACTTGCCCGCATGATTAAACGTGCCGGTATCTTATTCACCCGTCTGCCTGATGAAGAATTTGATCAGGACTTAATGGGGGATTATACCGGAGCAGGTGTTATCTTCGGCGTAACCGGCGGTGTTATGGAAGCGGCTCTTCGTACCGTATATTTTGTGTTGACCGGCAAAGAGCACGATGCCATCAAATTTGAAGCAGTTCGTGGCTTTGACGGTATCCGTGAAGCATCTCTTGATATCAACGGCACCACTGTTAACGTTGCAATCGCTCACGGTATGAAAAATGCCAAAGTGCTTCTGGACGATATCCGTGCAGGCAAATCCAAATATCATTTCATTGAAATTATGGGTTGCCCCGGCGGATGTATTGCAGGTGGCGGTCAGCCCATTGTTCGTTCCTGTTTCTTGCCCAACGAAGCAGACGATATTATGGATACCTACAAAGAAAAGAGAGCCAATGCGTTGTATAGCGAGGATGAACGTTTAACCTTACGTCAGTCTCATAATAACCCGCAGATTAAGCAGCTCTATGATGAATTCTTAGGGGAACCCAATTCGCATAAAGCACACGAATTGTTACACACAACTTACTCTGCTCGGGTAGGCTTCAACGATTAAAAGCTCGATAAAATAACATAGAGCAAAAAAGCAGAGGATGAATCCTCTGCTTTTTTGTTATCAACCAACCTCATCACTCGACGTACACACGGTACGCCTTCGGATAACCCCTTCGGGTGCGGTTGATTGATTCTATGCCATTTTCTCATCGCTTGGGCTTGTTTTGGCAGACACTTTTTTCAAGCGTACCTATGTACGGCTTCGGGATGATAGCACCCATTGGGTGTTCGGTTTCTTAATTCTGCATCGTTATCTTTCACGTCTCACTTTAGCAAAAAGTAAAAAAGGAAGTAACAAAATTTTGTTACTTCCTTTTTTGGATGATTTTTAAAAATTTGACAATACTTTGTATGTTTTTTCAGTCTTAATATCCTTTGGCGTAGGTTGCATAGCCTTGGCCTTCAATGAGCCGAACGCCGTAACCGAATTTGCCCTGTGTAGTCTGCAAAACTGCTCTGTGTCCAAAAGAGTTCCCCCAACTTCGTACTTCTTGTCTCATATAAGAACGGTAGGTCTCTTCTGTCCAGTGTTCAATGATGGAGAAAGAATGAAAGTTTACACCGCTCACTTTCAAATAGTGTTCGGAATTCATTTTGTATTTGGCATAGCTTTTTCCTTTGTAAACCAAATCCGAGGTTTCCGTGAGCGGCACCATATGGATGCCCCAATCGTCTGCCAGATGGAAATACCAGTATTCCGAATCATCCAGCCAGGCATCCACATCCTGTATACAGTAATAATATTGGTCTGCGTAATGCCCGGAAGAATGGTCAGCAGCATTAATCATAAAAATTCCGAGAGGGGCAGAAAATTTGCTACTCTTGATGTTTTCGCCGTTAAAAGAATATTCTGTGTTCGGCAAATATAAGGAGAAAAATCTGCCCCAATACATGGTTCCGTCCGGATTTTGGTGGTCATATTTTTCAAATAACTGCAGGGTTTTCCAGGTTGCCGCCGAGATCAATTCATCTCGGGTTTCAATATTCATCAGTCCCGGGTTTTTGACGTGATCCGGCTGATTTTTCAGTCGAAAATCCATCAGCTCATAATAAAATGCATCTTGCACTACGGTGGATAAAATCGGTATCGGCTGGGCTGTTTGAAATTTATTTTCGGCATCATACTCTGCGATAGCGGTATTGGTGGTGGCATCATAATAAATGAATGCACCCAATAATTCTGATACAAAACGGAAGGGAAGCATGGTTCTGCCGCTTTCGGTGAGAAACGGTGCCTGAGGAATATCAAAAATCTGGATTTCTGAGGGATAGTTATCGTGTGTAGCATATTGTACATACACCATTTGGGGTTCTCCAATGCGTAAGTAATATCTGGCATAACTGCTTTCAAAATCGGTGTACTGGATTCCGCAGTTTGTGATGATAATCACCTGATGTTCTTCGTCCCATTCCACCCTGGCACCTAAGCCTTCTGCCAAAAACCGCACGGGAACGTAGGTTCTTCCGTCGAATAAAATGGGTTGCTGGTCGGGGAATGTCACCTGTTCGTTATTAATGACCAGTTTAATATCACTTGGTTGACCGTTTTGATCTGGAGATGTAACAGCTTTGGTATAGGAAAATGTTCCGGTTTGGATTACATCATAACCGTACATGGTAACAGTTGCAATATAAGTTCCGCTGGTTGCCCGACTTGGCATGGTGAAATGAAATGCAAATTGTTTTTGGCTGTTGCAGTAGTCATACCATATATAGGTAAGCTTGTCTTTGGTGTCCCGCACTTCACAGACAATCGGAATCGTGTGGTCGGTTGATTCTCCTTGAATTGTCACATTGTCACCATCTACTGTAATGTTGTTGATAACGATATTCATATCCTCGGCACATACCTGCATTGCAACGCCAAAAAGAAGGGAGAATACCAGTAAAATAGGAAGCAGTTTCTTCATAATGTACTCCTTTTTTTTGGTTTATTCCGATTTAAACTGATACTGATAAAGTTTGTTGTAGAGACCGCCTCTCTCAAGCAGTTCTTCGTGGGTACCACGTTCGGAAATACCATTTTCTGTGATGACTACGATTTCGTCGGCATTTTTGATGGTGGAAAGGCGGTGCGCCACTACAATGGTGGTTCTGCCGCGGGACAGTTCTTCCAAAGCAGACTGTATGAGCATTTCGGTGGCATTATCCAATGCAGACGTTGCTTCATCCAAAATCAAAATGGAGGGATTTTTTAAAAATACACGGGCAATGGAGATTCGCTGCTTTTGTCCGCCGGACAGCTTGATACCACGTTCTCCGATGTAGGTGTCATATCCATCGGGTAAGGTCATAATATAATCGTGAATATTGGCTTTCTTAGCAGCTTCTATGATTTCTTCTTCCGAGGCATCTAAATTGCCGTAGCCGATGTTTTCTCTGATAGAACCGGTAAAGAGAAATACGTCTTGCGCCACAATTCCGATATGTTTTCTGAGACTCTGACGGGAAAGATTGCGGATGTCGATGCCGTCTAATAAGATTTCTCCATCGGAAATTTCATAAAAACGGGGAATCAAATGGCATAGTGTAGTTTTTCCGCCGCCGGAAGGACCAACCAAGGCTATGGTTTTTCCTTGAGGGATATGAAGATTCAGATGTTCAATCACAGGTTTTCTGTCATCCTCTGTTTCTTCGTAGGTAAAGGTCACGTTTTTGAATGTAATATCGCCACGGGTGGAATCCAGAGTGATGGCATTTTCAGCTTCTTCTTCGGGAGAAACGGCAAACACTTCCTGAATCCGTTCAAAGCCTGTCATTCCGTTCTGATACTGTTCAAAAAAGCTGATCAATTTCCGTAAGGGCTGCAAAAAAGAGTTGATGTAGAGAAGATACATGGTAAATTCTCCGGCATCTATCTGTTTTTGGAAGAAGAAAATGCCGCCTGCCACCAACACTACCAGATATAGAATATCGGTGGAGAAGGTGAGGGAAGAATGAAATTGTCCCATGACCTGATAAGAAGCATTTCTTGCAGTCTGATACTGGTCATTGTACTGACGGAATTTTTCTTCCTCACGGGAAGTATTGTTGTAGGCACGGGTGACACGGATGCCCGAAATAGAGTTTTCTAAGTTTGCATTTACTTCTCCTAATTCCACACGGGATTTTTTGAAGGTCGCACTCATTTTCAGCCGGAGAGAAACTACAATCATCACCAATACAGGCAACAATGCAAACGCAATCAGCGTGAGCCATACATTCACCGTACACAGAATGGAAAAGGAACCAATCATAACAATCAGAGATAAGAACAAATCCTCGGGTCCGTGATGTGCAAGTTCGGAAATATCCATTAAATCGTTGATTAAGCGGGACATAATGGTTCCCGATTTGTTTTCATCAAAATAAGAAAAGGGAAGCTTTTGCAAATGAGAAAAAATCTTTTGCCGCATCTCTGCCTGCATTCTGACTCCCATTACGTGTCCGTAATAGAGGATAAAATAGTTTAACAGTGCTTTGATGACATAAATTATCAGCAATACACCGCCCCACACAAGAAACAGACGAATTTTCCCGTTGGGAACATAGTCATTGATCATATTTTTTGCGATGACGGGATACAACAGGTCTGCCATTGCTACCAAAAATGCACAGAACATATCCCAGAAAAACAGTTTTTTATGGGGTTTATAGTAGGATATAAATGCAAGTATTGTTTTCATAATATGAAACCCTTTCCTGATGTTAGTATTTCTCTATAGTATATTTCTTTTTGAAAGATTTGTCAAGATGGCAGATTCGGTGTTATAAAACAGTCAAATTCCAATAATTTTTCCCGAAATCTCTTGATTTTTGGGATTTTTTTTAGTATAATAAAAATGGTGTATTATAAAAATACAATCGGAGAATGTTATGAAATATAATATTTATGAAAATCGAGAACTCAGTTGGCTGAAGTTTAACGAAAGAGTGTTGGAGGAAGCAACCGATTCCTTAACACCTCCTTTGGAAAAACTTCGGTTTCTTTCGATTGTCACCAGTAATTTAGACGAGTTTTATATGGTACGGGTAGGAAGCTTAACCGATCACGTGCAGTTTGGTAAACAGACCAAAGACGATAAAAGCGGATTTACCGAGCAGGAACAGGTGCAGAAAATCTTAAAACGTACCCAGAAATTCTATGCCCGTCAGAAAGATGTGTATGAGGAGGTCTTAAGAGAGCTTTCTGTTCACGGATTTAAGCTGTTAAAGCCCAATGAATTATCAAAAGAGCAGATGTCTTTTGTGAAAGATGTTTATCAGCATGCAGTAGCGCCCCTTCTTTCACCTCAGGTGGTGGATGCCCGTCAACCGTTTCCCCACTTGGAAAATCGTATGGTGTATCCCGCACTTCACTTAAAGAAAAAAGAGAAAAGTGCCGTTGCTTTTGTACTAAAAAGCAGTTCGGTGCCTCACCTGATTGAACTTCCGGGTAGCAAAGGTCTGGAATTCGTTTTAACCGACGATGTGATTCATTTCTTTTCCAAAAAGCTGTTTCCGGGTTATGAAATCCCTGAAACTTGTCTGGTAAAGGTGACCCGTAATGCAGACCTGGAAATGCTGGAAGCCTGGTATGATCAGGATGTGGATTATCGTGATATGATGAAAGACATCTTGAAAAAACGGGTTCGCCTTTCTCCGGTTCGCATTGAAATTTCCAATGCTGTCTCCAAAGAATTCAAAAAACTGATTTGTCATAAATCGTCCGAGTCTATTGTGTTAGTGAATCAGGTTCCGTTATCCTATGCCTTTTTCTCAGAAGCGGAAAAACGGCTTCCCAAAGAGCTTCGGGAAGAATTGACTTTTTCCCCGGTTACCCCTCAGTTGCCCGGGTGGTATCAACCTGGTGTAAAACTATTGGATAAAGTACAAAAGGAAGACTTGTTTTTATCCTATCCCTATGACAGTACCAAACCCTTCTTTCAGTTGTTGGAAGAAGCAGTGGAAGACCCGGATGTGATTTCCATTAAAGTCACATTGTACCGTTTAAGCTCTAATTCCCGAATCATTTCTCTGTTGGAAAAGGCGGCAGAAAAAGGAAAAGAAGTTTTGGTAGTTATGGAGCTTCGTGCTCGTTTTGATGAAGCCAACAACATTAACTATTCCGAACAACTGGAGCAGGCAGGCGTCCGTTTGCTGTATGGTTTAAGTTTATATAAAATTCATTCTAAAATTTTGCTCATTACCAGGAAAAATGACCGTGGAATTTCTCATATCGTGCATCTGGGAACCGGAAACTACAATGAAAAAACTGCTCAGTTGTATACCGATATGAACCTCATTACTACCCATAGCGGAATTGGGGAAGATGCGGCGGAATTTTTCAATAATATTACCACTTCCAATGTAAACGGAAAATATCGGCATCTTTTGGTGTCGCCCTACGGCATCAGCCGGGGACTTTGCGATCTGATTGATGAGGAAATCCGTTTTCATCGGGAACATGGCGACGGTCATATTATAATGAAATTCAATTCCCTGACGTCTAAAACCATGATTGACAAACTTGCAGAAGCGGGTAGAGCCGGTGTACGTGTAGAGCTGATTGTCCGTGGGATCTGTTGTCTGATTCCCGGGATTTTGGGAGAAACCGACAACATCACCGTTACCAGCATTGTGGGACGTTATCTGGAACATTCCCGGATTTATTATTTTTATCATCATGGAGAGGAACAGTTTTATATTTCGTCTGCCGATTTGATGACCCGTAATTTGGAACGCCGTCTGGAAATCGCGGCACCTGTGTACGCCGGAGAGATTCAATTGAAACTGAAAGAACATCTGGTTTCTCTGCTTTCGGATGATGTAAAGGCGAGAATTCTTCGCTCTGACGGCAGGTACATAAGAAAGCCTACTGTTCAAGGTTTCCACGCACAGGAATATTTTATGAAGCGTGCCATAGCGGAAGCCGAGGAGGTAGCCCGGAAGAATACTCGTAAAAAACGTAGTTTCTTCGGATGGTTGAAACGAAAGAAAGGCTAAGGAATTTTACTATGATGTTATTAAACAGTGCCCAGGCAAATAAGCTGGACCAGTTGGGAGAAACATTAGACAATCTTTCCGGTGAACAGTTGATGAAAAACGCTGCCAAAGCGTTATCGGAAGCGGTGATGCGGGATGTGGATAAATCCAACCGGATTGCTGTATTCTGCGGCCGTGGAAAAAACGGCGGCGATGGTTTTTTGCTTGCGGCAAATCTGGCGTCAGAAGGTTACCGGGTAACAGTGATCGTTTGTTTTGACGAGTTTGCAGAGATTCATCCGCTGACTGCTCAGGCAATTACCTATGCCAAGCATAAACAGGTGTCTATGATTTCCGTGGAGGACTTTTCGGGTGCCGATGTTTGTATTGATGCCCTGCTTGGTACCGGTGTCAAAGGAGAACTCTCCGGAAAATACTTAAAAGCGGTGCAAATCATGGAAAATTATCGGGTATTTTCGGTGGATGTTCCCAGCGGTTTGAACTGCGACAACGGAAAAGCCGTGGGGACTTGTGTAAAAGCTGAAAAAACCTATACCTTAGCAGCACATAAGGTGGGGCTCTGGATTTATCCGGGTGCCGATTATGCGGGAGAAATTGAACTTTTGCCTATCGGATTGTCCGATGCTTCCTATGCTGCGATTGATTCTAAAATCCAGTTGGTGGATTCTAAACTGTTCCGCCGTCTGTTACCCAAACGGCATCCCAATTCTCATAAAGGAACCTTTGGCAGAGTTGCTACCTTTGGTGGCAGCAAGGGGATGGCGGGGTCAGTGGTTATGGCATCCACTGCAGCACTTCGTACGGGAGCAGGCTACAGCTATGCTGTCGTTCCTGATGAAATTTTTTCGTTGGCAGAACAAAAACTTACGGAAGTAATTGTAAAAAGTGATAAAGAGTATAAAAAGATGTATGAATTGGCAGATGCATTGGTCGTCGGACCAGGCTATCTGTCAACTCCGGGGATTTCGCATATAATGAAATTGGCACAGCAGGGCAGAAAACCTGTCGTTTGCGATGCCGAAGGCTTGAATTACATTAGTCATGGAAAAAGAACCTGTCCCATGATTCTGACTCCCCATCCCGGTGAGTTTGCCGGATTGGTCGGCTTATCGGCGGAAGAAGTCAACCAGAACCGGATTTATCTGTCCGGCAAATATGCGAAAGAGAACAATGCGGTGGTGGTGTTAAAAGGGGCAAGAACTGTGATTGCATCACCTCATGGTGAAATCTTTATTAACACAACCGGCAATTGTGGAATGGCAACTGCGGGCAGCGGTGATGTACTGTCCGGAATCATCGGCGGATTTCTGGCAATGGGTGCCTCGCCTGTTGACAGTGCCGTTTTAGGGGTGTATCTTCACGGTCTGGCAGGAGATTTAGCAGCCAAAGAAATTTCGGAATACGCACTCACAGCAACCAAAATCTCAGATTATATCGGAAAGGCGTTTCTCTATGAACAGTTATAAATTATCGAGAGCCTGGGCGGAAATTCATTTAGACCGCTTTCGCAACAATTTGTCAGCCATCAAAAACTATGTGGGAAAAGATACGAAAGTAATGGCAGTCATTAAAGCAGATGCTTACGGCTGCGGTGTCAATGAAATTTCCAAATCAGCGGCGGAAAACGGTGCAGACTATCTGGCGGTTGCCTGTCTGGATGAAGCCAAACAAATTCGTAGAAACGGAATCAATTTACCCATCCTGATTTTGGGAGCAACTCCGCTGGAATGTGTAGAGGATTTGTTTCAGTATGAAATCATTCCTACCGTTTTTGAGCGAAAACTTCCCGAAGCCATCAGTTGTTATGCTAAAGAACATGGAAAACAACTGAAAATTCACATTAAAGTGGATACCGGAATGGGACGGTTGGGATTTCCTTATTATGATAGTTCCTATGAGTCTTCTGTTTCGGAAATTATAGAAATTTCCCGGATGGAGGGCATCTGTGTTGAAGGGATTTTTACCCATTTTTCCAACGCCGACTGTCCGGATAGCGAAACCGTAACCAAACAACAGTTTTTTCAGTTTTTGGATATTATCGAAAAACTGAAACAGGGCGGGCTGAACATTCCTATCCGTCATGCGGCAAATTCAGCGGCAACCTGTCTTTATCCTGAAATGTATTTGGATATGGTTCGCCCCGGCATCATTCTTTATGGAGAATATCCCGCCGAATACGTCAAGGAACGGACTTCCCTAAAGCTTCAGCCGGTTATGGAATTAAAGGCCAGAGTATGGCAGGTAAAAAAGGTTCCAAAAGGACAGGGAATCAGCTATGGCAAAACCTATGTTACCGATTGCGAGAAAACCATTGCAGCGGTTGGTATCGGGTATGCCGATGGGTATTTCCGGAATCTTTCCAATCAGATTCAGGTTATCATCAACGGAAAGCTGGCATCTCAGGTGGGTAACATTTGTATGGACCAGACTGTGGTGGACGTTACCGAAATCCCAAATGTAACCTATGGTACAGAAGTGACGTTGGTTGGCACGTCCGGAGAAAACAGTATTTCCTTTTCTGAAATGGCAAAATTTTCCGGGAGCATTAACTACGAAATGATGTGTGATACCGGAAAACGGATTGTAAAGGCTTATTTCGACGGGGATACCCTGATAAAAACTGTCAATTATATGGACAAAATTTAAAAACATCAGTCCATTTGTATAAAATTGAATCATTAATGTATTTTAAGCACACGATTGGGAAAAACTGATATTGAAATCAGATATATGGAGTGTGAATCAGTGTGCAAGTGAAACGAGGCGATATTTATTATGCTGATTTGAGTCCTGTGGTTGGCTCTGAGCAGGGTGGCGTACGACCGGTACTTATTGTTCAGAACGACGTGGGAAATAAATACAGTCCCACGGTGATTGCCGCAGCGGTAACCAGTCAGCTGAATAAATCAAAATTGCCTACCCACATCGAAATCGACGCATTAACTTATGGATTGCCCAAAGATTCCGTTATCTTAACGGAGCAAATCCGCACCATTGATAAACGAAGACTGAAAGAAAAGATCGGTCATATTGACGAAGAACTGATGAATCTTGTGAACGATGCCTTGTTTGTCAGCTTCGGATTATAAAAAACAGACTGGCGTGAAGATTGCTTTTTGCGTCAGTCTGTTTTGCTTTAAATTATACTATTATATATAAATGTCAAATTGGTTTCCGGCTCTGATAAGGGGATTTAAAAAATTTTAAAAAAATTTCAAAAAAAGTGTTGACAAATTCATATAAGGGTGCTATAATAAGCAAGCTGTCGAAAAAGAGAGCGAAAACACGCAGAAAATACTGATTAAAAAAATTGAATTTTTTTGAAAACAAGTATTGACAAGAAGAAAAACTTGTGCTATAATGTGATTCGCACTCGAAAAAAGAGAGCAGAATGAACCTTGAAAACTGAATAACATAATGGACCTTGAAAATTCTAGAGTTTTTGAATTTGAGAACTACGAACGAATCAAGTAAATCGAGGAAAGAAAAAGAGCGAAGCGAAAAGCTAGCGAACTTAAATTGTATTATTTTTTTGTGAAATATACGAGAGAGTTTGATCCT
>JAGAKI010000084.1 GCA_017625695.1 Clostridia bacterium | reverse complement strand
TTTGAGAGTATATAAAGAACGCTCATTATGAGGCTATGAGATAGGAAAACTTTCTGGATTTAGCGAGTTCGGAATTGTTTGTGTGCCGCCGGGGGACGCGGTCGCTTTTTGACTCGAATTGTCAAGTCAAGTGCAACGATTTATTCAAAAAAACTTCTTCAGGAGTCTTCCAACCTAAAGATTTACGAGGTCTGCGGTTGAGAAGTAAAGCAACTCTGTCAGCATCATCCTGAGTAACATCTGCAAAAGATGTACGCTTAGGGAAAAACTGACGGATCAATCCGTTACAGTTTTCGTTTGTTCCTCTTTGCCAGGGAGCATGAGGGTCTGCAAAATAGACCTTGCATCCCAGCTTCTCTGAAAGTTCTCTGTGCATGGAAAACTCTTTTCCGTGATCACAGGTGAAACTTTTGAGCTTACCCGGAGGGATCATACCGAATGCTGTAATCGTGGCTTCTGTGAAAGATGCGGCAGTTCTGTCCGGTATCTTACGCATCACAAGAAAACGACTTTTTCTTTCTGTGTGAGTTGCAAGACAGCCGCTCCATTTGGCACCTCGAATCGTATCACTTTCCCAATGTCCTATCCGGCTGCGGTTTTCTACAGATTTCGGACGGTCATGGATAGTGTATTCGATATCGAGGTGGCCGCAGGGACTCTTTTTGTGACCGCCAAAACGTAGTTTTCCTTTGATTCTGAGGACAGTCCTTAGTTTTGCAGGAAGAATTCCGTTATACAATGCACGATATATTGTACAAGTGCTGATCCGTACTTTACTGTTTTCCCGGCGCAGACGATTTGCAATCTGTTCCGGTGACCACAGGAGGTTAAGAAGTTTTTTTACCTTTTTGGCATATTTCTTATTCTTCAGCTTATACTTCCGAACACAGCGTTTTCTGCGAGTACGGTAGTTAGCTTCGGCCTGTATTGCGCTGTACGTTTCACGGCTTTCTGCGTTTCGGCGGAGTTCACGACTGATCGTAGAAGGGGACCTTCCCATCAGTTTGGCAATTTCACAATTTTTCTTTCCCAGCTTCACATAAACCAGTAGATTTTCTCTCTCTGTTATGGTAAAATGATTGTAGCGACTCATTGTTCTTTCCTTTCATGGTTTGCTCGTCACTTACCATTATACAGGATTTTTCAATGAGTTGCTATATTTTTTGAAATTTTTTCTTGTTGCACTTACTATTATAATCTAAGGAAAAAAGCTCCGCAAAAACTTTTGTTTAGAAGATTGTTTTGTGGTTTTGCTTATCTTGTTCTCTGAATATTGTAAAGTTAGCAGTATAATCACAGTACATCAGGCACTCATTCTTTAGTTTTACTTCTTCGCCCGCGATGTCATCGCTCAGTGCGGAATGCGGAATCATTCGGGGCCCCTCCCCCAAAAGCTTCCTTAGTATCTGCGAACTCGTTTGTTTTCTTATGTTACACACCATTAAAGAGCGGTATCATTTCTTAAGTTAATGACATTGATCCCGTAACAAAAGTTTTTTACCAGGCTTTTTTCCAAAAAAGCCGCGTATCCCCCCACGGTAAACTAACAATACAC
>JAGAKI010000083.1 GCA_017625695.1 Clostridia bacterium | reverse complement strand
ATACTTTCGGCACTGATGTGGTGCTTATTCATAATAAGCGTGCGTTTTTCTTCATCACTGCGGTTGCTCCGGACAATGGCATTGACTGCCTTCATCGTCTCCTGCAGTTTGATACAGGCATTGAGTTTTGTATCCAGTTTTTCCAGTGCGGCAGGATCATCGGTTTTGATCGGCATCTTGTTTCTCCTTGTTGGAATTACCCCGCACCTGACCGGAACAATTTTTTGTTCCTGAAAGTCGGCACGGTCACTTGACCGCCGTGCCGACAAAAAGCATTATCTTGTTGATTTATAAGGATAATAAAGCAGTCATTTATAATAAAATAGCGTGCTTTATTATAGATCCCTGCTTTATTAAACTGTTTTTTTTAGAAAAATACCCCTGTTTTTCTATAAAAATAAAAAACATATTGTTTTGTATCTATTTGATATTGAATCTAAAACACCCAAATGGCATTGACGCCGGGGTAAGAGATTATGCCCAAATTTTTTATGGTTGGATGTCTTCTGAAACATCTGCGGCAAGTCATTTTCAAAAAAAGTTTCAAAAAAAGTTCTAAAAAGATAGTTACATTGACTTGAAAAAGTTACATTGACGATGTAACTTATGGATAGTTACATTGACAGAGAGGTATTATGGAACAATTTTTTAAGGACTTGCGGCAGTATTTGAATACGTTGAATATTGTTGTCAAAAATATAGGTGAGGCAAATTGGGTGGAACAACTGCCACTTTTTGTCAGTGCCCCTTACATTTTCAACATTGTTTCAATTCTGGAGCAGCAGTATGCTCTTTGTATTGCTAAAAATAATGAACTGCCAACGCCTGAACAGATATCTATCCAGAAAAATATGATTGAATCGGTTTCAAAATTGCCGGTGATTTTTGTTTTTCACGATGGGTCAAAAGAGTTATGCAGAAATCTTTCCGGCAAAGGTATCGGATTTGTTATCCCGGGGAAACAGTGCTTCTTGCCCGGAACGGTTGTGTCATTCAGGGAAGACAAGTTTGATGCAACTGATGCAAAAAAGCGCGAGTTTTTCTCTCCGATGACTCAAATGATATTTTTGTACTATCTCCAGGAGCATATCGTCGATGGTAAATTATATTTTCAGGATATAATCAACAAATTTGATCTGAATAAGGTTTATGTATCCAGAACAGCCAAAGAACTCCAATACTTTGGTCTTTCTGAAATCGGGGCTTGCAAGCGGAATAAATATTTGCTGTTTGATACAGACTGTAAGGCTTTATGGGAAAAAGCCCAAAACAGATTGATAAATCCGGTATGGAAAAAAATCAGAGGAAAAAATCTGCCGGCTGGTTTGCCGCTTGCCGGCATGTCTGCATTATCCGGATATGCCAATTTGAATGATGATTTATTTGAAACCCGTGCAGTGTACTACAAAGATGTTGATATAAAAAGCATTGAAGTGCTTGAATATGAAGGTGATTTTCTGGAACTTTGGAAATATCGTCCATTGATCGGCAATACAGGAATGGTAGATAAACTTTCCCTTTATCTGGCATTAAAAGATGATCCTGATCCCAGAGTCAAAAGTGAATTAAACAATATGATGGAGGATATATGGTAAGAGGCATAGATTTATTCAGGGAACACTTTGCTGATTTTACAGATTATTTTACTTTGATTGGCGGTGCTGCCTGTGAACTGACTTTAACGGGAACAATCGGTTTCCGGGCGACCAAAGATATTGATATTCTGGTTCTTTTAGAAAAGGTTGATCGGGATTTTGCAGAACAGTTTCATCGTTTTATTACTGCGGGGAACTACAGTTGCTATATTTCAAAGGATGAGAACCGGCACTTCTATCGTTTCCTTACATCTGGAGCCAGTGATTTCCCACCCCAAATAGAATTGTTGTCAAGAACTCTTTTTCCGGAATATCCGGATATGAAATATACTCCGCTTGCGGAAGATTCTTATGTTAAAAGTATGTCGGCGATCATTCTTGGAACGGAATACTATAATTATGCTCAGGCACACCGGGTTATGCAGCAGGGATTGCCGTGTCTGGATACAGATGCATTGATTGTTTTCAAATCGGCTGCTTACCTGAATTTGAGAGAACAAAGAGATAAGGATCCCAAATCTGTACGCAGCGAGGAAATAACCAAGCACCGCAATGATGTATTCAGGCTGTTGACAACGGTTATTCCGGGGCAAACAGCAGAAGTTCCGGAAATAATAAAAGTCAATTTGCAAAGATTCATCAATTCTTTTCCGGCAAATGATGCTCAATGGCAGGCAATACGCCAATCATTGGGAGCCATTGCCGACACTCCGGAAAATTATTTGCGGGTATTCAATACTCATTTCCAATTAGAGCAGTAATTGTTCTGTTGCCAGTATCGGTAAAATAAAGCGGGCATTTCATTATATGGGTGATTTTACTATAAATTAAACTCCCCCATATATTAAAAATCTCTTTCCAGAAAAAATGCCTTAATCATACTGTTCAGTATGGCTAAGGAGCATTTTTTGCTGTTTTTTACACCATTTTACCCTCTTAGCCATATAATTCAGTATGATTAAGAGGGATTTTTGTCCAAAGTCGAAACTTGTTCAGTAATCATTTTCGGCATCATTCTGCCGGTTTTGAGATTAAAATAAAGTTCGGAATAGTCCAGTCCTCCGTGGCGGAAGAGTTGCCAGAGTATTTCCAATACTCCAGTGGCGACAAACTGGTTGATAAATAATCCGTGGCGTTCCAGAGAATCTGTCATGGAACAACTGGTATTGCCGGGGGTATCAAGTTTTTCATCCAGCAATTCCGGATGGATCACCCAAGGGTACGGAAGTTCTTTTGAACCGTTACCGATACATACTTGTCCAAAATCTTTACCGCAACCGCTGTCAATCAGGT
>JAGAKI010000082.1 GCA_017625695.1 Clostridia bacterium | reverse complement strand
TGCACATCGGAAATCTTACACTGTCTATGAGCGCAATGGTTACAAAAGCATTCACTGACAGCAACTACGGAGAGATCATTTCAAAAGTTATGGTAACTCTGGAAGAACTCAAAGTGCCGCATTTGCCGGTCAAAGTCACCTTTGAAGCCAATGACGGAGACAACATTTTCCACAAACTCCGGAGTTTGATCAATGATAAAACCAAAGAATTGGAAAAGAGCCGCCTTGAGCTTGCAGGCAAAATCGCCCGCTTGAAAAAACTCAAAGAGACTCCCATGGAAGAATTCAGTGCTGCCGCCGAAAAAGGAGCCTTGTCCACAGAACTGGATCAGATCATCTATGAACTCAACAAAACCAGCGAAGGTCAACGCCGGAGTTATACCTCCCAGGATGAACCGAACCTGCAAGACTATTTTCCGTCACTTGGAAAAGTTCGAACCTACGGAACAATGGAAATCCTCGACGGCAGCAACGATACCGATGATAAAATCACGGCGTTAAGTGCGTGATTAAATTTGAGAAAGAGTTACATCATCAATGATACCGTCAACATGTTCATTCAAAGAAGGTTTGATATGGTTTTTCATCGGATCAAGAACGAAATCAATTCCTTCTCTTCGAGCAAGTTTGGCAGCAGGAACAAAATCACTATCTCCAGCAATCAAAAGGATTTGGTTTACCAAACGTTTATAAGACAAGGAGGCTATATCTAACCCCATCTTCATATCAACACCTTTTTGAGTGAGAGATAATTTGTAATCATCGTCTGTTAATGCAGAAATATCAATTTGCCCCTTTAATAATTTTTTCAAAGGAACAGATTTTAATGTCCAACCAAATTCTTGCAATTCCCCTAAACGGATAGCAACTTTCCGTTTGGACTTGAGATGTTCAAAAAATTCCAACTGAAATTTTGTTTGATCACTCAATGCAAATTTAACGTTCTTTTTAGAAACAGGGTAATGTCCTTCAAAACTGGACGGAGCGCAATCATAATAGAAAATACGATATAAGTCTTTGTCTCCGTTCTTTAAACGGCTTAAAGCATATTCAATCATTTTGTCTGCTAAATCTTGAGCAGAAACTTTTCCATTCAAAAGAGCGTAACGCTTTTTGAAGAAACCACCATCAATGAGAATAGCTGTGGACATATAAAACTCCTTGCCTATAAAAAAACTGAACCCGCGAATCCGCTATCCCACTATAATATAGATTGGGGATAACCTCCTCGCAGGTCACCTCTATAGATAAAATACATCGTCAAAACAATTTTTCAAGTCATAATTTTGATTTTTTCCTGATTTTTTTATATTTTTACAAAACAACTGCCTTTATGTCTCTACATATAGATGAGATTGTCAACCTATTTCAAGAAAAAAATAAATAATTTCATTCCCAAATTTCCCGGCGTTCACAGGGTGAACCGGGAAATTTCCCAGAGGTAAATCAAACAAAATGAAAGGAAACGAGCAATGAAGATCCAGATGAACAAAGTAAAATGCGTTGCTGACCGCAGTTACAACAAGGCTGATGATATGCACCTGATGGCAAGCATCAAAAACCGGCTTGACAAGGGCTTGAAACCTCTGCTGCAGCCCATTGCACTGAAAAAGTTGGATGGTGATCCCCAATTCGATTATTCTGTGGAAGATGGCCGCCGCCGTTTTACCGCTTTGACCAATCTCAAATTGACTGAAATCGAACTGGGACAGGAAGCAATTCTCATTGATGGAGATTCGGAAATCAATGCCTATCTTGCCAATCAGCATACCAATCTTTCTCTGGCAGAGGAGATCAAAAAACTCTACTCTATGCGGGAACGCTTCACTACATTGGAATCATTGGCGGTGGAGATCGGTCATTCTCCCACCTGGGTGGCACGCCGTTTGAATTTGCTGAATCTTTCGGAATTGTGGAAAAAAGCGATGGAAGAGAAAATTTTCGGATATATGACCGTTTCCCATTATGAAACCATCGCCACATTCCCCCCGGAAATTCAAGACAACATCTTTGATTATATCCGTGGCGTTGAGGGGCGTGATTTGAAGACAGCAAGCGTAAAAAAGTTTTCCGAAACACTTTATGAAAACTTTGCAACTTTGCTTTCATCGCTGCCGTGGCAGGAGGAAGGCTGCGGCGAATGTCCCGCCTGTAAAGAACGAAAAACTGCGGGATATCTCTTTGCCAATCTGATTCCGGAACCCCGCTGTATGAACCGGGAATATCTGGAACGGAAACGCAAAGAATATGTGGCAACTCTGGCCGCCGAAAAACCGGAGGCGGTTCTGGTTTCCCAGAAATATCAGGTCAAAGATGAAGAAAATCCGCAGGAAGATGATCCATTGGCAGAAAATGAAGTCCTGGGACCGGGCGACTGGCGGGAAACAGATAATGCTGAAGAAGGAACTCCGGCAATTATTGCCGACGGTCCGCGTGCCGGGACTCAAATCACCATTCAACGCCCGAAAAATTCCGAAAATACTGAACCGAAAAAGGTCAAAACTCTTGCCGAACGCAAAGAAGCCAAGACCCGTCAGCGGAAACGCAAAGCCATCGAAATGATGATTCAGGCGATCAAAGACGGCGAAACTTCCACTCCGGATCGTCACATCATCTATCTGATGGCAGCCTGCAAGGGGACACGGGCAGTTTGCGGCGATCACTTTGATTACAAAACCAAACAGACTTTCAACTCATTGGAACTTCCGGATAAAATCATGAGTTTTGCTTCTTTGCAGAACAAGGATGCTTCTGAAAGTGCAAAAATCGATCTCTTTTTCTGGGAAAGCGTCTGCGAAAATATCTTTACAGAACTTGGCACCGGTCAAAGCGGACCGGATGAACCACGCTGGGCAGAAGCAGGAATTATTGCAAGTCTGGTCAACTATGATCTGGAAAAAGCTCTTGCCGATGCGACAGCCGCACTTCCGGATCCCAAATCCTGGGAAGCACTTGAAAAGAGTGAAAAAGCTCAGCAGGAGGCCGCTTGATGAATTGTCATATCACCATTCACAACAAAGACAACCGCATCTCCATCCGTGGCAAATGGGAGGAACTCAAAAAGTTTCTCCCGATCCAGTCGGCAGAAAGTCCGGAATATCTTTGTTTCCGGGATAACTCCCGGCAGATCGAAGTCGTCGTTACTCCGGAAACTCCAACAGACGCAAAGATCGGGATAGATCTTGCCCGTGAATATTTGAATCGTCTGAAGGAAAAATCCGGAGAAATCGTTGCCATCAGCAGAAAAGAACTTTCTCAAATCATCCGGCAGCTTGAAACTGCCGGCAAGTCAATATGAAACTCCACCTTGTTGGTTTCACCTTGCCAATGCCGCTCCACCGCCTGAAGCGGCGGATGGGCGGACTTTGGCTATGGGTGAAAGGTGAAACCAACAACCCGAACAAGGAGGTATAAGATGGCTAAGATCAATGAAATGACAATGAGTGAAATTGTGGATCGAGCTGTGGAACTGGGATTCCCCACTAAAAAGAGCAAAGGTGAAGCATACTTTCACTGGAATTTCTCCAGAGAAATGCGTGCTTATGAATTTGTTTTGAAACACGATCCGGAAATCGCCGAAGAGGAAGATGATGACTTTTTCCCCGATGATGCCGCATAAAATAAGGGTAAAAGTATGATCGACACTTACAAAGAAGTAACCAGACGCATCATTGCAGAGTTGGAAAAAGGCGTAATTCCCTGGCACTGTCCATGGAGACCGTATGAATGGCGTCACCGGAATCTGATCAGCGGCAAACCATACCGCGGAATCAACCAGATCCTGCTCTGCATGATGCCTTATGAATCTCCATTCTGGCTGACACCGCGGCAGTTGCACAAACTTGGCGGTGAAGTCAAACCGGAAGAAAAAGGCTGCGGAGTTGTATTCTGGACTTTATTTGAAAAAGTTCCGGGGACAAGGATTCCGGTGTTGCGGTTCTATACTGTATACAATATAGAGCAGACCATCGGAATTCCTTCGAAATATATTCCGGATCTTCCGCCCAAAAATCTGATTGAATTTGATCCCATAAGCAACGCAGAAGAGGTGATTGCCGCATACAGCGATTGTCCGGAAATCATTCATGGCGGCAACAGGGCGTGTTATTCTCCCGGTTCCGATCTGATCATGATGCCGGAGCGGGTACAGTTTGAAAGCGAAGAAGAATATTATTCCACGCTTTTTCACGAAATGACGCACTCAACCGGTCACAGCTCCCGCTTGAAACGCCCCGGCATGGAAAACATACGGTTCGGCAGTGAAACCTATTCCAAAGAAGAGTTGATTGCTGAATTTGGAGCAGCTTTCCTCTGCACCCATTCGGGAATAGCCCACGCGACAATCAAAAATTCCGGAGCATATATCCAAAGTTGGCTGGAAAAACTTAAAAATGATAAAAAACTGGTGGTACAAGCCGCCCATAAGGCTCAAAAAGCCGTTGATTATATGATGAAAAATATGCAAACAAAGGAGAATGCCGCATGAAACATCTGAATAAAAAATCATCCGCCGTTCTGCAGAAACTTATTGACTGCATGAGTGACCCCGCTTACGCAAAAACAATGGGGAGTTTTGCTAAAATTGAAAAAGCCGACTCCTGCTTTATGCCGGTTTCAATCGAAAAACTGCACCATATTCCCACCTTTGATAATCATATTGCCGTCAGCCATACTTATGTTGAAAACGGTGATTTGATGCGTGATCCGGAAATGGAATTTGTCAGTAAAGAGGGGAAATTTCATCCCATCAGTTTTCGTCAGGACAATATGGGAATACATCAGGAGGTCTTTGAATACAGCGATGTTGACGGTCGCCCGGTCAAATATAATCCATCTTTACTCAATGACCTTGTGGAGTTTGCCAATATGTGGATGCTGAATATCAATGAACAGCAGGAACTTGGAGTTAAAGTATGAAAACCTTTGCCGAATGGATCACTTCTCATAAAGCCCTTGCATCATTCCTTGTTCCTGGAGATGAAGTGGATAACGGCTTTGTTGAGTATTTCAAAAACAGCAGTCTGCCGGATAATGACAGTAAATTGCTTATTCAACAGAGCGAAGCTGCCGACCTCTGCCGGAATCAGAAGCAGAAATATCTGCCGACTTACGCAACTTTGAAACAGGAAAATGGCAAGTGGTTTTATGCCGGGAATTGCTATCAGGGAGAAAAAACGCCAGCCATTCATCATATCTTTATGACCTTTGCCGCAGAGATACCAAGTTTCGGCTATAAGTATTACCGGAATTGTGACAGTCCGGCTCTGTGGTATTTGCGGGATGCCCGTAATCACTGGCACATTGCAGACAGTAATGGTGTTGCCCAGGGACCATTGAAAAATGAGCTTGTTTTGCATATTCTTGACACTTCAGGCAAAGAAATTGAACAAATCACCACCACGGACAATGAAGCATGAAAAAGTATTTGAACATCATCTTTCTGCAAGGCGAAGATGCCGAAGAAGTTTTGGAAATAATCAGGAGTCAGGGCGAGTCTGCCGCGATGAATTATTTGAAAGAGTGGGATATGGGGGATAGTTGCGATGAATCGGAAACTCATCCGGCAGGCCGCTCTGATTCCTCTTTTATCCGGGGAGATTACATTATGAATTACAATGATTCTTTAAGCTATGTCGGGTTATGCCGGATAGTGGAAAGCGAGGCGTCATGAGTTACACCGCATCCGAGAGCTGTCCGGAGTGCGGCAGTTATGAAATCGAGGTCATCGACCACATCTGGAATCCGGAAGAACAACAAAACGAACAACGCTGTATCTGCTGGACTTGTCAGCACGATTGGCACGAACTGGAGGAAAATCAATGAGTATCTGGAAAATCATTTCAAGTGACATTGCAAATAAATTGAACCGCTGCGGAACTTATGAAGTAAGAGAAATCATCCGCACCGCCGAAGATTTGGGCTATACTCATATTGAAGTTGAAGACGACACTGTAACTGCCATCGATAACACCGGCTGGCGGACAACGATCGCAGAACAATAACAAAGGAGCAAAACAAATGAGTTGGGGTTACGCAAACAGCAATCTCTTCATTCAGTGCAAGAGTGAGGAGCAGGCAAAAGAACTGGAAAAACGCTTCAAAGAAGAAGATCCGGGGCAAAACTTATTTTATCTTTGGCAGGGAGCCAATGATAAAACCCGCTGGGATCTTGATTTGACAGATGGTGATATCCCGGACTCTTTCGATGATGATGTATTGGAATTGAATAAATGGCTGAAAGAAAATTTCGGTCTCAAACTTGAAGGCTACTGGATTTATGACGGGGATGACTTGTGGCGTTGTGAGGTTCACGATGATAAAGTCGTTGACGGTAATTTGAACTGGCTGGCGGGATACACGGTTGCTCAGATTCAGGAGATCAAGCAAATGGCTGAAGAAAAATTCAAAGAAGAAGCGGAGGTGAAGTATGCCTAACTGGTGCGAAGTAGACTGTCAAATCAACTTTCCGGATGAAACAGAAAAGAAGAAACTTCAGGACGCTTTGGATGCTGAAATTGCCAAAGCAAAGGCAGAGGATAAAGGGTTATTTGTCGGATGTAAAGAAAAATATCTCTTCTTTTCAGCATACAGCGATGATGAAACTGAAATACTTATCACCGGAGATGTAAAATGGAGTCTGCAGCCGGAGGAAATGGCGGATTGGGTTCGCTGGTTCTGTTCTCACGCAAAAATCAGTGAAATAACCGCAAAATACAATGAACCGGGCTTCCGTATTTTGGGAGAATATACCTATGACGGAAAGACGCTTGAAGACTGCTGGCTGCCGGAAGAGTTCTATCCTGTATTGGAAAATGATGATTGGGATAAATTTAATGCCGATGTGGAAAATGCTCTTGACGAACACGGTTTGGAATCCGTGGTGGATGAAATCATTCAGGACGCCGCCTGACGGCAGGTATGCGGGCTGAACGCCCGCAGTTCTGTCTTCATGTTTTGTCCCCGCTTCGGGCGAAGGACAAAACATTGGAGGTGAACATGAATACAGCAAATGAAAAAATCTTTTACAGAGTCAAAGGCAACCGCTTTCTCTTCATCGCAAGAAGCATCTGGAACATCTTCTGGTTCAGTATCGGAACAATTTTGAGCATTGGTACCGGCAGTTTGTTTATCAGCGGGATTGCCGGATTTATCTGGAATAACGGAAAACTTCACACAGGAACGCTGAATTTCGGATTGTTTCTGATTCCGTTATTGATCATTGTCAAAATTCTTTATACCATATTGTTAAGAAAAGCACAGTTCTACATCATAAGCAATCGTGGTGTTACCAGTGAAGGTGGAGTTTTGAACCGCTTTAATCAGACTTTACGCCTGAATGAGATCCAGAGCGTCAGCTATACCCAGACTCTTATCCAGCAAATTCTGGGATGCGGAAATATCGTGATCAGCACCGCTGCCACCTACCGGGGCGGAATTGTCCTCAAAGATGTGGATCAAGTCAAAATCATATATAACACCATCAACAATAACCGATAAAAGGAGACTTCCTTATGCAGACTGCCGTACAAACACCCGCCACACCTGAAACCAATTTTCTTTATGTCAAAAATCTTGCTCCGTATTTTCACCGGGAAGATTCACAGATCAAATTCCGTCAGGTTGATGCCGGATTTGCCCGGCACGATCCGCAATACAATAAAATCTCGCTTTACATCAATGCGATTCCAGCCCAGACGGTCAACCGTAATGGTGTTTGTGAATGGCGTTTTTCCATCGCCTTGCGGAACATGGATTTGCAGACAGATAAATTTTTTCGGGTCAGAAGTTTGCGGAGGTATTACAAAAAAGCCGATGACAAATACGGATATTTCAGTAACGATGCCGGATATGCGGTCGTTCATGATTATAAAGAAATACAGTTCATGAACTTATTTGTCAATGAACTTCCCGCCCAAACACAAAATAAAGATGGAGTTCTGCAATTCCGCTTTGAAGTCCTCCTCGCTGAACGCCGGGAAAACACGCCGCAAGTGCCGTCCTCAGTACAACCGCTACAGCCCCGTCCCGCCAATTACGACAATGATTTTGAAAACGATGATGACATCCCGTTTTAAAAATATTGTTAATCACAAAAATCCCACTTTTTTATTAAAAATACCGTTTCCAGCCGATCTCCCAGGTCATTCGGGAGTTGGGAGAAGAAATCCAGTCCGGTTTGCTTTTCCACTTCGTCAACGCTGACGGCAAATACTTGCAATGGTTGGTCGGAAGAACGGTGGGGAATGATGAAGCCGATCATTTTTTGCGGCGGTGTCAGGTCATAAATGACTTTATAAAACGCTTTGGGAATGGTGATTCTACCGGATGGCAGATATTTGGTTTCAGACGCCGGCGGAAATATTGCTCCGGTAACGACATAAATTTCCTTCTCGTTCAAAGCGATTGCTCTCACTAACTCTTCCAGTCTTTTCCAGATGCCCCGATTGAATCCCGGAAGTTGAGGAGACATATTACTCATCAGAAAACTATCCAACATTGTCTGTTTGGAAAATGCCATATCTGCTGCCGGAGCCAGATGTCCCCGGTCAAATCCGCTGCGGGTATATTCTTTGGGATAGGCTGATTGCCGAATCAAATGATCATGCCTGAAACGGTTTGACCGCTTATGTGGTTCAGTTTGTAATTCTTCGGCAGTAAGTTTGTAAATCACCCATAATGGCTGCCGGTGTTTATTGGAAAATCCGACCGCAAATCCCCGTCTGTCAATAACAACATCCGCTTTACCGGGATTTCCCAACAGCAGATTATCAAATTCAGATTTTTCAGCAGCACTGCAGAAAACAGGAACCAGCAATAATAAAAATTGCAGGCAAAAAAATAACTTGATAATGATTGTTTTCCGTAGATGATTCATGCTGCGAACCTTGCCTGGCAGGTGGATCACGGCATAAAAGAACGGCCTCGACCCATTGTTTCCAGTGAGGCTCGCCAGAACCCGCAATAGCGCAACGAGTCGGGCCGTATAAACACGACACAACTTTGCGCGCTATTGCATAAAAACTGGCGATTTTCACTGGAAAGCGCGTATATAAAATTCCATCAAAAAAAAGACGGCTATGTAAATTGCAAAAGGGATTTCAGTTTAGAATTGTTTTACCTCCATAGTTGGTTATCACATCGTCTTGCGTAATATACATCCTGATAGGCTATTTTACAAGATAAAAACCTTTTTTTCTGCAAGTTTCACCAATTCTGAACTCATACTTTTATCACTTTACATTTGAGATTGATTCCAT
>JAGAKI010000081.1 GCA_017625695.1 Clostridia bacterium | reverse complement strand
TATGTGTGGCCGGCTTATACCGGTGATGAACCGAGAAGTCGAATTTTTTGGCCGGAGGGGATCGGGGAGTGGCAAACTGTAAAAAACTCCTCTGAAAAATCAAACGGTTATCATTGGAACAGAAAACCATTGTGGGGATATGTAAACGAGGCGGATCCTTATGTGATGAGCGGACAAATTGAGGCGGCTGTTTCACACGGAGTCAATGTATTTATTTATGATTGGTATTGGTATGATAACCGCCCTTTTCTTGAAAACTGCCTGAATGACGGCTTTTTGAAAGCGCCGAATTACAACAAGATGAAATTCTATATTATGTGGGCAAATCATGATGCAACACATCTGTGGGATATTCGTAATTCCGATTCGGTGAGCTCTACCATTTGGCAGGGTACTGTAACGCGCGAGCAGTTTGAGATGATCGGTAAGCGGTGGATAGAACAATACTTTAAGCGTGAGAACTATTACCGAATAGACGGAAAACCCGTTATAAGTATTTATGATATTAACAATTTGATAAACGGTTTAGGCGGGATTGCCGAAACGGTCGATGCTTTGCAGTGGCTGAACAAGGAAGCCCAAAAAGAAGGCTTGGGCGGTGTACATCTGCAATTTATCCGTTGGAACGGCAAAATCAAAAACCATTCCGGCGTTGACGGTAAGCCTATTGAAAATGAACGTGCACTTGTAAATACCCTCGGGTTTAGCTCGGTGACGAATTATCAGTTTGCTCATATGACCGATGTTGACAGAGATTATCTTGATGTGCTTGAAGATGTAAAGAAGCTTTGGAGAGAAATTAAAGACGAATATTCGGTTTCCTATTTTCCAAACGTATCGGTTGGTTGGGATAATAACCCCCGTTTCAAAAATTATATCACCCCGATCATCACCAATAATACCCCTGAAAACTTTAAAAAATGCCTGGAATATGCCAAAGAATACTGCGAGCAGGCAGGCGTTCATTTGATCACGGTAAACAGTTGGAACGAGTGGACAGAAACAAGCTACTTGGAGCCTGACGATTTTTACGGCTACGGTTACCTTGAGGCAATTCAAGAAGTATTCGGGAAAAAGAACTAAAAAGTTTTTATAGTATGCACAGCAAAAAGCGAGGGGATCTCCCCTCGCTTTTGCGATGTATCGGTCAAAATATGCTGTTTCCCCCAAAATTTTTGCTCCAAAATCGTCCGAAAGCCCAGTGTTTATGCGGCTTTATCGCTCTTGGTGTTATTATGCCTCGTTCCTCCACCCGACGAACAATTCCTGTTGATTTCATATATCTTTCTCCTTTTCCGTAGGGAACGACCTATGTGTCGTTCCATTTTTCGTTTTGCAATGCGGAACGGCACGCAGGCCGTTCCCTACAATCATTTTACTATTATTTGCAAAAGGAGGAGATGATGCCGCAGGATTTACTTTTTCAATTCTCGATGCTATAATGAAACAAAAGGCGGTGATGATATGGGCTTTTTTGACCAAGGGAAGAAAAAAGCCGTGACTTTCAGCTACGATGACGGCGTAACACAGGATATTCGGCTCATTGAGCTACTAAACAAGTACGGCTTAAAATGCACCTTCAACTTAAATTCCCAGCTTTTGTCGCAAAAGGGAATGTTGATCCGGGAGGGTCAGCGGATCTCCCATTATAAGGTACATTCAGAAGATGTAAAAACCATTTATGACGGTCACGAGGTCGCCGTCCATACCTTGACCCATCCAAACCTGACCCAATGTGACGCATCTGAGATCATCCGTCAGGTAGAGACGGATCGACTGCAGTTATCCCGGCTTGTGGGCTATGAGGTGGTTGGTATGGCATATCCCTGCGGCGGTGTAAATCATGATGACCGTGTTGCAGAAATTATAAAGAAAAACACCGGCGTTCGGTATAGCCGCACCATTACCACAACCGGCCGCTTTGATCTGCAGGAAGACCTGTACCGCTTTAACCCCACGGCCTATCATCTTGATTTTGAAGAAATGATGCGTCTGGGCAGGGCGTTTGTAGAGCTGAAAACGGAAAGCCCAAAAATATTTTATATTTGGGGACATTCCTTTGAAATGGACTACGGTGCGGATCATTGGGTCCGATTGGAAGAATTTTTCAAGCTGATCAGCAATCAAGACGATATCTTTTACGGAACAAACAAGGAAGTTCTGTTGTAAATAACAGCGCAGTAGAATTTTCTACTGCGCTGTTCAGTCTGTCAAAAAGCACCTTTCCCCTTGGCCCCCTCTGACGAGGGGGCTGTCAGCCGAACAGGCTGACTGGGGGAGAGAAGGCCTGAAAAGTTCAGAAAAGTCTATACAATATGGTTAGACTTTTCTGTTTTTTTCTCTCCCTCAGGCTAATTGCCTAAAATCGGCAATTAGCCAGCTCCCTCGTCAGAGGGAGCCATATTTGCGCATTTATAGGGTTCTTTGACAGTCTAAGCAGCGCAGTAGAATTATCTACTGCGCTGTTTCGGCTTATGTGTTGTTCTTTTTTCTGTTGGCAACGGTCAGGGCAATGACTGCGCTGCCGCTTACGACCAGGAGGACTGCCCACAGCC
>JAGAKI010000080.1 GCA_017625695.1 Clostridia bacterium | reverse complement strand
GAGACGATGAAGGCAGTCAATGCCATTGTCCGGAGCAACCGCAGTGATGAAGAAAAACGCACGCTTATTATGAATAAGCACCACATCAGTGCCGAAAGTATTGATGATTTGCTTCATCCGAAACAAAGCTGGCAGAAACCGGGCTTCCCCGGTTATGCTTTGACTAACAACAATGCCGAAATTCGCCGCTTGAAAGCCAGGATCGCCGCTGTTTCCAACTATCAGAAAGAGGTGGAAAAAGTGGAAGAAACGGGAGAAATGCCGGAATTCACCTTTGCCGGAGGCAGAATTGTGGATAATGTTCCGGAGAACCGCATTCAGATTTTCTTTGACAGTAAGCCGGAAGCAGAAATCAGAACCCGCCTCAAACAAAATGGTTTCAGGTGGTCGCCAAACAATTCTGCCTGGCAGAGTTTTCGTTCAGTCCATTCACTTAACTGGGCAAAACGGGAATTCAAAGTTGAGGAAACAGAATGAATTGCACCATAATTCCTCGGGAACTGATGTTTGATCCGTCAGTTCCCGGATGCTTCCGTCCGTTAACCAAACAGGAAAAACAGAAACGGAACCTGCCGCAGGAACCTCCCGTCGATGTTTTCCGGAATGATCCACAGGAAAAACTTTTCCGGATAAGCTGTCTGAATGATGATGACGGGAGTCTGACTCTGGCAATCGACAGTATCCGTCACTTTTTCTATGGTGACCGGGATAAATTAGGCAATGCTTTATTATCCCGTGACAGCAGGAAAGATTGCGGTATTGATCTCTATTATGAGTTGAGCAATTATCTGCTGGATAATGAAAACTGGTGCAAACTGCTTGCAACAGAACCTTTGCATATCTGTTATGCTGAGTTTGTAAAACCGCTGCGGCTCTTTATTAAAAATAAACTCCAGGAAATCGAAGACCGTCAAAACGCCTGCCGTGAATATTTCTGAGAACCAGAAAAACTTTTTATCTCCTGTTCTGTGCGGAGCGTCAAGTGCCCGCACAGAACAAATTTCAACAACAGGAGAAGAAAATGAGCGTAAAAGAACTCAACGCCTTGATCAAGTGCCATCGGGATATGACCTTTGAGCAATTCTGCAAAGAGATCTATCCGGACTTTCATCTTAAATTTTCACAACCATATCTTGAGGGGAAGTACAGCCGCTTTCAGCATCACTTCATGAGTTTTCTGAAAGAACTTGATGAACAGCATCTTGCCTACTTTGCCAACTGTCTTGAAAAACAAAACGAGCAGCAGAAAAATGATTGATCTTACTCCCTACACAATGATCCTTGTATCTCTCAGCGGCGGCAAAGATTCCCTCTGCATTGCTCTGGAAACCGTAAAAGCTGCCAGAGAACAAGGCGTTTTTCACCGGTTGATGGCGGTACATTGTGATACAGATGCAGAATGGTTTGAAACGCCGTCAGTAGTACGAAATCATTGCCGACTTCTGGATATTCCTCTGCAAATCGTGCATCCGCACCGGGGAATCCCGGATTATATTGAACAAAGGGGAATGTTCCCCAGTATGTCCTGCCGCTTTTGTACCAGTTTGAAAACTTCTGCCATTGAGAAATTTGTCCGCAGTCTTTATCCGGCAAAAAAAGAGTGCAAAATCCTTTCCGTTACCGGGGAACGCCGGGAAGAAAGTCCCCACCGGGCAAAACTCTGTGAGTTTGAAATACATCACACCTTGACCGCAGGCAAACGGCAGGTCTTTCACTACCGGCCGATACTGGATTGGGATGTTGTCAAAGTCTGGGATACCATCAACAAAAGCGGTATTCCACCGCATCCGGCATATACCGGGTTTGGAAACGAAAGGTTGTCCTGTGCTTTGTGTATGTTTGCCTGTGAAAAAGATTTACGCAACGGTGCAAGGAACCGTCCGGATCTGGCACAACGCTATCTGGAAGTGGAACGCCGTACCGGATTTACCTTCCGTTACAAACAATCCCTCAAAGATATTTTAAGTGGAGAAACTCAATAATGCTCAATGAAAAATTAAAATCAAAGATCCATGATTTGCTCAATGAGCGGTATTTCAAGGATGATCAAGGATTGTTTTACACCGAGATCTATGCTGATTACCGGGATGATATTCCGGAAAACTGGTTGAAAAAACTTTCCGAGGCAGAAAATCCCCGCGATACTTTTCACGATTGCGTAATGGATGCCTACGAAAGTTGCGAACACGACGATAGTTACGAGATGCTTCAGCAGATTTGCCGCAATGAGATGATTGCAGAAGCCATCAATCAGGGAAAAACTTCGGAAGATGAAATCAGGGAATATCTGTGGGATCATCATTATGTGCAGCTGCCTTATGATCACTTCCTGAAACAGGATATTGCAGTGGATATTCTGCTGGATACGGGGGACGCCAATTACGATTTTACTTTGAATCAGCCTTTTGCCAGTTGGGATGGACAAAGCGATAAAACGATTGATGAGTGTTCCGCTTTATTGTGGTTAAGCCGCCAGCAGGGATATAACAAACGGCAGTTGACCAATGCTTTGAAGCACGGAGAGTTTCAGGAATCAAAATTTCTGAAGAGTGTCCATTGGGAGGTCTGCAACACCAGTTCCGGAATCAATGCCTTGACTTTTCTGGTTCAAATCACTCTGGAAAATTATCTGAAACTTTTGGATGCAATCAAAAGAGAAGCAAAACTCAATGCTTCATATTATCCCAAAGAACGCAAAGGCCGGGGCTATATCATTATAGATAAAAAGACCACCTGCGGACTTTATGACTCCTGGAACGGTTCCGGCAGTATGCTGGAAATTGATCTTGAAAAAGATATCCGGCTGCCAATCAGAATGATCCACTCCGCATTGCCGGATTGCATACGCCGCTACAACATCCGGGAAATCTGGGGGTTGTGCGGTTCAGCGTGGAGCGATAATGCGGTAAAAGAAATTCATCCTATGAGAAAGGCTGCATAATGAGAAAAAAAGAGATAACCAACGCCACCACACAGGATATACTGGATTGGCTTTGCTATCATTGCTGGCGGAAGTATGACGAAGCCTGTCGCAAGGGTGAAAATGCCAAAAAGAAAATTGAAAAAGAAATCAAATGGATGAAAGATGAGCTTGAAAAAAGAGCAAAAACAGGAGGATTTTAAATTATGGAAATCAAAACAAAAGAAGATGCTCAAATCATTGCCGATGCGTATTTGAGTGCCAGAACGCACCTTATCAATGCAGTTCATGAGATGCGCTCAATGCTTGGAGAAGTGGCAAAAATCAATCCGGCAAGCAGCAACTATTACACGCCATTTAATGAACGCAGCATTTCCATTTTACGGAATATTTCAGACAAGGATCTCAATGAATATTTGCAAAATCATTGTATCCGGTGCTGGCATATGCTGATCAATCAGACCGGCTTGACCGATATGATGACCAGAGAGGACCGGACGCGATATGAAAACTATATTACCGAGGGGCACTTGGGACATCTTACGGCAGAGAACATTCTCGAAGCAGTACAAAATCTGAAGAAAAATCAGATTATCAGTATGAAACATATGGTGGAAGATGTTTTCCGGTTCTTCTCTCCACATTATGCCAGCCGTACCTCCATTCCGGCAAAAGTTGTCAAAAACTGCAGCTCCTACGGCAGAATCAGTTTCAGTGACAACAACCGTTGGAATTATCTGGAAAAATCTTTATGGTTCCTGGATAATAAAGATATGCCGCAGGATTACAAAGAATCTCTGATCCATCAAATGAACGAGGCTTGTAATTACGGAAACTCCTTTGAGTGTCCCTATTTCAACGCCAAATTCTATCACAAATCCGGAACCGTACACCTGACCTTCAAACGAATGGATCTGATTGAAAAGATCAACGAAATCGGGAGGGAAATTTTATGAACCGGTCGATTTACCTTAAAATGAAATTGGTGGTCAGCTTCTCCATGACCTGTTATCAAACCGATTTTTCCGTTCACGATGTCGAATTTATGGAGGACAATCCGGAAGCAGAATTTATTTGGGTCGTCCGTAAATCCGGGACTCATATTTTCCGGATATGGAAAAATCAGGATTTACCGCCAAATGGAGTTAAAGTACCGTATCTTTTCAGCGAAGCCACCAGAGAACACATTATAGCTGATGAGCTCAATGCGTTGCAGAATTCCTGTACTCCCCATAATCACGATTTTTACCACATTGATCCGCAGAACGGCACTTTCCGGAAAATCACGCATAAAGAGGGAATTGAAATTTTAAGCAGAAACATTGAAAAACTTAACAATATCTGGAAACAGGAGGCAGTATGAGTTCAACATTATTAAGCAGTATGAAAGCCTATAAAAGTACCGATCCGGAGCGGGGAGATACCATTTACGCTCTGATCGTCAATACGACAGAAAGCAATGTCCATCCCCACTCTTATCATCACTGGGCAATCGCCTGCGACCGTAAATGGCAGGTAGTGAGGACGATCTGCCGGATGGCGGGAGATGTTTATTCCGGTGAGTTGAAATGGCGCGGTTCGACGATGAACAATGACGGCATTTGTTCAGTTTTTGTTACTTACGGGGAAAATGTATTGAAACAGGCAAAGGAAATATCTTCCGCCATTCCGGAACTGGATTACTTCAATATCCTTTATTTCAAAGAAGCTGAACCTTTAGCTGAATTCTGGCAGAATTTCATT
>JAGAKI010000010.1 GCA_017625695.1 Clostridia bacterium | reverse complement strand
TGGTTAAGCAAGTTTTCGGCTGTGCCAGCTCTTTCGAGAAGAGTTCCCGTCACACCCGTAATCATGGCATCGCCTTTCAGGCGGGTAGTAGGAAGAGTCCCTTTCACGGTCACTTCGCCCAAAAGTTGAGCGTCCGATGTCATTTGAATCACTCCGAAATCTCCACCGTTTACCTTTTTATAGATGGTAGAGTAACCGATGGAAGAGATACGGACAAGCTTTCCTTTTTCATCCTTTGTGAGTCGAAAAGCGCCCATTTCATCGGAGATTGTTCCACTTACAAAGGTAGAGTCGGGCATTGAAAGAAGTACCACATTGGCATACGCCAACGGTTCGTTCTTTTCGTCCACCAATTTTCCACTAATGCTCTGTGCATTCATCGATGCAGCCATCGCTATCAGGCAAAGCATCATTACTAGATGTCTTTTCATGTTCTTTTGTTTTACTGTTTCCTATGATGCAAAGGTAAACACTAAGAAACAGAAAACCATAAAAATCACCTTAGCAGCAATAATACTTAAAATACTAATAATCAACGTCTTGAATATTCAATATCTTAACAGGTAGCTAAAAGACACGGTGAAAGGAGTGACACGGTGGTTGCAGCACTCCTGCCACCGCAATCCCGTTGAAATAAAAGTTGTTAAGTCCTGGTGACACGAGTGTATGCACTTGGTCCAAAATTTACAGGCTATAAGAAAAAAGGGTTGCAGTCGAGACCACAACCCCCAAAACAACCATTTTAATGAAGGAAACAGAAAGGTCGTTTTTGTCTTTATTTTGTGTAAGGTGATTTCCAGAATCCTTCTGGTGCAAAGGTAAAGTGTTCTTTAATACAAACCATAAAAAACACCTTAGCAGCAAAAGCACTTAAAAATCTGATATCCAAATATTTTTGGAATCATCATCTTAGCAATGATAGAATTAGCTACTAAAAAAAACGGGAAAACAGCAATAAACTACTGTATTCCCGCCTTGACAGATAATCCAATCTTTCAATATTCCAACAAGAAAGTATCCAATGTCTTGTTGTTGTCATCAAACAAATGTTCATTTACTTGCAACAAACGTTTTTTCAATCGATTCTTCTGTACGGACACAGAAGAAGTAGAAACGGCAGTTATGGATGCAATTTGCGAAATATTGAACTGCAACTTCAGTAAAATGCAAAGTTGAATATCCAATTCAGTCAATAAAGTAAACTCTGCTTTTAGGCGTTGGGTATATCCTTTATAGATTTTGTTGGTTACTTCTTCCAATCGTTCCCAAGCAGTAGCTTCTAAATAAACAGGGTTCTGCCGAAGTCGCCAGATTACTTCATGATTATCGGCAAGCTCGGTAGTAAGCTGCTTCTCACGTTCTTCCAATTCGTGTATGTAAGCAACTTGAGCACGCAGCTTTTCCAATTCCTGATGTGAGGGTAATGAAGTGTCTTTCATTTCAATCCTTGATTCTTGATTTCTTTATGCATAACTATCTGACTGTTTCCTTCTTTGCAAAGTTAAACCTTTTTAGTTAAACAACCATAAAATTCATCTTAACGGATGAGCACATCAAACAATTCATTCTCAGTTATTTATAAAATCAAAATCTTAACAGCACCTTAATCATAAACCACAAAAAGGGGATTCTACATTCAGAACCCCCTCTCCATTATCTAACATATTTCTTATCTACCTCCTGCAGGCAAATTCTTCAACCAGAAATCGACCATGCTCTTGCGCAAGTGATAAGTGGTTCCCTGGCCTTCGTTGATGCCATGGGCACGCATTGGATAAGAAAGTTGGTAGAAAATCTTGCCCAAACGTACCAATTCA
>JAGAKI010000079.1 GCA_017625695.1 Clostridia bacterium | reverse complement strand
ATCTCGTTCGGGATGAAAATAACATTCATCGAGATAATAGTTAAATTGTGTCGTTTTATAATCCACGACCTCACCTTCTTGTTGTAGTGGTTTTTGATAAATGAATATTGATATATAATTCTTGTTTATTTATTTCCCCTCTATATCGGAGAATGAGTGGGTATTTAATACGGAGGCACTCCCTCCATATTGTGTAGGCAGTGGCTCTATATGATAGAGGCTGCTTGTCTGATGTTTTTTACCGTTTATGGTGTCCTTGTATCGCATTTTCTTTGTAATTAAGCCTTTCTCTTCTAACGAAGCTGTAACCTTATGTACCTGAGATTTACTGATGCCGCAATCCATAGCAATTTTACTTACTGTCGGATAGCAGGTCATTTTCTCCCTGTCTGCTTTCATCACAAGGTATGAATAAACCATAAATTCGTAAGCATCTAACCCACATTTGAAAATATCATTATCCATTTTGAAGAAATTCCCTCTCACATAAAACCACCTCCTTCGTTTAAGTTATTGTTCTAAAGTCATCGGCTGATAACCTTGAATTATCAGCCGTAACCTCTTGTAATTGATTCAGCAGAGCGTGGCATTCAATAATTTTATCGGCGATATCATCAATATTGGATATAGTTTCAAGTGTTTCCCTCAACTTTTTTAATTCAAGTGCTAAGCGGTCACTTTGGTATTTGCCGACATAAATTTCTATCTTTTGATGCAATAAGGATTGTATAAAATACTCTCCCTTTGGCATTCCCGATACCTTTATTCTTGCCATCAGCTCCGTGTGCTCCAATGGTGTCACATAAAAGCTTACTGTTTTACTACGAACTCTGTTCTCATTCTTCCTTGCCACTTTGTAAACCCTCCTTGTACACTTTATCAAGCTTATCCGAAAGAACTCTCTGCTTACCGGGATAAACATGGGCATATACATTGAGTGTTGTTTCAATATTTTTATGCCCTAATCGTTCCTTTACCTCAAGCGGTGGTATTCCCATTTCAAAAAGCAATGCGCAATGAGAATGCCTTAAATCGTGTATTCTCACATGGTCAAGACCGCTGTTTTTCAATGCTCGTTCCTTCTCGTGTTCCATATAATACTTCGTCACACCGAACAATCTGTCATTTTTCTTCAAGCCGTAAACAGAATTCATATAATCCTTAATATCCGCAAGAAGAAATTCCGGAGCCGTTATAGTCCTTGTCGATGTATAGGTTTTAGTAGGACCTTCCGTCTTATGCTTTGTGTCATAGGATTTATCAATTCGTATTGTTTTGTTTTCAAAATCAATATCCGCAGGTGTTAAAGCAAGCATTTCTCCCAATCGCATCCCCGTCCAAAACAAGGTCATAAATGTAACATAAGATTTTTGCTTGTCCATAACTCCATCAATGAATTTTGAAAATTCATCAACTGTCAGGAATCGCATTTCATCTGCCTGCTTTCTTCCCATACTTCCCGCCTTCCTACAAGGATTGTTGGCAAGGTCATAAAATTTGACAGCATAATTAAATATTGCCGTAAGCTGATTATTGATAGTATGCAGATATGTTTCAGAATAAGGCTTGCCGTCCTTTTTGCGTAGCGACATCATAATATTTTGCCAATTTCGGATATCGGCAGCCGTTATACAGTTTACACTCTTCTTGCCGAAGTACGGTAAGATTTTCTTATCAATGATATTATCCTTCGTTTCACACGTGGATGGTCTGATTCTGTTTTCTACATCAGCTCTGTAAATTTTAACAAACTCCTCAAAGTTCATATTAAAATCAGCTTGCTGTGACATCAGAAAGTTTCTCACCCATTCTTCTGCCTCTCTTTTTGTGTTGAAGCCTCGTTTTGTTGTTTTCTTTCGCTCACCCTGCCAATTGGTATATCGGAATTGAATGAGCCATTTCCCGGTATTCTTGTCTTTTTCAGCCTTCATAGCTTAACTACCTCCTCATTGTACGCCGTAACCATAACAGCGCTTATTAAAATAGTCTTTGGGTACTTTTCCCGAAAAAACAATATATCCATCTTTTTTAAGCTCGTTGTTCAGACCTCTTATGATTTTATAAGCGTGCCCTTTGGATATTCCGAGCATTTCCGCTAATTCCGTTGCAGTAATGTAGGTTTTGTTCTGAACACTCATTAGCCATCCTCCTTCCATGCATTTTGTTGTGATATCGCTACTTTATTTACATTGTAGCGCAATCACAACAAAAAGTCAAGAGTAATTTTGAAATTTCACAAAATGTTCATATTTAACATTTTTCCAAAAAAGTATGGATTTTTTTATTTATGTGTGATATAATTGTAGTGATAAAACTACGAATGGAGTAAAAATACTATGACAATAGGCGAAAAAATCAAGTATTTTAGGAAGCGTATAGGAATTACTCAAGCCAAGCTTGCAGAGCTTTCAGGAATACATCCGGTTTCTATTAGAAAATATGAAATAAATAGAATGGTGCCTCAAACACCACAAATTGACAGACTTGCAGAAGCTCTTGGTGTAAGCTCATTTGCACTTGCAGGTATTGAAAATAACATCAGACTTGAAACCATAGGCGATTTTATGGGATTGATGATTATGCTCATTAAAACTAAAATCGTATCCATAAACGGTGAAAGAGAAGAAAACGGTATGATAAATGCAGATACCGTCGAGTTTGTTATAAATCCGTTTATAACAAATTTCTTTGGTGCAAAAGCAGGCAAAACTGACTTATCTGCCAACACCATTTTGTATTACTTAAAGAATGAAAATATATTAAGCGATATTTTAAAGTGGGAAAGAATTAACCATAGATACGAAAAATGTGCCACAGAAATCTGCGACACATCTGATAAAGAACTTATTAATATTTTAGAGGAATTGAAAGAGCAAAAAGAAGTTATTGAGCTTGAACTTCAGCATTCTAGTATTATGCTAAATTCTAGTGACGGAATATCGGTTAAGATTCCAAAAGAGTTTTAAACTAAATGAGGCAAATACGATGAAACAGAAGAAAGAAATAATTAAAGATACTCCGTTTGGTTACAAAAATTCAAAAGAATTTTTTGATAATATTGTCACTGTAAAATTTAATAAGTTAAAAAACCTTACTGAAGAAGATAATACTTTTGAGATTTTTTATGATTTCATTTTTTCTGCCGGAGCTTTACGAGATTGGATCTGTAATGAATTTAATTATTCCTACAAGAAAAAGGAAAAAGTATTTTTCAGCAACAAACATTTTTCTGCGTTACACTCAATCTATAATAACAGCAAACATTACTCCCTAACTGACGATAATAGAACATATGATGTCTTAATAGATGGAAAAGCATTATTTCCTACCGACGAGAATGGTGTAAGCATATGGACAGACGACTTTATATGGGATGATTCTGCAATATGGACAGATAAGAATGTCGGTGATAGCGGAAATTTTAATTATGTTTGTCAAATCGTTGAAAGAGAGACCGGAAAAAGTGAATGGATATATTTATATGAGATATGCAAACGAGCATATTTTAAATACAAAAAAATAATTAACATGCATTATAATTCATCAGAAAACTCCAACAATAATTAGATTTTGTACTCAAAATGCACTCAAAAGGCAAAAAGAAACCCCGAAAACCCTGATATTTCAAGGCTTTCGGGGATTTTTCATTTTATTCCCACTCGATCGTGCCGGTCGGCTTCGGAGTGAGGTCGAAGAGAACACGGTTGATGCCTTCTACTTCGGAAGTGATGCGACTTGTGATTTTATGAAGCACTTCGTAGGGAATTTCTTCGATGGTGGCAGTCATGGCGTCGGTGGTGTTTACCGCACGGATGATTGCCGGCCAGCCTTCATAACGTTTTTCGTCACGTACGCCAACACTCTTCATATCGGGTACGGAGATAAAATACTGCCAAACGGTTTTTGCCAGTCCGCAGTTATCAAACTCTTCTCTTAAGATAGCATCTGCTTCTCTTAATGCGTGGAGTCTGTCACGGGTGATGGCGCCTAAGCAACGAACGCCAAGTCCGGGACCCGGGAAGGGCTGACGGTAAACCATCTCATAGGGCAGACCCAATGCTTCCCCAACCACACGAACTTCGTCTTTAAAGAGCAGTTTTACGGGTTCTACCAGTTCCATTTTCATATCGTCCGGAAGTCCCCCTACGTTATGATGGGATTTTACGGGTTTGCCACTTTCTTTGGCTTTGATACTTTCTAAAATATCGGGATAAATGGTACCCTGTGCCAAAAATTCGATGCCCTGAAGCTTTGCTGCCTCTTCATCAAATACCTTGATGAATTCGCCGCCAATGATTTTACGTTTTGCTTCGGGGTCGGAAACGCCTTCCAATAAATCTAAGAAACGGTCGGTAGCATCTACATAAATTAAGTTGGCATCCATCTGATTACGGAAAACTTCAATAACAGCTTCCGATTCGCCTTTTCTCATTAAACCGTGGTTTACGTGTACACAAACCAATTGTTTACCGATGGCTTTGATTAACAGCGCTGCAACAACAGAACTGTCTACACCGCCGGACAGGGCTAACAGCACCTTCTTATCGCCCACCTGTTCTTTCACCAGGGCAATTTGCTCTGCAATAAATTTGTCTGCCAGTTCTTTGGTTGTGATACGTTCCATCGTATCAGGTCTTTTGTTGGTATCCATTTTTATCCCTCCTAAAAATCAATTATTGTACTATTTTATCATAGTTTTTTACGATTTTCAAGTAGTTATGTATAACTTTCAAAAATTTTTTCCGGAAACAAAAACAGGACGGTACAAAACCGTCCCATATGCAATCCTTTTTCAGTTGATTCGCATCCTACCAAGCGATGAGGTTTCGGAAAATGGCGCCGTTTTGCAAGTCCACACATCAAATAGGATGCAGTAAAACGGATGCAAGTCACATCAACTGAACCCAAGCAATCGTACTGCGTACGGCATATTTGTATGCCGAGCAGTGAGACTTTTTTGAATTCCCCCATATCATCGGGCGCAAGAAAACAGATGTGAAACGGAGAAACTGAACCCGAAGGGGAACCCCGAAGCCGTACCGAGTGTACGGCGAGCGATGAAGTTAATCTGTTTCACGCTGTTTTATAAGCCCCAACATCAAATAGGACGCAGTAAAACGGATGCAAGTCACATCAACTGAACCCAAGCAATACCGAGTGTATGCGAAGGGTGAAGTTGGTGGGAATGGCGCCGTTTTGCAAGTCCACACCTTACATAAAGTTGAGGTTTTTGTGCCTCATCCTAACATTCAGCACCAAACCAATGGCAATCAGGTTGGTGAGCATGGAGGAACCGCCGTAACTTAAGAAAGGAAGGGTAATGCCGGTAACGGGAGTCAGGCCGATGGTCATGCCGATGTTTTCAAAGGACTGCACCAAAAGCATGGTTCCCACACCGATGGCAATGAAAGCACCTAAGTGATCACGGGCATGATAGGCGATGTAAAAGCAACGCAGCACAATAAACAAGATAAGTCCCACAATGAGAAGTGCGCCGAAAAATCCCAGTTCTTCACAGGCAACAGCGAAAATAAAATCGGTATGCTTTGCGGGAAGAAAGTTATTCTGGGTGAGAATTCCTTTATACAGACCCTGCCCGAACAGTTGTCCTGCACCGACGGCAGTTTTGGACTGCATCACCTGATAGCCGGACATCTGTGAATCCATTTCGGGATTTAAAAAGGTGAGAATACGGTTTTTCTGATATTCTTTGAAGATGAAAAACCAGAACACGGGAAATGCCACCGCTACTGCTCCGATAGCAGAAAGAATGTATTTCCAGCTGATTTTCGCCATATAAATCATCACCACAAAAATGGAAACAAAGACCATCGTGGTTCCGAAGTCCGGTTGCTGCATAATGAGAAAAACCAGCACCCCAATATGCGCTAACGCACACAGCACCACGGGAAGCTCATTGATACGTTCTTTGTATTTATCCAGCTGAAAGGCAAAGGATAAAATAAAGCCAATTTTCACAAATTCGGCAGGTTGAATCCCAATGGGGCCGAACCGAATCCAGCTGTTTCCGCCCACTTCTTCCGCACCGGTCCCGATCAAAAGCACTAAAATCAGGAGAAACAGGTCAATTCCAATGATATACAGGTATTTGGAAGATAAAAATTCATAGTCGTAAAATGCTAAAAACAAACAGCAAACCAATCCGATGATAAAAGCGGCAATCTGCACAATTACCTGCGTGGTTCCGCCGGAAAAAGAGGCGGTAGCACTGGAAACCAGCAGAATTCCGATGACAGACAGCAGAATCACTGCTCCCAACAGCCAGAGGTCCAGATTTTTTAAGTTTTGTTTGAAATTTTGCATAAGATATCACCCTTTTTACACAGAGCTTATAACGGTTTTACAAGGAATCAAAAAAACAATCAGCGGTTCCAGGTTTTTGGAGAAAGAAGCACTAAAACCGGGAAAATTTCCAATCTGCCTATAATCATAGCCATAGCCAGCATCAACTTAGACAGAGCAGAAAAACAGGAGAAATTTCCTGTGGGACCTACCGCACCCAAACCGGGTCCGACGTTACTCAAGGTGGCAACAACTGCGGTAAAATTGGTCGTAAAATCTAAATTATCCAAACTGACAATCAAAAGAATGACAGCAAAAATGAAAATATAGGAAGCACAGAATACATTAATACCACGAAGGGTTTCGTGTTCTAACGGTCTGCCGTTTAATTTCACTTTCACCATACTTTTCGGATGCACCAGCACCTTGACTTCCTTCACGATGCTTTTGATCAACACCATAACACGGGAAACCTTGATTCCGCCACCGGTAGAGCCGGCACAGGCACCCATAAACATCAGGATAACCAAAATCATTTTGGCAAACTGAGGCCACAGATTGAAGTCGGTGGTAGCGTATCCGGTAGTGGTAATGATGGATGCCACCTGAAAAGCGCTGTAACGGATAGTATCTGCCACAGTGGTTGTACCCAATGCAGAAAGGACAGGATAGATATTCAGGCTGATCAAAAGAATTGCAGTCACCACAATCCCGAGATATCCTCTTACTTCTTCCAGATGAAAGGCATTTTTAAACCGACGCTGTATGATAAAATAGTAAAAAGCAAAATCTACACCGAAAATCAGCATAAAAATGGTAATCACCCATTGAATATAAGGCGAATACGTTGCAATGCTCGAATTCAAAACAGAAAATCCGCCGGTTCCTGCCGTTCCGAAGGTTAAGGTCAAAGCGGTGAACAAATCCAATCCGCCAAGTAACATCAGCGTAACCTGCAGAAGTGTCAGTCCAAGATAGATTGTATATAAAATTTTTGCGGTGGATTTTACGTGGGGAACCAGTTTTCCCACGGAATGACCGGGGCTTTCTGCACGGATTAAATGCATATTGTCGCCACCGGACAACGGGAGCAGTGCCACCAAAAAGACAATTACCCCCATCCCGCCAATCCAGTGCGTAAAGCTTCGCCAGAATAAAAGAGATTTCGGCAACACTTCCACATCGGATAAAATGGACGCGCCTGTGGTAGTAAAGCCGGACGCAGTTTCAAACAAAGCATCCACAAAAGAAGGAATGCAGCGGGAAATGAAAAACGGCAAGGCACCGAAAATACTTAATAAAATCCAGGAAAGTGCCACAATGACAAAGCCTTCCTTGGCAAACATCGACTTCTGCTTCGGTTTCAGAAGGCAAAGGGGAAGTCCTACCACGATGCACAAAAGTCCGCAAAATAGAAACAAAAAAGGGTTTTCTTCCCGATAGCATAAAGCACAGATAAAAGGAAGCATCATAAACACTCCCTCAAGGCCGATCACCCAGCCTAACACGTGCGAAATCATTCTGTAATTCATAGTGTTTCCTCTATTTCAAAATATCTCCGATGTCGTTGTAACCCTTGTTTGTGGTTACCACGATTACGGTATCTCCGGGGAGAATGGTATCTTTCCCGCGGGGAGTAATGATGTTGCCGTCACGGTTGATTAAAGCAATCAGAATCCCCGGTTTTAAGGAGAGGCTTTCAATGGTACGGTTGGCAATGGGTGCATTTTTTAAGATGTTAAACTCCAACGCTTCTGCTTTGCCGTCCAGAATATCATGCATGGTTTCAATATTACTGCCGATGGAATTGTTTTTGGCACGGACAAACCGCAAAATATATTCTGCCGTGATATCCTTGGGATAGATAATGGTATCCAGCCCTAAACTACTGATGACCTCATCGTAGGCAATCCGGTTGATTTTGGTGACGATTTTCCCTTTGGTCTGGGTTTTTGCATACAGAGACAGCATCACATTTTCTTCATCAATGTTGGTTAACGCCACAAAGGATTCTGCCGATTCGATGCCCTCTTCCAACAGCAACCGGTTTTCGGTACCGTCTCCATTGATGATGGTAGCTTTGGGCAACATTTCGCATAGCTCTTCGCAACGGTCGGGATTCTGTTCGATAATGGTGACATCAATCCCCGCCTTTAACAGCAGATTTGCCAGATAAACAGCCGTTTTGCCACCGCCTACAATCATGGTATTTTTTACTTTATTGGTTTTTAAGCCGATTTTTTTAATAAAATGGGTCACGTCACGGATGGTTGCCACGATGCTGACGTAATCTCCCTCCCGCAAGGTAAAATCACCGCCGGGGATGAAGGCTTCTTCCCCGCGTTCTACTCCGCAAACCAGGATGTCGCACCCTAATTTCTGCGCAATGTCAACTACCTTTAAATCGCATAAGGGAGAACCTGAGGGAATTCTGAATTTTAAAATTTCCACCCTTCCCTTGGCAAAGGTGTCTATCTGCACTGCAGAGGGAAACCGGAGTAGTCGGGCAATTTCTCTGGCTGCGGTAAATTCGGGATTGATAATCATAGCAAGACCCAAATCTTCCTGAAAGAGCTGTACTTCTTTTTTATATTCAGGATTTCTTACCCGGGCAATGGTATTACAAACGTTCAGCTTCCGGGCAATCAGACAAGTTAGCAGATTCAACTCGTCAGAACCGGTAACTGCGATTAAAATATCGGTATGGTCAACCCCTGCTTCCTGCAGAGTTTCAATACTTGCACCGCTTCCCACGACGCCCATTACGTCATAGGAATTCACCACGTCGTGCAAAATGGCACGGCGGGTATCAATGACGGTAATATCGTGTTCTCCTTCTTGGCTTAAGCGTTCGGTCAACTTCTGTCCTACTTTGCCCAACCCTACAATAATGATTTTCATAAACTTTTCTCCACTATAATTTGTTCCTTGGCATCGCAATACGAAGCGTTTTTAAATATGCTTTCTGAACCGGTGAAATCCGACTGCTTTCTATCGCTTTCTGAATGGTTTTATTGTGAATCCACGCAGATAGTTTACGCTCCGTGAGATAAGGCAGAATCCGGTCGTATTGCTTGGCAAGTGCCGTGGCAAAATACCAGGCAATCATCATATTGATATAATATTGTTCTGATTGGATGTTTGAAATCCGACGGGGGTAACGATCTGAGAATTCTTCCTCTAAAAAGTAAGTCATCAGCAGTTTGATGCCAAATCTTACCGTATAAGTATGCCCCGATTCTAAAAAGGAAAAACATTCCTCCAAAAGGCGGGATAAATTCTGCCGGAAACACTTGGGGGACAGCATATCGCAAGTTGCCCAGTTGTCGATATAAGGCAAAAACCGTTTCACCTGTTCCATACAGGTATCATAGTCACGGATTCTCTCGATGAGGCAGGCGTGGAGATTGTTTTCTTCATAGTAGCGATGCGGAAGCCGGGTTAAAAACGCTTCTCCCTCCGCAGTACCGAACAACTCTTTGGAAAATGCCCGGAGGATTGGGGTGCGTACTCCAATTACATTCTCCCGGGGCACAGTGGGCATCAACCGACTGTGAAACGCCCGATAGGCAGGGTCCTGCATCGAAAACAGCTGTTTTACAATATCCATAACGGCACCTCTTGCAGTTTTTCCATCAATTTCTGATAAGTAAAAATATTGTAGCACACTTTTTTGAAAAGTACAATAGTTTTCCAAAAAAAGAGCGTATATCATCGCTTTCGTAAACAAAACACCGGATGTTATACCAATCCGAAAAAATACTCCGCCACCGATTCAGCAGACTCCTGTTTGCCGTTGTCAATCCACCAGCGGATGGTTTCCACAAAGGTAGATGTGATATGAGTAATCCATAAATCTTCGGGCAGAAAGTCGCTTTTTCGCCGGGCAAACATGGAAAGATTGGCTTTCACAAGTTCCCGAAGTCCCCGTTTAAAGTATCCTAAAAACAGCTCATTGTTTTTCCCGGCAAATAATTTTAAGACATGGTTATCGTTCTTTTCCAGATGTTTGATCAGATGCAAAAATACCGAGTCGTGTTCCTCGCAAGCAAAAATATGCCGATGGTCGGAAGGGGTGGGAGAAACTGCATCAAAAATATGACAGAACAGTTCGTGGCAGAGTTCTTTTAACAAGTATTCCCTGGTTTCAAAATGGGCATAAAAGGTGGCACGTCCCACATCGGCACGTTTGATAATTTCTTCTACGGTCATTTTGTCAAAGCTTTTTTCCGACAGAAGTTCGGTAAATGCCTGAAAAATTGCAGCTCTGGTTTTTCTTTGTCGTCTATCCATAAAAGTTCTCCATACATTTTTTCTGATTTGTTCGGTATCGGATAGAAAAATCATCTTGCCTGTTGATTTTTTGAAACAACGGGCATATTCTATTTATAGAACAAATTGTTTTGTATGGAATGAATTGTACCATAGTTTGTTTGAAAAGTCAATGGAGGAAATGATAATGGCAAACAAGATGTTTCTGGCGTTTTTATTAAATGGATTCTTTTCGGTCTTTGAACTGGCAGGCAGTTTTATTACCGGCAGTATTTCCATTGCCTCGGATGCCATTCACGACCTTGGAGATGCCATCACCATTGGCATTTCCTGGTTATTGGAGAAAAAGAGCAACCGTCAGCCGGATGACGTATATACTTACGGCTACCGCCGGTATTCCGTATTGGCAGGACTGTTTACCACATTGGTGCTGTTGGCGGGTTCGGTTACGGTGATTTCCCATGCGGTAGGCAGAATTCTTACTCCAAAAGAAGTTCACTATGATTCTATGATACTGTTTGCTGTGGTAGGCGTTGTGGTAAACTTTTGTGCCGCTTATGTGACCCATGGCGGACATTCGGTCAATCAAAAGGCAGTCAATCTGCATATGCTGGAGGATGTGTTGGGATGGATTGCAGTTCTTTTGGGTGCGATTGTGATAAAAGTTACCCGATTTTGGGTGGTTGACCCGATACTATCCATTCTGGTGGCAGCGTTTGTGTTGGTGAATGCCCTAAAAAATCTGAAAAACGCTTTGGATATTTTATTGGAAAAAACACCCCGTCAACAATCTGTAAAACAGTTGGAGTCGTTGATATTGGAAAATGACGGAGTGATTGACGTACATCATATCCACCTTTGGAGTATGGATGGCATCACCCATTACGCCACCTTGCATCTGGTAACAAACGAAGCTCCCGAAGTGATGAAAAACGCAGTCAGAGAAACCCTTCATCATCACGGGATTGCCCACGTAACGCTGGAATTGGAAACGCCCGGGGAGCATTGTCACGAAAGAATCTGTACCACCGATGCTTCGGCACCTTGTTGTCATCATCACCATCACTAATAAAAGAGGGCGTTGCCTCAATTTAGTGAAAAATCACTGATTGAGACACGCCCTTTTTTGTTAGTGTGTGAATTTCTGATACAATATTTCGTTGGCAACCAAAAGCAGAATATTTTTTGCAGGCTTCCATACGGTGTCAAAATCACTGTTGGGGTAGGGAAAATTCCCTACATAGGGACATAACTCTACTGTAATGGTCGGCTTGTGATAGTTCCGGTAGACATAGTCAAAAAAAGAGCCGCCGGGACCTGCTCCGGGGTCGGTAATTTCGCTAAAACCGGTATCCTTTTTCAATAGTTGATTGATGTAAGTGGGGTTTTCGTGGTCTTCTCCCCAATAGAAAAGCTTTCCCTGGGTATGGAACGACAAATAGGCATCGAAGGGGTGGCTGTCCACATAATCAGTAACGGCAATGGTTTCCGGTTCACTGTAGGGGTGGTCTCCGTTAAAGCCTACGGAGCCTCTGGGATTTCGGTTTCTGGAAAGGAGCCAGTCTTTATCATAATTCCAGTTTAAATCCACCCCGCGGATATTGGCTTTCCAGGCGGAATAGCCGTATTTTGCACCCTCATAGAGTTTCATATTGGCAAGTTCATCGGGGAATTGGGTTGCACCGATGCCGTTTTGTACCAGATTCACCCCGTCGGGATTCACCATAGGAACCACACAGAAAGTAACGTAATCTAAAATTTCTTTGGGAGAATATTTTCCCCACATACTGTTGGTACGGTAGGCATAGGCATACCGGTCAATGGCATACAGCAGATAGGTCGTGGAAATGTATTCCCTGGCATGATGAGTTCCGCAAACAAAAATCCGATGGGGTCCCCGACCGAATTCAATCAGGGTTAACTCTCTGCCTTCCACCGACTGTCCGATAGAAGAGGTTTTGATTAAGTCGGGATACATGGTTTGCAACCGTGCGATATCATTTTGCATGGTTTCGTAGCTGTATTCCTGATAGGGATTGACTACATATTCCGCCCAGACGGGATAGTTGGCATACACATAATCGTTACAGGGTGAGGTATCAACCTCCACGTAAGCTTCATGATAGTAATGGTTGGGAGCACCAAGAACAATCAGTCCGTTGGTATAACTGACAGGATATCCCGCCAATTCCGCAAGTTCTGCCAAGGATACAAAAATTTTACTATCTTTGACAAAAAATTTATAGGGAATCCGAATCAGCTCGTCCCATTGGGAAATCCGTGTGAAGTCTACAATCAAACCGTTTCCCCGGACCTGAAAATAGCCATTATCTTCCGCCATCCAGCACACATCCATCCCGATGAGCGGTGCCACGGCATATAAATCTACATAAGTTTTATCTGCCACCAGAATGGGTGGGGTAATTTGGGAAGGGATTCCGTCTGTCAGCACAACTTCCTCGTTGATTGCCATCGTAATGGAAAAGTTGACTGCTGCTGATACCGGCATACCAAACGCCAAAGTTACATATACTGTGAGAACGAATACTGCAATTAATTTTTTCATTGGATTTCCTTCTGTAATGGATTTTTTTGATAGTTGGTTACTCTTCAATCTGAATTTTCGGCAAGCTCCATTGACGTTCGGTTGCCACAATACGAATGGCTACCACCAGTGCAACGGGCAAGGCAATGCTCCAGCCTTCCGCAAGATTTCCTTTTTTGCAGAAGTAAAACAACACGCCGCCTAAAACACTTGCCATCGCATAGACGTGCTTTTTTAAGACATAGGGAGTTTTATTGATAAAAACATCACGGAAAATACCGCCGCCTACCCCCGTAATCATACCGATGGCAATGACGATGAAGGCGTTCTCTCCATATCCAACGGTGTAGGCTACCTCCGCACCCGTCACGGTGAATGCCGCCAGTCCGAAAGCGTCAAAAATATTATTGACGCTTTCAATAAACAGACGAAACTGCCGGAATTCCCTGCGTTTAAAATAAGCAATGATAAATACTACGATTGCTACCGTCATGGCGACAATACACAAATGGTAATTTACAAAAATATAGGGCGGATGAACCCCCAACAGCATATCCCGCAGGATTCCGCCGCCGACTGCTGTAATACAAGACACAAAAACCACGCCGAAGATATCTAAATTGGAACCAATGGCAACCAAGGCTCCGGAAACGGCAAAGGCAACGGTGCCGATAATTTCCATGATATGGATAAAGTCAGTCATCGTAAAGACTCTCCTTTTTCTTGTTTCTCTGATGTCAGAAGTTCCCAGGATGTGCTTTCTCAGTATAGCATAAAGTTTGGTGGGAGTCAATTTGAATCGGACACTTTTTTTCACAAAATGGATAGTTTTTTCATAAAATATTTCAAAAAAGATTGAAAAACAGGAAAAAGTATGGTACAATGGTTCTTGTTTTAGAAATTTTTGGAAAGGAACAATCTTCCATGATATATAACAATGTATTAGAAGCCATCGGGAATACACCGCTCATCCGTCTGTCCCGCATGGTAGATGAGGATTCTGCGGAAATCCTGGTAAAATTTGAGGGCCTCAATGTCGGCGGCTCCATCAAAACCCGGACTGCATACAATATGATTTTAGATGCTGAGCAAAAAGGTCTCATCAACGAAAACACTGTAATTGTAGAGCCTACCAGTGGAAATCAGGGTATCGGTCTTGCTCTGGTAGGGGCAGTCAGAGGCTACAAAACCAAAATTATTATGCCGGACTCCGTCAGCGAAGAACGCAGAAAGCTGGTAAAACACTACGGTGCGGAAGTCATCCTGATTCACGATGCAGGCAACATCGGCGACTGTATTGACGAATGTTTAAAAACTGCACTCCGGATGCAAAATGAGGATCCCAACGTATTTGTTCCCCAGCAGTTTGAAAATCCCGCTAACGTGGAAATCCAGAGAAAACGTACCGGCATGGAAATTTTAGAACAGGTGGACGGTCCCATTCACGGATTCTGTTCGGGCATTGGTACCGGCGGTACCATCACCGGCATCGGAGAAACGTTAAAAGAAAAAAATCCACAAATGACCATCTGGGCAGTGGAGCCGGAAGATGCGGCAATTCTGTCGGGCGGTTCCATCGGCACCCATTTGCAGATGGGCATTGGCGACGGTCTGATTCCCGCTATTTTAAATCAGAATATTTATGATGATATCTGTATCGTAAAAGACGAAGAAGCAATCCAGACCTCCAAAGACCTTGCCTCCAAAGAAGGCATTATGTGCGGAATTTCCTCCGGTACCAATGTAGCGGCGGCAATCAAGCTGGCAAAAAAACTGGGCAAAGGAAAAACGGTGGTGACTGTGCTTCCCGATACGGCAGAACGGTATTTCTCCACACCGCTGTTTGAAGAATAATGGTACAATGAAAAAGACGAAATTCAAATGTAAAAATTTGAATTTCGTCTTTTTTTAGATCAAGTGTTGCAAGAAATCCAGAATCGGAACATCGAAAGAAAACCAACGGTTTCCTCTTTCCGAACGCGTAGTACTGTGCACGGCATAAGCGCTGTACGCCGAGCGATGAGGTTTACGGATTATACGCCATTTTTCAAGCCGTCTATATTCTTGCTACGCCGGTATCTCGTGCGGCTTGTGCCACTGCTTTGGCTACGGTTTCTGCCACACGGGGGTCAAAGGGAGCAGGGATGATATAGTCGGAGGTTAATTCCTCGTCGGAAACCAAGCTTGCGATGGCTTTGGAAGCGGCAATCTTCATTTCGTCGTTAATGTCGGATGCTCTTACGTCCAAAGCGCCGCGGAAGATTCCGGGGAATGCCAGTACGTTATTAATCTGATTTGCGAAGTCAGATCTTCCGGTACCCATGACTGCGGCACCTGCTTTTAAGGCATCTTCGGGGAAGATTTCAGGAGTGGGATTTGCCATTGCCAAAATGATGGGATCACGGTTCATGGATTGGATCATTTCTTCGGTGAAGGCACCGGCAACCGAAACACCAACCAATACGTCGGCACCTTTGGCAACATCTGCTAAGGTTCCCTGTTTCTTTTCTTTATTGGTGATTTTGGCAACTTCTACAATTTCGGAGTTTAAGCCTTCTTTCCCTTCATAGATAACTCCTTTGGAGTTACACATAATAACATCTTTCACGCCGGAGGATAACAGCAGTTTGCCGATGGCAACCCCGGCAGCACCTGCGCCATTGATGACAACTACCAGATCTTCGATTTTTTTGTTCACTAATTTCACAGCGTTCAACACCGCTGCCAGACAAACCACTGCAGTACCGTGCTGGTCATCGTGGAATACGGGAATGTCCAGTTCTTTTTTCAATCTGCGTTCAATTTCAAAGCAACGGGGACCGGAAATGTCTTCCAAGTTGATGCCGCCGAAGGTGGGAGCAATCATTTTAACGGTTTCCACAATTTTGTCCACGTCTTTGGTCGCCAGACAAATCGGCACAGCATCAACACCGCCGAAATGTTTGAACAATACGGCTTTTCCTTCCATAACGGGCATCCCTGCTTCGGGACCGATGTCGCCCAATCCCAAGACAGCAGTACCGTCGGTCACTACCGCAACCAGGTTTCCCTTTCTGGTATATTCGTATGCGTTGTTTACATCCTTATTGATTTCCAGGCAAGGCTGGGCAACCCCGGGAGTATATGCGATAGATAAATCATCTTTGGTTTCCAAAGGGCAAAGAGGAGTTACCTCAATTTTCCCCTGTAAGGCCTTGTGTAATTTTAAGGCTTCCTGTGCGTAATCCATTTTGATTCGCTTCCTTTCCTTTTTTAGTAATTTAGTAATTTAGTAATTTTAATAAAATTAATCAGAGATTCACTGTTAAGAATGGGTGTAGGGAGTTACCTTATCAATATCGTAAGGTGTAATCTGATAAACACAATAGTTAAGCCAGTTGGAGAAGAGTAAGGTTGCGTGGCTTCTCCATTTATTAACAGGCTTTTTATTGGGATTATCGTCGGGATAGTAATTTACGGGAATGCGAATAGGCAGTCCGCGGTCTACATCTCGGCGATATTCCAGATCTAACGTTTCATTATCATATTCCGAGTGTCCCATAATAAAAATCTGACGGTATTTTTTGGTGGTGACCGCATACACTCCTGCTTCTTTGGAGGTGGCAACCAGAGTCAGCTCGGGGACTTTTCTGATATCCTCTTCCCGCACTTCGGTATGACGGGAATGAGGAGCATAAAAGGTATCCTCATAGCCGAAAAACAATTTTTTATGGTTTTGCAGTAACCGGTGTTCAAAAATGCCGAACATTTTTTCGGGCAAATCATATTTCGGGATTCCGAAATGGTGATAAAGTCCCGCCTGGGCACCCCAACAAATATGTAAGGTAGACCAAACGTGCTTGGTAGACCAGTCCATAATTCCTTTGAGTTCTTCCCAATAGTCCACTTCTTCAAATTCCAGCTTTTCCACCGGAGCACCGGTGATAATCATACCGTCAAAATGCTCGTTTTTAATTTCCGAAAACCGTTTGTAAAACGCAGAAAGATGCTCTCCGGAAGTATTTTTGGATTCGTGGGAATCGGTCATCACTAAGGTGATTTCCACCTGCAAAGGAGAGTTCCCCAGCAGTCGTAACAGCTGAGTTTCAGTGACAATTTTGGTGGGCATCAGATTCAGAATGGCAATCTTAAGAGGACGGATATGCTGACTGCATGCCCGCTTTTCCGACATGACAAAAATGTTTTCCCCTTCCAGAATTTTTCTGGCAGGTAGTGCATTGGGAATTTTGATTGGCATTTAGAACCCTCACTTTCTGTTTTTCTTACCATGTTAACAGGGGATTGATTCAAAAAACAAAATCTCCTGTTTATATTATACAACAAAAAAGCACAAAATGCAAGCGTTAAAAAAATAACAATGATATTTTTTTATACCTTTTTCAATAAAAGTTCGCAAAGGCGATACATAGATTCCAAATCTGCTTTGGAAATGACGCTGACGGGGGAATGAATATAACGTCCCGGTAACGACAGTGCCGTGGTGGGGATTCCGCCGGAGATATACGAAACCGCACCGGCATCGTTACCCCCTTTGGTGGTTAATTTCTTTTGATAAGGGATTTTTTCTTCATTGGCTAAGGCAATGATGGTTTCGTTCCAGCTTTTGTCTGCTACGCTGGCTCCGTCCAGCACCGACAGGGCAACCCCCTGACCCAGTCTGGTAGTGGGTTCCGAAATGCCCGGCATATCTGCACAGGTGGTTACTTCCAGCACCACTGCTTTTTGGGGTGAAATTAACGGCGTAGTCATTTTTGCTCCCATAATGCCGATTTCTTCTCTGGTTGTAAATACCGCTGTAAAAGAGTATGCCTGTTCCAGAAGAAGAGCTAATATGACTGCAACACCAACACGGTCGTCTAATGCTTTTGCTTTGATGAGTCCGTCCCCGAACGACACAAACTCGCTGTGCCAGTAGATGGGGTCACCGATTTTGACTGAGCTTTGGGCATCCTTTTTGGAGGTAGCACCGATGTCAATCATCATATCGGGAATTTTGATTTGCTTATCTGAAGATTTTTCCTGCAAATGCTTGGGAATGTTTCCGATGATGCCGGGAACTCTGTTTTTTCCGATAACCACCGGAGTGGAAAAGAGAATCTGATCTGTCACGCCGCCGATTGCAGCGAACTGAATCATCCCGTCCTCACGGATTTCCCGTACCCCGAAGCCGACCTCGTCCATATGGGCAAAGAGAGCAATACGGTTGGGGTTTTCTCCCGTTTGTACGATGATGTTTCCCAGTCGGTCTTTATGATAGGAAATCCCATGTTCTTGTAATTTGCCGATAATAAACCCAATGACCTCGTCCTCATAGCCGGAGGTCCCGTTCAAAGCGGTGAGTTGCTCCAATAATTCCAGTACATTTTCAAACTTCATCATTTGCCCCCCTAACACAACGCTTTGTTCCAATCGGTTTCCGAAAGGAACGTTGCTAAGCTTTTTAGATCGGTTTCCGACAGGGTTTCCACCGTAGTATGCATATATTTTAAGGGAATGGACATCATAACCGCCGGAATCCGGTGCATCACCGCACAGTAAGCATTGGTGCCGGGATGGGAGGGTTCCAGTTCGGTATGATAGGGAATTTCTTTGCGAATTAATTCCTGTTCTAACCAGCGGGTCAGCCGGTTATCTAAGATTCCGCCATAGCAAAGGGTAAATCCTTCCCCAACGGGATAGGAACGGCCGGGATTCAGCCCACGGAAGTATCCGTGAGTCACATCAATCACAATGGCAAGATCAAAGGAACGTTTCTTTAAAAACAGTTCCAGTCCCTGCAATCCCAGTTCTTCACGGGTACTGCCGAGCACAGTAACGTTTACGTCCTGCTTCCATTTTTTGACTGCCATCAAAGCCGTCAGCAGTCCCGCACGGTCATCCATGGCACCGGAGGAAATCTGATTGTTTTTTAATTTCAGGTAGGAAGATTTCAGCTTCACGGGAGTCCCGGGGGCAATCAGCTCTTTGGCATTTTGCAATCCGGTATCAATCAAAAGGAGTTCCTCTTTTTTGTCCTCTTCTTTTTTGGCAAGATGCGGGGGAATGGCACCAATAACCCCATAGATGGGTTCTTTGGCAAGGACAATTACCTCCTGGCATAAGAGATTGGTCGGGTCGATTCCGCCGACCCGTTCAAACCGCAAAAAACCACCGTCCAACACCTCGGTCACAATGAGACCGATTTCGTCAATGTGGGCATCAATTAAAATATGAAATTGGGAAAACGCCGACTTTTTTTCTCCATAGATGTTTCCGTATTCGTCGGTTTTTGGCGTTAAATCAAATTTTTCAAATATTTCAAACAACCGGTCCCGACCCATGGTTTCAAAGCCGGACACGGCTGGTGTTTTGACTAATTTTTCTAATTGCTTCATAGGAATCAGTTCCTTTCGGAATCAATAATTTTTGCGGAAAATCTAACATTGTATGGTACCATACAATGTACGAACAGGAATCCCCCGTAGTGAGGGAGCCGTAACCCAAGGTTTTTCACGCCTTTTACAACCGGTTTACGTATTCTTTAAACAGATTTCCCCGTTCCATAAAATTCTTAAAATAATCAAAGCTTGCACAGGCGGGAGACAGCATTACCACATCGCCGGCAGTTGCTTGTTCACGGGCAAGACGGACTGCATCCGCAAGGTCACACGCTTCAAAAATGGGAAAATCGGGCTGTTCTTGCAGAACGGCTGATTTGATTTTTTCTTTGGTGTGTCCCATCACAATCAGATATTTCACACGCTGACAAACTTCTTTGGCGTAGGTATCAAAGGGAATGTTTTTATCGGAGCCTCCGGCAATGACAATGATTTTTTGCCGGAAGGAACGCAGTCCCGCAATGGCACGGGAGGGACTGGAAGCAATAGAATCGTTATAATAACGGACACCGTCTAATTCTCTGACAAATTCGATTCTGTGTTCCACACCGCCAAAGGTGGTGGCAACTTCTTTCACATAAGATAAATCGCAAAGCGTGCTGACCGCACAGATTGCCGCTAAGTAGTTATCCACATTGTGAATTCCCGGCAGCACAATATCGGAGCGTTTCATCACTTCGGTCCCGTTAAAATAAAGAATGTCATCCTGTAAGTAAGCACCTTTGTCAACCGGTTGTTTCAGGCTGAAAGAGAGCGAATCTTCCCGGATGAATTCTTTTGTGATATCGTTTTCCAGATTGAACACCGTTTGGGTAGCACCAAACTGAAAAATATTTTTCTTGGCGTTACAATATTCCGCCATATCGGTATGCTTATCCAGATGATTGGGTGCCAGATTGGTAATAACTGCAATATCTGCACTTTTTTTCATGGTCATCAGCTGGAAAGAAGACAATTCCACAATTACAATATGGTCGTCTTTGATGTTTTCCAAATCGGAAAGCAACGGATGCCCGATGTTTCCGCCCAAATGGCAGGTATAGCCTGCCTTTTTTAAAATCTCGTAAATTAAGGTAGTGGTGGTGGTTTTGCCGTCACTTCCCGTAATTCCAATGATTTTTGCCGGGCAAAGGTCAAAGAAGGCTTCCATTTCCGAAGTCATCTGTACTCCGTTTGCTACCGCCTGTTGCAATTCGGGCAGCGTAGGCATGATACCGGGAGAACGGAAAATATAATCCTCTGTGATGTCCTTTAAATAGTCCTCTCCCGTAATCCAGTGTGCGTCGGGTGCTTCTTCTTTCAATGCGGGATCCGGATTTTTGTCACGGATGGTAATATCGGTGATGCCGTTTGCCAAAAGAAGCTTTAACAGAGGCAGATTGCTGACACCAAGTCCCAATATGCCAACCCGTTTCCCCATCAATTTATTTTTAAAATCAGAAAAATCTTTAAACATTATGAAAATGTCCGCCTTTCCTCGTTTCATTTTGTCCATATTCCACTATTCTATATTATAATATGCTTTTCCTTTTTTTGCAAGGTGTGGATGAAATTTTTTCCGTAAATTACAAGGTTTTTGGGTTCTTTCCTGAATGAAATACTCTTTTGTCTCAAAATTGTAAAGAAAAAATGAGGTTTTTTTGTGAAATACCACTTGTCAAGAACCAAATATTATGTTATAATTTGTAAAAATATGACATATTAGGAAGTGTCATATCAGAAGGAGGAAGAAACTATGAAATTCTGTAGTAACTGCGGTGCACAAATCAATGAAGGTGCCGCTGTCTGCGTAGGCTGCGGTGCTGCGGTGCAATCGTACCAAGCACCCGTTGGTCAGTTAAAAACCAACAAAGGTCTTTTGAAGTATATCCTGTTGAATCTGATTACCTTCGGGATTTACGGTCTGGTTGTAATGTCTTCCGTCAGCAACGATATCAACATTGTTGCCAGCCGCTATGACGGAAAAAGAACCATGCATTACTGCCTGTTATACTTCATTATTGCTCCCATTACCCTTGGAATTGCTGCTATTGTGTGGCTCCACAAAATTTCCAATCGTATCGGTAACGAATTAAAAAGAAGAAATATCGATTACAAGTTCTCCTGTGCAGATTTCTGGCTGTGGAACGTATTGGGAAGCATCATTCTGATCGGTCCCTTTGTTTATACCCATAAATTATTCAAAGCCACCAATCTGATGTGCGCAGATTACAACGTGAAAGGTTAATCAAAACCGTCGTTCTGTGATGCTGAAAACAAACAAAGATATCCCCAAAAAACTGTTGGTTTTTTTGGCGGTCATTTTCTATTTTGCCGTGGCATACACGGTGATGAATTATTTTGGAATTTCCTGTGTGTTTTTGGAATTTTTTAAAATTCCCTGTCCCGGCTGCGGGATGACACGTGCCTTTCTTTGTTTACTGAAAGGAGATTTCTCAGGTGCGGCAGCTTATAATGTGACCATCTTTTTTCTGCCGTATGTAGTTGTGTATCTGTTATTTGAGTTGCGACATCGCATACACCGCTATCTCTTATTGGGAATTGCAGCCGTGGCAATGATAAACTGGATGATAAAAATTATACTATTCTAAATTTATTTTTACGAGGGGGACTTTATGATGTATTGTAAAAACTGTGGCGCAGAAATGAACGAAAATGCGGTAGCTTGTATGAGCTGCGGCTTTGCGAAAGGAAACGGAGAAAAATTCTGTGCAAATTGCGGACAGCCCATTAATCCCGGTGCTGCTATCTGTACCAGCTGCGGTGCTGCTGTAAAAGCTGCTGTAGCAGCTAACGGCGAACAGAAATCCAAGCTGACTGCTGTTCTGTTAGCTTTCTTCTTGGGCGGAATCGGTATTCACGATTTCTACTTAGGCTACACCAAATGGGGTATCATTAAAATCGTATTGACCGTATGTACCGGTGTTGGCGGTTCTATCTGGGCATTAATTGACTTTATCAGACTGTTAACCGGTTCCATTTCTACCGATGCAAACGGTGTTGAACTGAAAAAAGAATTCTAATTTTAAAAAAACTTATCGATGAAAAAACAGCACCAAAATCGGTGCTGTTTTTTTGTGACAACGGAAACCAAATCCTGTAGGGAACGGTGCCCACACCGTCCCGTTGTATGATATCATATTGTTCGTCTTTTGATAACGTTTTTGTATGGGTGGTACCATACGTTTGTGTACTCCCAAAACGTTGAATTAACCCTCGTAGGGGACGATGCCCACATCGTCCCGCTGTGTGGTTGTGACCAAACGTTGTTTGGAATTAAAATTTTTTTATATGTTCATTTTTTTCTTTGACAGCAAAGAAAAAACGAACCAAAAAAAGAAACTGCCGCCTGGTATTTCCGCAATCCCGAACCTCCGTCGTTTGATAACGGTAGAGAATTGCGAAAATAAGGGCGGATTTTTTTCGTTTCGTCTTTCGATAACGATATTATAGGTTACCAAAAGCCTAATGTGGAACATCTTTCTTTCGTTTTCCAAATTGTCGGATAGGACAGCCGTGGGTTGACTGAGCACTCGTGTAAAAGGGGTAAGGGGTTCGTTAAGGGGGATAGGGGGAATATCGAAAATTCCCCCTGCTCCCTTGACATAAAAAAACGAAAAAGTATTGCAAAATCAGAATATTTATGGTACAATAATTTTGCGACAAAAATTTCATATTGATTCTCTGCATGAATTACTCTGAAAGTGTGTATTTTTACTATTGGTAAAAATGCATACTCTGTTTTTGCATACTTTTGGAGTTTCATGCCCTAAGATGTAAATTTTTGTCGCAAGCAAAGGAGTTATGCATTTTTCGTGCGTAGCTTCGGCTGCGCATTTTTTATTTTTGGAGGAAATATCTATGATTATTGACGGACCTACAGGAATTGAACTGATTCCGGGGAATGGCGGAAAAGACTGCCCGGGAAACGGAGAAAACGGGAACGAATGTTGTTGTGATGAATGTAACTATTTGGGGTGTTGTATTGAGCATTTCCGAAAAAAACCTTGTAACGAATGTGTGCATATTGAGTGTCCCCGCAATGAGAATTACACTTTAAAATTAGAAAAGATAGAAGAAATACAAGAGCAAATAAAATCAAGTGAAATATAGCAAAAAAGACGAAATTCAAAAGTAAAAAATTTGAATTTCGTCTTTTTCGTTGGATAGAGAAAATGCCTCTCTTTCCCTAAAATGAGGGAAAAAAACTCCATTAGGATTTCAGGGGAAAACCAATGATACGACAGGTTTCATGCTACTGTTTTTGTAAATACAATACTGCAAATATCACTAAAAAAATTCCTGCTATTCCAAATACCGAAGGGATTTCTCCAAAACACATGGCTCCGCATATGGTAGCAACTACCGGTTCTGCCGTGGCGATGACCGAGGCTTTTGCCGGAGGTGTTTTTTCTAACCCTTTGGTATAGAAATAGTATGCCGCTGCCCCTGTTAAAATACCGTAGAGAATCAGAATCCAAAGACTTTGAGGCGATTGGGAGAGAGTTTGTGCCATGTGGATGGGATTACAAAGAAAAGTTGCACTCACCGCTGCTACCAAAAAGGTATAGGTAATTACCGTTAAGGTATCATATTTTTTTAAGGCAAAGGTTGCAAAGATAGAATAGAGTGCATATCCGAATCCGGCGCCAAGACCCCACAAAAATCCGCGGGCAGACAGGGAAGCTCCGCCATCTGCCACACCAGACACCAGAATACAACCCAAAAAGGCAACCAGTAATGCAACAATTTTTTGCCGTGTGATTTTTTCTTTCAAAAAGACTGCCGACATTCCCATTACAAAAAAGGGTGCCGTATACAACAGAATTGCTGCGACCGAAAGGGAAGCATATTCCATTGCCTTAAAATAACAAGTATTAAAGAATACAAAGCTTAGAAGTCCCGTTCCCACAAAATACCAGAGGTGAGACAGCTTGATGATGAGCTTTTGGGGATTGGTTATCAGAAGAATCAAAACTAAGCCGATTGCCGTGATATAAGACCGCAGAGTAACCAGTTCAACAGCAGAAAAACCGAGAGGCGTCAGAGTTCTTACAAAAATCCCGATGATGCCCCAAAGGATGGCACCAAGCAGAATCAAAACAGATGATTTCATAATACAATTCCTTTTTATGAGGATAAATTTCCAAAGAAAATTGTAGCAAAAAAGTCGGAAAATGTCAAGAAAAAGTCTTGGATGCAAAAAAAGCTTTCATTCTGTGTTCAGAATGAAAGCTTTTTTCTCTTTAGGAAAACATATCTTTTAGGGTTTCCATAAAGGATTTCTTCTTGGAATGGTTGGAGCCTTCGTAGGTGCCTTCAAATTCTTTCAGCAAATCCTTCTGTTTCTGACTGAGCTTTTTGGGAACTTCTAATTTTACAATCACATACTGATTGCCGTTGCCGTTTCCACGCAGATAGGGAATCCCTTTTCCTTTTAATACAAAACGGGAATCCGGTTGAGTTCCTTCAGGGATGTTCATTTCGATTTTTCCGTCAATGGTGGGAACCACAACTTTGGCACCCAATGCCGCCTCGGTAAAGGTGATGGGCAATTCCACATATACATCGTAGCCGTCACGCTGGAAAATCTTATCTTTTTGCACTCGGATTTCTAAGTATAAATCGCCGTTGGGACCGCCGCGTTTGCCAGGTTCTCCTTCCCCGCGGATGGTTAAGGTCTGACCGTCATCAATTCCTTTGGGAATGTTAATTTCCAAGGTTTTGGTTTTTCTGACCTGACCGCTACCGCCGCAGGCTTTACAGGATTCCTTAATAATCTGACCGGTACCGCCGCAATGAGAACAGGGGGCAGAGGTCTGGAACGCTCCGAACGGAGTCCGCTGGGTCTGATTCACCGTACCGCTTCCGTGACAGGTGGGACAGGTTTCCGGAGAAGTCCCCTTTTTGGCACCCGATCCGCCACATTCGCTACACGCTTCGTATTTTAAAATGGAAATTTCTTTCTTTACGCCAAAGCAGGCTTCCATAAAGGTGATGGTGACACTTTTCTGTAAGTCCCGACCCTTTTGGGGACCGTTTCTTCTGTTTCTGCCGCCACCGCCGCCAAAGCCGCTGAAACCGCCACCGAAAAAGCTGTCAAAAATATCGGAAAAGCCTCCGAAATCTCCGTAGGCACCGTAGCCGGCACCTGCCCCGCCGTTTTCAAACGCTGCATGACCAAACTGGTCATACTGCTGACGTTTTTGAGGGTCGGACAGGATTTCGTAAGCCTCGTTTGCTTCTTTGAACTTGGCTTCTGCTTCTTTATTGTCGGGGTTTAAGTCGGGATGATACTTTTTTGCTACCTGACGGTAGGCTTTTTTCAGTTCCGCCTCTGTCGCACTCTTGGACACCCCAAGCACTTCATAATAATCTCTTTTTTGTGCCATACGCTATCTCTCCGTTAACATGGATATTTCCGGCAGGGAGAACCTGCCGGAAATCATACCTCTTATTTATCGTCATCTACCACAGTATAATCTGCTTCATAAGCACCGTCATCGGTCTGTGCACCGCCGGCTGCTCCTGTACCCATGTCAGCACCGCCCATGTTGGGGTCGCCCTGAGGATACAGCTTGGAAGCTACTGCATACATTTTCTGAGTAAGGGCTTCTGTGCCTGCTTTGATGGCTTCGGTATCGTCACCCTTTAAGAGTTCTTTTAATTTATCAATTTCAGCCTGAATGCCGGATTTGTCTTCTGCACTCAGTTTATCCCCTGCATCTGCAAGAGTTTTTTCCGTCTGATAAACCATAGAGTCAGCCTGATTTTTCACATCGATTGCTTCTTTTTTCTTTTTATCTTCCTGAGCAAACTGTTCTGCTTCTTTTACCGCTTTGTCGATGTCTGCTTCGGATAAGTTGGTGGAAGCAGTAATGGTGATTTTCTGTTCCGCACCGGTACCTAAGTCTTTTGCACTAACGTGAACAATACCGTTGGCGTCAATGTCAAAGGTAACTTCAATCTGAGGAACACCTCTGGGAGCTGCAGGAATACCGGTCAGCTGGAAGTTACCCAGAGTTTTGTTATCTGCTGCCATTTCTCTTTCACCCTGCAGAATGTGGATATCAACAGCGGTCTGACCGTCTGCTGCGGTAGAGAATACCTGGCTCTTCTTGGTGGGGATGGTGGTATTTCTTTCAATCAGTTTGGTGCAAACACCGCCCAAGGTTTCAATACCCAAAGACAGCGGAGTTACGTCCAATAACAGTAAGTCTTTCACGTCACCTGCCAATACACCTGCCTGAATGGCTGCACCGATTGCAACACATTCGTCGGGGTTGATGCCTTTGAAGGGTTCTTTGCCGATGAAGTTTTTCACAGCTTCCTGAACGGCAGGAATTCTGGAAGAACCGCCAACCAACAGAACTTTTGCAATGTCGGAGGGAGAAAGCCCTGCATCTGCCATTGCCTTTTTGGTGGGTTCCATGGTGGCTTTTACCAAATCTTCCGTCAACTGGTCAAATTTTGCACGGGTTAATGTCAAATCTAAATGTTTGGGACCGGTTGCATCTGCGGTAATAAAGGGCAGATTGATGGATGCGGTGGTCATACCGGACAGTTCGATTTTTGCTTTTTCTGCCGCTTCTTTTAATCTCTGCAGAGCCATTTTGTCCTGACGTAAATCAATTCCGTTTTCTTTTTGGAATTCGTCTGCCAGATAGTTCATTACTCTGTCGTCAAAGTCGTCACCGCCCAGACGGTTGTTACCGTTGGTCGCCAGTACTTCAAATACGCCATCGCCGATTTCCAAGATAGAAACGTCGAAGGTACCGCCGCCCAAGTCATAAATCATAATTTTGTGGTCGGTATCTTTATCCAGACCATATGCTAACGATGCTGCAGTAGGCTCGTTGATGATTCTAAGCACTTCCAGACCTGCGATTCTGCCGGCATCCTTGGTTGCCTGACGCTGTGCATCAGAGAAGTATGCGGGAACGGTGATAACTGCCTGAGAAACGGGTTCCCCCAGATAGTTTTCTGCATCTGCTTTTAGTTTCTGCAGAATCATAGCGGAAATTTCCTGGGGAGTGTATGCTTTGTCGTCAATGTTTACTTTTTTATTAGTACCCATATCTCTTTTGATAGAGCTGATGGTTTTTTCCGGGTTGGTGATTGCCTGTCTTTTTGCAACCTGACCTACCAGTCTTTCCCCGGTTTTGGTGAATGCTACCACAGAGGGGGTAGTTCTTGCGCCTTCTGCATTTGCAATAACAACCGGCTCGCCGCCTTCCATTACTGCTACGCAGGAGTTTGTAGTACCTAAGTCAATACCAATGATTTTTGCCATAATAAGATCTTCCTTTCTATTCTCACAAGTTGTGAACTAAAAAAATGAATAATATATATATATAAAGCTATGCTTTTACTTTTACCATGGAGTGACGAATGACTCTGTCATGTAAGGTGTAACCCTTCTGAAGCACTTCCACTACCGTGTCGGGTTCGCCGTCGCCGTCTTCCTGACGGAGTACTGCATTGTGAAGCTCCGGATTAAAGGGTTCGTGGAGTGCCGGAATTTCGGTAACGCCCGCTTTTTCCAAAATGGTACGGAACTGTTTTACGGTCAGCTCAATGCCTGCTTTAAAGGCGTTCCCATCGGTGGCATCCTGAGTTAAGGACAATTCCAAAGTATCCAAAATGGGAAGCAGTTTTCCCACAGTATCTGCAGTTGCAAATTCGTAGCTTTGTTCTTTTTCCTTCTGGGTACGCTTTTTATAGTTTTCAAATTCTGCCATCAGGCGAAGATTCTGGTCCTTTAAGCTGTTGATTTGCTCTTCCAGTTGTTTGACAGGATCTTCTTCGGTTACTTCTTCTGTTGTTTCATCCAAAGTTTCTTCCACGGTTTCTTCTACCGCTTCGGGTTGCTGCTTTTCTTTTTTCATTTTATTCTCCTTCTGTGTGTTCTAAGATATCGCTCATCAGTTTGGACATGGCTTCCAACGTGGTGATGACTTTACCGTAATTCATTCGTTTGGGACCGATGACCGCAATGGCACCGTTTTTTCCGCCGTATGCTCGATAGGTGGAAACCACCATGCTCAGGTCCTTGTTCTTTAAAATGGGACTTTCGTCACCAATCACAACGGTAATGCCGTTTTTGTTGGAAGAAGCCGTATTCATCAGTGAAGTAATCTGCTCCTGGTCATCCACCAGATCCAAAAAGCCAAGCACCTTATCCATACTGGAAAATTCGGGAGCTTTTAAGGTTTCCGATTTTCCGCTGAAGTGGTATTCCGTTCCGCCGGAGGCTTCCATCGTCTGAGTGACAAATTCCAAAATGATGCCCAACAGTTCAAAATTATCATTGAACCGGCGTTTTAAACGTTCCACCTTGTCGGCAGTAATCATTTCCAGGGTACAACCGGCAAGCTCTTCGTTTAAAATCTGTTTCAGATACAAAATGGAATTATCATCAATGGGCGTTAAGATTCTGACCTGCCGCTTCTTAATCATACCCGTATTTGTTACTAAAATAAACATTAAATAATGTTCCGACGCCTTCACAATTTCAAAATGGCTGATGGCACCCGAGGTTACCCGGGGTGCTCCCGTGACTGCGGTCAGACCCGTGGAGTCGGAAATAGCTTTTGCCGAAAAGTCTAAAAACCGGTTCAATTCCGACAGATGGGACTCCATTTTCTGTTTGATGAATTCCATTTCCAGATTGGTAGCTCTGATATTTTCAATCAGATTATCCACATACAGCCGGTATGCCAGATTGGAGGGAATTCTGCCTGCTGAGGTGTGAGGCTGTGCCAGATACCCCATTTCTTCTAAGTCGGACATTTCGTTCCGGATGGTTGCCGAAGATAATCCGATATCACATTTTTTGGCAATGGTACGGGAACCAACCGGTTCTGCCGTTTCAATATAGTCTTCAATCAAAGCCTTTAATATGGCAATTTTTCTGCCGTCCAAATCCATTCGGTAACCGCTCCTTTCCATAACATTCTATCTGGAAAATCCTTTGTTTGTAAGGGTTTTTGTGTTGTTAGCACTCTATTCGTCTGAGTGCTAACAACTATAAGATAACAGATTTTACCCCATTTGTCAAGTGTTTTTACAAAAAAATTTGAAATTTTCGGAAAATACAGGGGAGAATGCCCACATTGACCCGTGTATGGATTCCCATAAACGGCGTATTCTGCAGTTTTTTCAGAAAAAAAGAGGAAATTCAGATGAATTTCCTCTTTTTTATATCGTATCGTTTTTGATTTGTTCTTCCAATGCACGGATTCGTTCCAGTCGTAATCCGTAATTTTCATTGCGGGGACACTCAATATGCACACATTCGTTACAAGGTTTTTTCCGGAAATGCTCAATACAACAACCCAAATAGTTACATTCGTCGCAACAACATTCGTTGCCGTTTTCTCCGTTGCCCGGACAGTCTTTTCCGCCATTTCCCGGAATCAGTTCAATTCCTGTAGGTCCGTCAATAATCATAGATTTCTCTCCTTCAAATAAAAAATGCGCCAACGGTCGTTGACGCACAAAAAACGCAAACTCCCGTAGTCGCTAAACAAACAGAATAGAGAGGGAACAACCCAGCACTCTAACCGCTTGGAATCTGCGTTTTTTAGCAAAATTCATACGATTAGAGTGTACAAAAATAAGGAATCATATCCAACTGTAAGTGTGGCTGATTTTCCCATAGAACAGTATTCTGTTTGTTTAGCACTTTTATCTTATCATAAATATTCTAATTTTGCAATACTTTTTCGTTTTTTTATGTCAAGGGAGCAGGGGGAATTTTCGATATTCCCCCTATCCCCCTTAACGAACCCCTTACCCCTTTTACACGAGTGCTCAGTCGCCGCACGGCTGTTCTATCATTCGCTTGCAAACAATTACATAGTAGTTTTCTCTGTCAGGTTGCAGATAACCCATTTTCGTTATCGAAAGACGAAACGAAAAAAATCCGCCCTTATTTTCGCAATCGAATACACAGTTCAAAAGACGAATGTCCGGGATTGCGAAAATACCAGGCGGTAGTTTCTTTTTTTGGTTCGTTTTTTCTTTGCTATCAAAGAAAAAAATGAACAAAGATTGACATTTTTCTAAAAAGATGGTACAATAACTTTGCAACAAAAATTGTATATTGATACTGGTGGTATAATAACGCCATAAGTGTGCATTTTACTAAGGTAAAAATGCATGCTCTGTTTTCGCATACTTTTGGTTTATTATACCGTGTGAAACAATTTTTGTTGCAAGCAAAGGAGTTATGCATTTTTCGTGCGTAGCTTCGGCTGCGCACTTTTTTATTTTTGGAGGAAAAACTATGATTATTGACGGACCTACAGGAATTGAACTGATTCCGGGAAATGGCGGAAAAGACTGCCCGGGAAACGGAGAAAACGGGAACGAATGTTGTTGTGACGAATGTAACTATTTGGGTTGTTGTATTGAGCATTTTCGGAAAAAACCTTGTAACGAATGTGTGCATATTGAGTGTCCCCGCAATGAGAATTACACTTTAAAATTAGAAAAGATAGAAGAAATACAAGAACAAATAAAATCAAGTGAAATATAAAAAAAAGACGAAATTCAAAAGTAAAAAATTTGAATTTCGTCTTTTTCCTTTCACACAACAGTGACTCTGTTTTAATAATGATTGCGGTATCTTTTTACAAAATAGCTATATAGGAAGAATAAAATCAATGCTCCTACAATGGTTCCCGCAGTCATATAAATCCAGGGTTCCACCGCATTTTCAATTTTTAAGGTTTCCCACAGACTGTTTTGCAATGACAGTGTATCGGTATCTAAACTTTCGTAATATTCGGTTTTGACTGCCGAGTCTTGGGCGTAGAGAATTTCCATTGCATCATCGTGCCAGTCTTGCATATAGGCGATGTAGTCCTCATCTTCACGGACTAAGGTATGGGGAGATGCATAGCCGATGTATTCTGCATTGGCGATAGCAATTTCTTTTTCCAGCATAAAGTTGATATAGAGTTCTGCCAACTCCTGATTTTTGGCACAGGCGGGGACGCACATCGCATCTACAAACACGTTTGTCCCCTCTTCGGGATAGTAGAAGCCTAATAAATCGTTGGAATCATACATGGTGAGATAATCGCCTGCATAGTAAGGAGCAATGGCAGCAGAGCCATTTTTCATTTTATTGAAAATTTCGTCCATAACATAGCTTTGGATGAGGGGCTTCTGTGCTTTTAACTTTTCCACTGCAGACTGCCATACCGCAGGGTCGGTGGAGTTTACGCTGTCTTTTGCCCAGTAGATAGCAGTTCCAAAGGCATCACGGGGGTTGTTGAACTGCAGAATCTGCCCTTTGTAGGTTTCGTTCCAGAGTAAATCCCAGCTTCCCAAGTCTTCTTCTGCAACCATTTCGCTGTTGTAGATAATACCCACCATTCCGTAGGTGTAGGGCACCGAATAGGTATTGTCCGGGTCGAAAAACAGGTTTTTAAAATTGTCGTCAATATACTGATAGTTGGGGATATTGGAAAAATCAAGGGGAGAGAGCATATCCTCTGCTATCATTTTTTCAATCATATATTCCGAGGGAATCACAACATCGTAGGTAGCGGAACCGCTTTTTAGTTTGTTATACATATCCTCGTTGCTGGCGTAGGTGGTATAGTTGACCGAAACCTCCATCCCCAGCTCATCACGGCAGTAGTTTTCAAATTCTTCATTCACATCCAGAGAATCTTCACTGCCATCGGAAATATATTCTCCCCAGTTATATACATTTAAGGTGAGTTTTTCAGACTGCCCGCCGCATCCGGAAAGAGAAACCGCCAGAAAAACCGATACCACCCATAACAAAAGAACTTTTTTCATTACAGTGTCAACCTTCTTTCTGTGCTTTTTTCTTTGGACGATACGTTAGAGAGTATCAACAGCACCGTAACTGTTAAAATCATTAAGGTGGAAAGGGCGTAGATGTCCGGTTTCACCTCTTTTTTGGTCATGGAATAAATGAGTAACGGTAAGGTCTGAAAATCGTTTCCCGTGGTGAAGTAACTAATGACAAAATCATCCAACGACAAGGTAAATGCCAGAATAAATCCGGAAATCACACCGGGTAAAATCTGAGGCAGTTCCACTTTAAAGAAGGACTGCAGAGGGGTACAACCCAAATCCTGTGCCGCTTCGGGTAAGGAACGGGGCATGGTTAAGATTTTGGGACGTACTGATAAAATTACATAGGGCAGACAGAAGGTAACATGGGCAATCAGAAGGGTTGTGAATCCCAGCTTTTCATCTCTGCCCAATAAGGTTCCTAAAAACACAAACAGAAGCATCATGGAAATCCCGGTTACGATATCGGGATTCATCATGGGAATATTGGTGACAGAAAGGACCGAATTTTTAAAGAAGTTTTTTTTGAATTTACAAAGTCCCACCGCTGCCGCAGTTCCGATGACAGTGGAAATTACTGATGCACTGACTGCCAGCACCAGGGTATTTTTTAAGGCGTTGAAGGTATCGGGAGAGGAAAACAGCTCACGGTACCAATACAAAGAAAGCCCCGTCAGATCACCGGTGTTGGCTGTAGAGTTAAAGGAAAACAGCATCAGCACCACAATGGGGATGTATAAAATGATGAAAATCAAAGCGGTATAGATTCGGGACAAAGCTTTCATATTTTTTTACCTTTCTGTGTAGGGGAGGAATGTTCTCCTCCCGTTTGTTGGTGACCGGTTACACGGGACGATGTGGGCATCGTCCCCTACAAGATACCAATGAGGCGGATGAAAAACAGCCGATGGCTGTTATGACGCCTCTTCCATATCAATGAGGCGGATGAAAACAAGATGCATTTCCGCTCTTTCAGAGAACGCCGCGTACTGAGTGTACGCAAGGGAACGTAAAGACGGAAAGGCGCTTGTTTACGACGCCTCTTCCTTTGTGAAGCGGTTCATCACTGCAAGCGAAACCAAAACTAAAATCATCATAACTAACGATATTGCGGCACCTACGTTGTAGGTGGATACGTTTTGGAATTGGCGTTCGATGGTGTCACCGATGAGTTCAAAGGTACCGCCGCCCAACTTCTGAGAAATGTAGAAGGTGGAAATGGAGGGAACGAACACCATGGTGATGCCGGAAATGATACCGCCGGAGGAAAGGGGAAGCACCACTTTCCAAAGAACCTGGAAGGGGTTACAGCCAAGGTCTCTTGCGGCTTCCAGCAGGTTTTTATCCAGCTTGGAAATGATGGTATAGATGGGAAGCACCATATAGGGCAGAAAATCGTATACCATCCCGAAAATGACGGCACCCTTGGTACCGATGAGATGCACTTTGCCAAGATTCAATGCCCCTAAAATGGAGTTTAAAAATCCGCCGTCGTCCATAATTGCCATCATGGAGTAGGTACGGATTAACAGATTGGTCCACATGGGAAGCATCAACAGGGTAATCATAATTTTCTGAGATTTTTCCTTATATCCGGCAATCAGATACGCCAGAGGATATCCCACCAAAAAGCAAATAAAGGTAGCAATGACCGACAGACTCACCGAAATTAAAAAGGTGTTGGCATGTTCCTTCAAGGCGAAAATATTTTCCCAGGTGAAGGTGCCATAGGCATCGGTAAAGGTATAATACACCACAAAAATGAGAGGTGCCAAAATAAACAGAACTGACCAGAGGATATGAGGTGCTGCAATCAGTCTGCCAAGATTTTTCCTGGTTTTTTCCATCTTAGTCACCTACCGTTTCGGAGTTTCCCAGTTCTTCAATTTCGTCAGAGAAGGTAGAATAGTCACCGTACTGACCGGAGAATTCGGATTTCTTCATAATATGAATGGCATCGGGTTCAATAAAGATGCCGATATTGGCATTCACATCCACAAAATCAGTGGACTGAATCATCCATTTGAAACCACCGATATCCACGATGATTTCATAGTGAACCCCTTTGAAGGTAACAGAAGTTACAGTCCCCTGTAACATTCCGTCGGCTACGTTTACCACATCCACATCTTCGGGACGTACCACAACATCCACCGCTTCCCCGGGGGCAAAGCCTTTATCCACACATTGGAAGGTGTGTCCGGAGAAGGTAACCTTATAATCTTCGTTCATAATGCCGTCTACAATGTTACTTTCACCGATAAAGTCAGCAACAAATGCATTGACGGGTTCGTTATAGATATCGGTTGGAGTTCCGATTTGCTGAATTTTGCCCTCTGCCATAACTACTACCACGTCAGACATGGAGAGTGCTTCCTCCTGGTCGTGGGTAACATAGATAAAGGTGATGCCGGTCTGTTTCTGGATTTTTTTCAGTTCGTTCTGCATATCTTTCCGAAGCTTTAAGTCCAACGCACCCAGAGGCTCGTCCAGCAACAACACACGGGGATGGCTGATTAAGGCTCTGGCGATGGCAACACGCTGTTGCTGACCGCCGGATAATTTGGTTACGTTTTTTCGCTCGAAGCCTTTTAGGGCAACCAGTTCCAGCATTTCTTTCACACGTTTGATAATTTCCGCATTGGGAAGTTTCTGTAACCGCAGAGAAAATGCCACATTTTCAAACACATTCAAATGAGGGAACAAAGCATATTTCTGAAACACGGTGTTGATGCTTCTCTTGTGGGCAGGCACATCGTTGATGCGTTTTCCCTCAAACAGCACATCCCCCTGATCGGGAGTTTCAAAACCGCCCACAATTCGTAAGGTGGTGGTTTTTCCGCAACCGGAGGGACCAAGCAAGGTCACAAACTGCTTGTCATAGATATCTAAATTGATGGAGCTTAACACCTGTTCGTCTTCAAACTCCTTGGAAATATTTTGTAATTCAATAATCTTTTTATGTTCCACTAAGGCTTCACCCTTCCCCGAAAATTTAGAAAAAAACAAAAAGCGGTATGCCCTAAGACACACCGCTTGTAAGAATCGTTTTCCCAAAGGGGACAAAACACCCCTTGACAATTTGGATAGGTTTCAGAGTTTGATACGCGTACTCTTATTGACCGTTTCACAAGTCGATGTGTGCTGTTTGGCACATGGTTGTAAAGGAACCAACTTATAAAATTTGAGCTTCTAACTCAATCAATAAGGCAGGTTTTCCCTGCCAACCGGATGTTTTTATCCGGCGTTTCGGCGTTCGACCCGGCTGTCCGTCTGGCCTTAGCTTGAAAGGGTTTTACAAATTCAAGCGGTCGTAATATTCACCCTCGGGAACCTTTCGTTCCAAATTTTGATGACACGCTCAGTATACCACAGTTTTCTTCCGATGTCAACAAATTTTTACGGATTTTTCGGAGGGAAATCAAATCTTACCCCAATGGTTGAAACTGCTCCATAATTTTACCCGCAATTTTCATGCCGTCCACAGCAGCCGATACGATACCGCCGGCATAGCCTGCCCCTTCTCCGCAAGGATACAAGCCGATAGCTTTGTCCGACTGAAGTGCTTCGTTCCGGTTGATGCGAAGAGGGGAAGAGGTACGGGTTTCCACCCCTGTGAAAATGCATCCCTGACTTAAAAATCCGGGCATTTTCTGCTCGAATGTCTGCAGCCCTTCCCGCAAGGCTTCGGTGACAAAAGCGGGAAACAGTTTCTCGAAATTCACTTCGGTGACACCCAGCGAATAGGTGGGTTCGGGATAGGCTCCTGTCGGCTTCACCCCTGTAAAATCAAAAGAAGTAGTAAAGGGGGCATGCTGATTGGCACCTGCCAGCTGATAGGCAGTTTTTTCTAAGGTTTCAATCAAATGAAGTCCATCAAACAAGCCATCACCAAAATCTTCGGGAGAGACCGACACACAAAGGGCGGAATTGGAATTTTTTCCGTCACGGGCGAAATAGCTCATCCCGTTAACTAAAATGGATTCTTCTTCCGACTGACTGGGTACCACCACACCGCCGGGACACATACAAAAGCTGTATGCCGTATGTCCGTTTGACGCGTGATGAAACACCTGATAGTCTGCCGCCCCCAAGTTGGGATGTCCGGCAAAGGAGCCGTATTGGATGGTATCGATGACCGAACGAAAATGTTCTACTCTGACACCCACGGAAAAGGGTTTTTTGGATAAGGGAATTTCTTTTTTGTAAAGTAAATTGTACACATCTTTGGCACTGTGTCCGGTTGCTAAAACCACCACGGATGCGGGGATTATTTGGGTATCATTTACGGTAACGGAAGTAATGTTTCCATTGGTTAGTGCAATGTCAGAAAGACGGCTGTGAAAAGAAAAAGTACCGCCGTAACGGATAATTTCTTCCCGCAGATTTTTCACACAGGTGCGTAATTTATCGGTCCCGATATGCGGTTTTGCCTGATAGGCAAGGTGGGGTAAACCGCTATGCTCTGCCAGTAAGCGTACCACCTCTGCCGACAGGGGGTCGTTGATACGGGTGGTCAGCTTTCCGTCGGAAAAAGCACCGGCACCGCCCTCACCAAACTGAACATTGGATTCTTTGTTCAACGGCTTGCCCAGAAAAAAACCGTCCACGGTTTTCACCCGTTCTTCAATGGGTTCGCCACGCTCCAATACAATGGGCGCATACCCGTTTTTCGCCAGGAAATAAGCACAAAAAAGACCGCCCGGCCCGGCTCCCACCACCACGGGACGATGGGGAAGTTGTTTGTTACCATAAGAAAACGACAGTGTTTTCTCCCGGTAGGGAGCGGTTTTTTTCTTGAGTTTTGGCGGAATTTTTTGGGCATCCACCAAAAAAGTATATACAAATGAGATGTCCTCTTTTTTGCGGGCATCTACCGATTTTTTATAGACAGTCACCTTTCCGCGGGGGAAATAGGTATTTTTCATAAAAGAAATTGCTTCGCTGTCGGTATAGCTGACAGGAAACTTTAAGTCCTTTATCAAAAAATTCATCGGAAAAATTCCTCCAGTAAGGTTTTACATTCTGCTTCCATAATGCCCCCGTAAGTTTCGGGAACATGGTTAATTTTATGAAGATAGCCCAACTTTTCAATCTGCTCCATGGCACCGTATTTTATGTCATAACAACCGAAATACACCCGCTTTACACGGGCGTTGACGGTGGCACCGAAGCACATCAGGCAAGGCTCCTTGGTCACATATAACTCGCAATCCTCCAAATAGGTAGTCCCTAATTTTTCCAGTCCTCTTTCAATCGCCAATAATTCCGCATGGCAGATGCCGTTTTGTGCCACACATTCATTGTGAGCGGCGGCAATGACTTCTTTGTTTTTTACTAAAACAGCACCTACGGGAACCTCGTTGGGGTCTTTTTTCGCTTCTTCTATGGCAAGGAGCATAAATTCGTTTTTCATCGGTTTAATATGCTCCTCTGTAATAGTGACCTCTGGTATAGCGGGTCAGGGGATTCTGCTCCAATTTAAAGGAATGGATAATTTCCTGCACCTGTGCTTTGTTTTCCCGGAAGAAATGAAGCCGTACAGAGTCTACCCCTGCAGCACGCAGGTCGTTTAATTTATCCGACATCATAATGGGATAGGGATTATAGATGGCGTTTTGCGTACAGTTTTCGCAGGCGATGATAAATTCTTCACCCTTTCTGTCTTTCATCACCAAATCCTTGGGATTGCATTTGCCACGGATGTTGGATTTAATGCAGGATTTTGTAATCATCAGGGGAATCTGACCGTAGCCCAACAGGGTTAAGTGTGCAGAATCGGTCATAATATTTTTCACATTTTTTAAGTTTGCTTCCACCGATGCTGTCATATTCTTGACTCCTTTTTGCTCTAAATATCCGGCAGAAAGGGAGTTGGTCACGTTTAGGGTATAGTCGCAATAGATGTTATATTTTTGGTCGAAGGAATTTAAGTAACCGATGTTGCCCACCAAAAGGTCGGTGATTTCGGGATGACGGGTTAAAAAGGCACGGGTTTTGGAAATCTGTTTGTCGGTGGCAATTCGTTCGCACCACAGACCGATATTGTCGATTTCGCCGTATTTTTGGATATATTCTTCAATGACGTCGGCTTTGGCGAAAATCAGCTTATCCCAACATTCACGCACCCATTTTAACTGAAAAGCGGTGGAAACGGTGCAATAATACTCGATTTCCTCCACGGTTTTCCGCTTTCTCATCTGGTAGGAATAGGGTTCGGTATGCCGTTCAAATTGAAACAGACTGTCTAAATACGCTCCGATTTCACGGCGGATGGCATTCATCTGTGACACACTTAAAAACAGCGGTGTTTCGTCTGCCAATACAATTTCAATTTCTTCAAAACAGAAGGTTTCGTTTCCGGTTTTGGTTAACTGGTCAATCAGCTTTTCCCGGGTTAAGGGCGCATTTTGTGCCGCTTGGGGACAAATGTCAATGGTGAAAGGATATTCCTCCTCCCCTAACAGCAGTTCTGCTTTCACAGGCTGATCCAATTCCAAAAACAAGGAAACTGATACGGGAATCTGTGAAAACTCACGGTCTTTGTTTAAAATCTGGTCGTAGTAACGCTCCATTTTTTTGGTTTCACGGGAATAGGGATTTTCGTTTTTATAAAAATTAAAGAGATTTTTATCGGTAATGCCGTCATAGTAACCGGGGGTATAACCGCCACGGTTGAAGGAGGCGTCAATGATGGCATAATCTTCTTCAGATACTTCGCCCGAATCCAACGCTCTGCGGTATACGTCAGTAACAGCGGCAGTATAATATTTGCTTTTCAATCTGCCTTCTAATTTGATCACATCCACACCGATTTCTTCCAGTTCGGGAAGATAGTCTAAGAGCATCAAATCCTTGGGAGACAGCAGTGCGCCTTTTTTCTGCTGAGTTTCATAGAACATCCGGCAAGGCTGTGCACATTTGCCCCGGTTTCCGCTTCTCTCCCCGATAAAGCTGGACATTAAGCACTGGCCGGAATAGCATACGCATAAGGCGCCGTGGGCAAACACTTCCACGTTCAAATCGGTGGCTTTTCTGATTTTTTCAATTTCGGCACGGGATAATTCACGGGGAAGAACCACCGTGTCAAACCCTTCTTTTTCTAACAGCTTGACCCCTGCCAGGTTATTAACGGTCATCTGGGTAGATGCCACCAGACGCAGGTCGGGTGCAATTTTCTTTACCAGCTCTGCCACACCCCAGTCCTGTACGATAACCCCGTCTGCCAGAGAATGATAGATGACGTCAATCAGCTTGGTAACCGTTGCAATTTCGTTATCGTAAACCAACGTATTTAAGGTCACAAACACTTCTACGCCTCGTTTGTGGCAGTAGAATACGGCATCTTTTAAAGTTTCTTCGGTAAAATTTTCAGCGCCTGCTCTGGCGTTAAAAGAATCCAGTCCTAAGTAAACAGCGTCGGCTCCCGTTTTTACGGCAGCGACCATAGCTTCGTAGGAACCTGCGGGGGATAATATTTTCATATGATTACTCCTTCTGAGACTTGAAAAATGATTATCTTCGTCTTGTTGTAGTGTGAGAAACTCGTTCATTTTCTCCTGATCAAACGACGAAAGCAAACTTTCCGCCCTTATTTTCGCAATGGAATACCGTATCAGGAAGACGGAGGTTCGGGGTTGCAAAAATACCAGGCGGTGGTTTCTTTTTGGTTCTTTTCTTTGACATCAAAGAAAAAGAACATACAAAAAATATCAATTCCAAACAACGTTCCGGGTAACCACACAGCGGGACGATGTGGGCATCGTCCCCTACGAGGGGTTATCCGTTGTTTTGGGTGTACACAAACGATGGTACCGCCCACAAAAAAACGTTATCCAGCGACGAAACCCAAGAATCCGCCCTTATTTTCGCAATTCTCTACCGTTTCCAAACGACGGAAATTCGGGATTGCGGAAATACCAGGCGGCAGTTTCTTTTTGGTTCTTTTCTTTGACATCAAAGAAAAAGAACAGATAAAAATTATCGAACTACAAATCTTCGGCACAAATGTGTACTCTTTCAATATTGGCAACTGCCTCTTCTATGAGTGCATCCATATCCAGCTTCTGTTCTTCCAAGATAACATCTTTCACTCTGGGATGAAGCTTGGGATGCTTGGGGGTAAAGACGGTACAGCAATCTTCATAGGGTAAAATGGAGGTTTCAAAAGCATCCATTTTACGGGAAATTTCGGTGATTTCGGTTTTGTCCATCCCGATTAAGGGACGAAACACCGGAAGGTCCACCGCTGAATTGGTAACCTGCAGTCCCTCAATGGTCTGACTTGCCACCTGTCCTAAGCTTTCGCCGGTGACCAGGGCACCGCAGTTGTTGTCAAGCGCCACACGCTGGGAAATTTTCATCATAAAACGACGCATCACCAGGGTCATCATATCTTCCCGGCACTTTTCCCCAATGGCTAACTGAATTTCCGTAAAGGGAACCACGTGAAGGCGGTAGGGGCCGGTATATTTTGCAATGGTTCTTGCTAAGGTAATCACCTTTTGTTTGGCACGTTCGGAGGTATAGGGATAGGAATAAAAATGAACGGCTTCCAGTTTTAATCCTCGTTTTGCCATCATAAAGCCGGCTACGGGACTGTCAATCCCGCCGGATAACAAAAGCACGCCCCGTCCGCCGGTACCAACAGGCAGACCGCCGTGACATTCTTCTTTTTCAAAATAGATGTAAGCACCTTTTTCCCGGACCTCTACCATCACCTGAATGTCGGGATTTTTTACATCAACGGTTAAGTTTTCAATGTGATCATGCAAAAATCCGCCCAGCTCCTGACAGATGGCAGGAGAGTTCAAGGGGAAGGTTTTATCTGCACGTTTGGCTTCCACTTTAAAGGATTTGCCCGTTAATTTATCACGGAGCAATTCCAGGGCATCTTTTTTCATAATTTCCATATCCTTTTCGGTCTGATACACCACGGAAACGGATTTTAAGCCGAATACGTTTTTTGCCTTTTCCAGCATTTCATAAAAATCGGCATCCTCAGCGGGTTCCATATAGATGGCAGACTGATGGATGGTGACAGACTGTAACAGTCCTTTTAACTGATTCCTGATGTTTTTCAACAGCTGGTCTTCAAAATTTCTGCGGTTTAGCCCTTTTAAGGCCAGTTCTCCGCATTTTCCCAATAATAATTTACGCATAAATTCGCTCCTTATTTGTCATTTGGTTCCACGGGACGGTACAACAGCTTGTGGACCAGTCGGATCAGATAAAACTGTTTGACTCCTGCCAGATAGCCAAGCCCCGTTACCAGGGTAATGCCGGCAGATAACAACCCTGCCGCTGCCCAGTTTACCACACCGTCACGGTAAATCAGATACATAAAATAGAACGGTGCCTCCCATAAGCTGACTGCCAGATACACATACCAGTCATGAAACAGCCAGCAGATGCCCAGCGGAACTACCACATATAACACCGCACACAGGGCATACGCAAGAGGGTATTTGATATGAGGGGTGATTTTGCTGTAGGACTTCTGGTGACCTGTCCCCGCTTTATGAGCATACTGATAAATACCGGAAAGATATAACAATAAAAAAAACAAGCCGAAATAAAACTGCAGTGTTCCTGCCATGGATGTGACGATGATAAACGATACCGCCGCATACAGCAGTTGATTTAAAAGCATCGCAACAAGCGGATGCTGTCGTTTTTCTACCATAAAGTTACCTCCCAAAAAGGATGAAAAAAGTGTGCAAATGGCAAGTGCCTCATCAAAGGAAGCACTTGCCACTTTCGATTACCATGTAAAATTAGAATTCCAGTTTGGATTCAATATAGGGGATGACTTCATCCATGGGCAGACGAATCTGTTCCATACTGTCACGGTCACGTAAGGTAACAGAATTGTCTTCCTGGGATTCAAAGTCAAAGGTGATACAGAAGGGAGTACCGATTTCGTCCTGACGTCTGTAGCGTTTTCCGATGGAGCCTGCATCGTCAAATTCACAGGGGAATTTTTTAATCAGCTGTTCATAAAGCTGGAATGCAGGTTCGGACAGCTTTTTCGACAAGGGCAGAACCGCCGCTTTGACGGGAGCCAGAGCGGGATGTAACCGGAGTACCACACGGGTATCGCCTTCGGATACTTCTTCTTCGTCATATGCATCCACCAAGAACGCCAGTGCCACACGGTCAGCACCCAAAGATGGTTCGATTACGTAGGGGATGTAACGTTCGTTGGTCACAGGGTCAATGTATTCCATTTTTTCGCCGGAATGTTCGCTGTGCTGTTTTAAGTCAAAGTCAGTTCTGTCTGCAATGCCCCACAGCTCGCCCCAGCCAAAGGGGAAGAGGAATTCAAAGTCGGTAGTAGCATTGGAATAGTGAGACAGCTCTTCCTGTTCGTGATCACGCAGTTTTAAGTTTTCTTCTTTGATGCCTAACGATAACAGGAAGTTTTTGCAGTAGTCTTTCCAATAGGCAAACCATTCTAAATCGGTACCGGGTTTACAGAAGAATTCCAGTTCCATCTGTTCAAATTCACGGGTACGGAACACGAAGTTACCGGGGGTGATTTCGTTACGGAAGGATTTCCCGATCTGACAAACACCGAAGGGAACTTTTTTACGGGAAGTTCTCTGTACGGATTTAAAGTTTACAAAGATCCCCTGAGCAGTTTCGGGACGCAGGAACAATTCGCTCTGTGCATCCTCGGTAACGCCCTGGAAGGTTTTAAACATTAAGTTGAATTTTCTGATATCGGTAAAGTTGGATTTTCCGCACTCGGGACAAACGATGTTGTTATCTTTGATGTACTGTGCCATCTGTTCGTTGGACCAGCCGGCAGGCAGAACACCGGTATCTTCAATCAGCTTGTCTGCACGGTGACGGGTTTTACATTCCTTACAGTCCATCAGCGGGTCGGAAAAACCGCCTACATGACCGCTGGCTACCCAAACCTTGGGATTCATCAAGATTGCAGCATCCAATCCCACATTGTAGGGATTTTCCTGGACGAATTTTCTCCACCAGGCTTTTTTTACGTTGTTTTTAAATTCCACACCCAAGGGGCCGTAGTCCCAGGTGTTGGAGAGGCCGCCGTAGATTTCGGAGCCGGAATATACAAATCCTCTGCCCTTACAAAGAGCAACGATTTTTTCCATTGTTTTTTCGGTATTTAACATAGCTGATAGTTCCTTTCCCGGATGTAGTTTATGAGATGTCTTTCAAACTCTATTATTTGCCGCCTTTGTTTCAGAAATATTGGATACGCCGAGGGGCAAAGTTCATTTCAAGCGGTAGCGTTCCGAGTTCATTTGTGTTTATTTTTTCGTATAATGGACTTCGGATGGAAGAAACTTTGCCAAAGCATTTGCTTTGGTAACACCCGAAGGCGTATATTGGATACGCCGAGCGGCAAAGTTCATTTCAAGCGATAGCGTTCCGAGTTCATTTACGGAAAAATTATTTGCCGCCTTTGTTTAAGGAAGCCTTTTTTGCCTGTGCAGAAATTACGCTGTAGTAGGTCATTGCAACGATGGTGTAGATGGCAACCAGAATCATTACGATGGAAATTCTGAAGGAAATGGCGTTGTTAAAGAAGGGTTTTACCTGATTGATTGCAGTTGCAACGGAAATGCCGATGCCGGGGATGAAGCTGATTAATTCGGTGGGGTAAATGAAAAATGCAGAAATGGCAGCTGCTAAGGTTACAAAGAACCAGTTGTTATATTTTTCTGCACGTGCGGTCTGTTCCTGTTTTGCAAATTTGTTGGCTTTCACTTTTAAGAGTACAGTCAGCACAATAAAGCCAACTAACAGAATGTAAGTCATCCATCTTGCAGTGGTTACAAAGCCGGAAGACCCTCTGAACCAGTTAAAAAGATACAGACAAATCATTTCTGCACCCAGAGCGGAAGCAAAAATAGACAGCTGTCTGTTTTCGATTTTTTCTTTTTCCTGTTTGGTGAATTTGGTGGTTTGTTTTTTCATAATGTAAAAAAACTCCTTTATAAAATATAATTTAAAAAACAGTGGGAACGAGCCTTAAAAAAACTCGTATTGCAAATTGGCAAGGGCATAGATGCCTGCCGTTTCGGTGCGAAGAATCCGGCTTCCTAACGATACCGTACAAAAACCGGCATCGCAAAGATAAGTAACTTCTTCGGGAGAAATACCGCCTTCGGGGCCAATCACCACCGCAATGTTTTCGTGAGAGGAAGCCTGCTGTAACACTTGTTTTAGGGTGGTTTTACCTTCGTCTTCATAGCAGAGAAGCTTCAGGTCAAACCGGCTCCAGTCCACCTGCTTGACGGTTTTAGGTTCCGATACTGCGGGAATGATCAGACGCCCGCTTTGCTGGGCTGCGGACTTGGCGATTTTTTGAAACCGTTCTGTCTTTTTCGCCACGTCTTTTCCCTCAATTTTGGCAATGGAGCGGTTCATTTTTAAGGGGACAATTCCGGTGACACCCGTTTCCACCGCTTTTTCCACGATGAAGTCCATCTTATCTCCCTTGGGAATTCCCTGAAAGAGCGTGATGGAAAAGGGATTTTCCGTCAAAGTCTCCAATTCTTCTTGCACAGTTACTATTATACTGCTTTTTTCGATTTTGTCAATACGGCAAAGCAATTCTTTTTTATTTTTTACAAGAATCAAAGGCTCGCCTTCCCGTAGCTTTATCACGTTTTTGATATGATGTACGGTTTCGTCGGTTAAGGTGACAGTGCCGTTTTGAACAGCCTCGTCGGTAAAAAATCGGTTCATTGTTAAGAATTCTCCCTTCGGGATGATTTATGATTGGTAAACGATGAAAAATAAAGGAATCTCCAAACAATTTGGGTGCCACACAGCGGGACGATGTGGGCATCGTCCCCTACGAGGGGGTATCCATTGTTTTGGGTGTTTACCGATTCTTTTAAAACATAGGTTTATTGGGGTTTTTCCGTTTAAAATCCTCTTGGAGTTTTTCTAAGAAAATTTCGGGATGGTTCATCCCCTGTGTTACATACCACTCATAAAACAGGCGAAACAGACGGGGATGGGACAGAGGAGGTTCTTCGGATAACGCTTGTCCTAACGATAAAAAGATTTCGTAAGGCGTTTTGTCGCTCACTTCCCACAGATACGAAAGGGCATCGGGGAAAAATCCTTTGTTGGAAAAGGTATCCAGACCCGCTTCGGCAAGTTTTAATTCCCGGATATCATCCACCGAAAGCCAACGGGTAGAAATAACCTGATAGGGAGGATGGGGGGAATACACAATGCCGTATTCTGAAACCTTTTCTTTCATCCGGGTTCCGTTTAAAATTTTCAAAAAGCCAAGCTGAAGCATATGGGGATGAAGCTTGTAAACTTCATTGAACCCACAAATAAAGGAGGCTTTGTCTTCAAAGGGAAGTCCTGCAATCAAGTCCAGATGCAGATGAATGTTTCCCATAGAGAGAATCCGTTTCAGATTGGAAAACGCTGTTTCGCAATCGTTTTTGCGACAAATGGCAGTTAAGGTTTCGGGATTTAAGGACTGCAGTCCCGCTTCAAACTGGATTCGTCCCTTGGGTGCGGTTTCCAGCAGGGCAAAATCCCGTTCGGAAAACAGTTCGGGTTTGATTTCAAAATGGAACCCGGTGTTTTGTCCGTTTTCTATCACAAATTTAAAAATTTCGTAGGCATCGGGATTCACATTAAAGGTACGGTCGATGAATTTCACCTTACCCGCTCCCGCCTCAATCAAACGGGAAAGCTCCTCTTTCACCTGAGGTAAGGGTTTAAACCGGAGATGCTTTTCCAGGGAAGAAATACAATAACTGCAACGGTAGGGACAGCCACGGGACGCCTCATAATACACCGTTTTCCCTTTGGTTAAGGGGAATGTATAGGGGAAGGGAAGATGGGGAAATTCTCCGTCGGGTTCTTCTCCCGTCAGATACCGGTAGACAGCACCCTCGCCCTCGCCCGCTATCACATGGTCCGCAAGGGGGAAGGCGGTTTCCGGCGTTTCGTGATAGCCGGCTTCCGGTCCGCCCAAAAAGACGGTCACTCCAGGAAGTGCCAGTTTGATATCTGCCATCAGCCGGTTGACCAGAGAAATATTCCAAAGGTATGTAGAAAACCCGATTACATCGGGTTTTTTTGCAATGATATCATAAAAAATGCTTTCATAGGGGTCGTTGATGGAATATTCCGCCACGGTATTGGGAACTCCCTGATGGGTAAGATAAGCACCGATGGAGCGGACCCCAAGTGCAGTATGGGAAAATTTGGCATTTAAGCCTACCAATAAAACAACCCGGTTTTTCATAAGGATGCACCATCCGTTGCCCGGGTTTTTAAAAACGCAAACAACTGCTCTACTGCGGATTTTTTTATTTTGTAATGCCCGTTGGGCAGTTTGGTTGCTTTTAAGGCAATTCCTGCCGTATGGGTGCAACCGCCGGATAAAAAGTAGGTGTTGGCAGGGGTTTTCATCTCTTTGGAAACCGCTGTGGGAAGAGTGGGAAGTTCTGCGGAAGAAATAAAGTCTCCCTCTTTTTTTAAGAAACAAACCTCCGCCGGTAATTCTTCCATACAGGTCACAAAATAGGCTTCCTCTGCGGGATAATGAATTCCCAGTGCATGAGCGCCTTTTTTGGTTTCCCGAAGAAACGCCACCGATACTTTGGTATTCGTTTTCTTGATAAAATCCACAAAAATCTGTTTGAAAAAATAGGGAATTTCATTGGTGATATAGCTGTCCCCCAGAGTTTCGCACAAGGGTTTTACATACACAACGTCCCCTTTTTTCACAATGCGGGCGGTTGCCTTTACGTCCGAAGTACCAAAATCCAGCTTCTTTTCCTTATGGTTGATTAACCCTTGCCGTCCGGCAGGGGACAGCACCCGTTCATTAGAAAAGGTGTCGGCGGTTTCCCAAAGAGGACAGTAACCCACGGTTCCGTCGGGGAAAATTTCGTTCACAAGCAAGGCATTTTCGGAGGCACAAAAGCCCACAAGAATTTTTTTGTCACCCTTTTTTTCGGCAATCAGATTGGAAAAACCGTCAAAAAAGGTTTGGTCGGTATAAATCAGTATTTCTTTTTTTATTTGTTCCAGATATGGCTGTTCCCAACCGTAAACGGGATTTTTCATTACGAGAGGTCTCCTTTTTTGGTTTCTAATAAGGCTTCGCCCACACGGTACACGTCTCCGGCACCTACCGTTACAAACACGTCACCCGGAGAAAGTGCCGCTTCCAATTCCCGAAGCGCCTCTGCCATGGTAGGCGTATAGAAACAGCCGGGAATCTGTTCTGCCAGATCACGGGAGCTGATTTCGCCCGTGTCTTTTTCCCGTGCTGCATAAATGTCTAACAGATACACCGCATCCACCTCTTTTAATACACGGATGAAATCATCCTTCAAGGTTTTGGTGCGGGTGTAGGTATGCGGCTGGAACAGCATCACCAGCCGTTTGGGATTTTTCTGACGCAGAGAAGATATGGTAGTTTCGATTTCGGTGGGATGATGGGCATAGTCGTCATAAACAGGCACCGATTGGTATTGCCCCTTATATTCCATTCTCCGTTTGGCACCGCCAAATTCACAAAGTGCTTCCAGCACCGGTTCTTTGGGTAAGCCAAGCTCCCGGCACAGGGCAAAGACCGCTAAGGAATTCAATACATTATGGGCACCCGGCACCGTCAGAACCACGTGGGCAAGAGGTTCGCCGTGAAAAACTGCATCATATTCGGTACGGTCGGGATAAAACACTACGTTTTTTGCCAGGTAGTCACCCGATTCCAGTCCGAAAAATACGGTTTTTGTGTTGGTAAAATCTAATAAACGAACATTTGGGTCATCTCCGTTTGCCACCATAAGCTGTTCGGTCTTTTCCACAAATCTCTGGAATGCCGAGCGGATGTGGACAATGTCACGGTAGTAGTCTAAATGGTCTTCTTCAATATTTAAGAGGATGGTAGCAGAGGGAAAGAATTCTAAGAAACTTTCCACATATTCACAGGCTTCGCACACAAAATAGTCCCGCTTGCCAAGCAACAGATTACCGTCTATCTGCGGAAAGTCTCCCCCAACGGTCACGGTAGGTTCCACCCCCGCTTTCATGAGTGCCAACGCTGTCATCGAAGTGGTGGTGGTTTTTCCGTGGGTACCGGAAACGTTGATGCGGTTCTGATAGTTTTTCATCACGATCCCAAGCAAGGTACAACGCTCCATCACGGGGATGCCAAGCTCCATCGCTCTGACAATTTCGGGAGCATCCATAGGAACTGCGGCAGTTCGTACCACAAGCCCCAGATCGGGTGTGATATTTTCCGCCGTCTGCCCGATAAACACGGGAATCCCCGCAGCAACCAAACGGTCAGTAATGGGAGAAGCCGACCGGTCCGACCCGGTGACCTGATATCCGTTTGCCTGTAAAATCAAAGCGAGGGCATTCATGCTGACGCCGCCGATGCCCGAAAAAAATATTTTGTTGCTGGTTAAATTTCCTAACATCATATCCCATCCGTCCCCTTCTATCTGATCATGGTAATATTATACACTGATTTTTCCTTTTTTTCAATAGGAATCTGATTTTTGAGAGAAAAATTTTTTCCGGAGATTTCATTCTATGAAAAACCGGCGGAAATATTTACATTCCCGTTACAATTTCTGAAAAAGAATTGCATTCGGGTTTTGCCTTGTGTATAATGGAAAAAAATCAAGTAAAAAAAGGGGGGACTCCCAATGAAAATCCATCAGGAAGCGTATCGGGATGAGGTCATCCGTCTGCGGCGGGCATTTCATCAGATTCCCGAAATCTCACAACAGGAAACCAAAACCTGTCAGCTGATTTTAGATACCTTAAAAAGCTACGGCATCACCAACGCAACACGGCTGTTTCACACCGGTGTGACGGCTGTAGTGGGGGACCCCGCCAAAGAATGTGTGGCACTTCGGATGGATATTGACGGCTTGCCTGTCAGTGAGAAAACCGAGCTTCCTTATGCCTCCTGTCATCCGGAGAGGATGCACGCCTGCGGTCACGATGCCCACATCGCCATTCTTTTGGTGACTGCAAAAATTTTAAAAGAACACGAGGACCAGCTTCCCTGCTGTGTCAAGCTGATGTTTCAGCCGGCAGAAGAAGGGGACGGCGGTGCCTTGCCCATGATAAAAGAGGGAGTCCTCAAAAATCCCGAAGTCAGCCGGGTCTACGGTGCTCACGTGTGGCCGGAAGTTCCTGTGGGAACGCTGGAATGGGTGGAAGGTGCGTCCTTTGCGGGATGCGACCGCTACGAAATGAAATTCCGGGGAACAGGCGGTCACGGTGCGATGCCCCAGTCGGTTCAGTCTCCCTTGCCCGCTTTGTCGGAGGGAATCTGGAAAATCACTTCCTTAGGGAAAAAATTCCCCCATGCAGTGGTATCGGTCTGTGCCTGCCAAAGTGACGGATTTCACAATGTCTTTGCCGAGGAAGCAAAGCTTCTGGGTACCATCCGCACCTTAAACAAAGGGGACAGAAGTGCCATTTTAGAGCAGCTTTCCCGGATTGCAGAAGAAATTACCCACGAAATGGGAATTGCCACCGAATTTTTACCGGTACAGGAATATCCCCCTCTGACCAATCATCCCGATGCCTTGGATGAACTAAAACAGGCGGCAATGTTCACCGTAGGGGAAGCATCTGTCCGTCAGGGAACTGCCACCTATGCGGCAGAAGATTTTTCTTTCTTTTGCGAAGAAGTCCCCTCCGCACATATCAGAATCGGCTGTCAGAGAGAGGGCGAACCCTTTTATCCTCTGCACAATCCCAGATTTTCTCCCGATGAGGACTGCCTGATGATTGGGGTACAGCTGTTTTGCAATTTGGTATTTGGAAAAAATATGTTTTAACATACAAAAAATATCCCTCCGTAAAGTACGGGGGATATTTTTTGTTGGTGCCTTTAGGCGTGGAAATAAACCCCACCTCCCCTGACTCAGGGGAGGTGTTGCCCGGAAAAATGTTTCTTAAAACTTACCAACACAACTGTGGAAAACTCTCCGTGAAAAAAATGTTGAATTTGCAAGACTTTTGGAAGAATTTCCCCGTAAATCCACCCCAAAAAGGGGGTATTCCACAGAGAATTGAAAAGTTTTCCCCAAAAAATGTGGAAAAACCATTCCTTCTTTTTGCACAAAAAAATTGAGCATCAGGGGGATGAAATTCGGTCTCCTGCACGAATATGTTCGGGCGTCAGAATCACCTGTTCGTCCGGTAACACCCCCGAAAGAATCTGCACCTGATTGGAGGGATAGTGCTTTCCAAGCTCCACATTCCGCAAAACGGCATAGTTGTTCATTTCCACAAAGACCGCATCCCTTCCTTTGGAATCGGTTACCACACATTCTTCGGGAATGAGCATCTGGTCGGCAAGAAAGGTGCCGTAAATCACTGCAGTAGCATCTCCCTCCAGAGGTCTTTGGGCAATCACCGATACGGTGGCACGGTATACCTCATCCATCACCGGCTCCAACCGGTAGAGATACCCCTCCAGGGTTTCTCCGCCCCAGGTAACCACGGCACCTGCTCCCTCGGTGACATTATCAATTTTCGTGACCGCACCCGTCATCAGATATAACCCGTCCCGATACTCTACGGGAGCGGAAAATTCCATCTGATTCTGAATGTCGGTCAGGGAGGCTTTATAAAACTGTACCCGATGAAACCGCTCATTATACAGATAGTCAAATATCATGGCAAACAGCATAACCGATGCACACACCAACGAAAACAAAATGGTTTTTTTCAAACTCCGTCACTCCTTTACAATCCGAATCCCCATCACGGTGATATCATCGGCACGGACTTCAAAATCCTGCTGTGCCACCGATGCAATCAGATCCACCGCTTCGCAAATGTCTGTGGTAATATTTTTCTGAATGAGAGAATAGACCCAGTCCTCTTCGGGTAGGGCTTCCATCACGCCGTCGGACACCATAAACAGCATATCTCCCTCTTTTAAATGAATGGTTTTCACAAAGGGTTTTTTGGGACGAATGCCTGCCGGCAGAGATGGATTGTCCACCACAATCACTTCACCGCCACGCTTGATAAAGGTGGGACAGGCTCCGGTTTTCACCATTTTTGCAGTCATCCGTTTTAAGTCTATCAGTACATAATCCAAGGTGGAAAAACCGGAACAAAAGGCAATGAGAAAGGAATTTAACATTTTGTATGCGGATTCGGGGGAAAATCCGGCTTTCATCATTTCGTCCAGCAAGGTCACCACGGAGGTGGAAACCCGGGAGGCTTCCTGTCCGCTTCCCATCCCGTCGGAAAGTGCCATCAGATATTGATTGCGGTTGATTTCGGAAATTAAGTGACTGTCGCCTGTGGGTGCAAAATCCCGTTTGGATATGCTTTGAATCCGCTGTTGGATTTTGCCGGATTCTCCCTCGGAAAACACCAGATGGCAGACTCCTTTTCCACATCCGCCATCGGTACGGGTTACCGGAACTCCCAGCACATCCCCGATGATACTCCGAAGAGCAGGGACACAGCTTTGTGCACCCCTGCAGGATTTTAATTCCAGGCGTACCTCATAACTTTCCGATGCAGTTTTAATCACGGAGGCTTCTCTGACGCAGTAGCCCTCGTTGCCTAAGGTACTGTACAGCTCCGAGGACAGACGGGCATCAAAATACCGGTTGGCTTCTATATTTTGTTTTAATTCACAGATGATTTTGGAAAGTTCAATAAACTGTGCCTGAAAGGCACCGGTATTTTCCGACAGCTTATGCTTCCATACCGCATTTAACCGATAGAGTTCATAAAAATTCCGGATGCTGTCTGTCACTTTTTCCAATTTGATGCAATGCTTTGTAAAATGGGGTGCCAGATGTTTTTCTTCCAGCGTTCCGCCATGGGAAAGATGGCTGACGGCTTTCATCATGGCATCTGCAGTGTCGGTATACTTTTCCTGCCAGCACACGTGACACAGACTGCAATGACGGCAGACCCGTTCTCCCACAAAATCAAACAAAGTATTTTCATTGACCCCCGTCACCGAACGGATGTTTTTTTTTGTGTGTTCAATCTGGTTGGAAAGTCCCGAAAAGGACTTGGCAAGACGGTCCAGACGGTTTGCGGTAATGGAATTTAAGGTGGCTGTCACATCTGCAATGGGTTCCGACGGCCGGTACCGTTCCAGATAGGTCCGAATTCGCCGGTTTGGTGTTACCAAGTACAGAACACCCCCTGCCAACACTTCGGGAAAGGAAATCATATTGCCTGTCCCCGTAAGATACACCAGAGAAAACACATAGGCAAACAGTAACCCCAAAAAACCCGTGAATTTAGAAAATTTGCAGAAAATACCCGTAAAAAATCCGTAGAGAGAATAAACGGACATCAGCAAGGTGGAATATTCCACCCGGTATCCTGAAAGCATCCCCAACACGGCACCGCAGGAAGCACCGCCGCCAATGCCGAAATAATATGCACCAATCGCAATGCAGTAAATTTTTAAAACCGTATGAACATCGGCTAAAAATACCACCGTTTCGGTCCGCATCCCCGAAAGCAGAGCAAACAACAAAAACAACGAACAATAGGTTTCCTGACGGGTAAACCGAAGCTGTTTTGGTTTCACAAACTGGGCACGGTAAGCTTTTTTTAAGACGAAATACCCCAGCATCCCCACCAGAAGAGACACGCAGAACAAAATCACATCATAGGGAAGTGCCTTCGCCAACCATAAAAAGATACCGCCGGTTGCCGTCTGACATACAAATAAAATCAGCGGGTCCCATTTTTCCTCCCGAAACATTTTCTTCAGAAGAAAAGCCGCCAAAAGACTGCAGATGCTTTGCGTCATCCCAACGCTATAGCTTCCTAACATTCCGCCCATCAAGGGGGAAATCCCACCCCCCAATGCTAAAAATGCACTAAGGGGCAGGGGCGTGATTCCAAAAAATATACTTGTCCGGGACAGAAAAAAAGACAGTAAAAACAGTAAAATCTCCGTCAAAAGAGATGACCCAACCGGGAAAGGCCACCGGAGGTGTCTCCGTCGTTTTTTAGAAGAACCCGGTTTGGTCAGTGAGGTCTGCGGCATACTCCAAAACTCCTTTTCCAATTTTTTCCAATTTGCATCAGTATAGCACAGTTTTTTTGAAAAAGGTGTTGCAATCTGTCGGGGATTTTAAAAAATTTTAAAAACCTCTCGACATTTTTTTTCAAAGGAAGCCTCTGCCAAACAGAAGACGACTTTTTTGGGGAAATTACTTGTAATTTTTTTTGCTTTATGATATGATAACAAAAGATGTCATACAAAACGAAAAGGAATTTTTAGATTATGCGGTTACGAAAGAAAAAGAACACTCCCCAAAGACTGGAGTTTTATAAAGATTTTTTCCTGGATTTTTCCGATATTAAGACCACGCCCGAAGCATCGGTACAGGATTATCTGAATTGTGAAGAGATTTTTGGCAACCAAAATCCCGTCCATATTGAAATCGGAGCAGGGAAGGGGGATTTTATCACTACCTTAGCAAAGCAGAATCCCCACATTAACTATATTGCCTTTGAAAAATGTGCGGATGTGATTGCCATTGCAGCAACCAAATCGGAAGGAATCTCCAATCTGCGGTTTGCAAATTTAGATGCCAACTTATTAGACAGTATGTTTGCACCGGGAAGTATTGAGCGGATTTACTTAAACTTTTCCGACCCCTGGCCAAAGGGGCGTCACAGAAGAAAACGCTTAACCCATAAGCTGTTCTTACAAAAATATGAAACCGTACTGGTAAAAGGCGGAGAGCTCCATTTTAAAACCGACAATGTGCGTCTGTTCCGCTTTTCTCTCCTGGAAACCAAAGAATACGGCATGCAGTGGCTTCTTTTAACCTTTGATTTGCACAAGGAATATCCCGAAGGAAACATTATGACCGAATACGAACGAAGATTTTCAGGGCTGGGATATCCCATTCAGAAACTGGTGGCAAAATTCACAGATTGATACGAATCGCAAGAATGTCAGGGACGGGCATCCGCACCGTCCCTTTTTTCATAATAGATATCTTTCTTTATTATATAATAGAAAAGAAACGTAGCTTTTCATGGCTTCCCTCCTGTCAACTCTCTCATCCGATGCCAAACCGTAACAAAAACCATTGGACAAGCTTTTCTCCGTTATTTTTCTAAAAAATTCTAAAAAGGCGTTGCCAAATGAATTTTTTTATGATATACTTACTGAGTGAAAGGTGTTGATTGTGTGAGTCGAATCGCAATTTTAGGTTCCGGCAGCTGGGGTTGTGCCCTTGCTCATACCTTATCGGGAACAAATGATGTCACGCTGTGGTCCTTTTTCCCGGAAGAAACCCAAAGCCTTACGGAACACAAAGAAAACATACAATTTCTGCCCGGTGTGAAGCTGGATGGCAGAATTTCTTTTACCTCCCAATTAGAGGAGGCTGTTTCGGATGCCGATTTTCTGATATTTGCGGTTCCTTCCTTTGCCATTCGCCAGACGGCGAAAACGGTTGCTCCTCTATTCTGTAAAGACCGTCAGATTGCGGTCTGTGTGGCAAAAGGACTGGAAGAAGACACCTTATTTACTTTAACTCAGGTCATTCGTGATGAGCTTCCCGAAGGCAGTAAGGTCTGTGCCTTGTCCGGCCCCACCCATGCGGAAGAGGTGGGCAGAGATTTACCCACCACCATTGTAGCGGCTTGTCCTGACGAAGAGGTTGCAATCCGTGTGCAGACTGCATTTATGAACGAAAATTTTCGTATCTATACCAGTACCGATGAAATTGGAGTAGAATTGGGCGGTACCATTAAGAACATTATTGCGCTATGTGCCGGCATTTCCGACGGTTGCGGCTTTGGCGACAATGCAAAAGCGGCGCTTATGACCCGTGGAATGCACGAAATTGCCAAACTCGGTATTGCGATGGGCGGGGAGTTGGAAACCTTTTTCGGACTGTCCGGAATGGGTGATTTGATTGTAACCTGTACCAGTACCCACTCCAGAAACCGACGGTGCGGGATGTTAATCGGCCGCGGTATGGCTCCCGAGGAGGCAATGCAGGAAGTCAATATGGTAGTGGAAGGCATCAAATGCTTAAAAGCCGTAAAAAAAGCTTCCCAGCAGTATCAGGTGAATATGCCGATCATAGAGGAAGCCTACCGGATTATCTATGAAGGGAAAAATCCCAAAGAATCTGCCCTGGCGTTAATGATTCGTGATAAAAAGGCAGAACAGGGATAGGTTTTTCCTACTGTTTTTCCTTTTTTACTCTCACAAGAAAGAACGGCAGCAGCCGTTGCGGGGTGATTTGCCTATGTATCATATTTATAAATCCTTTGACGGAAAAATCCGTCAGATTGAATCTATTGAAAAAGACTGCTGGATTAATTTTATCGATCCGGATGAAAAAGATACCCGTTTCTTAACCGAACAACTGGGGATTGACCAGGACTTTATCCGTTCCTCTTTGGACGAAGAAGAAATGTCCCGTGTTGAAACCGACGATAACGGCACCACCTTAATCATTGTGGATATTCCCGCTCCCGAAAAGGAAGAACACGTGGGAAATACCATTTTGTTTGAAACTCTGCCCTTATCCATTATTGTGAACAAGGAACATATCATCACCATCTGCAGTGATGAAACTGCCATTTTAAAAGCCTTTGCCGACGGAGTGGTGAAGCAGGTGCATACCCATATGAAAACCCGCTTTATCCTGCAGATTTTATACCGTGTGGCAAGTAAATATCTGTTTTATTTGAAACAGATTGATAAAATTTCCAACTATGTGGAACGTCAGCTCCACCGTTCCATGAAGAACAAAGAGCTGATTCAGCTGTTGGACTTGGAAAAATCTCTGGTATTCTTTTCCACGTCCTTAAAAGCAAATGAAATTACCATGCAGAAAATCCGTCGGGGTAAATTTATCCGTCTGTATGAAGAGGATGAAGATTTGCTGGAAGATGTACTGATTGAAACCAATCAGGCAATCGAAATGTCCAACATTTACTCCAACATTCTCTCCGGCACTATGGATGCGTTTGCATCGGTCATTTCCAATAACTTAAATATTGTAATGAAGGTGCTTGCCTCCATCACCATCTTAATGGCAATTCCCAACATCGTGACTTCCTTCTACGGAATGAATATCACAGGCGGAATTCCCATGGACCATTTCTGGTGGTTCCCGGCGGTGATTTCGGTGGCGGCAATCTGTGTGGCTGCGTGGATTTTAATTAAGAAAGACATGCTGTAGGTCGTTGGATTGGTTTCTATCGGCTCCAGCCGCACAAAAAATGCAAGATAAAACCGCTGAAAAACCGCTTGTTGCAAGGCTTTTCAGGATATTTTCAGGATTTTGATTTTTATGAAAAATTTTCGTATTCTGACCCTTGGATGTAAGGTCAATCAGTATGAATCCGAAGCTTTGGCGCAGCTTTTTCTCCAAAGCGGCTACCGTGCCGCAAAGGAGGGAGAGGCTGCGTCTGTTTCTATTATTAACACCTGTTCGGTCACCAATATGAGTGACAGAAAGTCCCGGAAGCTGATTCGTCAATGTGTGAAAGACGGCGGTGTGGTGGCGGTAGCCGGTTGCTACGCTCAGGCAAAACCGGAGGAGGTTGCCAACATTCCCGGCGTGGATTTGGTCATTGGGAACGGCAATAAACATAAACTCCCTTCCATCATAGAAGAATTACTCCATCAAAAAACAATGGAAAAAATTTCCATTTATCCGTTAACAGCGGAAACTTCTTTTACTGCAGTTCCCATTACTGACTACCGGGAAAAAACAAGGGCCATTTTAAAAATTCAGGACGGCTGCAATTCCTTTTGTTCCTACTGCATCATTCCTTATGTCAGAGGACGGCTCCGCAGCCGAAATCCATTGGAAATCCTGGAAGAAGCCAAGCTTTTGGCACAAAACGGATATCAGGAAATCGTATTGGCGGGGATTCACGTTTGTCACTATGGCGTGGATTTTCCTGACGATGTTCCTATCCGGGATTTGGTAGATCTTCTTCGGGAACTGGAAACAATTGACGGAATTTGCCGGATTCGCTTAAGCTCCATTGAACCGATGGCATTTACCGATAAATTTTTCCGATATTATGAGCAGACCCGCAAGCTGTGTCCTCATTTTCACATTTCTCTGCAAAGCGGCTCTGACACAGTCATTGCCCGGATGAATCGTCACTACACTGCAGAATATTATCTGAAAATCGTAGAAACACTGCGTTTGATCCGTCCGCAAACCATGATTACCACCGATGTTATCACCGGATTCCCCGGAGAAACCGAGGAAGAATTCCAGGAAACCCTCACGGTCATTGAAAAAGCGAATTTTTTGAAGGTACACGCCTTTCCCTATTCCCGACGATCCGGGACGGTTGCAGACAAAATGCCCCATCAGATTGCCCCGAATATTAAGGATGAACGCTGTCAGAGGGTCATTGCCCTGTCTCAGAAGACAGAGGCAAAAATCCTGGAACAGGCGGTTGGAAAACCCCTGATGGTGTTAGCGGAACAGCGAAAAGAAAAGGGCTTCTACGGACTGTCAGAAAACTATCTGCCTGTCATGATTCAAACAGAACGGGAGATTTCCAACCGAATTTGTAAGGTAATCCCACACAAAACCGACGGAACGTTTCTATATGCCAAATTAGAAAAATAAGAAAAAAAGGAGATGTAAAAAAAGTCCAGACCGCAAAAAAAGAGATCATAATATAAAACACAGATAGTATGAACACGCAGAAACATCTTGTTTTGTTGTGAAATTCCAATTTCTACGTTTTTTCTGACTTTTTGCTACAAACAAACTTCGCCTCTCGACGTACCAATGTACGCCTTCGGGTAACCGTACAATGCCTATATACAGGCATTGTACGCTCAGTTTGTTTGCTCTGAAACATTTTTTCCATCCCCCAAAAAAAGGACTGTAACAAAACTGAGTTTTGTTACAGTCCTTTTTTCATCCGTTTCTTTCCCACACAGCGGGACGATATGGGCAACGTCCCCTACGGAACCGTCAGTTTTTCCCTAACCGTCGGTGCATACAGTCAAACAGAACAAATCCCCAGACTCCCTGACAGGCTAAGGAGGCGGACAGAATGGTCAGATATTGTGCCTCTTCCGAAAGCCCCGGCGTTTTTGCTGTCATAATCCCTATGCAGGCAACCAGGGTTGCTGCAAGCAGAAAACTGCGAAGTAAAATCTGGTAGGCTTTTTTTGGTGTTGCTGCTTGTCTGAATGGTTTCATAGGTCCCTCCTTTTACAATGCGGCAAATTGTTCCACGGGGAACAATTTACTGTCACAGATGGGTCTCTGTATAAAAATTAAAAAAATTCACAAAAACTATGGACTTTTTTTTATGAATATGTTACAATAGTTGTTACCAATCTATCTTTTTAGATGAATTTTACGTTTTTTTGTTCCACGGGGAACAATGTTTCCGGATATTTTATGAATTAACAAAATGTTCCACGGGGAACAGTTGAAGGGTTACCCGGAATTTCAAGACAGAAAGGCAGGGAATTTATGGGAAAAATTATTGCAGTAGCAAATCAGAAAGGCGGCGTTGGGAAAACCACCTCTGCCATCAATATAGCAGCCTGCTTAGGGCATTTCGGCAAAAAGGTCTTGCTGATTGATGCCGACCCTCAGGGAAATGCCACCAGCGGTGTTGGTGTGGATAAAGAAAAGGTAGAATCCTCTTTTTACGATGTATTAATTGGAAACGAACCTATCAAAAAGTCGCTTGTTGCAACGGATTTTAAGAATCTTTGGGTTTGCCCCTGTAACATTGATCTGGCAGGTGCGGAAGTAGAACTGGTTGGAGTTTCCGACCGTGAATTTCAGTTTTCAAAATCACTGGAGCCTATCCGGGAGGAATTTGATTTTATGATTGTGGACTGTCCGCCGTCTCTGGGACTGATCACCATCAATATTCTCTCCGGCTCCGATTCCATTGTGATTCCTCTCCAATGTGAATATTTTGCATTGGAGGGACTAAGTCAGCTGATGAACACCTTACGCAAAATCAAATCCCGCTACAATGAAACCCTGGAGGTGGAAGGAGTGATCCTCACCATGTATGACGGGCGGACCAACTTAACCCTTCAGGTTGCCGGTGAAATCAAAAAATATTTTGGAGAAAAGGTATTCAAATCTCCCGTCCCCCGCAGCGTGCGTTTGGGGGAAGCTCCCAGTTACGGAGAGCCAATTCTCTATTATGACAAACATTCCAAATGTACCGACGCTTACTTAAAAATTGCACAGGAGATTGCAGAGCATAACCAATAACAGATGCAATCTTGAGTTGAGGCGTAACAAGTAAAGGAGTTAGATAATATGACAAAAAAAGGAGGACTTGGCCGGGGTCTTTCTTCCCTGCTGGAAGAAACCGTAGAAACCGGAACCGGGAAAGTCCATGAATTATCCATAATGGATATTGAACCCAATCCCAAACAACCCCGAAAAAACTTTGACCCGGAAGCACTTCGGGCATTGGCGGATTCCATCTCGGAGGTTGGGGTGCTGTCGCCGATTCTGGTACGGCAAAAAGAAAACGGACTCTATGAAATCATTGCGGGAGAACGTCGGTGGAGAGCTTCCAAACTGGCAGGAAAAAAGAAAATTCCCGCCATTGTGAAGAACTACGAGACCCGTGAGGTAATGGAAATTGCGTTGATTGAAAATCTGCAGCGTGAGGACTTAAATCCTCTGGAAGAAGCCATGGGATATCAGACGTTAAAGGATCAGTTTGGGTTTACCCAGGAAGAAATTGCCAAACGGGTGGCAAAGAGCCGTTCCACCGTTGCCAACATTTTAAGAATCTTACATCTGCCGGATTTCGTTTTAAAGGAAATCAAGGCAGGAAAGGTTTCGGTGGGACATGCAAAAGCTTTGTCTTCTCTGGAATCGGACGAAACCAAAAAACTTCTCTTATATGAAATTGTAAAAAATGAAATCTCGGTAAGAGAAGCGGAAGAGTTGGCAAAAAAACTATCCCAGAAGAAACGAACCACCCTCATCAAAAAAAATCTGAAAAAAGACCCCAATGTGATGGAAGTGGAAAACCGTTTAGCCAAGAAATTCGGCACCAAGGTACAGATTAAAAGCGGAAAAATCAAAAGTAAAATTGAAATTGAATATTACTCCCAGGATGATTTACAGCGTATCATCGACCAATTGGTGTAAGAAAGAATTGATTTTTGTTCCGAAAATTACCCTAAAATATAGAAGAAAAATTTTTAAAAAGGGATTCTTTTGCGGTTTTGTTTGTTTTCGCTGAGAAAAACAAAGAGAAAAAAAGGAATCAAAAAACCAAGTAAAAAATTCCTATTTGCCTTGACGAATGTGGAAATATATACTATAATATGTAATTGACATCCTGTAAAAAAAACAGGATGCTCTGTGAAAGAGAAATAAGGAGAAAAAAATATGCTGGACTTAAAACGAATTCGAGATGAAAAAGAAGAAGTAAAACGACTGCTTACCATTAAAAAAGCTGACCTCTCGCTGTTGGAAAAGGTTTATGAATTAGACGAAAAAAGAAGAAGCTTAACCTATACTGCAGAAAATTTGAAAATGAAGCAGAATACCGTTTCCAAAGAAATTCCCAAACTGAAAAAAGAAGGAAAAGATGTCGCTCCTATTTTCCAGGAAATGAAAGAGCTGTCGGAACAGATTAAAGGAATGGATAAAGAACTGGCAGAAATTCAGGAAGAATTGCAGACTGCCTTATTAAAAATTCCCAATACTCCTGCCGACTGCGTTCCCGACGGCAATTCTGATGAAGATAACAAAGAAATCAGAAAATGGGGCACTCCCAGAGAATTTGATTTTCCGTTCAAACCCCATTGGGACATCGGGGAAAATTTAGGAATTCTGGATTTTGAAAGAGGTGCAAAAATTACAGGTTCCCGATTCACCGTATACCGTGGGTTAGGTGCAAAATTAGAACGGGCAGTGATTAGCTTCTTTTTAGACACCCACACCGAAAACGGCTATACCGAAATTTTACCGCCCTATATGGTAAACCGTGCATCCATGACCGGTACCGGTCAGCTTCCCAAATTTGAGGAAGATGCTTTCTCCTTAAAAAACTGCGACTACTTCATGATTCCTACCGCAGAAGTTCCCGTAACCAATCTGCATCGGGATGAAATCATGAAAAAAGAAGATCTGCCCATCAAATATTGTGCATATTCCGCTTGCTTCAGAGCAGAAGCGGGAAGTGCAGGCAGAGATACCAGAGGCTTAATCCGTCAGCATCAGTTCAATAAAGTAGAGCTGGTGAAATTCACCACCCCCGAAACCTCTTTTGAGGAGTTAGAATCCCTAACCAATGATGCAGAGCGCTTGCTTCAGCTGTTGGGACTTCCCTACCGTGTGGTTCTGTTATGCTCCGGTGATTTAGGCTTCTCTTCTGCGATGACCTATGATTTGGAAGTTTATATGCCCAGCTACGGCAGATATGTAGAAATTTCTTCCTGCTCCAACTTTGTGGATTATCAGGCAAGAAGAGCCAACATCAAATTCAAAGAAGATATCAATGCAAAACCCCAGCTTTGCCATACCTTAAATGGTTCCGGACTGGCTGTGGGAAGAACGGTTGCCGCAATTTTAGAAAACTATCAGAACGAAGACGGTTCTGTTACGGTGCCTGAAGTATTAAGAAAATATATGGGCACTGATGTCATTCGTTAAGATTTTTGTAACATCACAGAAAAAATCATTTGATATCCATCCATCGGGACGATGTGGGCATCGTCCCCTACGAGGGATTATCATAGGTTTTAGTCCCCATACAACAGGTGGCTGATCAACGCCCCTACAAACCTGTTTTGCAAACCTAAGGGAGGAAATTTGTGATCCTCACGTGTTGCGTAACCTAAGAGAAAGAATTCTTGATTCTTACGTGTTCCCATACGTAAAGGAAACAATCCGTCGTTTCCCGAATTCTAAAAAAATTCCTTTATTCTTATGTGTTCCAATACGTAAGAGAAACATTCCATAGTGTCCCGAATTCTAAAAAAAATATTCCATAGTGTCCCGAATTCTAAAAAAACAATCCGTCCTATCCTCGCGTGTTGCAATATGTAAGAGAGACGATCCGTCCTATCCTCACGTGTTCCAATACGTAAAGGAAACAATCCGTAGTTTCCCGAATACTAAAAGATGTCAAGAGGGAAACTGAAAAAAAATAAAAATTATTTTTCTAATTATTATGTAAACCAAAAAACGAGGAAAACCCTATATTTGAGCAGATAGGTTTTCCACAGTAATTGAAAATTTTTTCCACAGAAAATGTGGAATAATAGAAAAAATGAGGTGAAATCGCTTGTTTTCCACGGATGAACTCTACCAAAAGGTAGTTGACATAATAAAAAACGAAATTTCTCCGGTGGCATACAGCACCTGGTTCCATTCCGTTACACCGGAAAAGATAGAAAATGATATCCTGTACTTACGGGTTCCCATTGAATATACCCGTGATATGATCTTAAAAAAATATAAAGAACTGGTAAAAAGTGCTGTCGTAACCGCTTCTCAGGGAAAACTGACCGAATATGATTTTATTGTAGATGACAGAAAAAATACTCCTTCGGTGTTAGACCGGTTCAATACCATGGAGGAAGAACCCTCCACGTTAAATAAAAAATATACCTTTTCTAACTTTGTTATCGGGGAATCCAACCGGTTTGCACATGCTGCAGCAGTTGCAGTTGCAGAAAGTCCGGCAGAAAATTATAACCCCTTATTCATCTACGGGGGTGTTGGACTGGGAAAAACCCATCTGCTCCATGCAATCGGAAACCGCATCAAAGAAAACGACCCCACAAAGAAGGTGTTGTACTTAACTTCAGAATCCTTTACCAATGAGTTTATCGACTCCATTAAATCCGGACAGAATACCACCTTTCGGGACAAGCTGCGTAACATTGATGTGCTGATGGTTGACGATATTCAGTTTATCGGAGGGAAAGAAGGAACCCAGGAAGAATTCTTCCATACCTTTAATCATTTATATCATAATGATAAACAGATTGTATTATCCTCTGACCGTCCTCCCAAAGATATCAGAACCCTGGAAGAACGCTTAAGAACCCGTTTTGAAGCAGGATTAATGTGTGATATCAATGCTCCGGATTTAGAAACCAGAATCGCCATTTTAAAGAAAAAAACCGAGGAAGAGGACTTCCCCCTTGAGGATGAAATTATCCAGTTTATTGCATCAAAAATCAAATCCAATGTCCGTGAACTGGAAGGTATTTTTACCCGTCTGGTGGCAATGACCAAATTATCCAAACAGGAAATCACCCGTGAAATTGCGGAAGATGTGATTAAAGTTATTATTGCGGACAATAAAAAAGTAAAACCCGGAATTGAAACCGTTATGGTGGAAACTGCAGGTTACTTTAACATCGACCCCCAGCTGTTAAAATCTTCTTCCAAAAAGAAAGAAATTGTAAAAGCCCGTCAGGTTGCCATGTTTTTAGCAAGAGAAGTATTGGAAATGAGCTTACCCAAAATCGGGGAAGAATTTGGCGGAAGAGACCATTCTACCGTAATGTATTCCATTGAAAAAATCAAAGAAACCAGACAGACAGATGCCTACATTGATACCATTATCGAAGAAATCACCGGTCTTCTGGTAGACTAACACAGCCATTGTTTTTTTCTATTATCTGTTACGATGTAAGATGAAATTATTTTATTTTTTAAAAAAATTTTGGTACGAAAATCTGAATTTAATATTACGGGTGTTTTATTGGTTAACCATTATCACCATTTTCATACTGATATTTATAAAAAAATTATTTATGAATTACCCTTAAATCACGTGACACAAAAATGCTTTATAAACAGTTTTGTGTATAACTTTCGTGGAATTGTTTGGAATTCCTATGGAAAAGTTGAACGTTATCAACAGTGGGAAATTCCGGTGTTTTAAAAATCCCACAAAAGATTACACAAATCCACAGGGAATTTCTGTCGAATGGGTGTGGAAAAAAATTCCCCCTACTATGCTATGTGGAAAAGAACAATTTTATGCACAAGTTATTTTCATCTTTATCAACACCAAAAAAGGTTGGTAACAAAAAGAATTCGACGGTTTTCAACATTTCCACACGCCCTATTAATAACACTGTTTTCCTTTTTTATACTTTACTATTTATTTATCTATCGCATCCGAACTTTTTTGCTTTGCCCCTTGAAAGAAAGAGAGAATCAAAAAAAATTCGAGAAAGGAAGTTAACCGATGAAATTTAACTGTTTACGAGAAGTTCTGTTAGAGAATTTATCTATTGTATTAAAAGCAGTATCTCCCAAAGCGGCAGTTGCACAGCTGGAGGGGGTTTATCTGCATGCTTCCTCCGGAATGCTGACCTTAATCGGTAACAATACCGAAATTGCCATCAAAGCAAGAATGGAAGCAGATATCATGGAAGAAGGAGTTGGAGTACTCAACGCCAAAACCTTCTTTGATATGGTTCGTCTCATGCCGGAAGGTCTGGTAACCGTGGAAATTATGGAAAATTTAAATACCGTAATCAAAAGCGGTTCCACCAAATATGAAATTGTGGCAATGGAAGCTGAACCCTTCCCGGTGGTGGAAGATATGAACTGTGAGTTTTCTGTCAAAATCAAAGAGAATAAATTAAAAGAGCTGATTAAAAAAACTCTGTTCTCCATCGGTACCCAGGATACCAAAATCACCTTTACCGGTGCCTTGTTTGAAGTAAAAGATAACGAACTGACCGTTGTTACCTTAGACGGATACCGTATGGCAGTCAGAAAAGAAGAAATTGATCCGACCGGAGAAAATCGTTCCTTCATCATTCCCGGAAAGAGTTTAAATGAACTTCTTAAAATTCTGACCGATTCCCAGGAAGAAACGGTGATTGAATTCGGTCACAAAAAAGCATTGGTGAAAATTGAAAATTATGAATTCTATACCAGACTCATTGATGGAGAATTCTTTAACTATCAGCAGATTATCCCCAAAAATGCGGAAATCAAAGTAAAAGTAGTAACCCGTGATTTGGTAGACGCATTGGAACGTGCTTCTTTGCTGATTACTGCAGACAATAAAGCCCCCATCCGTATGACCATGACAGCAAATCAGATGAAATTAAATACCGTTTCCAGAATCGGTCAGGCACAGGATGAAATTTCCATTGAAAAAGACGGTGCTGATTTAGAAATCGGTTTCAACCATAAATTTGTGCTGGATGCGTTAAAAGCTTCGGAAACCGAGGAAATTATGATGGATTTTTCCAATCATTTAAGCCCTTGCATTTTACGGGGAACCGACCGAAACGATTTTATCTATATGGTGCTTCCCGTTCGTTTGAAAGATTAGTTGTTTGATCCAACCGTTTTCAAAGAGAGAAGTGTCAGTCAAAAACAAAGGAGTCGTCATATCGCTATGAAAAAAACAGCATTAACTTTAGAAGGTACCAACGATATTTTATTTTCGGAGTGCCGGTTCAAACATCAGACGGAAGAAAGTATTATGGGATGTTTTGAGTCCTATGGATATTTTCCGTTGGAAACTCCCTTAATGGAGTATGACAGTGTGTTTTCCGATGCAGACGGCTTATACCGTTTGGTAGACAGAAACGGCGCTGTCGTGTCCTTACGTCCCGATATGACGATGCCCATTGCCAGAGTAGCTGCAACCAAGTTATTTGACCAGCTTCCGGTCAGAGCATCTTATCTTGGGAATGTCTACCGTTTTTCTGACCCCACCAAAGGAGGCAGACAGAACGAATTTACCCAGGCAGGCATCGAGCTTCTGGGAGAAACAGGCACCTTTTATGATGCGGAAGTCATTGCTGTGACGGTAAATGCACTGCTGGATGCCGGTGCTGCCGATTTTATGGTGGAATTGGGCAATGTGAATTTTGTCAGAGGTCTTTTGTCGGAAAGTCATTTATCGGAAGAACTTCAGGAAGAAATCAACGATCTGATGGTAAAAAAAGATATCCTTTCCATGGAAGAGGTTCTTAAGAGTGTTACCTTGGAGGAATCTATTAAAGATATTATTTTACGATTACCTACTCTGTTCGGCGGGAAAGAAGTTTTAGATGAAATGTTAGAGAAAAGACTTCCCGACCAGTCCAAAAAAGCGTTGACTGACCTTTTGGAAATTTACACTTATCTTTCTTATTACGGCTATGAAAACTATATTACCTTTGATTTGGGTATGAATAAAAATATGGATTACTATACCGGAATGATTTTTAAAATCTTCCATCAGGGAGTAGGATTTCCCGTGGCCGGCGGAGGTCGGTATGATAAGCTGATTTCCCGTTTCGGCAAAGAAATCCCTGCAACCGGTTCTGCAATCTATATCAACCGTTTGATGGATGGGATGAGCCATGTGATTTCTTATCAAGCTCCCAAAGCAGACGAAATATTATCCGGTGAAGATAAAAAAGCAATGATTCAAAAAGCCAAAGAATTAAGAAAAGCCGGTTTGTCTGTGATTGTTAATGGTGAAAGAGAGGGAGAATAAATTGAATTATATTACAGTTGCATTGGCAAAAGGCCGTCTGGGGGATTATGCCGCAGAAATTTTCGGGAAAGCAGGCTATGATATTTCCTGCCTGGAGGACAAAGGCAGAAAACTGATTTTTACCGATGAAGTCGGTAAAATCAAATATATTCTGGTAAAAGCATCTGATGTTCCCTGTTATGTGGAATACGGTGCTGCAGATATCGGCATTGTAGGGAAAGATACGATTTTAGAAGAGGGCAGAAGCCTTTATGAAGTATTGAACTTAAATTTCGGCAAATGCAGAATGTGTGTCTGCGGTCCCGAATCAGCAAGAGAAAAATTACAAAGCCGGGTATCTTCCTTAAAAGTTGCCACTAAGTATCCCAACATTGCCAGAGCCTACTTTAAAGATGTGAAAAAACAGTCTCCCGATATCATCAAATTAAACGGATCCATCGAGCTGGCACCCATTGTAGGATTGTCTGACGTGATTGTGGATATTGTGGAATCGGGCAAAACATTAGAAGAAAACGGACTTGGCGTGCTGGAAGAAGTATGTCAGCTGTCTGCACGTCTGATTATCAATAAAGTCAGCATGAAAATGAAAAAACAAATCCTGCCGATGATTGAAAACTTAAAGGCAGTGATTGAATAAGTTAGAAGAGGCACCTATGATTGCAATTATTGACTATGGCGCAGGAAATCTGTTTGGGGTTTCCAATGCCTTAAAACAGTTTACCAATGAGGTACAAATTACCTCAGATAAAGAAATAATTCGTTCTGCCGACCACGTGATTTTACCCGGTGTGGGTAGCTTTGATGATGCCATGGGAAGTATCAGACAGTCCGGTTTAATTGAAACCGTTTATGAAGTCATCGATCAAAAGACTCCCTTTTTAGGCATCTGTGTGGGACTTCAGATGTGTTTTGAAACATCTGAAGAGGGCGAATTGCCCGGACTTGGCATTTTCCCCGGTAACATTAAGAAGTTCCCCGTGGAACTCTGCAAAAAAGTACCCCAGATTGGATGGAATCGGATTACCCATAAGGAAAGTCCCTTGTTTTGCGATTTACCCGATGACTATTTCTATTTTGTGCATAGCTATTATTTAGAAGCCAAAAACCGGGAAGAAGTGATTGCCACTTCTGAATACGGGATTCCCTTTGACTGTGCCTATCAGAGAGAACATGTGTTTTTAACCCAGTTTCATCCGGAAAAAAGCGGAAAAACAGGGTTAAAGCTACTGAAAAACTTTTTAAAAATAAAACTGTAGGGGACGATGCCCTCATCGTCCCGTGTTACCATTCCAAAACAGCGGACAGATGTGGGCATCTGTCCCTACAATGATATTTTCACAGAAAGGAGGGAAAAAAATGGAGACAAAAATCGGTTACACATTTCAAAATAAAGAACTGCTTCGCACCGCGTTGACCCGCCGGTCCTATGCAGTGGAGCATAACTTAAAGGAGTATAATCAGCGGTTGGAATTTTTGGGAGATTCGGTGTTAGGCTTAACAATTGCCGAGGAGCTTTACAAACTGCTTCCCGACGTGAAAGAAGGGGAGTTAACCAAATTAAAAGCATCTGTGGTTTGTGAAAAATCCTTGGCTATTGTGGCAAATTCTTTAGAGATTCCCCGGTTTTTGTTAATCGGAAACGGAGAAAAGCTATTGGGAATTGAAAAACTGGATTCTACCACGTCAGACACGCTGGAAGCTATTTTCGGTGCGGTGTTTTTAGACAGCGATTTTGCTACCGCCAAAGAAGTGGTGCTTCGTTTAATGCGGGATGCGGTGGCAGATACCGTAAAAAACCGAAATGTGCTGGATTCCAAGTCCAAGCTTCAGGAATTGGTGCAAAAGGATTCTAAGGTGGATCTGGTTTATGAACTGGTGAAGTCTGAAGGTCCCGACCATGACAAATTTTTTGTCAGCCAGGTTTCCCATATGGGAAAAGTGCTTGGTGAGGGCGAGGGCAAAACCAAAAAAGAAGCGGAAAAGCAGGCAGCTCTGCAGGCAATCAAAACCTACTATCCAAATGAACTATAGAAACCACGTTGCGTAAGAAAGGAAGACCAAACATGAAATATCATATTTCCGACACAATGAAAACGATGCAAGGCTCTGCCATCCGTGAAATGTTTAAAACCATGGCAAAACCCGGCATCATCTCCTTTGCGGGAGGAAATCCCTCTCCGTTAACCTTCCCTGTGGAAGAAATCAAAGAGATTGCACAGAAGGTATTAACCGAAATGCCCTCTTTATGCTTGCAGTACGGCATTACCGAGGGGTATACTCCTTTGATTGAACAGGTAGAAGCCAGACTGAAAAAACAAGGCATCTACCGGGAAGGCTCGAATACCATCATCACCACCGGCGGTCAGCAGGGGTTGGATTTGGCAGTCAAAAGTATTTTAAACCCCGGTGATACCATCATTGTGGAAGAACCCAGCTTTATCGGGGCGTTGAACTCATTTCGTACCTATGGGGCTGTATTAAAAGGCGTCCCCGTGGAAGATGACGGGATGAATCTGGATAAACTGGAAGAGATTTTAAAATCAGATGACAGAGTCCGTATTATTTACGTGATTCCCACCTTCCAGAATCCCACCGGCATTACTATGAGTTTAGAAAAGAGAAAAAAACTGCTTTCTTTGGCATATCAGTACAATGTGGTGATTTTTGAAGATAATCCCTATGGCGAACTTCGGTTCAAAGGAGAAAACGTACCCACTTTAAAATCTATGGATACAGAAAATGCGGTGATGTATTTCGGTTCCTTCTCCAAAATTTTGGCACCCGGCTTAAGACTTGGATTCACCCACGGGATTCCCGAAATTATGGAAAAAATGGTGGTTGCAAAACAAGTCAACGACGTGCATACCAACCTGTTAACTCAGGTAATTGCATCCGAATGGCTAAAAACCTGTGATATTGATGCACATATTGCAAAAGCAAGAGAACTCTACGGACATCAGTGTGAACTGATGTTATCCGAAATGGATAAACACTTCCCCGATTTTGTGAAATATACTCGTCCGGAAGGGGGCTTATTCATCTGGTGTACCTTACCGGAAGGGATTGATGCGGCAGGCATTGTGAAAAAAGGCGTGGAAAAGAATGTGGCATTTGTGCCGGGTTCCAATTTTATGACCGATATGAGTAAACCCTGTAACTGCTTCCGCTTAAATTATTCCACCATGACTGACGATAAAATTATCGAGGGTATCGGCATTTTAGCAGAAGTATTAAAAGAAAATCTGTAAGGGAAACAAAAACCCCAAAACTGTAGGGGATGGTGCCCACACCGTCCCGTGGTAAGAGACAAAGGAAGCGGACAGATGTGGGCATCTGTCCCTACCATTCGGATGATCCTAACAGAGACGAGGAGCAAAGAAAATGGAAACGATCGAAAGAAAAAAACGAATTTTTTCGGGCATTCAGCCCTCCGGACATATTACCATCGGTAACTACATCGGTGCATTAAAAAACTGGGTGAAACTCCAGGATGAATATGACTGTGCTTACTGCGTGGTAGATATGCACGCCATTACCGTCCGTCAGAATCCGGCAGATTTAAGAAAACGGTGCTTAGACTTTTTAACTCAGTATATTGCCTGCGGATTAGACCCGGAAAAAAACATTATGTTTATGCAGTCCCATAACCCTGCTCATGCAGAATTAGCCTGGGTGTTAATGTGTAATTCCTATATGGGCGAGCTTTCCCATATGACCCAGTTTAAAGATAAAACCAAAAACAAACAGAACGAATCCATCGGTGCCGGTTTGTTCACCTATCCGGTGCTGATGGCAGCAGATATTCTGCTTTACGGTACCGATTTAGTACCGGTGGGCATTGACCAGATGCAACATCTGGAACTGGCAAGAGATCTTGCCATCCGTTTTAACAATCACTACGGGGATACCTTCATCGTTCCCGAAGGGTATCTGTCTAAAACCGGTGCAAAAATTATGAGCTTACAGGAACCCACCAAGAAAATGTCCAAGTCGGATGAAAACCCCAAAGCTTATATCACCGTGACCGATGAACCAGATGCCATTGTGAAAAAAATCAAGTCCGCTGTAACCGACAGCGATATGAAAATCTGCCGCGGCGAAGGCAAAGAGGGCATTGAAAACTTAATGAGCATTATGGGTGCCATCACCGGCAAATCCTTCGAGGAAATTGAAGCGGAATATCAAGGCAAAAACTATGGAATTTTCAAAGGCGATGTGGCAGAATGTGTGGTAGAGGAATTACGCCCCGTCCGTGAAAAATATCTTAAACTTCAGGGTGACAAAGCATACTTAGAGCAGATTTATAAAGCCGGTGCCGAAAAAGCACAGCTTGCGTCCCGTAAGATTTTAAGAAAAGTTTATAAAAAAATAGGCTTTATCGAACGGTAACACGGGAATGAAAAGAAAAAAATTGAATGGTGTCTGTCAGGATATTTTAAGACATTCAGACACCTCATCAGTCACTTCGTGACAGCTTCCCCACAAGGGGAAGCCATGAAATTGAAAATTTTAAAAAAGGAGAATTTACTATGAACAAGTATATTGGTCATCCCTCTCAGCTGGGTGGGATCGAAGAAGTAACCTTAGCAAAAGGCAAAGGAAAAGGAATGAACCTTTTGCAGATTAAAAACACCAAAGACATCGACCTGACTTTAGTGTGTGACAGATGTATGGATATGTCCCGTTTATCCTATAAAGGGGTAAACTTAGGCTGGTTTTCTCCGGCAGGTTATGTAGCACCCGGTCTGTATGACGATTCCAAGGGAAAAGGGTTCCTGCAGAACTTTTTTGCAGGGTTTATGACGACTTGCGGTTTGACTGCTGTGGGCGGTTCCGTGGAAGATGACGGAGAAAGCACCCCCATGCACGGGTTAATCAGCAATACTCCCTGTGACAGCTACAATTACTACGAAACCGAAGAGGAAATCATTGTGGAAGCAACCGTTACCGAAGCATCCTTATTTGCTTGCCACACCCAGATGAAACGTACCTACAAAATTTCCAAAACCGAAAACAAAATTATCTTAGCAGATGTGATTACCAATATCGGCAACAAAACGGCACCCAGTCAGGTATTATATCATATCAATTTAGGATATCCTCTGCTTTCTGAAACTGCAAAAGTCATGATTCCCGAAATTTCCAGCAAACCTACCTTAGAACGGTTTCAACCCAAATATGATATGAGAAAAACCATGGAAAAACCCCAGGCAGGTTTCTCGGAAGAGTGTTATCTCTATGACGTGAAAGAAGAAAACGGCAAAGCAAAAATCGGTATGTATAACCCCGATGCCAAGGTAGGCTTCACCATGACCTTCACCAAAGATTCTCTTCCCTTCTTAACCGAATGGAAAATGATGGGTGAATATGAATACGTGCTGGGCTTGGAACCCGGTAACGCTTGGCCCATCGGCAGAAAAACCATGCGTGAAAACGGAGAATTAAAATTCTTAGAACCCGGCGAATCCATTCATACTGAAATCGTTTTGGAATTTACCGACAAAGATTTTGACCTCTAAGACGAAATTCAATCAGTCCGGTAACGACCGACCATAGAAAAAAAGACCTCTTGTTGTAAAAGAAAGATACAACAGGAGGTCTTAAATTATGTCCGGAAACTACAGCATGAGAGAGAGTCCTTCTTCCTGAGGAAAGAATTGTAAAAAAGGCATCAAAAAAGGAAGAAATTCGTCGTTTGATGAATTTCTTCCTTTTCGTTTATTTTGGACTTGTAAGACGGTTCAATCGCTTTTTTAGGGTATTAGAAAGAAATGGTTCCTTCAAAGGATTTTACTGCCGGTCCGGTCATCTGAATGGTTTCATCGGTATAGCGGATTTTCAAATCTCCACCGGGGAGTTTGACGGTAATATCGGTCTCTTTTTCTGAGAATCCGTTTAAGATTGCCGCAACGGCTGCTGCACAGGCACCGGTACCGCAAGCTAAGGTTTCGCCGATACCCCGTTCCCAAACACGCATTTTTAAGGTGTTTTTGTCAATTACATTCACAAATTCCACATTGACTCTGTCGGGGAACATGGGATGATGTTCCAGTTCGGGACCGATTTTTTCTAAGTTTACGGTATCTAAGTTATCGGTAAATACGACCGCATGGGGATTTCCAACACCCACACAGGTGATATTGAAGGTTTCCCCTGCTACGGTGATGGGTTCGTTTTTCACGATTTCCTTCCCGGAAACCACAGGAATCAGATCGGGTTTGGTTTCTGCCTTGCCCATATCCACACGAGCTGCCACTACTTCCCCTTCCATGGTGTAAACTTTTAACTTTTTCACACCGCTTAAGGTTTCAATTTCCATATCTTCACGGGGAACAATGACCTTATCATACAGATATTTACCGACGCAACGGATGGCGTTTCCGCCCATTCTGCCTTCGGTACCGTCGGAATTGAAGATTCTCATTTTCGCATCTGCGGTTTTGGAGGCTTCAATGACTACCGCACCGTCTGCACCGATGCCGAAATGACGGTCGGAAAGGCGGATTGCCAAAGCTTCCGGGTTATCAATCTGTTTATCTAAGCAGTCAAAATAGATATAGTCATTGCCCAAGCTCTGCATTTTGGTGAATTCTACTGCAATTTTTTCTTCCCGCATATTGTTGATATCCACGATTTCAATACTCTGTTCGGAATATTTTCCTTTCATGGAATTGATAACAGCATTTGCAGTATCAATGGAGGTGAAGCAGGGAACGCTTCGTTCTACTGCTTTTCTTCTGATTTTTACGCTGTCACGTTCCGGCAGTCTGCCTTTTGCGGAGGTAGAAACCACAAAGTTCACTTTTCCGCTTTCGATTAAGGTTAAGGTATTGTTGTCTGCATTTTCGTGAATCTTATCCACAGGGATGACAGGAAGACCTGCATCGGACAGCACTTTTGCGGTGCCATGGGTAGAATATACGGTGAATCCTAAATCGTGGAATCCTTTTGCCACGCCGTAGACTTCTGCTTTGTCGGAATTTCTTACGGAAATGAATACACCGCCTTTTTTATGGAGCTGATAGCCGGCTCCGATTAAGCCTTTATACAGCGCTTCTTCTAAGTTTGCACCGATTCCCAATACTTCCCCGGTAGATTTCATTTCAGGTCCCAAGTGAATATCAACGCCCAACAGTTTCGCAAAGGAGAATACGGGTACTTTGACAGCCACATAGGGAGAATTTTTATAAAGACCGGTGCCGTAACCCATATCTTTTAGTTTTTCGCCCAGCATTGCACGGGTTGCCAGATCAATCATGGGAACCTTGGTTACCTTGCTGATGTAAGGCACGGTTCTTGACGAACGGGGATTTACTTCGATGACATACAGTTCGTTATCATATACCAGATATTGAATGTTTACCAGGCCTTTGGTGTTTAACGCAATTGCCAGCTTCTTGGTGGAATCAATGATTTTCTGAATCATCGGGACATCTAAGTTAAATGCCGGATATACTGCAATGGAGTCACCGGAGTGTACCCCTGCACGTTCAATATGTTCCATAATACCGGGGATTAAAATATCTTCCCCGTCGGAAATGGCATCCACTTCAATTTCGGTACCCATCAGATACTTGTCAATCAAGATGGGGTTTTCGTCCAGACCGTGAAGAATAATTTTCATATATTCACGGGTATCACTGTCGTTCCATGCGATAATCATATTCTGACCGCCCAATACGTAGGAGGGACGAATCAATACGGGATAACCGATGCGGTTGGCAGTTTCCAATGCTTCTTCTTCGGTTAATACTGTAAAACCTTGCGGTCTTTTAATATTCAGTCTTTCTAAAAGATCGTCAAAACGTTCTCTGTCTTCTGCCATATCAATGCTGTCTGCACTGGTACCTAAGATTCTGACCCCGTTTTCCTGCAGGAAGTTGGTCAGCTTGATGGCAGTACCGCCACCAAATGCAACTACTACGCCGTAAGGCTGTTCGGTATGGATGACGTTCATCACATCTTCGGGATTTAAGGGTTCAAAATACAGACGGTTTGCAGTGTCAAAGTCGGTGGAAACGGTTTCAGGGTTATTGTTTACGATCACCACTTCATAGCCTGCTTCCTGCAGTGCCCATACACAATGTACGGAGGCATAGTCAAACTCAATCCCCTGACCGATACGGATGGGACCGGAACCGAATACGATAATGGTCTTTTTGTCGGTGGGATTATTGTCGATAAACTCTCTTGCTTCGTTGGCTTCTTCGTAGGAAGAATAGAAGTAGGGGGTCTGCGCATTGAATTCCCCTGCACAGGTGTCTACCATTTTATAGGAAGCGTAGATTTTTTCCGGCACTTTCTGACCGGAAAGTTTTTCAATCACTTGATCCAAAAAGCCCATTTTCTTTGCTTCTAAGTGAAGTTCTTTTGTTAAGGTTTCTTCTTTTAAGCGACATTCCATCTGATAGAGATTGTAAAGCTTAGACAAGAACCAACGGTCAATTTTGGTGATGTCATAGATGGTGTCAATGGATACGCCGCGGGTGATGGCTTCATATACCACAAAAATCCGTTCGTCGTTACACTGAGATAATTTTTCAAAAATCACATCGTCCGACAGACCTACCAAATCTTTATGACGCATGGAATCTTTGGAGATTTCTGCCCCGCGGACAGCTTTCATAATGGCTTCTTCAAAGGTTGCCCCGATTGCCATAACTTCCCCGGTTGCCTTCATCTGAGTTCCCAAATCACGTTTTGCGTATACGAACTTATCAAAGGGGAATTTGGGGAATTTAACTACCACATAGTCAATGGCAGGTTCAAAGCAGGCATAGGTTTTGCCGGTAACCGCATTTAAAATTTCATCCAGCTGATAGCCAATGGCAATTTTTGCCGCAACTTTGGCAATGGGATAACCGGTGGCTTTGGACGCCAATGCGGAGGAACGGGAAACTCTGGGGTTCACCTCGATTACCGCATATTCAAAGCTGTTGGGATTTAAGGCAAACTGACAGTTACAGCCGCCTTCGATTTTTAATTCATTCAAAATGTCTAAAGCGGCACGCCGTAACATGGAATATTCGTAATCCGACAGGGTAACTGCCGGAGCGATTACGATAGAGTCCCCGGTGTGAACCCCAACGGGGTCTAAGTTTTCCATACTGCAGACGGTGATGGAGTTGCCCTTACTGTCACGGATGACTTCAAATTCGATTTCCTTCCAGCCGGACACACATTTTTCTACCAGAACTTGCGTAATGGGAGAAAGACGCAGACCGTTGGTGGTAATCTCAATCATTTCTTCTTCGTTGTTTACAATACCGCCGCCGGTACCGCCTAAGGTAAAGGCAGGACGGATGATTAACGGATAGCCGATGGAATGAGCAAACTCCAGGGCATCTTCCAGGGTAGTTACCACCTTGGAGGGAATGACCGGCTGATTGATTTTTTCCATCATATCCTTAAACATCTGGCGGTCTTCCGCCTTGTCGATGGTTTCCGGATTGGCACCCAAGAGTTTTACGTTATGTTTGTCTAAAAAGCCTTCTTTTGCCAGCTGCATCGACAGAGTTAAGCCTGTCTGACCGCCTAAGGTGGAGAGCAAGCTGTCCGGCTTTTCTTTTTCGATAATACGTTTGATAACCGGTAAGGTTAAGGGTTCAATGTAGATTTTGTCCGCCATCTTACTGTCGGTCATAATAGTTGCAGGGTTGGAGTTCACCAAAACAACTTCCAGCCCGTCTTCTTTTAACGCACGGCACGCCTGAGTGCCGGCATAGTCAAACTCTGCTGCCTGACCGATGACAATGGGACCGGAACCGATAACTAAAACTTTTTTGATTTCTTTATTTAACGGCATTTTTTCTATCCTCCATCATCTTTGTAAATCTGCCCACCAAAAAGCCGGGATTCATAGGCTCAGAGAAGCTTTCAATATTAAATTGCACCGAAAACGCAGGGATGTTTGCATAGTCGATTCCCTCGCAGGTGCCGTCGTTTACGTTGCGGTAAGAGATTTTACCAAATCCCTCTACCGAATCATTCACGACCTGATAGCTGTGATTCTGAGAGGAAATATACACCTTGCCGGTGGTTTCGTTACGAACCGGAACGGATGCACCCCGGTGGCCGAATTTCAATTGTTCCATTTTTGCTCCCTGAGACAATGCCAAAAGCTGATGTCCCAACCCGATTCCCAGGGTGGGAATGTCTTTTAACTGACGGATTTCGGTAATCACGTCAGTTAACTGGGTGGGGTTGCCGGGACCGCCGGATAAAATCACACCGTCGGGATTTAATTTGATAATTTCTTCCGCCGGGGTGTTATAGGGAACCTTGGTCACATCACAGCCGGCATCCAAAAATGCTTTCACCATATTGTGATTGGCACCGAAGTCCCACATGACCACATTGTATTTGGAATCATTGCCCGAAAGGGTTTCTTTTTCGGAAACGGAAACGGATTTTACCGCATCCACAATTTTATAACTTGCAATATCGTCAGTAAAATCAGCAGTAAACGAAATTTTAGCGTTCATCGTGCCGGCATCCCGCACCATTTTGGTTAATTTTCTGGTATCAATGCCGTAAATGCCGGGGATGTCTTTTTCCTTTAAAAAAGTGTCAAGATCGCCCTCCAAACGCCAGTTGGACGGTGCCTGACACCAATCTTTTACAATATAACCAAAACAGGACGCCTTTGCTCCTGCCATTTCTTCTGCAATGGTGCCGTGACAACCCATTTCGGGGAAGGTGGAAATCACAAGCTGACCGAAATTGGCAGGATCGGTCAGAGTATCCATATATCCGAGCATATTGGTGGAAAACACCAGTTCGCCTACCGCTTCCCGGTAAGCACCAAAGCTTTTGCCCCGAAAAACTGTTTTGTTTTCCAGAATTAAGTACATCTCTTTCATGTGAGCGCACATCCTTTCACGTTGACTGTATCATAACCGTTTTTTGGGGAATTAAGACCGAAAAACAGCGGTTTTTCCTAAAAATGGGTAAAATTTTTTCCGAAATCCCAAAGGACTCCGGCAAAATTTTGTTAAACATGGGAGATTTTTTCTCCTCAAATTTCTTTCTCTCTATTGTATCATTTCTAAGGCTGATTGTCAACCATTTTTTCTTGGTTTTTCACCATTTTTTTCCTTGAAAAACCGTAAGGATTTTAGGAGCAAATCCTTACGGTTTTAAATGAATCATGAATGTTTGCTTCGCAACGCGATATATACTTCGTATGCGATATTTCTTTCAGAAGCGATATATTGCTATGCAATGCGATATGAAAACCTTTGGTTTTCGTGGGTTTCCGCTACCTAAGGCAATGAGAAATGGATGTAGCATTCGGAAATCGAACCTGAAGCTGTACTTTGTGTACTGCGAACGGTGAGATTCACGGATGCTACGCCATTTATCGAGCCGTTATTTTACCAGTGTTCCGATGGTTTCGCCGGTAATCGCCTTCACAATATTTTCCGGTTGCTGCAATCCGAATACATGAATGGGAATATGATTATCCATACATAACGAGGTTGCAGTGGAATCCATAACGCCCAATCCTCTGTTTAATACGTCAATGTAGGAAATGGTATCGAATTTTTTCGCATCGGGATTTACATTGGGGTCAGAATCGTAAACTGCATCTACTTTTTTTGCTAACAGAATCACGTCAGCACCGATTTCTGCGGCACGAAGTGCTGCAGCAGTGTCGGTAGAGAAGTAGGGATTCCCGGTTCCGCAACCGAAAATAACCACTCTGCCCTTGTCTAAATGACGTTCTGCTCTGCCGCGGATGTAGGGTTCTGCAATCTGTCTCATATCAATGGCAGTCTGTACTCTTGCCTGAACGTCCAACGCTTCTAAAGAATCTGCAATGGCTAACGAGTTGATGGCAGTTGCCAGCATCCCCATATGGTCTGCACGGGTTCTGTCCATATTTTCGCCGGTTCTTCCTCTCCAGAAGTTGCCGCCGCCTACTACGATGGCCACCTGAACACCCATGCTCACACATTTTTTCACTTGTTTGCCAATGTTGGCAATTACATTAAAGTCCAAGCCGAAGCCGTTTTCGCCTGCCAGTGCTTCGCCGCTGATTTTTAACAATACTCTTTTATAAATCGGTTGCATTTTTTTCAATCCTCTCTATAATTTCTGCTTTCCGATAGAAAACAGTTTCTTTTCCTTTTTAACGAATCCTCAATTTGCGAGATGTGCTTGTCCTCTGTCAGTTGGAGAGAACCGCCGCCGAAGGCGGGAAGAACAGCCAATGGCTGTGCTGTAAAAATGGCAAGCATCAGAAGTTGGTGCTTGCCATTTCGGATTGTAACAATTATTTGGACATATTTGCAACTTCTTCTGCAAAGTTGTCAACTTTCTTTTCTAAGCCTTCGCCTTTTTCAAAACGAACAAATTTTACCAGTTTTACGCCTTTGGAAGACAGATACTGTTCCACAGTTTTGTCGGAATCTTTTACGAATTCCTGCTGGTTTAAGCAGTTTAAGGTGTAGAATTTGGAAATTCTGCCCATAACCATTTTTTCAATAATCTGGTCGGGTTTGCCGGCAGATTTGGGATCGTTTTTAATCTGTTCGATTAAGATTTTCTTTTCTTTATCGATATCTTCCTGAGGAACGGTGGATTTGTCTAAATAGGTGGGGTTGATAGCTGCAATCTGCATCGCTGCATCACGAGCTGCTTCGTAAGCATCGCCGTCTAAAGCGTTTTCAGCCTGAACCATAACACCGATTCTTCCGCCGCCGTGGATGTAGGTAGCAACAGCACCTTCATATCTTTCAAATCTTCTGATGGTCATATTTTCGCCGATGGTTAAGATTTTGTCTCTTAACATTTCTTCAACGCTCATGCCGGAATCTTTGTAAGCTAATTTTAACAGTGCATCAACATCAGCGGGATTTTCTTTTGCAACGATTTCAGCTAAATCTTTTACAAACGTCTGGAAATCTGCATTTTTACCAACGAAGTCGGTTTCAGAGTTTACTTCGATGATAACGCCAACGCCGTCACAGGTAAAGTCAGAAACAATACCTTCAGCAGCAATTCTGCCTGCTTTTTTTGCAGCAGCAGCCAGGCCTTTTTCTCTTAAAAATTCAACCGCTTTGTCCATATCGCCATTGGTTTCGGATAATGCTTTTTTACAGTCCATCATACCGCAACCGGTGATTTCTCTTAATTCTTTAACCATCTGAGGTGTAACCATAATAAAATTCTCCTTTTCTTTATCATATGGAAAATAGGCAAGCGCAAGGTTGCCTATTTTCATAAAAATCAGTTTCTAAATTATTCAGCTGCTCCTTCGTCGGTTTCTTCTTCCATTGCTACAGCTGCGCCTTCTTTGCCTTCAATCATAGCGTTAGCCATGGTTTCAGCAATCAGTTTTACAGCACGGATTGCATCGTCGTTACCGGGGATTACGTAGTCAACTTCATCGGGGTCACAGTTGGTGTCAACGATAGCAACAACGGGGATGTGCAGTTTTTTCGCTTCTAAGATAGCGTTTCTTTCTTTTCTGGGGTCAACAACAAACAAAACGCTGGGGAGCTTTTTCATGTTTTTGATACCGCCCAGGTATTTTTCTAATTTTTCTCTTTCTAAGTTTAATTTGATAACTTCTTTTTTCGGCAGTAAATCAAAGGTACCGTCTTCTTCCATTTTGTTTAACTGGAAGAGTCTGTCAATTCTTCTGCGGATGGTTTTGAAGTTGGTTAACATACCGCCTAACCATCTTGCGTTTACATAGTACATGCCGATTCTTTCAGCTTCTGCTTTGACAGCGTCTGCAGCCTGTTTTTTGGTACCAACAAACAGAATTTCGCCGCCCTGAGCTGCGATATCTCTGACAAAGTAGTAAGCTTCTTCTACTTTTTTCAGAGTTTTCTGTAAGTCGATAATGTAGATTCCGTTTCTTTCGGTGAAGATGTACGGAGCCATTTTGGGGTTCCATCTTCTGGTCTGATGACCGAAGTGAACGCCTGCTTCCAGTAACTGTTTCATGGAGATTACGTTGCTCATAATAATGTTCCTTTCTGGTTGTTCCTCGGCGCCGAGCAAAGCCTTGAAAATGCTTCACTTACAAACGAACAAAGCCATGAAAAAATTTAACTTTGTCACCGGGTTTGTATGAGGGCGCGTGCGAATTCTCGAACAGTATAACATATCTTTTTCCAAAAATCAAGGTTTTTTACAATTTTTTTAAAAATTTTTTTCATTTCTATGAAGTTCTTGTGAAAACAGTTGAAATCTTTTGAAACCCGTGTTATAATGTCAATACACCTTAAGAAGGTTAAAATTGATTCGGAAAGGAATGATCCCAATGGGCGAAACAAGATTGGTCCAATTACCGAAAGATGACGAAAAGAATATCCGTGAAATTCTTTTTTCCGTATATGAATCATTAAAAGAAAAAGGATACAACCCCATCAATCAGATTGTGGGATATATTATGTCAGGCGACCCCACCTACATCACCAGCTACAATAATGCAAGGGCTTTGCTTGCCAAACTGGAGCGGGATGAAATTATGGAAGAGCTGTTAAAGAGCTATCTTGCCCAGTAACGGCAGAGAGTTTCTTTTCCCTATGTCATATTGTATCAAAAAAGACGAAATCCGTGAGCAACGAATTTCGTCTTTTTTTCATTAGTCCAAACGTTCTTTCAAGTCGGCAGTCAGCTTTTCCATCAGTTTTTTGATGTCGTAGGTAAAGTCGGTGACATCGGCTTTCTGCTTTTTATAACGTTCTTTTTCGATATCGGCTTTCTTCTTGGCTTCGGCAATCATTTCGTCTCCCTGTTTTTTGGCGTTTTCAATGATGCCGTTTGCAGTTTCCTCTGCGGTGAGAAGGGCTCTGCCGATTTTTTCTTTTTCTAAAGTGAACTGTACTTTAATATCGTTTAACTTTTCCAGCAGTTCTTCCTTTTCTTTGCGGAACGCTTCTTTTAGCTCTTCGGATTTTTCCTTATATTCCGCTTCCTGCAAGGAAAGTTTCTTTTCGTAGGATTCTTTCTGGTCTTCTAATTCTTTCTTTAAATCCTTCACTTTTTCTTTCTTTTCGGAAAGCTCTTTTTTCAGTTCACGGATATCGTCATCCTTATTGCGGATTTTTGCTTCCACATCACGGGACATCTGCTCAAGATAGGTCAGCACCTCGTCTTTTTTGAGACCGCCGAACACGGATTTTTTAAAGCCGTTTACCTGCATAATTTACACTCCTGATTTTATATTGGGACTTATTTTACCTCAACAGTCCAACCCATATCATCTTCAATTTTACCCCACTGAATTCCGGTGATGGTATCGTATAATTTCTGAGATACGGGACCGATTTCATTGTTGTTGATGAGCATTACATCGTCTTTGTAACGGAGCTTGCCAACGGGAGAAATTACCGCTGCAGTACCGGAACCGAAACATTCTTCCAGCTTGCCTGCTTTCTGAGCAGCAATCAGCTCTTCTGCACTGATTTTTCTTTCTTCCACGGGGAGACCCATTTTTTTGCATAACTGAATGACGCTGTCACGGGTAACACCGGGTAAAATGGAACCGTTCAATGCGGGAGTTACGATGGTGCCGTCAATTTTAAAGAAGATGTTCATAGCACCAACTTCTTCAATATATTTTCGTTCCACACCGTCTAACCAGAGCACCTGAGAATAACCGTCATCGTGAGCTTTTACCTGGGCTGCTAAGGAAGCCGCATAGTTACCGCCGGTTTTTGCAAAGCCAATACCGCCTTTTACTGCACGAACATATTCGTCTTCAATCCAGATGCCAACCGGAGCCAGACCGCTTGCATAGTATGCTCCGGAGGGAGAAAGGATAATCATGAATTTGTAGGTTTTGGAGGGGGCAACCCCTAAGAATTCGTCAGTTGCAATGATGAAGGGACGAATGTATAAGGAAGTACCGTCTGCGGTGGGAATCCAGTCTTCATCCACCTTTACTACCGCTTTTACCGCTTCCACAAAATCTTCCACGGGAATGTGGGGGATGCAGAGACGGTCATTGGTGTTGTTGGTACGTTTTGCATTCATTTCGGGGCGGAACAGACGCACCTTTCCGTCTTTGCCGCGATATGCTTTCAAGCCTTCAAACATTTCCTGACCGTAGTGGAATACCATACAAGCCGGATGCAGGCTTAAGTTATGCACAGGAACGATTTTTGCATCGTGCCAGCCGATGCCTTCGGTATATTCCATTTCAAACATATGGTCAGTAAAAATTTTACCAAAGCCCAAGTTGGACTGATCGGGTTTCTGACCGGGATTTGTAGTTTTTGTTACTGTAATTTCCATAAATGAACACTGCCTTTCCAAGTATCAAATTGTAATTACCCTTCATTATACTATAAGTTTCTCAAAAATTCAACTGTTTTTTACGAAAAACCCAAAAATGTTTCCCAAAGTTTGGTATCTTTCGGGAAAAATTTAAAAAATGTTCTTGATATTTTCACAAATCTATAGTATAATAAACTGAACTATATTTTACTCACAGGAGATGTTCGTTATGGCAAAAATCAGATTAGTTACAGATACCGCCAGTGATATTGATTTGAAAACCGCACAAAAACACGGAGTGGTTCTGATTCCTATGACGGTTACCATTGGGCAGAAAGAATACAAAGAAGCCTATGATTTTACCAAGGATGAATTTTACGGCATGTTACCGGAAGACGGGTCTATTCCCTCTACCGCACAGGTACCGCCATTTGCATTTTTAGACGAAATCAAAGCAGCATATAAAGACGACGTAACCGACCTTCTGATTGTCACCATCAATCAGAAAGCTTCTTCTACCTTTAATTCCGCACAGTTGGCAAGAAAAATGTTTCTGAATGATATGCCCGACTGTAAGATGAAAATATATGTCATTAACACCATGGCCTATTCCGCTTGTTACGGCTATCCGGTGCTTCAGGCGGCAAAAATGGCAAATGATAACAAGCCGGTGGAAGTGATTTTAAACTATCTGGAAGATTGGTTTTCCCGACTGGAAACCTATTTCACCGTGTTTGATTTGCAATACGCCAAAAAATCCGGCAGAATCGGTACAGCGGCGGCAATTGCCGGGGAACTTTTGGGGATTAAACCCATCATGTGCTTAACCCGCGGAGATTCGGTGACTTATCAGAAAGCAAGGGGAATCCCCAAGGCAATGGATGCCCTTTGTCAGGTTGCCAAAGAACGCATCGGGGAAGACAAACAGTATGTTTTGTTCCGCGGCTCCAACGATTCCAAAGACTTTACCAGGCAGATGAAAGAAAACTTAAAGGAAAAAGCGTTGGAAAATAATCTGATCGGTCCCTGTATCGTTTGCAATGCAGGTCCCCAGGTGGTTGGCATCTGCTTTTTGGGCGAAAAACGTGAGGAAGAAATTATTTGTTAAATGGATTCCTATTTTGAATTTTAAAAAACCGGAGTGTAGGCTCATGCATACCATAGAATTCTATAATGAGGTTCTGGAAGATTTTTTAGAGGAAGAACTGCTTCTTACCTTTGTGAAAAACTGTCTGGAAGCCGTAAATCCCTCATTTCCCGTACAGCTTAGCATTACCGTAACCGATAATGAAACCATCCGGGAAGTGAACAAAGAACAGCGTCAGATTGACAAACCGACTGATGTGCTGTCGTTTCCCATGCTGTTTTTCCAAGCTCCCGAAGTGCTGGAACATCCGTTGACCGAATGGGATTATGACCCTGAAACCAACAAGGTGGTATTGGGCGATATTTTAATCTCTCACGAAAAAATCCGGGAACAGGCACAAGAATACGGGCATACCTTTGAAAAAGAGCTTTGCTATCTGGTACTGCACGGAATTTTGCATCTGTTTGGCTATGACCATATGAATGACGACGATAAAAAAGTGATGCGTCAGCGGGAAAAAGAAATTTTAGCTGTCACAGCGAGGTAAGAAATGTTTGAACGTGTCATCGGGCAACAACTTCCCAAAGAAATTCTTTCCACGGCAATTGGGTCGGGGAAGCTGAGTCACGCCTACATTTTTTACGGACAGAGCGGTGTGGGAAAAACCACGCTGGCAATTGAATTCGCCAAAAGTATAGTTTGTCGGAATCACTCGGCCTGCGGAACCTGTGATGCCTGTCAGCAGTTTTTTTCTACTTCTGATGTAAAAATCATCCGTCCCCAAAAAAGTATTTCCGTTTCGGATATCAGAGAAATTACGTCCGAAATTTATTTAAAACCCTTTTTGTTTGACAAAAAAATTTATGTGATTACCGATGCAGATAAAATGACCGTCCAGGCACAGAATGCCTTATTAAAAGTATTTGAAGAACCGCCCTCTTATGCGGTGATTGTGCTTGTGACTTCCAATTTATCCATGATTTTGCCCACCATTTTATCCCGTGGGGTGCAAATCCGCTTTTCTCCCTTATCTCTGGCAGAGTTGAAACTGTGTTTTCAAAACGAGGGAAAACCCATCCCTGAAGACGGCTTACTTTCCCGTGCCAACGGCTCGGCAACAAGAGCGTTTGCACTGGCAGAGTCGGAGGGGTACCGCTCCATGCGGGAAACCCTGATTTCCGATATCCGCCTGCTGTTTCAGAAAAGAACCACCAAAGAAGTGATTCGTCTGTACAGTGATTTTCTCACCTATCAGGAGGAATGGGAAGCACTTTGGGATATTTTCAACAGTTTGGTTTATGACAGTACCGTTTCCGATCCGTCTCTTTGTAAAAATACCGATATCCGCTGGGAGGTTTCCCTTCCTGTGGGAACCGCAGAGAATATCTACAAGGAACTTCGGAGTTTAAAACAAAAGCTTTCGGCAAACGGTGCATATAATATCGGGGTACTCACTGCCCTCACCTCCATCCGAAATCATCTGAATAAAGAAAGGATTTCCTAATATTATGATAGAAGTAATCAGTGTAAAATTCAAAGACTTTGGCAAAGTGTATTACTTTGACCCCAACGGACTCACCGTCAATGTCGATGACTGTGTTATCGTGGAAACGGCACGTGGTCTGGAATATGCAAAAGTGGTCCGTGGGAATTCGATGGTAGCCGAAGAAGACTTGGTTCCTCCCTTAAAACCGGTCATCCGGATTGCCACCGAAGAAGATAACAAGCAGTTGGCGGAAAATAAAGAAAGAGAACAAAAAGCCTTTGGCATTGCCGAAGAAAAAATCAAAAAACATGGTTTGGAAATGAATCTTTTGGAAGTGGAATATACCTTTGACCGCAGTAAGATTCTGTTCTATTTCTCCGCAGACGGCAGAGTAGACTTCCGTGAACTGGTAAAAGACCTGGCAAGTGTGTTCCGTACCCGTATTGAGCTTCGGCAGATTGGGGTCCGTGACGAAGCAAAAATGTTAAAATGCTTTGGCCCCTGCGGACGTCAGTGCTGTTGTTCCACTTTCTTATGCGAGTTTAAACCTGTTTCCATCAAAATGGCAAAAGACCAGAATCTGTCCTTAAATCCCACCAAAATTTCGGGTGCCTGCGGCAGACTGATGTGTTGCTTGAACTATGAACAGTCCTCCTATGAGGATATGTGGAAAGATACCCCCCGCCACGGTGCATTGGTCAAACTGCCCGGCGGCGGAGAAGGAACCGTAATTGACGTCAACGTGATTACAGGAATCCTTCGTGCAGTTTCCTCCGATACCGAAGCCATTGGCACCTACCACAAAAAAGATGTCAAAATCATCAAACAGGCAATCGTTCATGAGGACCACGATGACCACGAAATCAAAGAATTGACAAAAGAATAAGACGAAAGGCTGTTTCCATGAGGGAACAGCCTTTTTTACGATGGTTATGAAATTGTTTGGGAACTCCATGGGGATCGCTATCTTGTCGGAGAAACCTTCGTAGGGGACGATGCCCACATCGTCCCGCTGTGTGGTTACGTCTAAACGTTGATTTGGAATTAAAGTTTTTTATATGTTCTTTTTCTTTGATGTCAAAGAAAAGAACCAAAAAGAAAACACCGCCTGGTATTTCCGCAATCCCGACCATCGTCCTTTGACAACGGTGGAGAATTGCGAAAATAAGGGCGGAATTTTTTGGTTTCGTCGCTCGATAACGTTTTTTTGTGTGGGTGGTACCATACGTTTGTATACTCCTAAAACGTTGCATCAACCTTCGTAGGGGACGATGCCACATCGTCCCGCTGTGTGGTTACGTCCAAATGTTATTTGGAATCCCCTATTATTTTATTGACAAATTTTTTCTTCTGTGTTACAATGACGGTAACCACGCAAATTGAATATTTCTGTTTTTTTGCATATAGCAATCAAAAAGTGTGTATTTTTACTATTGGTAAAAATGCATACTCTGTTTTTGCATACTTTTGGTTGTTTTATGCTGGAGATGTAAAATTTGCGTGGTTGCACAGAGGCTATGCGTTTTTCATGCGTAGCTTCACTGTGATGCTACGCATTTTTTATTGGAAACAGAAAGGACAGAGGAAAATGATTGATTACAAAAGATTGTATTTTCATTTATTTGGAAAGGTGGCAGATGTTATAGAAGATTATAAAGACATCAAAACAGCCGAACCGCTGATACAAAAACTGATTGAGATTGAACTGGAAACCGAAGATATGTATATGGATATGCCATCCGATGAGGACGAAGTGGAAGACGACGAATCATTCTGCAGGTAACATCATCCGCTACAGAAGAAAAAGAACGCTGTTTTTTAAAATCTTAAAAAACAGCGTTCTTCTTTTGTGTTATTGTTTGGTAATTACCACTTCTTCGTTTTTGTAATCTGCGAGGAAGTTTTCACCGGAAGTCAGTTCGCCGGAAATAAACAAATCTGCAATTTTGTCTTCCACTTCCCGTTCAATTAAACGGCGTAAGGGACGGGCACCGAATTTTTCATCGAACCCGTTTTCGATGAGGTATTCCACCAGGGCATCCGAGAAGGACACATACAGCTTTTTGTCACGGAGATTTTTCTCAATATCCGAAAGCATAATGTGGGTAATCTTTTTGAGTTCTTCTTTGCCCAGCGGGTCAAATACCACAATTTTATCCACACGGTTTAAAAATTCGGGACGGAAAAATTCACGGAGTGCTTTGTTGACCTTATCTTTTGCTTTGCTTTCCGTTCCCTGAGAGAATCCCAACGATGCGGCTTTGTAGTCACTGCCCGCATTGGTGGTCATAATGATAATAGCATTATAGAACCGCACGGTTTTGCCGTGGCTGTCGGTTAAGATACCGTCGTCTAAAATCTGCAGTAACAGATTGAACACATCGGGATGTGCTTTTTCTATTTCATCAAATAGAATGATGGAATAGGGTTTCTTTCTGATTTTTTCAGTGAGTAACCCGGCATCATCGTAGCCAACGTATCCTGGAGGGGAACCAATCAGCTTTGCCACGGTGTGCTTTTCCATATATTCACTCATATCGAAACGAATGATGCTTTCTTCCGAGCCGAACAGCTCATAAGCAAGGGTTTTTACTAGTTCGGTTTTCCCAACTCCGGTGGGGCCGGCAAAAATAAAGGAAGTGGGTTTTCGTTTTGCAGAAAGTCCCGCTCTTCCACGGCGGACTGCAGCGGCAACCGCTTTCACGCCGTCTTCCTGACCGGCAATGCGTTTTGCAATTTTTTCTTCCAGATGGATGAGATTTTTTGCTTCAATCCCGGTGATATTTTTTACGGGAATTTTGGTGATGTTTTCAATCACGGTTGCAATGTCTTCGGTAGAAACTGCACGGTAAGCGGATTTTTGCAGAGCAGCAATATTTTCTCTTAGCTGACATTCCTGAATTTTGTAGTCAGCCGCTTTCTGATAATCGTCAATGGAATCATTTTCCACCGAGCTTTCTTTTAATGCCACGATGTTTTCCAGCTCACGGTTTAATTCGTCCAGCTTCACCAGGGTGTCATTGGCAACATTTTTCACCGCACCGCTTTCGTCCAGCAGGTCGATTGCCTTGTCGGGCAGCTTGCGGTCAAAAATATAACGGTCTGCCATTACAGCGGCAGTTTCAATGGCTTCATCGGAATAGTTTACCTTATGATAATCCTCGTAATATCCTTTGATGCCCTTTAAGATTTCAATGGTTTCATAAATATCCGGCTCTTCCACTGCTACCGTTGCAAAACGGCGTTCTAAGGCAGAATCCTTTTCAATGTGCTTGCGGTATTCTTCCGGAGTGGTAGCACCAATCATCCGGAGTTCGCCTTTTGCCAGATAGGGTTTTAAAATGTTGGCAGCATTCATGGCACCGTTGGCATCACCTGCGGCAACAATGTTATGAATTTCGTCAATTACCATAATGACGTTTTTGCGTTCGATAACGTCAGTTACCACCGCTTTCAAGCGTTGTTCAAACTGACCCCGGAATTGCGTTCCTGCAATCATTCCCGCAAAATCAATCAGATAAATCTGTGCATTGAGTAATTTGTGAGGCACTTCTCCCCTCACAATTTTTAAGGCAAGACCTTCTGCAATCGCAGTTTTTCCAACGCCGGGTTCCCCTAACAGGACCGGATTGTTTTTGGTACGGCGGTTTAAGATGTGAATGACACGGTTAATTTCAGATTCTCTTCCGATCACCGCATCAATTTCGCCCAGTCTTGCTTTGTCGTTTAAGTTGGTGCCGTAGGTTTCCAAGGGGGTTTTCTTCTTCTGTTTCTGTTTGGGATTTTTCTGTTTGATCCCGATATCTTCAGGACGGATTTCTTCTCCGTCGGGAGACATCGCACCTTCCCCGGGGAACATCATCATATTGTCGCCGAACATGGAGCCGTCTTCCATCATTTCGGAAAACTGCTCATTCATATTGGCGAAATCTTCCTCATTGATTCCAAACTGACTCAGCAGTTTGTCAAAGGGTTTGATTCCCATTTCTTTGGCACAGTTAAAGCATAAACCTTCAGAAACTTCTTTGCCCTGTTCCATTTTGGTGACAAAGACTACAGCCATATTTTTTTTACATTTTGAGCATAATACCATTTGTTAAAGCCTCGTTTTTTTAAGCCGACAGGACCCTTTGTTCCCATCGGCTTTTTTAATTTCCTTTTCTTCTAATCTAACAGACTGTCTTCCCGACGTAAAAGTTCCTGAAATACTGCTTCTTCTTCGGACGGATCTTCAATTTCGATGAAGGCATTGCCGTCTTCGGTGACTTTCAGCATTACCACGTCTACCTGGTCGGGTTCTTCTCCGGTCAGAACGGGAGTAAATGCACCGTAGATGCCGTCTTTGAATTCAAACAGGTCAATCAGTTCGTAATCTTCGGGATTACCGTCTTCGTCATACAGAGTAACGATTTGTTCGATGGGTTCGTCCTCTGTGTCATCCGGTAAGGTTATGATGTTTTCTTCCATCATAGGGTCCATATTTTTATTTTTGTCCATAAGAGTATCCTCCTTTGATTCTTTTCATTTTATGCAAGTTTCTTCCGAAACATTATCAGCCATTGGGATGAGTTTCCAGATATCCCTGCAGAATAATGGCAGCAGAAAGCATATCTTTTTTTCCTTCTTTTTTGCGGACGTTCATTCCGATGAGTGCCCGTTGGGCAACGATGGTGGTCATTCTCTCATCATAGTATTCCACGGTAATTTCGGGGAAATCTTCCTGCAGTTTTCTTGCAAATTCACGGGTTTTTTCTACCCGGCTGCCCTCTGAGCCGTCCATATTTTTCGGAAGACCCAATACAAATTTTTGGATTTGATATTCTTTTACATATCCCGTCAGCTGACGGAGTGCATCCCGGTCACCGTTCACCGTGAGATATCCCACCGGCTGTGCCGTAATGCCTAACAAATCGGACACGGCAAGTCCGATTCTTCTGTCACCGTAATCAATGGCTAAGGTTCTTGGATACATAGTGCCTCCGTTTGGAATGATAGTCTAACAGGGTTTGGTGAATTTTTTGTGAATCTCTTTGCTTTTCGCACCAAAAGAGAATTTTCTCTTTGTAGTCCCGGCTCCTTTTACCAACCGTTTCCTACACTTCGTAGTCGCACAATACTCTGTTTTCTGCGATTTCACGGATGTAGCCTTTACATGCTACATGAAGAGGATGGTCCTGATAGGCATTCAAGCTTTCCCAGTCGGGAAATTCAGAATACAGGCAGATGTCGTATGCTGCATCGCTGCCGTTTTTGTCAATCCCCACCTCACAGGTGAGAAGACCGGGAATCTTTCCGTTCAAATCTTCCAGCATAGTTTTCATCCGAAGCATCATTTGTGCTTTGGATTCGCCGTTTACTTCGTCTTTAATGTTCCAGAATACAATGTGTTTTACCATGTTTTTCTCCGTTTCGTTTGCGCTGTTTTGGGTGGCGAGTGCTATTAATTTTTTACTTTATCGCAGTCTAAATCGGGGGAATAGGTATCCACCATAGCGGCAACTGCCCGTTTGACCGCATCGGGATCGCTGCCCCAGAGAACTTTCTTCAGCTCGTCTAACTGCTGGGACAAGCTCTGATATTCACAACCCAGGGGTTGTCCGATGAAGATTTTGTTGTGAGAAGTGTTGGTAAGACCTTCCTCTGCCATTAAAAGCTCTTCATACAGCTTTTCTCCGGGACGAAGTCCGGTCACCTGGATTTTGATGTCTTTATTGGGAACATAGCCGGACAGCCGCAGAAGCTTTTCCGCCAAATCGTAAATTTTCACCGGACGTCCCATATCCAGCACAAAAATTTCGCCGCCGGTGGCAAAGCTTGCTGCTTGTAGCACCAGCTGAGATGCCTCGGGAATGGTCATAAAATAACGGGTGATATCCTTATGGGTTACCGTAACGGGACCGCCCCGCTGAATCTGACGTTTGAACAGGGGAATTACCGACCCGTTGGAACCAAGCACATTCCCGAACCGTACCGCAACAAAGTCGGTATCGGAAACCGGCTGCATTGCCTGGGTAATCATTTCGCAGATTCGTTTGCTGGCACCCATTACATTGGTGGGATTTACTGCTTTGTCGGTGGAAATCAGTACAAATTTTTCAACCCCGTACTGATGTGCGGCGTGAACTGTGTTCCAGGTGCCGAATACATTGTTTTTGATGGCTTCCTGGGGGCTGGTTTCCATCAGAGGCACATGCTTGTGGGCAGCTGCGTGGAATACCAGATGGGGACGGTAGTAGTCAAACAGTTCATTCAGACGTTTTTCGTCCCGCACAGAAGCAATGATAACATCTAAGGAAAGCTCCGGATACTGATAGCGAAGCTCCTGCTGTAAATCGTAGGCGTTATTTTCATAACAATCTAAAACAATCAGCTTGCCCGGCTGATATTTTGCAATCTGACGGCATAGCTCCGAACCGATGGATCCGCCGCCTCCGGTAACCAGTACAGTTTTTCCGCTGATTTGACTTTGGAGGCTGTTATTATCCAGAATAATAGGGTCACGTTCCAGAAGGTCCTCAATTTCCACGTCACGGATGGTTTTGGCGGAAATGGATTTCTTATCAGTCATCGACAGCTCAATACTGGGCAGAATCTTGATTTTGCAAACTGTCTCACTGCAGATAGCGAGCAGCTTCTGTATGGTATGCTGATCGGCAGAGGGAATGGCAATGATGATGACCTCTGCATTTTGTTCTTTGGCAATGGATGGGATTTCCTTACGGGAGCCGAAGACACGGTAACCGTGAATGGAACGTCCCACTTTTTCGGGGTTATCGTCAATAATTCCCACAATGTTGTATAAATGAGACTGATTTCTTAAAATGTCCTCAATCAGAAGCTTGGCAGCAGATCCGCCCCCCACAATTAACGTGTTGGCACCGTCCTTGCTTTTATGAGGCAAATCGGTTGCCGAGAGAATGATACGGATTGCTACACGGGTAATGACTATCATAACCGCACTCAAGAAGCCGAAAATCAGCATAATTTTATGAGAAAGAATGGCATTGGGAAAAACCAGGCGAAGAATCATGACCGGCAGAACGCCGATGCCGAAAAAACCCATCGTTCTGCTGTATTCCCGTAAACTGCTGTATTTCCAGAGGGTATTGTAGCATTTGCCGGCAATCAGAGACAGGACGGTACAAACCGTGGTCAGTGCCACGGTGGCTATCGTCTGGTCTATGATGACCTGGGAAACGCCCTGGTCAAAACGGATAATGATAAATGCAAGATACGCAAACACAATGCAGACAAAATCTGCAAGAATCAGACTGTATTTTTTATACTTTCGCAATCGTTCCATCGGAAGTTTCTCCTTCAAATCACAGATGGATTTTATAATTGATCATGCGTAAAAATCCGAAATTATACAACTTCATAAATCTATCATACAATAAAATGCAGAAAAAGTCAAGATAAAACTGTCAGTCTGTATGAATATTTCCAAACAAACTGCCTTTTGGGAAATCTTTGCCGGAAATATCAAAAAAATGACCAAATATTCGATGAAAAATCCATAAATCGGTTGACACAGAGCCAAATTTATGATACAATAGTTTAGAATTATTTTTATATAATGTTAAATCCGAAGGCAAGCTGTCCGGACTTTTCAGGAAAGGAAACAAATCACATGGAACGGAATTTTACCGTCAATGACATTATCACAATATTGTTGAAGCGGCTGTGGCTGATTGTTACACTGGCTCTGGTAGGAGGCATTGTTGCTTTTTCCTATTCACAGTATGTGCTTCCCAAAAAGTATACTTCCAAAATCACACTGTATGTTTACAATCAGAAAGACGGGCAAACGACTCAGGCACTCAACACCAGCGACTTTGCACTGTCTGCGAAACTGGTTAACACTTATATGGTAATTTTGAAAAGTGACCAGGTTTTGGAAACCGTTTCTTCCAAAATCAGCAAACTGGGTCTGAACTACTCCGCAAAAGAAATCCGTTCAATGATCGGTGCCGATGTTGTGGAAGAAACTGAAGTATTTGAAGTTCGTATCTCTGCAAACAATCCCGAGGATGCAAAAATCATTGCCGATGCAATTGAACAGGTAGCACCTCCGGAAATTATCCGTGTGGTTCGTGCCGGTGCGGTAGAAACAGTAGACAAAGCTACCCTCCCCACCACTCACTCTTCTCCCAACATTCCGCAGAACACCATCATCGGTATTGTAATCGGTATGGTATTAGCTTGCGGTTTGGCATTTGTATTTGAGCTGATGAATACTTCCGTCAAATCCAAAGAAGAATTAACCGAGCAGTACAAGCTCCCCGTATTGACCGTTATCCCCAATCTGCATCATGAAGGCAAGGGCGACAGCAGATACGGCGGAAAATATTACAGCTATAACTATAACTATGGCTACGGATACGGCTATCATTCAGAAACAGAGGAGGAAACCCGCAATGAAAAAGCTTAATAACCTTACCCTGGGTGCGGTGTTTCGTTCCCGGAAAAAAGCCACTCAGCCAACCCGAAGCACCCGAAGCACTCATTTAATTGACGATAAATCCAGCTTCAATATCCGCGAAGCATATAAAATCGGCAGAACCAATATCCGTTTTGCTCTCCCCGAAGAAGAAAGCAGTACCATCATTGTAACCAGTTCCTGGCCGATGGAAGGGAAAACCACCAACTGTATTAACCTGGCGATTGCTTTTTCCCAGACCGGTGAAAAAACCTTGCTCATCGACTGTGACTTAAGAAAACCCCGTATCGCAAAGGTGTTTCAGATTGCTTCCAAAATGGGGTTATCCAATGCACTGCGTAATTTCTGTTCTGTAGAAGAAGCAATTCATCCTACACAGTATGAAAATCTTTGGGTGATGCCCAGCGGTCACATTCCTCCCAATCCTGCGGAGCTGTTGTCTTCCAAAGAAATGGAAGATATGCTCAAAGAACTGAAAAAAGAATACCGCTATATTTTGATTGATACTCCGCCGGTTAACTTGCTGGCAGACGCATTGTTGTTGGCAAGCAATGCATCCGGTACGGTTTTAGTGGCACGTCAGGGAATTACTGACCATAAATCCTTGCAGGAGGCGCTGGAAAAATTGAAATTCTCCGGTGCTAAGGTGCTTGGCTTTATGTTGAACGATGCCTCCGAAGAAGGCGGTTCCTACTACCGCTATCATACCGGCTACGGCAGATATGGCTACTATAAGAAGCAGTATTACGGCAACCGCTATGAATACACCAGCGGACAGGCTCAGGAGAAAAAGGCAGAACAGGCAGAGCTTCTGAACAAAATCCGTCAGAACAGCAAAACTGCCCAGGGAGAAAAAATCATCGTTCCCAAAAAGAAAAATCAAAAATAGGATAAAAATCTTCCGGAAAGCAGGTGAACACCGTGTTAAAATATATTGATGTTCATTCGCATATTCTTCATCGGATGGACGACGGACCCGAGCATATTGAAACCTCCGTAAAAATGCTGGAGGAGGAGTATCGCCAGAATGTGGAAACCGTCATCCTGACTCCCCACTTTAAAGATTTTGACAACACCACTATTCAGAGCTTTGTAGAAAAACGGGCTCGCAGAGTGAAAGAGATTACCGAATATGCCAACCAAAACGGAATCACCATTCCCAACCTTCGTATGGGAGCTGAGGTGGCGTTGACCTGCGATTTGTCCGAAGTGGAAGGCATCGAAAAACTTGCCATAGAGGGAACCCGCTACATTTTAGTGGAAATGCCCTACACTGCGTGGTATGACTGGATGTTTGATTCCATTTACGCTTTGATTGCCCATCGGAATCTGATTCCGGTGATTGCCCACATTGAGCGTTATCCTCATGTGGATAAAAAGAAGATTGACAAGCTGGCATCGATGGATTTGTATTTTCAAATCAACGGGGAAGCAATTTTGGAAAAAGCGACCCGCCGTTCCGTATTTAAAATGATTCAGAAAAACAAAATCCATCTGTTAGGTTCCGATACGCACAATCAGAACAACCGTCCCCCCAATCTGGAAAAGGCCTATCAGCTGATAAGCGAAAAAATATCCGGGGAATTCGCCCATTATCTGAATGTAAACGGACATCTGCTGTTAGATAACGAATACATCGAAAAATATGCAAGTAATTATTATCAGACGGCAACTCCTGTCCGCTGGTTTGGCAGATTGTTCCGATAGTTGCCTGTTTTCTCCCGAAGGGTAATCCCTTTGGAGAGAGAGCATGATATTGCTTGACGCTGCACATCTGACAGAATGTGCTGCAATCCCCCATTCTGAAGAAAAGAGGATTTTTTATGAAATTAAAAGAAGGCTTTATGCTCAAAGAAGTAGCCGGAAGCTACATTGTAATTCCCGTAGGTCAGGTAGATTTCACTGCTATGATTACCGTAAACGAAACCGGAGCCTTTTTGTGGGAACTTCTCCAGGAAGGCATCGAACTTCCTGCCCTGTGTGCAAAAATGACCGCAGAATATGACATTGATGAAGCAACTGCAATGCGGGATATTGAAAATTTCATCAAAATCCTGTCCGATAACAATTTAATGGAGTAACAGTATGGAAGCTCCGAGAAAAATTGCCGATGTCCGGCAAATGGGACTGTTGGTGGAAGAATTGCTCCGGCGGGGAGATACTGTCCGACTGACTGTTACCGGAAACAGTATGTACCCTATGCTCCATACCCGACGGGATACGGTTACCCTGTCTCCTGCCGGAAAAATCAAAAAATATGATATCACCTTTCATCGCCGTACCGATGGGAGATACATTCTCCATCGGGTCTTAAAAATTCAAAAGGACGGCACCTACCTCATTGCGGGCGATAACGAGTTGAAGCCGGAGCCTCCGGTCAACCGGGAGCAGATTTTCGGCGTTGTCACCTCCTATACCCGCTGGGGAAAGGAACATTCTGTGAAAAGTCCTCTCTACTGGATGTACGTAAGAATCTGGCATCTGCTGATGCCCTGGCGGTGGAAGATTGTAAATTTCCGTTTACGCAAGTATCGTCATATGCTTGGAGAACAACAAAATGAAAAATCAGAAACAAATTAAATGGTTGTGTCAGCGAACCGGTGCAAAAATGTATGGGAAACTGGCAGTTCTCACCCTGCTTGGGATGCTGATGTCCTACCTGGGTGTTCGGTTTGCCATTGTTTCCAAAGAAGTATTAGACATTGCATCTCACGCAAAGGAAGGCAGTCTGTATGGTCAGATTGCACATTTGCTTGTGATGCTTTTGTTGCTTTTGGGAAGTCAGGTGGTCTATTCGTTAATGAATGCCCGTGTGAGCGGAAAATATGCCATTCGTCTGAAAGAATACGTCTTTGGTGTTTGTCTGGGGCGTGACTGGCAGCAAATCAGCAACATTCATTCCGGAGAGCTTATTAATCTGATCCATTCTGACGTCAATGTGATTGTCACAGGTGTGATGCTGTTGATTCCCAACCTGGTGTCTCTGCTGTTTCGGATTGTCTTAAGCTTCTATGAATTGTTCCGTCTGGACAAATGGTTTGCACTGGTGTGTCTGTTGCTTTGTCCCATGATTTTCTTTGGGGCAAGACTCTATTCCTCCCGTATGAAAAAACTCCACAAAAAATGTATGGAAACTGACGGCAAAACCAAATCCTTTATGCAGGAAATTCTGCAGAATCTTCTGGTAATCAAAGCTTACCGTACCGAAGATGCAGTAATCAATCACGCCAGAGAATTCCAGCTTCTTCATTTTAAATTCACCATCAAACGAAGCTACATCAGCATCCTGATGAATATACTATTCTATTTAGCACTGACCGGAAGCTACTATATCGCTTTGGGTTACTGTGCCTGGAGACTGTCTTTGGGGCTGATGACCTTCGGTACCCTGACCGCAATTTTACAGTTGCTTAATCAGGTGCAGACTCCGGTGAAAGATTTATCCTCCGTCGTACCCCAGTATTTTTCCACCATCGCTTCCGCAGAACGGCTGATGGATTTGGAAAATCTGTCGCCGGATGAGCGTAAGTCTTTGCTAAGCAAAAATGAATCAGCGTTGGTGCAGATTCAAAATATGAGCTTTGCTTACGGGGAAGAAACTGTGTTTGAGCATACCGACTTCACCATGAGACACGGGGAATTTATCGCCATTGGCGGTATTTCCGGCATTGGAAAAAGCACCTTTTTAAAACTGATTATGGGAATTTTAAAACCCACCTCCGGAGAAGTGTCCTGCTTTGGCGAAGTGGCATATGTTCCTCAGGGAAATATGATTCTCTCCGGTACCATCCGTGAAAATATTGCGTTCTACCGTAACATAGACGAAGAAAAAATCATCGAAGCTGCCAAAACTGCAGATATCTATGATTTCATTCAGACCTTACCTCAGGGAATGGATACCGTCCTTGGCGAAAAAGGACTTGGTTTATCTGAGGGACAGGTGCAGCGTCTTGCCATTGCAAGAGCGGTTTACCTGGACGCTCCCCTCTTCCTGCTGGATGAATGTACCTCAGCCTTAGATGAAGCAACCGAAGCCAAAGTCTTGCAAAACATCCGTTCCATCCCCGGAAAATCCTGCATCATTATTTCTCATAAGCAAGCAGCCTTTGATATGGCAGACCGTTGTATCAGGGTAGAACACAAAAAAATCATCACCGACGGCTTGTAAAAGAATCCGGAACGCAACAAGCAACACCAAAGATAGTTAATTTTTAAAAGGTGAAATTTCGTAAAAACGAAATTTGATTGAAAATGCTTGTTGCTATCAACAAACCTCCCCTCTCGCAGTACCTGAGTACAGCTTCGGGGTCAGTTTGTTAATTCCGAACCCTTTTCCTGCACCGTATAGCGGCTTGCAAAAGAACATAGACCGCAAACGGCATACACACTCTTGGTATTATTATTTTCTAAGGTGAAAATTTGTTGTCACAAATTTTGATTAAAATGCCTTTTGCTATGAACCAATCAAGCCTCTCGACGTACCGGCGTACGTCTTCGGGTAACCCCTGCGGGCTTGATTGATTGATTCTATGCCCTTTTTCTGCACCGCGTAGCGGTTTGCAAAAGAACATAGACCGCCCCCCTCGCAAGCCTTCTCCTTGCAAAGAAGGTGTCAAAACCTCAGGTTTTGACGGATGAGGTGGAACCCCTTCCAACGAGAAAACTTGATGGAATCCGATGTCTGCATCATTTGACAAAAAATTCTGCAAACGGCAGAAGCATCGTTCCCCCTATATATATAATTGTATAGCAAAATTCTATCAAATCAAAGAAAATTTCCATAAGAATGATACAAAAATGATATATCTGAAAAAAAATTTCTACAAATTCCACAGGTAAATTCATCATTTTTGTGGAAAAAAATTTGTAACAAAAAAGTAATCCACTATAAATGTGGAATTCTTTGTGGAAACAGTAGAATATCACGAAAGTAAAAAAAATCTTTGTGCAATTTATACAAAAAACAAGTTGGTATTTTTACAAAAAAAAGTTAGGTTTTTTAGGAAAAAGGGTTTACAAAAAAAAATCGCTGTGCTATAATAACCATAGTAAAATCGCTAATTGTCTATGGATTGTAGGAGGTGTAAGCCAATGGTGAAGAGATTTTTCCTGTTGCTTATGGCTCTGGCTTGCTCCATGTCAGTGGGTGTTTTTGCTGCGGATATTGTGGAAACCGAGGCGGAACAAGCTGTTCGCTTACGGAAAGCTGACGTTATCTTTCTGCAGATAGATAATTATGCCACCGTGTCCGATGGAACGTTAAAGTGGATTGACCGTGGAAACATGGCAGTCAAACCCTATATTAAAGACGATAGAACTATGGTTCCTCTTCGCTTCATTACAGAAGAGTTGGGTGCAACCGTTACATATGACCCGGCAACAAGAGGCATTTCCATTACTTTGGGTGAAACCGTAATGGAGCTGACAGTTGATGAAAAAACTTACAATCTCAATGGAGTGACTTACGAAATGGATTGTGCAGCAGAGATTTTGGAGGACAGAACGTTTGTTCCTGTCCGATTTGTGTCTGTTGCGTTAGGAAGAGCTGTAGAATGGCTGCAGCAGGAACGAATTGTTGTCATCACTCCTGCCGATGCACTCTGGGAATTCGGAAATTCAGCAGAATCCGCAGTGTTGGCAGAGGTTCGATTGTCCCTGTCCCCATTGGGCAGAAACAAAATTCAGTAAAACGAAGCGAGGTAGATTCCCATGGTAAAGAAAATTTTATCCTTGATTTTGGCAACTGTTATGACTGCATCCTGCTGTGCATTTGCAGAAGAAGCAGTATTAGACGGTACTGTGACCGAAGTTCAGGGCGATGTTATGTTAATCTCTGAAGGAGCAGAAGAAACTCCGGTTGCTCAGGCACCGGTAGCAGATAAGGCAAAAGTTGTATTTGACGTATCCGCTCCCGATGCAGACGGATTCTTCACCGTAGATATCACTCTCTATAACGCTACATACAAAGGGATTGTTTCTACAATTACCTACAATCCTGAAGTAGTTGCTCCTGTTAATAAAGACACCAAAGAAGTAACTACCGATTTACTGGAAGCTTTATCCTGTCCTATTATTGCAAAAGACTTAGAAACCGGTGAAGAAATCGCAGATTGGCAGTCTTTCAAAGGTTCAAAAGCAGCGAATGGTGTTTTAGCATTATTTAGCATAACGAATACTCAGTTAGCACCTAACTCTGTTGTTTCTGATAAATTCCAGGCATTGGCTGATGAAAATGGTTTGGAAGTTATTCGTATTACTATGAAGAAATTGTCTGATGCTCCTGTAGAGTTTAAATTGCAGAGTAGCGATTTAGTCTATGGCGGTATGATGGTAGTTAACTCCTATGGTATGCAGAGTTGTGCCGTGGATTTTAACTATCCTGACGGTAAAACAGATTCTTCTGATGTAACTGGTGTGAAGGATGTTATCACTTCTGACAGTACTGCAAATCTTGATATGGTAACCCGTAAACAGTTAAGAGCGGAAAATGTAATCTTCTTGCAGGCAAATAACTACGGTACTGTAGGAAATGGTACCTTAAAATGGGTAGATAAAGATAACAAAGAAGTAAAACCCTATATCAAAGATGACAGAACTATGATTCCTCTGCGTTACATTGCAGAAGAACTGAAATGTAAAGTAGAATATGTAGCAGAAACTCAGGAAATCATCATTGAAAACGGCAGAACCAAACTGGTATTCCAGATTGGCTCCACCACCTACACCAATGACGGTCTGAAGAAAACCATGGATGTAGCTCCTGAAATCGTGCAGGACAGAACCTTTGTTCCCTTGCGTGCTGTTGCGGAAGCATTAAACTGCGATGTTCAGTGGTTAGCAGGTCAGAGAATGGTTATCGTTTCTCCCGCAAACTATCCCTGGAACGCAGAAAATGATGTTGAAAAACAGCTGATGTCCGAAATTATGCTGATGCTGACGCTGCGTGACTATGCATACGCATCCGCTCAGTAATTTTTGCCCTCTGCTTTGGGTGGGCAACCCTAACTTTGTTTAAAAAAAAATAAATATACCCGGGATTTTCCTCCCGGAAAAAAGTAAAGGAGAAAAACTATGAAAAGACTCATCGCTTTACTCGCTGGTTTAGCAGTAATGGGTAGCATGTCTATGACTTCTTTTGCAGCTTTTTCTGATGAAATCGCTCTGAATGCAGACGGCAAAACCTATACCGCAGCTTTATCCGGCGACGCTGCTACTGCGAATGCTGGCAAACAGACCACCATCGTTGCTTACAAAGGCGACACTATCGAAGTTGGTTCTATCCAGTACATCGATCAGGCTGCAGCAGACAGCTTTACCTTCCAGTTAATGGATCCCTTAACTGAAAACGTTAAAGTTGTAATGGGTGGCGAAGCCATCGACAAACAGGAAGTTGGTACCATTTTCTTTGAAAAAGAAGCTGATACCTACACCGTAAGCGGTTCCGTTAACAATTTCGTAGAAGCTGACTACTATGATATGTTAGTTGCTGACGAAATCGTTGCACCGGAAGATTTAGACGCTTACAAAGCAGCATACGGCACATTTGCGCACTTAGTAACTGTGGACGAAGCACTTGCTTATGCTGAAAACTACGGTGATGAACTCATCATCAACCCCATCGAAACCGTTGAAATCGTTGACGGTACCTACACCTTTGAAGGTTTAGAAGCTGGTGAATATGCTGTTGTTATCACCAGAGACGCTGCATTGCCCTATATGGAATATGCAACTGTTGAAGATGCAGATGTTGAAATGGACGCAGTTGATATGCTGTTCGGTGACGTAATCGGTGCAAAAGACTTCTTTATCGACGGTAGTGACATTGCTACAGTGTTGGACGTTAACGGTTTAGATATCACTGAAGGCGCTACTGTTGCTGGTTATGACGTTGTACATGACTTATTCATCGATGGCGGTGATATTGCCGTTCTGTTAGGAAACAACGGTCTGTCCTTGTATGACTACGGTACAGATTTCATCAATGATAATCTGTAAGATTTAGTTCAATTATAATTTTGAAAGGAAATTGATTACAATGAAAAAAGTATTTTCACTCTTATTAGTAGTGGCTATGCTGGCTTCTTTATCTCTGGTATCTTTCGCTGCTGATCCTCATGAAGACGGTGGTATGCATACCGTGATTACAGATAACGGCGCTACTGCAACTGTTGAAATTTATGTTACCAATGTTGAAGCTTGTGCTGGTTTCAACTCCATTCTGTTAACTGAAGCTGCAACTTATGTTGAAGATTCTGCAGTTTTAGGCGATAAATTTGCTACTTGTGTTCTGAATGACACCCAGAATAAAGCTGGTCAGATTAAAATGATCGCTTCTTTCTCTGACTTATCTAATTATGTTACTGAAGAAGGTACTTTATTAGCAATTACTTACACTGTTAACAAAGTTGATGCAGCTACCAAATTAACTGAAGCTGATTTTGCTTATGGTGACAAAGCTTTAACCGCATCTAAAATCCCCACTTCTTCTGGTTATACTGTAGCAGGCGTTGCTGCTGGTGCTAACTTTACTTCTGTAAAATGCCCCGCATACTTCACTATCGAAATCGCTGGTGACGAATCTCCCTTCTCTGCAACTGCAGCTGGCACCACCATTACCTGTGCAGGTAAAGTTGATGCTACCGTTACCAACTACGGTGTAGTATTCACTGCTGAATCTACCGTTGAAGGCGCAAGAGCTCAGAAATACTATGGTGCTATGAACGGCGACACCGTTAAAGATTACGAAGGTTCTACCACTTTCACCTTCGGTGACTGGGATGGTACCTTTGAAATCATCTTAGAAGGCGTTCATGCTGGTGAAAAAGAATTAGATTTCTTCGCTAACGATACCGTTATCGCTGACACCAACTTCACCTTAACCATCGCTGAATAATTTTAAAGGAGGATATATAGAGATGAAAAATTATGTTTGCCCTTCTGTTGAAATTATTTCCTTACAGGCTAACGAAGCAATCGCTTACGAAAATCCGTTAGAAACCGCTGTTGTAACTACTTCCGGTGGCAAAATCACCACTACTTACAACATGGCTCTGTTAGACGAAGGTTCTCAGATCTAATTGCCTGTTAATTAATTGAATAACAGAATTAAAAAAGGCGGGACTTTATGTCCCGCCTTTTTTCGTATATAAGAGTTTTTATAAAACAAGAAGTAAAATAGGAAACATTTAGAACTAACAAAAAAAGGCTTCTCCTTGGAGGAGAAGCTGTCACGCAGTGACTGATGAGGTGTCAAAAATCAATCGAAGAAATATGATTAATATGATTTAAGATATCCGAGCATACCCCATCAAAATTGAGATTGACATCGGAATTTGAATATCTTAAAACAGTAATTCGATTTTTGTTGAAATAAGAATCTCTGACAGCATCGTTATAAGCATTAACATCTTCATAATGTTGTGATCCATCAAGCTCAATGACCAACTTACATGATGAAATATAAAAATCAACAATATAATTACCAAATACTTTCTGCCGTTTCACAGTAAGTGGAAGTTTTTTTAAAAAATCATACCAAAGATGTCGTTCCTCTTTTGTCATATTTTTTCGTAAAGTTTGTGAGTTGAGAGTAAGTTTGGAATTCTTGATTCTATTCATATGAATGTTTTCCTTTCCACCTCATCCACCGCAAGCGGTCCCCCTTCTCCTCCAAGGAGAAGGCAAAATCAGTTACCCCCGCACAAAGGCTTCTCCTGGGAGGAGAAGCTGTCACGCAGTGACTGATGAGGTGTCAAAAAACCTTTTTGAATCGAGGATAACGCTACAAATGAAAGATAGCATCAGAATCTATCTCCTCCAACAAAAACAATCACCGGTTTCCTCCAAGGAGAAGGCAAAATCAGTTACCCCCGCACAAAGGCTTCTCCTTGGAGGAGAAGCTGTCACGTAGTGACTGATGAGGTGTCAAAAAACCTTTTTGAATCGAGGAAAACGCTACAAATGAAAGATAGCATCAGAATCTATCTCATCCAACAAAAACAATCACCGGTTTCCTAAAAAAGGGGAAGGTAAATAAAATCCTTACTTCGGAACAGCAGCGTACATTTCCACCATAACATCCGGCTGATAGCTGAGCTTTGCTTTCCGAAGACCCTCAATGCCCATATCGTCTTCCCGGTTAATATAGGTTAAATGACTCCATTCGTGTTGTACAAACTGCTGGTTAATCATAGGGTAGGCACCCTGATAATTGGTATCGGCTTTTTCAAAATGAATGAGTGCTGTATCGGAATTCAGCTGTTCTCCAATGGAAAACGCCACAACTTTTCCGTCAACCAGCAACATTCCGCCTTTTAATTCCAATTCCATAAAATACTTCAAAGCATTTTCCAAAGCCGTCTTTTCCATAAGAATCGATGCGTCCGTTTGGGCTTTTTGCTGATACCATTCTTCCACAAAAGGACGTATTTTATCAATAGAATCTACAGTCAGCGGTTCGTATTGATAGGAATATAACTCTTTGAATTTATTAATATGATTCCGTTTTCCGTGAAGCTTTTTCCCGGAGAGAGAAATCAGTTTTTCCGATAAATAAACATAATTATCCATATCCCGAACACGTTCAATCTGAAAAAACTCTCCGCAGTTTTTCCGAACAGACTCCACATCCAGATGAGTAATCCCGTAGATATGATACTTGTTTTTGAAATTTTCATCTAAATATTGTTTCAATTTACCGCAAAGACAACCGCCAAGCGGCATCATAAAATAGCGTTCCCCGTGATACAGACTTTTTCCGGTCACAACCAGATGTCCTTCATACTCGAAAAAATGAATATCTTCCGCATCTTTCCACAAAAACAAATTGGCAAAGCTCAGATAAGAACACTTTGCCGGATTGGATTTATAATACTGATAAAAAAGGTCGCGGTCATCAATGGTTAAAGGTTTTAATTGCATACAGTTTTCCTGATTTCTTCCTGAATTTCATCAATGGAGCGAAGCTTCCCGTCAATCACACAGGGAACCACCGTCCAATCATATTTTTCTGCCACATAGCACGCATTTTCATAGCATGCAGTCAAATATGCGGCATCCGATTCGTGAATGTCTTTCTGCACTTCATTGGTGATTTTATTCGCACGGTTTTTCATAAGCTCCTGTGCAGTTTCGGGAGGCATTTTTAAGAAAATCACATGGTCCGGCTTCGGCAAACGGAAAATCTCGTATTCCAGGTCGTATACCCAGTCCAAAAATGCATCCTTTTCTGCCGTATCTTTCACCTTCGCCGCCTGATGAATCATATTGGAGGTCACATACCGGTCAAAAATGATGACAGCATCCGGGTCATTTGCCACAGCTTCCCATTTGGTTTTATAGGAAGCATAACGGTCAGACGCATAGAAAATGGATGCGATTTTTCCATCTACACTGTCGGGTGTATCGCCGAATTTGCCGCCTAAATACATTTTAACCAAAGAAGAGGACTCACTTTCATAATCGGGAAAACAAAGTCTTAAAACTTTGCTGTTATGTTTGGTAAAGAATTCATATAAAAGCTCCGATTGCGTTTGTTTTCCGCTGGCATCGGTGCCTTCTATCACAATCAGTTTTGCCATGTTTTTTCTCCTTTATCGGTTTTTTCAAAAAACACTAACCTAAGTTTACCATAATTTTAGAAAAAATTCAATACTTTTCCCGTGGAATCGGAAAAAAAGGAAGAAAAATATTAAAAAAAATCTTGCATTGCCCCAAAATCCGTGATAAAATAACTGATAGAATCTTTCTTGGAAAGGAATCCTTTTTGGAGGTGTTAATATGAATAAAATTAAAGTTGGAATCGTTGGTCACGGTAACCTGGGACGTGGAGTCGAAATGGCACTTTCCCATACTTCCGATATGGAGCTTTCTGCTGTATTTACCAGAAGAAATCCCGATTCCTTAACTCCCTTGACCAAAGACGTTCCCGTATATTCGGTGAACGATATTTTAAAATTTCAGGACAAACTGGATGTTTTGATTCTCTGTGGCGGTTCTGCAACCGATTTACCCGTGCAGGGACCCGAGCTTTCCCAATATTTTAATACGGTAGACAGCTTTGACACCCATGCGAAAATTCCCGAATATTTTGATGCGGTAGATGCATCCTCCAAAAGTGCGGGCAAAGTAGGGATTATTTCTGTTGGTTGGGACCCGGGGCTGTTCTCCATTCAGAGAGCCTTGTTTGGTGCTGTGCTTCCCACCGGGAAGGATTATACCTTTTGGGGCAAGGGCGTCAGTCAGGGACATTCCGATGCCATCCGCAGAATTGACGGTGTAAAAGATGCCAAACAGTATACCGTTCCTGTTCCCTCTGCCATTGAAGGTGCAAGAAGCGGAGAAAACCCCGAGCTTACCACCCGTCAAAAGCATACCAGAGAATGTTTTGTGGTGGCACAAGAGGGGGCGGACTTGGCAAGAATTGAAAATGAAATTAAAACCATGCCCAACTATTTTGCAGATTATGACACTACTGTAAACTTCATTTCGGAAGAAGAATTAAAACGTGATCATGCAGGAATTCCCCACGGCGGATTCGTAATCAGAAGCGGAAAATCCGGGTTTGCCAACGAAACCAATCACGTCTTGGAATTCTCTTTGAAATTAGAATCCAATCCTGAATTTACTTCCAGTGTGCTGGTAGCCTATGCCAGAGCGGCAGTAAAATTAAACAAAGAAGGTGTATCCGGTGCCAAAACCGTGTTGGATGTACCTCTTTGTTACCTGTCGGAAAAAGACGGTGCAACCTTACGAAAAGAGTTGGTGTAACAGTATTCTTTTTCTTTGATGCCAAAACAAAAGACGAAATTCAAAATGAATTTCGTCTTTTTTTACTTCAACTAAAGAAGGCGAAGAAAAATGGATGATACGCAATTTTTCAAGCCTATTTATACATGGGGCCGAAGTTCTGACAAGCTCTGTAATCCTGTCCTTCTTTATCCATACCGAATGCATTCCAACAAGCAGGACGGAAGATTTTTTCTTCGGGTACGTTGTGCATACATACGGGAATTCTTAACATAGAGCAAAGGGTGATTAAGTCAGCACCGATGTGACCGTAAGAAATTGCGCCGTGGTTTGCACCCCAGTTGTTCATTACATCATAAGCGGTTTTGAATGCACCTTCGCCGGTGGTTCTGGGAGCAAACCAGGTACAGGGCCAGGTGTAGTCAGTACGTTTCCATAATTTGTCGGAAACTTCTTCGGGCAGTGCAATGGTCCAACCTTCTGCAATCTGCAGAACGGGGCCTAAGCCTTTGACTAAGTTCAGACGAATCATGGTTGCAGGCATTTCTGCTCTGGTTTCAAATCTGGACGAGAATCCGCCGCCACGGAAATAACCTAAGTCAGCCATATTCCAGGTGGTCGCTTTCATAATAGCATCCTGGTCAGCTTCGGTCACTTCGTACCAGGGTTTCATCACACCGTTACCGTTTTCGTCTTTTGCTTCACCGCAAGCGTCTAAACAGCAAGCACCGGAATTAATCAAGTGAATGAATCCGTCAGCTTCTTTTGCTTTGCCTTCGATCTCATAACCGGTTGCTTTTTTCACAGCATCACCGCTCCAGTAGGTTCTAACGTCTGCAAACATCTGTGCACGATTGGTTAACAGTTTACCAAACAGCATACCGATACCGTTTAATACGTCATTTTCGGTTGCTAAGATATAGGGTTCTCTTGCACCGTTCCAGTCGAACGAGGTGTTTAACATTGCTTCGGGGAAGTCACAGTTGGGATAGAAGTCGGTCCACTGTCTCTGACCCTGGAACCCTGCTGCAATGGCGTTATGACCAACCATTTCCTCTTCGCAGCCGGCAGGCAGATTTTTGTTGCCGTTCATTAAGTCTTTGATGATACACATCATTTTTACAACGAATGCAAACTGTTCTTCTTTTTCAGCATCGGATTTCTGCAATTCAGCGGGGTTCTTATCAAAACCGATGTTGCATTTTTCTTTTGCCCAAGCCAAAGCTTTCTGATATTCTTTTTCATCATAGATGCCTTCGGTCATTCGTCTGATGATTTCTACCTCGTCAACAGATTCCACTCTCATACCCAGGTATTCTTCCATAAAGTCGGTATCGATGATAGAGCCTGCAATTCCCATACAGATGGAACCGATCTGCAGATAGGATTTACCTCTCATAGAAGCGGCTGCAACTGCTGCACGTCCGAATCTTAAGAGTTTTTCTTCTACATCTTTGGGGATAGAAGTATCGGTTGCATCCTGAACGTCGTGTCCGTAGATGCCAAATGCCGGTAAGCCTTTCTGTGCGTGACCTGCCAATACTGCTGCTAAATATACAGCACCGGGTCTTTCGGTACCATTAAAGCCCCATACTGCTTTGATGGTGTTTTTGTCCATATCCATGGTTTCGGAGCCGTAGCACCAGCAGGGAGTAACCGTTAAGGTAATGTCTACTCCTTCTTTTTTAAACTTGTCTGCACAAGCTGCTGCTTCTGCTACACGGCCGATGGTGGTATCTGCGATTACAACTTTCACAGGTTCCCCATTGGAATATTTTAAATTTTCAGTAAACAGCTTGGCTGCTGCTTTTGCCATATTCATGGTCTGGTCTTCTAAGGATTCTCTTACCTTTAACACACCGCGTCTGCCGTCAATGGTGGGACGGATGCCGATTACAGGATAAGAGCCGATTAATCTGTTTTCTGCCATAGTTTTTTCCTCCAATTATATTAAAATTTTCATATGCAATAGTTTGTCCTATCATTGTTATTTTATACTAAATTAGTAGAATTGTCAACCGATATCCCACTTTTTTATACGGGTTTCTTATTCATTTTTTACGATTTTTTGATTCTATGCACCCAAATTCTATGGAGAATTTCATAAAATTTAAAAAAAATGGGAATTTATAAAAAGAAAATATTGAATTTTCAAAAAAAACGTGTTAAAATAATAATCAGCGAACAGTCAAATACTTGAATTCTATACCAGAAAAGAGGTACGAACCAATGAACAAAATTTATGAAGGTAAAACCAAAGACGTTTACTCTTTAGACAATGGCAATGTGCTGTTAAAATTCAAAGACGACTGCACCGGGAAAGACGGCGTGTTTGATCCCGGCGAAAACTCCGTTGGTTTAACCATTGAAGGAATCGGCAGAGAAAACTTAAGAACTTCTATCTACTATTTTGATTTACTGAAACAAGCCGGCATTAAAACCCACTATGTATCTGCAAATGTGGAAGATGCTACCATGGAAGTGCTTCCCGGTAAAGTATTCGGCCACGGTCTGGAAGTCATCTGCAGACTGGTTGCAACCGGAAGCTTCATCCGAAGATACGGCGAATACATCGAAGACGGTACTCCTTTAGAAGGCGGTTATGTGGAATGTACGTTCAAAAATGACGAAAAAGGCGATCCGCTGGTAACCGGAGAAGGTCTGGCAGCATTAGGCGTTATGAGCCCCAAAATGTTTGAAGACATGAAAGAACAGACCTTAAAAATCACCAAAATCGTTGCTGATGACTTAAAAACCATCGGTTTAGATTTGTGGGATATCAAATTTGAATTTGGTTACAACAACGATGAAGTTATTTTAATCGACGAAATTGCATCCGGTAATATGAGAGTTTACAAAGACGGTGAAATTGTTTCTCCCATCGAATTAACCAAGTTAATCTTAAACAGATAGCAGATTTGCTGAAATCCGGCAAAATCAACGTATAGTAAAAAAGAGGAAATTCATAGGAATTTCCTCTTTTTGTTGAATAGGATACCTCAGTATGAAAACAGTATCAAAAAATTAACGATTGTGATACTGCAGCTTTTTCCCAATCATTCTTATTGCTGCAATGCATTTTTTAAATCTTTTAAACTTTGTTCCATTGTTTCCAATACTCGCAGAATATCCTGATTTGTCTGAATATTCGATCCGGAATATCCCAAGAGATAATCGGTAGTAACCTGAAAAAATTCAGCCAGCTTAATAATCGAATAGCTGTCCGGATTCGTTTTTCCGGTTTCATAATTGGATAAGGTTTTTTGGTCAATGCCCGTTGCGGTTGCAACATCAATTTGTCGTAAATCATGGTCTTCCCGCAAATCTCGGATTCTATTCTTGTAGAGTTGCATACTAAAAACCTCCTTGATATTATCGATTTTACCATAAAATTACTAAAACTTGTTGACATAGGAACACATTTCTGTTAGAATTACCATATACTAAATTATTAGTATGTATAGAGTCTGTAGAATCAAATTCTTACGAAACGAGCAATGGAAAAGGAGAATGAAACATGCACAAAAAAATCTTATGTATGACGATAGCGTTCGCCATATTACTTTCCGCTATGGTATCTGCCGAAGGAACAACAGCCACCGCTACAGAGCTGTTAATGCAATATCCGGCAGAGGGCATTACCTCGGAAACTTCCGATTATTTTTTTATGCTGAAGGACGCTGTGCTCCGGGCAGAGAAAGACGGCACTCCTTTAAACGGAATTCCTAACTATGATAAATTCCAATCTGTACGGTGGCAACTCTGCAAAGTGCTTTCAGCAGAAGTTACAGCAATGAATGAGAGTGCCGCTGTGGTGGTTACTCTGGATACAAAAATTCCTGCAGAACAAATCAACACAGATACTGTGTCTATCCTACGAGGAAATCAAGAAGTAAATTATACCTTGCAAAAAGGAACCGATACCATCGATGTATTTCGCATCCTGATCCCCAATCAAATGTGGGAAAAAGAAAATTTGCGTCTCCGCATTCAGTTTGGGATGTTAAATTACACAAAATTATTTTCTATCAAGAACGATATCAGTTACAACACGCTTACGCTTACTACTTCGGACGGAAAAGTAATTGAATCCCCGGAACAACTGCAGAACGGAGAACTAAACGTAAGCTATCAGATTACAAACCATACCCATCAGGATGGAATCTCCAATTTTACAGTATATACTGCAGTATATGACCAAAACGGTTCCTTTATCCGTTTAAAAAAGGAAGCTGTCGATATGTTGGGATATGAACAATCCAAACAAATATCTTTTTCTTTTGTCAATCTTCCCGAACGCACAAAAAGAATTTCCTCTTTTATGTGGCAAAACAATAACCTTAAACCACTGGTTGAAAAAAAAGAACTAAAAAAAACCTATGGGTATGACAATGTAATGGACCCAAGTAAAGACCTTCATATTTCGTTTATCGGCGGTTCTATTACACAGGGTGGGCATTATTCCAATCCTCTGTTGGCACTGTTGCAACAAGACCGAACCGGAACCATTACCTCCAATAATGCAGGAGTTGGCGGAACCGGCAGCAATTACGGAACCATACGATTCTACGATGAAGTATTGGTTCATCACCCGGACATTGTATTTGTTGAATTCACTTTAAATGACCAGACAAAAGTTAACCGTCTGACAATGCAACAAAATGTAGAAAGTATGATTCGCGAAAGCTACGCACAGCAACACGTTCCGGTCATCATTTTTATTCACATTCCGGACAGACGATATAACGAACGGTTGCAAAATTACGGAATCACCAGTAACATTGAAAAATATGATCAGGTTTTAAACCATTACGGATTATTTGCCTTAAATTCTCATCAACTGGTATTGGATTCCATTTCAAAGCATCCACAAGACAGCTGGGATAATTATGTCAAGTCAAACAATGTTCATCCCGATGCACAACAAGGCAAAAATATTGCGAATCTGATGTATCAGGAGCTGAAAAACAATCCTACTAAATATTATCAAAAAATCATCTTACCTCCGGAAAAATATATCGCTGAAACTCCTGATGTATTTCATGCGACAGCAATCAGTCCGTTATACACTAATTTTGATGAAAACTGGATGATAAATCCCGAAATACGCAATGTGGTAGCAGAGGGTTACGGAACTCCGATTCAGAATCCCTATCAACAATATATTGCCTCTTCAAAATCCGGAGCAACCCTCCAATTCCAGTTTACCGGAACACGAATCTTATTGTGCGGACTAACCGGTGGTCAGGGAAGAGAATGCACCTATACCATTACAGATATGGAAGGTAATATTGAACGCCAAGGAACTTGTCATAATTATCTTGCAAATTATAAATGGTACGAAAATAACTCTCTGGTAGAATTCGGACTAAGCGATACCCAACATCTTCTGACGTTGACGGTATCAGAAGATGCCGAAGCAGATGCAGCCGGAAAAATGTTTGGGATAGGGGAAATTTGGGTTGACGAAAAATAAGTTTCTCATCCCATACTTTATAGTAAAAAAGAGGAAATTCCTATGGGGTGTACGCATAAGAACAGGAAACGGAGCAGTGAAATTCACTGCTCCGTTTCGTTATGATAACAACATTTTTTTGTATTCGGTTTTCTATAACTTGTTTGACATCTTACATAGAATAGAACCATTAATCGAAATTCAAATTGGTATATCCTATGGAAAAATCTGCATTTTTAACAAAGGGGGAAACGGGTTTTACCATAGCGTAGGGCGTTTTTGCTTCCGGACGGGTGAGGATCACCGAGTCCGTCCCTTTTTGTGCCAAAAAATCTAAAAAGCAGTCTAACTCAGCTTCTTTGTCAAGAAACATTTCCCGTAAATACAAGGTGTTATTCTCTTTCAACAGTAAAAATCCGCTGTTTCCGATTTTATAATAGTTCCCCTCCGACAGATAAAAACGATTGTCTTCTTCGGTGCGGATGATTGCCGTGTCAAATTGCTCCAGATAGGCAAGGTAATCTTTGTGAAATTCTTCGGGAGCTTCTTTGATGTCATAGGCTAAATCAGGGTTTCGCTTGGAAAACAGCAGTTCTTTTTTCAGATAGAATCCCGTTTTGTAGCCTAAGGTTTCATACAGAGAAAACAAAGATTCACTTGCAGGAACCAAGTAGTAAAAATCAACGGTATCGTTGTAAAAAGCTTCCATTTTCTGAAACACTTCTTTCATATAGCCTTTGCCCCGTGCTTCGGGGACGGTTCCTACGCCGTAAACGTAAATGGCACGGCAGGGTCTCCCCTTTACTTTGGCAGCAAAGGGAATGGCATATAAAAAACTGACAATAGATCCGTTTTCCCGCTTGTCAAACACCGTATCCAACCGATGGGAAAAAATTTTATCACAAAATTCTAACGATTCCGAAAATACTTCCCGAAACAGCTGTTTATAGGTGGAAAGTTCGTGTTTTGGTATCATAGGCTTATCCTTTCAATAGAGAAATGAGGTCCATTGGATGGGCAATCACATGGTCGGCTCCGTTTGCCTGAAGCTCCTCTTTGTCACGGAATCCCCATAACACACCTACCGTCAGACAGCCGGCGTTTTTTCCCGTTTTCATATCCACATCACTGTCTCCCAAGTACACACATTCGTCGGGGGAAATGTCCCATTGAGACAGAATGGTAAAAATTCCTTTGGGGTCCGGCTTTTTGGGAAATCCTTCCCGTTGTCCCAGCACCGCAGTAAATACATTATCCCCAAAATATTCTTGGATTAAACGGACGGCATTTTCGTGTGGCTTGTTGGTGCAGACGGCAAGACGAATGTTTTTTTCTTTCAGTTTTTCCAGTAAGGGAACAATTCCCTCATAGGGTTTGACCCGGTAACTGCAGAATTCCCGGAAGAATTCCCGATACCGCCGTTTGGCATCTTCCAAAAGGGAAAGCTTGTTGTCTGTGCTGTAGCAAAGTGCCCGTTCTACCAACACATCGGCTCCGTTTCCGGCAAATACGCCGTATTGCTTCACGGGAGCGGGAGCAAGTCCAAAGCTACAAAGCATTTCATTTCCCGATTTGGCAATGGATTCCAGGGTATCTAATAAGGTTCCGTCCAAATCAAAAATTGCACCTTTTATCATAACTGTAATTCTCGCTTTCTTATTCTCATCATAAAGTATAGCATTTGGTTCTCACGGGAGTCCAGAGAAAACCCCATAGGATTGGGATACACTCCCTAAAAATAGCTTACTTTAATTCGTTTTCCCATTTGTCGGAGACAGTCTGACAGTTCACCCACCAAATTCATTTTGATGTTGAAATTGATGGGTAAATCCGGATTCTGATGTGCCGGATTGATGGCACGCCCCACATAAAAATTAATGTCGGTTGCCTCTTCAAAGAGAAGCTGACAAATGAGTGAGGCGCCGTCTCTTCGGAAGTTCCAATGGCTATACATCTCGTTATCGCCCAGATAGTCTTTGGCATATTCCAAGACCCGGTTGACGGTAATCACGCCCTCGGTGACCAAATCCACTCCCTCCAGGCTGGCAACGGGAGGAATATCGCTTTTTTCGTAGCTTAAGGTGGGAATTAAGGGTTTTCCCAAATATTTTGCCGCAATGGATGACGTGGTTCCACCGCAGATGATGTGTTTTCCCTCTTTGGAAAAAAACAGGGACATCATACGGTCGCAGTCATCCCGGTTGGAGGGAGGACCGAACAACAGATTCATCGGCTGTCGTTTTCTGATTTTCACAATACAGGCGGTGGCATCGTCACCGGGTTTCTGTCCGTAAAGCTTATCACATTCGTCCACCAGAAGAGTCGATAAATTCTTCGCGGTCAATCCGGTCACCGACATGGTTTCCATAAAGTCGATAATGTCTTCCCGTTTCCATCCGAAATTGTAGGCGGTTCCGATGCCGGCGTGGGGACAGCCGTCGCTCATAGCGATGAAAATGTCTCCCTCCTGCAAACGGACGGTAGATTTTAAGATTTTTTTCCCGTCAAGATTCATTTCGGTGGTGGGGTAATCAAAATTTTGATTGTCCCTGAGAACAATCACCCGGGGATTGTCATACTGAATGATTTCTGCCGTTTCGTTATTGATGATATGGAGAATGGTGAAGGTGGAATAGGCAACGCCTCTCACGGAACAAACCGGCAGGGTTGCTGCAATGGTGGACACACATTCTTCCAGGGGAAGCCCTGCTGCCATCATTGTGGAAATAATCTTGGAGGTCAGGGTCGATAAAATGCTTGCCTTTACTCCGCTTCCCAAGCCGTCTGCCAGCACAATCACCGTAGAATGATCACTTTGTTCCACTATTTCCACATGGTCGCCGCAAAGCTGTTCTCCCACATGGTTGATGCTTTTATAGCCGATGTCTGCACATAAATTATTCATCCTGAATCGACTCCTTCAGTTTTGCCAGTGCAATTTTGGTCTCTGCGGCAGTTTCCCCTAATAAGGATGCAATTTCCTGGACGATTCGCATCTGTTTATCCACTACTTTATCTGCTACTTCCACCGTTTGACGGCTGATGTTTTCTTTCTTTTCCCGTTCTTTCTGCTCGTCGGTAATATCACGGATAATACCGATTAACATACGGGAATCTCTGTCATACACCACCGATTCTTCCGCATAGCGGTTGTATTCCGCTAAGTAAATTTTTTTGTTTTTAATGTCGTTTCCGGTTTCTTTTACTTGAATAAAATCAGAGGGGTCCATAATCCGTACTACGTGCTCTCCCAATACATCGGAGCTGAAGCGGATGTTCATCATTCTTCTTGCCGCTTCGTTGATTTGCTGAACTTCCAGTTCCTCATTCAACACAATCAGACCGTTGGGAGTATTTTTTACTATGGTGTCGGAAAAGCTTTCTGCTTTGTCTTTTAAGAAAGGCAGGCACATGGAAATTTCTGCTTTTCCCTGACAGATGGCAATTGCCTTTTCCCGACAGGTGTTATATCCGCAGGAACCGCAATTTAATTCATCCGAGGGCTTGTGTTTTCCCATCTGACGAAGCACATTGGCAATTTCGGTTTCTGTGGGCGGCTGCAATCTGTGTTCGATATAAGAAAATTGTTTTTTTAAGGTGAGATATTCCGGCTGATTTACCGGGAAATCCTGGTGCCCTGCATAGCTTGCAACGGTAATATAATCCTTTACAGGTTCGCTGCGATGATATTTTTCCATTACGGGACCGCCAATGCAGCTTCCTGTGCAGGCAGACATCTCGATAAAGCATTTATGGATATTGCCGTTTTCAATATCCCGGAGGGCTGCCATACAGTTTTCCACTCCGTCCAGCGCAAGATAGGTATATCCGGAAATTCCCGGTTCCATCGTTTTTAAAATACCACCGGTGGTCGGGAAAAATCTGGCACGGCTTTCGGTTTTGGAATCCATTTTGGCTTTCGGTTCCATATTTTGTTCTTTGAACCAGTTGGTCAGCTCTTCAAAGGTCAAGACCGCATCCACAATGCCTGCATAATGTTCCGCTTCGTCTTTTTTGGAAACACAAGGTCCGATAAATACGGTTTTGGCACCGGGGAATCTTTTTTTGATATCCATACAATGTGCCTGCATGGGAGAAACCACGTCCGCCAAGTATTCCAGTTCCTTGGGGAAATATTTCTGAATCAGCAGATTCACCGAATGACAGCAGGAAGAAATGATAATGTCCCGCTCATCTTCACGGAGCATTCTTTCATACTCCTTTTTCACGATGGTGGCACCAATTGCCGTTTCTTCCACCGCGTAAAATCCAAGCTCTTTTAAGGCATCAGACATAGCCTCAATGCCAACGCCGTCGTAATTTGCCACAAAGGAAGGCGCCAAGCTTACAATGACCTGCTCGTTGCATTGGAGCAATACCTTTACCTTTTCGGTTTCATCCACAATCTGCTTGGCATTTTGAGGACATACCACAAAACACTGTCCGCACAGAATACATTCGTTTTCAATGATATGTGCCTGATTGCCGGAAAAACGAATGGCTTTCACAGGACAGTGCCGGATACATTTATAACAGTTTTTACAGTTTGATTTTTTTAAGGTTAAACAGTTTGACATGGTTGCCATACCCTTTCCTATTGTATAAATTCCGATACTTCAGGTGAAATCCGGTTTTTGATAAAGTCCGAAACCGTCTCGGGGGTCAGGGAATAAAACTCGTCATCCACCGTTACACAAACACCTTCCTGACATCTGTCCATGCAAAAGGTTCCACCAAGCTCAATCTTGTCTTCCAAATGATGCTCGCTGACAAATGCACTCAGGGCCTCTACAATCTGACGGGAGCCTTTGATATGGCAGGAACTGCCGATACATATGGTAATTTTCATAAGAAGTCATCCTTTCTGCTTACGATAAAATCCGCAACGGGGGGCCGGTTGGGAGGAAGCGATTGTATACGTTTCTAACTGTCATTATACCATATGATATTACCGATTGCAAGACAGAGAAACAAAAAATCCCGCAGATTAGGTGGGTAGTGATAAGGAAGTATTGTAAATATTACTACTTCCCGACAATCAGGGTGTAAAAGAAAGTCAAGCATATCGCTTTTTTATGGCGGTATGCTTGTTTTCGTTTATATGGGGTAAAAAGTAACGCAATAGAGTTTGAAAATCCATGCTTTATGGAGTTAAAACTAACTACAACAGACAAGATAATGGTTTTATATTCAAAACCTCAAAAATGAGGTTCTATTGCGTGACAAAAATTGTGAATCAACAACTTTTTGAAAAAGAGGATTTAAGTCCGTTTTTCGGCTTAAATCCCCTTAACTGATATACTGCAAAAAAAGAACAGGTTTGTCAAGGGTGAGCGTAGCTCGTGTATTTACCCTTGACTTGCCTGTTCTTTTTTGCTAAACATTATTGATAAAAACCACCATTACCTATGCAAACAAAATCAGGATCACCAGTACAAACTATTTGCAAATTATAGCAACCTGTTATGTCAACATCAAAGTCTATTGGAGCAGATGATTTTGTTATCTCAGGCGATGTATATATAGTTTTACCATCTGCTTTGATAAGGAACTGGGTACTTCCATTAGTGTTACTACCATTCATAACATAAATTGTTCCTTTAAAACTTGAGAATTTCATATTACATATTTTTTCATATCTTCTACTTGAATCTACTCGTGCACTCAACCAAGGATATATAGCTCTTGAATATGTATTTCCTAAATTATCTTTTAAAACATCTGATTCAGTCCAACTTCCACCGCCTATATCATCATTTATGCTTAATTCTTCAGTTGGATATTCCAATCCTCCGTTCATATCTCCAAGATAAACTGTGTAATTAGGACCATCCCAATAAACCGCCTTACCAAGAGCGTTAGCAACTGCTCTTACAGGTAAATATGTAGTGCCATTGTAAATAATTGGCTCAACTTTATTTCCGTTTACATCTGTAGGATTGAGTTTCTGTCCGTCAACAACAATTTTAATTCCGTTGGCAATTACATTGTAAAGGGTAGTTGTATTCGCAGCAAAAGCTGTGACACACCCCACCATAAGTGTTGCACTTATAAATCCTAACAAATAACCTTTTAATGTCTTTTTCAATTTTTGTTCCTCCATTTCAATTTGTGTATTGCACCTTCTAATTTGCGAAACAAAAATTAAAACCTCCCTTACACTTTATTACAAATTAAAAAAGGTGTGCAACTATCGAAGCTGCACACCGAAAAATGCAAACTCCGATTTGTTGTCACACAAAATCAAAATAGAGCGAAATTAAACTTTCTATATCTCCACGTGGAATTTGCATTTTTACCTATTCAAACGTGAAGATATTAAAAGAAAAGGGTATAATACCCCCTTGGATAAAAAGAAAAAATTTCGCATTATTAAATTCTGATTTTATGTGACATTATAATTATACCACTTTATGCCTATAAATACAATATTAAAATATAATTTTCAGCGAAATGACAATAAATATTTTTTAACTTTGCATAATTTTCTTCCTTTGATTGTGTCTTAAATGAGAGAAAAAATTTTTGGTTTTCTGTGTGTAAAAATTCAATTTTAGATGTTACCTATATGAAAGAAAAATAACAAAAATTTTCTCCACCAAGGTTGTATTTTTACAACGAAATTCGTTTATTAAATGAATACGAAACCGAACAGGCAGAATTACAGAAACAGATTAGAGTTTTTGAAGAAGAAACAAACATTTTTGACAGGCAACAAATTGACTTTAAGCAGTTTCACGAAATTGTCAAAAAATATGTCGGTATTAAAGAATTAACACCGACAATCGTAAATGAGTTTATCAAAAAAAATTGTTGTTCACGCTCCCGATAAATCAAGCGGACAAAGAGTACAGAAAATACAGATCATATTTAATTTCATCGGTGAATTTATTCCGCAAAAGGAGTTTATTCCCGAAAAAAAGGAAATTCCGCAAGACTATTTCTAATCTTGCGGAAAATACTTCCTTATTAACCCCGTACTTTTCTCTGCGGGATTTTGAACTGTGCATATAAAATTGTTCCAACGATTAACGTTTGGATAATTCCAAACTGCCTATTTTCAAGCCTTACAACACTTTTTGTATATCACTTGTATATCTTATGGTAAAAAGCTGAACTTTTTAAGAATTCAGTTATTTTCAGTATTTCCCACATATTCATAAAACTTTTTAGGACTGATATAATATGAATATTTCCCACCTGGCATTTTTACAGCTGCACCAAAGGGAAGTGTGCCTTGCTGCAATCCCATTCTGACAAATTGTGGTGATTTATTCATTCTTTTTGCTGCTTCACAAACTGAAATTTTACCATGTGCTTCATTATCCTTTAATATTTCAAATTTAATTTGCTCAAGTATATTTTCAATGCTTGTTCCTGTCGCAAGTTCAATAATATTTTTAGTTTGTTCAGAAATTTCAATTGATATGTTTCTCATACATATACACCATTTTGAAAATTAACTTTCAATAACCTTTTTCCATTCTTCCAAAGTATAGAATTTAGTTAACTTATATCTTGCTTCTTCAAGTGAATCATAGAACTTGAAATCTATCCTGCTATTTGTAGATGAAGCAAAACCGAATGCAGCAGCTTCACTGATGGAAGGTTTGAAAAATCCATTATACAGTTCAGAACCTTCATCAATCCTTCTGTTCATAGTCAGATTCAAATAATGTGCATCATCTTTTACTGCTTGTTTAATTGCTTTATATTCATGATGAATGGAATTAATCAACATTTTTGTTCCTTTTCCATCCATTATTTCTGATACAGAATCCATAAGTTTCTGAACTCGTTCAATATACATAACCATTCTGATAGATAATTCCTTATCAGACATCTTCTTTAATTCATCCATCAAATTCACCTTCAAACTTTTACATGATTTTTTAGATTTTCTTTTTCTTCTTCAAGAAATTTTTGAAATGCTTGTTTGGCTTCATCAGGTGCATCATCTCTGACACCTTTCCAACCACCATCATGAATTCCGTCAAAACCTTCTTCATCAGAACAGGGATAACAAACAATATACTGCATCCATGATTCGTACACACGCATTTTAAACACCTTCAATCTTTTTACATAATTATAGCATATTTTGATGAATAAATCAACTGAAATGAAAAAATACCCTTTGCAAAATCTATAAAGTTTACAAAGGGTATTTGACTATAAAGAAAAGATGAATTTAAGCTTATTTAATTATACATGCACCCCTTCAGCAACAGCTTCAAGTTCTTCAGAAACTTTTTCAGTAAACCTTTCAACAACACCATCAATGTCCATATCAGAATTGATGTTGTTTTCTGAATGAATTTCAACTTTCAATTCAGCGGTTGTGAATCTGTTTATGACATCCCTTTCTGCAATATCTCTTAAATATTGCAATTCTTCATCCGTACAATCCAAAGCATCTGCTGCTTTACCTGCACCATCTGCTGCATTACCGCTATTTTTAGCAGTATCACCAGTATTTGATGCAATGTCATTTAGCATGTTTTCCATGTCACCAGTGTCAAGATTTCCAAAATTTGAAAGTTTATCTTCAACACCTGAACCGAATTCATAACCTGCTTTTGCAGCATCCCCAAGATTGATATAATCAAGCTTTGGTGCTTCCCAATAATCATCAGGTGTTTCACCAAGCCAGTCTTGCATCCCTGACTGAATATCTGCAACTGTTCCTTCAAATCCTGCTGCAAAATCCTGTCCTGCTTGATTACCCATGTCATAAGCTTCAGAAATACTTCCAAAGTCCATTCTGTCAAGGGTGAATGTTTCAGGTGCAGTTGGTTGGGAAAGATTGCTTCGCATATCACCAATTTTGGTTGAAACAGCATTGAAGCTGACAGGTCCTAATTGACTAAACTTCCCAATATTTACACCAGGTATCATGTTAATTGCATCAATTATCCAGTTAATTGCATTGATTGCAGCATTTGCACCGCTTACAAAAGCATTTCCAATTGCAGTTGCAGCAGCTTCCATTGAAGAAGCAGCACCTTGTGCTGCACCCAAAGCTGCATCAGCTATGTTATACAGTAATGTTTGAACCGCAAACACACACTGATTCCATGCGTTGACAATCCATTCAATACACATTGCAAAGAAGTTATAAACCGCTGCAACAATGTTTGAAATTATCTGACAAAACGCATACCATGCACCGACAATCACACCGATTGCAGCACCATTTCCTTGAACAATTGCCAAGCAGAAGTTCAGGAAGGCATTGATTAAATTCACAAGAAGTGCTTTGATTGCATATTCAGGATTTTTCCAAACATTCACGAAAAATTCAATGAATGCTGAAATTATGTTCCACCAGTATGCAATACAGTTGAATATATAAGCACCAAGTGTTGCAAGCAATCCCATGATTATTCCTGTTGCACTGACTGATGTTCCGCAAATATCATTTATTACTGCAATAACAATGTAAAACAATGCAATAATTGCTATGATTAAAAGGATTATCCATGTCAAAGGGCAAGCATACAAGGCTGCATTGAATTGAAGCTGTGCTGCTGTCAAGCCAGTGGTTGCAATCATTTCCTGCGTTATTGCTGCACCATGCATGACTGCTGAAATTGCAGCTATTTTCTTCTGTAAATTGCTTATTGCCTGAACTGCATTGTATATCAGCATAACCGCTGTATAAGCAGCAACCGCTGCTGTGATTCCGTATATTATCGGTGCAATAATTGACCAGTTATCTGCAAAGAATGCACCGACCTTGACAACAATATCAAAAACAGTTGTCAATGCACCTGCTAACACTGTTAAAGCAGAAACTGCATTGTTGACAAATGTATTGAATGCCTTGCTGTTTGCAATTTTATTTAGTCTTTGAAGTATAGGTTGAAAAGCCATCAAAGCCCGATTCTGCATAGATGTCCAAATCTGACCAAAGGTTTTTGGCATTGATTCAAATTTTGCATTCGTTTCATCAACAGCATCCAACATTGCATTTTTTACAATGTTTGCTGTAATTTGACCATCAGCTGCCATTTCTCTGATTTTACCAATTGGAACATCCATATAATCAGCAATGGTTTGAACAATCATTGGTGCTTGTTCAAATACAGAACGCAATTCATCACCACGCAAAACACCGCTTGACAAAGCCTGTGTTAATTGCAATGTTGAATTTTTCATTTCTTCAATGGATGCACCTGAAATTATAAACTGCTTATTCAACTGCTCTGCAAATGTGACAATCTCTTGTGTTGAATTAAAAGCATCACTTGCATTCAACCCCAATTTTGCAACAGTATCTGCTGTTGCTTGATATGAACCCCTTGACCTTTCAGCTGAAGCAAAAATCATTTGCTGAAGCTGTTCAGTGGTCTGAAGTCCATCATTCATCATGTTCAGTCTTGCAGTTGTCTGTGTCAAAGTGTCAGAAACATCAATGACCATTTTTGCAGTCTGAATTGTAGCATAAGCAGCAACAACACCTTTAATTGTTGACATTAAACCTGAAGCAGCATTTTCACTGTTTTTAACCTCATTTGTGAACCTGCCTTGTTCGTCAACATTATCCCTGATTTGTGCTTCAGTTGTGTTGATTGTTGAAGAAAGTCTTTGGTATGCTGAATTTGCAGCAGAAACATCCATGTCATTGACTGCATTATTCAAATCATTTTGTGCATCAATCATCTGATGCAACTGACTTCTTAACTGTTCAAGCTGACTGTTAGCTTCATCACTACCCATATTCAATGGGTTCTGCTCAATTTGCTGAACTTTCGCCCTGATTGCTTCCATCTTACCCTGCATGTGGGTCAGGTCTGCAACCATGTTTTCAGGGAATAAATCAGTGTTGACCGCCTGTTGTGTGATTCGTTGCTGTGTTCCATACAACTGTTGCAAGTATTGATTCAAAGATTGAACTTCCTGTTCATATCTTTCTGCACCGCTTGTTGTAAACACATCAAAACCATTTGAATTCCATGTGACAGGGGTTGCTTGTGTTCCTGTCTGAAATGGGGATGAAGCCATCTTTGAATTTAATGCACCTTGTTTTTCAATTAATTCTTCGATAGAATTTTGAATTGAATCATATTGTTTAATTGCTGAACTTGCATCCATGTCAGGAGAAGCAGCAAATTCTAAAGCAGCTTTTAATCTATGAATTTCTGCATTGGCATCTCGTATGTCATTTTGCATATCTTTTGGTATGATATACATATTTTCAGCATTGGCACAAATATCATCTTGTATTGCTTCAACACTATGCAATTGCTGAACTAAATCTGAAATTTTTGATGTTGTATTGTCAACATTTAAATCAATCCCAGTGTTGTTCAAATCATTTGCAACACTTATTGTTGATTGCATTGCATTAGCCATGTTGTTCAATGGGGCGGTCATTCTATCCTGAAGTTCGATTATGGTAGAAATTTTACTCATATTACTTTACACCCCCTTTCTGCTAAATAGTATTTATAATAATCTGTAAAAACAGTTATTATCAGATTAATGTTTCAAGCTTTTGCAAAGCCAAGTCATGAATGTTTATAATATCATCAACGGTACAATTATTTCTTGAAGCTATATTTTCTATTGTCGCACCTTCGATATATATTCTTAATATAATTGTTTGCCATGCTTCAGGCAACTGTTCAACAGCAGCAAGAAAATTATTGATTTTTACAATATACTGGTCACATTCAGTTGATAAAGAATCACGATATGCAATTGATTTTTCAATTTGCTTATTACACCATTCAATATCTTTTTTGTAAAATTCAACAAACTTGTATGCAAGTTTAATTTGGTATAGTTTTTCTTTCATGCTCATTACAACCGCCCATCCATAATTTTTTTAAGTTTATTATCTAACTTTTTCATTTTCTCTTGTAAAGTAATGTTTTTTATCGCAACATATTCTGTTGATGATGTGAAAGTGTTTTTAAATCTACTGACACCATAATGATAAGAAGCTGCTGAATCATAACCATAAAATTCAGCAGCTTCCATAATGGTTTTTTTATCATATAAAGTTTTATATGCAAATTGTTCCATATGCTGCACCCTTGTTCTTGATATGTTCAACAATTCTGAAATTTTTTCTAATGTCAATCCGTTTTTATATTTGCCAATTATTATTTCAGAACTTCTTTTATCTAATTCTTTTACAGCTTCCCAAATAGATTTATTTACTGCTTCAGTGCAGATTCTATCAGTCACATCATTTTCTAAATCATATTCATCTGCAATGCTTTCTTCAAGTGTAATATCTTCAGTTCCTGGAATAATATCATTCATACTTTGACAATGTTCTGAATGAATGACTGTTTCCAGTTCTTTAAGTTTTTTTGCTGTTATATGAAGTTCATTAAGAATTTGTTCTTCAGATGGATACGCATTATTTTTGTTGTAAAAATCTTTCCTGAACCTATGATATTTGTGTATCAATTCAAGGGTATGAACCGATATTCGCTTTGTCAATCCATGATTATAGTAATACCGCTGCATTGCTGATTTTATTTTAACTTCTGCATATGTTAAAAATTTGAATTTATTACTTGAATCAAAACCTTCAACTGCTCTTTTAAGTCCAAAATATGCTTCTTGCATTAAATCATCAATTTCAACATAATTAGAATAGGGTAAAGCCAATTTATAAATAAAATTTCTGTTCTGCTCATACAGCAAACCCATATTGTTTTGAACATTTATTCCTGATTGTATTTGCTCAACCAATTCTTCATTTGTCATCAGCTTCACCCCTTAATTACTTTATTGGTTCAATTACATCCTTTAGTGCAATATCCAGTTCGGCAAGCAAGTTTAAAATATTTTGTTCATCTGCAATTTCTGCATAACCATCCTTAACTACATTGAAATAATGTGCATTTATAATGAATGTATTACTTGCCACTTTAGGGATGATAAAAAGATTCTCTGATAAAGCTTCAATCTCATTAAACAAATTTATAATTGCCTTTGCTCTGCTGTATTTACCAAAAGTTTTCTTGAAAAAGCAAGTACCATTTGCATTTATAAATTTTTCTGTACCCACCTGTTTTTCAACAACTGCTGCAAACAATTCCATCTGTTCATAATCTTCAATAAACTGCTTCAGAATGTTATAGGCTTTTTCATCAGTGAGTTCTTCACCTTCAAGTGTGATAAAATGTAATGCATTATTTACTTGCATTGCATAATCATTTGGTTTTGTAATGGATGTAATGCAGCAAGGAATGACTTTTGCTTTTGCATTTGAAACTTCATTTTTTAATTTTTGATTCAATAAAGTATCAGCTTTTCTGCATTCGGAAATAACTTCATTCAGTTCAGCATTACATTCTGAAATTAATGCTTCAGGCTGATATTTATTTATCATGGAAGGTTCTTTCCATTTATCCAACACTGCCCACATATCATCTGCACCTTTCTTGTCAATAGCTCTGTGTGCTTCAATAAGCTTATTTGTTTCTTTAGTCAATGTAATATTCATTTTTAAATTACCGCCTTTCATTTATATGGATTTTCTAATATTGGAAGATTTAAAGAATTTAGTTGTTCGTTTATTTCGTCATATAGCTTTGAAATTTGAGAACTATATTTTTCTTTAACCTTCCGAATCATTGATTTTCTCATTTTGTCTGTAATAGGGATGTGTTTTCTGCCTGAAATTACTCTATACTTTAAATTTGATATATGGTGTATTTCTTTGTTCCGTTTATTCACAATAGCTGTAATTGTATTAAGCCGCTGTTTAATATATTCATGATACATTTGTTTCACCCATCTGCTTTTCCAATACTTGCATCATCTTTTGCAGATCATCCATCTGTTGCTGAAGCTTTGGTTCTGAAATATCAACAAATTTGGGGTTAAGGTTTTTTGCAACTGTAAACAATTCTTTACAAAGGTCATGATATTTTTGTTGCTCTTGTTTAAAATAAGCCACTGCATTTTTCATATTCCTGATGTGAACCTCACCCATATTTGCATACAAGTCAAGAATTCTTTTGTAAGCAGAATATTGATTGATAAATTTATCATTCCATTGTGTCTGTTTAAGCTTCCCGAAAATGCTTATTAATTCTTTTGTAAATTCTTCAATGTTGTAGTTTTGTTCAGTGCAGTTTGGTTCAGTGCTGTTTGTTGATTTTTCCATTTTTCATCATCCTTTCAGTATTAAAATTATCAGTGTGATAATTACAACACATTGTAAAATCACTGTTTTGTATTAATTTTGTGTGTCACAGGTAAGAAATAAAGATATTTCAGGGCAAAAAAGAAAAGGCACAACCAATTCAATGATTATACCTAATTATACCATATATTGTGCTTGTAATAAATATATATGCACAATATATGGATATTCTCTAAAATTTTCTATTGCCAGTTTTAACTGTTTTTCTTTTGGTGCAACTGCTTATAAAAAACCTTTCTTGCATATTCGGGGGTAATTTGCAGTTTTACACCTATTTCTTCAAAGGACAATCCGTTTAAAAACGCATCATGGATAAATTCTTCTTTTTCTCTTTGGTTTTTAAACTGCAAGGGGTTTGATTTTTTCTTAAAATAATATTGTCTACCATGAAATTTTTCTAAACATTTTTTGAATAATTCTTCACCGATAACCGCAGTAAGTTCAATATCAGTTATTGCTTTTGCCATATTGCATCATTCCCTTCATAATTTTGATTGTTTATACTGACAAACATATATAAAACATTTGATTCATATGGGTTTATGTGGGTTTTTTGTTGTTAAAAAGTCTTGAAAAGTCTTGTTCAAATCAAAATTTATCCAAATTTTCAACCTGAATGTCAACAACTTCGCCCGCCCTTTTTAGGGTGTGCGAAATGTATATATAATCGGGCTTTGTTCGGGCTTTATCATTTCTTGTTTTTCAGCAACATTCCAATAACTTCATTGTATGTGCAACGGTTTACAACTGCCTGTAAATCCTGTGTGCGTTCCTTCTTTGCACGGCGGGCTAAACCAGATGCAACACCGCCCTTTCTTCCCATTTCACTTAATTCTTCATGTGTTCGGGTGCTGTTGTGTATCAAATTATCTTTATTCATGTACTTCACCTTCCTTTTATGGTGTCGGAAATGTCACCATACTTATTTTTCCATTCAGCAAGTGTTTTTCTTGTGATTCCCTTTTTTAAGGACTGACAAATCTGACAACACTTTGATTTCTGCTCATATAGAATCAATCAAAAGTGGTTGTTGGTCAATTCCGTTATTAATTCTGCCTTTACAATTTGCATATACAACATGTTTATCTTTCCTGGTCTGCATGATTGAATACTGGTGAATTTTTTGACAGAAAGGGCATACAATCCAAAAATATGTATGATTCCATGCAATGGGTTTTACTTTCTGTATCTCACCATCAGTAGCAATTCTTGTTCTTGGGTCAATATAGTAGTTAATTCTGCCGACTTTATTTATCAATATATTATCGGTCAGAAATGTTGGATGGTTCTTTTTAACATCTGATATATTCATTTAATTCAATCCTTTCTTTGAATAATAATTTTCAATAGTACAAGATGGTACAAGATAAATTAAATTATATATTATATTATTTTTTTAAAATAAAATTTTAGAGTATTTATTTTTTTTTATTTATTTCACAAGAAGTTAAAAACATCTTGTACCATCTTGTACTGCAACAAAAAAGTTTGATTTCGTGCGGTTTTGAAGCAGTACAAAATGAGTGTGTTTAATCTTGTACCCATTATATTTTATCTTGTATCTTGTACTTGTTTTATAAAGATTTGATATTTTTTTCCGCCTACTTTTTTTGAAACTGTTTTCAAATTTAATTGATTGCATATCTGTCTTGAAAAATTTATATTTGAAACAGGTTTAAAACCATTTTGTGAGCAGTAAACACAATACCTTGTAAAAATATCTTTTGTCGGTTCATTTTCAATTGAATCAGCACCAATTTCTTCAACAAATGAAAGAATAGGGTTGTTTTCAATGCGGTATTCATCAAGCTGTGAATCAACTTTGTTAGAATGTGTATATTGCTTGTTCTGAAGCACTCTTTTTAACCCCTGAATTCCTAATTGAATCAGATATTCCATAGCTTCCTGACTTTGCAATTTCCATATTATTGTATTATCATAATCAGCATCATTTTTTGAAAAGTGTGCATTAAAGGGTATAATCAACAATCTGTCATGTGCAGCTGATGTGTCACCCCTTCCCATTCGGGGAATGTTGTTTGCAGAAAAAATCAGTTTTACATAAGGTTTAAAACTAAATTTCGGTTGACCTTTCTGTTCTGCATCAATTTCATTACCCCTGGTTATTTTCTTGAAAACTGACACATCAGCAATATATTCACTACTAATATCATCACCCAAATTTGCAAGCTTACCAAACATCATAATTGTTGAAAACCTGTCAGATAAACTTTTTAAATCCAAAACAGAATAATTATTTTCACCAAGTATCGACTGAAGAACTTCAATAAAAGTTGACTTTCCGTTGCTTCCTGTTCCTGTTAATATGAATGCTTTTCCACCTGCAAGAGTGTTTGACCTGTAAAAACATGAACCTACACATTCTTCAAGTAATGACCTGATGTTTTTATCATTGCAAGCAATCTTGTCAAGTGTTTTATCCGTCAGTTCATCATAAGCCTGTGGGTTATAATCCCAATCAATTCTGTTTGTGATAACATGGTCAGGTGTGAATGGTGTGAATGAATCATCCAAAATATTCAATACACCATTTCTGAATGCAATCATATGTGCATTCTTATCATTTATAACAATTTCATCACATATCAGATTAAGCTGCTTTAAAGTTTCTTTTCTTTTTGCATCAGTCAGTGATGGGATTTCTTTGCACATGCACTTTTCTATTTCTTCATTACCGCTGACATACACACCATCTTTATAAATCTGAAGCTGTCCATTTATTTTTCTAATGTAATAAGTATTTTTTAAATGTTCCGCAAATCTATCATGTAAAAAAGTTTTACCCCTGAAAAATTCAGAACTTGCTGAACTATTGATTGAATCCCATGCTTCTTTTCTGATAGCATTTTCAAATTCATCACCCAATGATTCTGAAAATATGAATTTATCAATAAGTTCAGAAACTATTCTGAATTGCTCATAAGAATACCCTTCAGCTTTTAATGGGTTCATATAAGTAAACAATCCATCTTGCCTTCCATCACCTGATTTCATATTAAGGAAGTTATGTTTTATTCCTGATTTCATTGGTAAATCATAAAATGGAAGTTCATCAAGTGTATTATCATCATTGATTTTGATATATAGTATCTTTCTTAAAGTCTTATCATCATTTGATAAACACCCATAACAATCTGAATCTTTGATTTCACCAGTGCTTTTAACAATTTTTATTCCACATTTATAATCAACTGGGGAAAGTGTTAATATTGTTTTATTTATACTGTTACTAACTGTATATGAATGATTTCTGTTGAACCAATAGATATGACCGCCTTTGTGTGGGGATTTAATTACTATACAGCTTTGCTCTAAAGCTTTCACAATAGCAAATCTTGCTTGAAATGTTTCATCAGAATCATAATCTGTTATAATAATGTTGTTTTTAATTTTTCCAAGAATATAAGGAAAATTTTTTAACGCATAGTCTAAAGAAGCAGGTTTTGATTTTCCTTTTCTGACTTTTGGATTTCCGTCACTACCACCGCCACCACAATAAAAGCCATCATATAGGATAGATGCAATTTGTTTTAATTCCGTCATTTTCTCACCGCCTTAATTGAAATATGTAACAGCTTCCTGAACCCATTCTTTCAATGGTCTGTGCAATATTGCTTCATCATATGATACATTGTGTTTGGGAAGTATTCTGTTTAATATACATAAATATATTTGATTTGCGGTGATGTCTTGTCTATGTAATAAATCAAGAACCTTTTTTATATGAATAAGGTAATTGCAATCACTTATGATTTTCTCATACAAATGTATGTGATTGTGCAAACATTCTTCAAGATATATTTCATCATAAACTTTTAGGGAACGAATGAATTCATTGCAATAATGGATTCCAAATGCATCATTCATGGAATGTCTGATTATATCGCCGTTTTGAAGTGTCACATTTACATAATGTTTTCCTTTTGTGCCTGATGATGTGATGGCAAGTATTTCTTCAAGATTGATTTTTTCTAAAAGATTTGTTTTCATTTTTGATTCTCTCACTTTCATTTTAATTACTTTCTGAATTCCTGGTGTTCTGATTGACTGTTGCAGCAGTTGTTTCAATCAGTTCTTCAACTTTTACATTTAATGCTTTTGCAATTTTCCCAATAGTTTCAGGTCTTATTTTTACATCACCCTGCATTCTTGAGATGGTGAATAGTGAAATTCCTGATTTTTTTGATAAGTCACTAAATGTCATACAAGCATTTGCTATAGCGATTTCAAACTTTTGATTATCTATTTTCATATTTTCACCCCTTGTACCGATATTTTAAATATCGTTTTTGTTATATTATACACCTTTAAAACGATATTGTCAATAGATATATTTAGATTCTTTTAGAAAATACTTGATTTTTAATATCGGTTGTGATATAATGAAATCACATTTAAAGGTGAAAGGAAGTGAATTTATGGATAAAACTGTCTTTGGAAAGCGGGTTAAAGCTGTTCGAAAACAAATGAAAATGACACAAATAGAACTTGCGGAAGCTATCGGAAAAAAGGAAGCTACAATTAGAAAGTATGAAAATGGTTCAATAGAAGCACCATGGAATGTGATTGAAGATATTGCATCTGTTCTGGGAGTATCACCATTTGATTTGACAGTGGATATAGAAAAACTTCGCTCTGATGTGAAACTTATAGAAGAAATTGAAAAAGCATTTGGGTCAGATGCATTGGCAATGTTGAATGATTTCGATACATTAAATTCTTTAGGTAAATCCAAAGCCGTTCAATATGTTGCTGACTTGGCAATACATCCAAAATACAAAAAAGAACCATCTTCTGCTGCAACAGAAAATGATTCCAACAACAATTAACTAAAAAGAATTCCCTGTGCTGCAACACTGGGAATTCAGAAAGTAACCAAATCAAAATGAGTGCAAGTGAGCAAATCAAAAATGAAATGGTATGTATTTATTATATCAATTCTTTTTTGATTTGTCAATCAGAAAGGAAGAATTTGATATGAAACTACCAAATGGATATGGTTCAGTTTACAAATTGCCTGGAAATAGAAGAAAACCCTGGGCAATAAGAAAAACACTCTCATGGGAAATTGACGAAAAAGGTGATAAACTTAAAAGGAAATATCAATATATTGGATATTATGAAACAAAAGAGGAAGCATTGAACGCATTAGCTATATACAATTCAAATCCATATGATATAAACAATGATATAACCTTTGCAGAAATATATGATAAATGGTCAGCAGAAAAATTTGAAACAATATCACATTCAAATGTAAACGGATATAAAGCATCTTATGCTGTATGCAAAAATCTTTATAGCATGAAATTCATTGAAATCAGGAAAACGCATCTTCAAGGTGTAATTGATACTTGCGGTAAAAATTACCCCACATTGCGAAAATTAAGAGTTCTTTTCAATCAATTGTACCAATTTGCTATGGAAAATGACCTTTGTCAAAAAGACTATTCTAAATTTGTTGATATTGTTAAGCACAAGGAAAAAGGAAAAGAAGAAAAACATAAACCATTCACTGAATCAGAAATTCAAACTTTATGGAATAATGTCAATCGCAATGAATATATTCAAATTTATTTGATTTTAATTTACAGCGGTGTTCGTATATCAGAATTATTAGATTTAAAAAAACAGGATGTTCACCTGGAAGAAAGGTATTTTGATGTTATTGCTTCAAAAACAGAATCTGGAATTCGTAAGGTTCCAATTTCCAAAAAAGTTTTACCTTTCTTTGAAAAATGGATGCAGAAAGAAGGGTGTGACTATCTTGTTTGCACACCTGAAGGAAAACATTTCACATACAGAAATTATTTTGATTCGTATTGGAAACCCTTAATGCAAGAAATGGAACTTCAACATTTACCACATGATACAAGACACACAACAATTTCTTTGTTAGCAAAAGCGGAAGTCAATCAAACCATTATAAAGCGTATCGTGGGTCATGCAGGTGCAATGTCATTAACTGAAAAAGTATATACACATTTTGATATACAGCAACTTGTTGAAGCAATTGATTTGATATAAGCTATATAAAAACCAGGAACTGAAGATGATTCAATCCTGGTTTTTTGCTTGCTTTTTTGTGTGTATCACTTGTATATCTTTTGTGTGTCACTAATGAGTTTTTATGTGTTTTTATCGGTTCTTTAAAACTGAAAAATTCCCACAAACACTGGGTTTGTGGGAATAAAAAACTGAATTTTTTTATCGTTTTGAGAACTGAGGTGCACGACGAGCTGCTTTCAAGCCGTATTTCTTTCTTTCCTTCATACGCGGGTCACGGGTTACGAAACCAGCTTTTTTCAGGTCGGATTTCAAATCAGCGTTGAAGTTGATTAACGCTCTGGTGATACCGTGTCTGATTGCACCAGCCTGACCGGAAACACCGCCGCCGAATACGTTAACGATAACGTCAAACTGACCTGCGGTTGCGGTTAAGTTCAGGGGCTGTCTAACAACTAATTTTAAGGTTTCCAGACCGAAATAATCGTCAATATCTCTTTTATTGATGGTGATGTTACCTTTACCGGGAACCAGACGAACTCTTGCTACAGAGCTTTTTCTTCTGCCGGTGCCAAGATATACTTCTAAATTTTTAGCCATATCTTAAATCCTCCCTATTAACCGTTGTATACTTCGGGTTTCTGAGCCTGATTTTCATGTTCAGAACCTTTGTAAATTCTAACTTTGGTAGCCATTTTTCTGCCCAGAGAGTTGTGGGGCAGCATGCCTTTGATTGCCAGCATCATAGCTTTTTCCGGATTTTCAGCCATCAGCTTTTCGTAGGGAACTGCTTTTAAGCCGCCGATGTAACCGGTGTGTCTGTAGTAGATTTTATTTTTCAGTTTGTTACCGGTTAATACCGCTTTTTCAGCGTTGATAACGATAACATGGTCTCCCAGGTCAACGTTGGGAGTGAATTCAGGACGATGTTTTCCTCTTAAAATGGAAGCAACTTTCGCAGCGGTTCTACCTAAGGGCATATCTGCAGCGTCAACAATGTACCATTTTGCTTCGGTCTGTCCTGCTTTTGCAAGATAAGTATCTTTCATAAGAAACCTCCGAGTTTATATTAATCTTTATTTTAATCGTATTTGGTGTCCGTTTTTTACGAACGTGATTCATTATACAAGAAGATTTCTCATTTGTCAACCATTTTTCATAAATTTTTCAATCTAAAAATAGTTTTCTCTTGTTTTCTCTTATTTTCTCTTGTTTTCTTCACTTTTTGAATATGCGTTTTTCAGATTGTCTGCAAATTTTTTAAGAAATCTTTTGAGCAAAGGGGGATTGCTTCCTCCCGTGACACCACAAATCCCGCTAACAGAGATGCTTTTTCCAGACAAACCGAAAGGGGATGCCCCATCTTATAATGATACAAAAAGCAAGCACAAAAGCTGTCTCCCGCACCTACGGCAGATACAAATTCTGTCGCCTTTGCCGGAACGCTTTGGAATCCGTCTGTGTTATCCCATACGCAGGCACCGTCGCTGTCTAAGGTGAGAATTGCGGTTTTGATTTCATACCTCTGACAGATTTTATGAAGAGCGGATGCTATGTCAGAATCGGAAATGTTTGAAATTTCTTTCACATAGGAAAATTCTTCCCGGTTCATTTTTACAATGTCTGCCGCCACAAGGCCCTCTTTTACCAAAGCTTTTGAATAATAATTCTGCCGGAGATTCATATCAAAAAACACCGTTTCAAACCGACAGTTCTGCTGCAACCGGCGTAACGAGGCTTTGGATGTTTCGTTGCGACAGGCAAGAGTTCCGAAATACAGCACATCAAAGGATTTACCAAAAAGAGGTTCGGGCGACGGAATATGGTCGTAAGCACTTTCCTGGCGTAAATCATAGTCGGGTTCCGTACCACGGTAGGTTACTTTGCAGATTCCGGTGGGATAGTCAGCACACACCGCAAGATACCCGGTATTGACACCGTACTCTTTTGCAAGATGGATTGCTTTTTTTCCCAAAGCATCGTCCCCTACCGCACTGTACAGGAAAACTGAAGCTCCAAGCTGTGCCAGATGTGCTGAAAAATTAAAGGGAGCGCCGCCGATTTTATCCGCTGTGGGATAACAGTCAAACAGAATCTCACCAAATGCCAGTACGTTCACAAATATCCGCCTCCTTCTTTTTTCATAGTTTACCACAAACGGAAAAAAGAATCAATAAAATTGATGTAAATTTGTTTACAAATCGGGATTTCTCTGTTATAATAAAAGAATTGGGACAAGCTGTGAAATCAATCCGGAACCGGAAGTTTTCAGAAAGCAAATTTCACCCCAATATAAAAATGACGGAAAAATTTAAAAAAATTGCAAAATTCTTTCACAAGCCCTTGATTTTTTTGATATAATATAGTAAAATAGAATCCGGTTTGAAATTTGAAAAGAAAAAAGTTGCATATTTTGGGATTCTATTTGGGAAGAGAAGTTCCCGCTTACGCAACAGAATGGAGATAAATTACAATGGAAATTAAAATCAGTAAAAAAGGCGGTGCAGTTTCTGCATCTCCCACTCTGGCAATTGATTCCAAATTCAAAGCGATGAAAGCGGAAGGCATAGATGCGGTTGGCTTCGGAACCGGCGAACCCGATTTTGATACGCCCGACCATATCAAGCAAGCAGCAATTGAAGCATTATCCAAAGGGATGACCAAATATACTCCCGCTTCCGGTACCCCTGCCTTAAAGCAGGCAATCGTCAGAAAATTGAAACGGGAAAACAATCTGGATTACGAAGTAAAAAACATCGTAATCTCCAATGGGGCAAAACATTCCTTAACCAACATCTTTATGGCGATTTGTGACCCCGGCGATGAAGTCATCGTTCCTGCACCCTATTGGGTAAGCTATCCCGAAATGGTGAAGCTGGCAGACGGGGTTCCTGTCATTTTAAATACCACCGAAGAAAACGATTTCAAATTCACTGTGGAAGAGCTGGCAGAAAAAGTGACCGATAAAACCGTAGCGGTGATTCTGTGCAGTCCCTCCAACCCCACAGGTTCCGTATATTCCAAAGAAGAACTGCAGAAAATTGCAGATTTCTGTGTCGAAAAACAGTTGGTAGTCATTTCCGATGAAGTGTATGAACATTTGATTTACGAAGGTGACACCGTTTCTATTGCAACGTTGGGCGAAGAAATCAAAAAACTGACAGTTACCGTAAACGCCGTTTCCAAAACCTATGCCATGACCGGCTGGCGGATCGGCTATACCGCCTGTGAAGAGAACTTAGCAAAGGTAATGGCAAACATCCAGTCCCACGCTACTTCCAATCCCAACTCCATTGCCCAGGCAGCAGCTTGTGCAGCGTTGGATGGTTCGTTAGACTGTGTTTATAATATGAAAAAACACTTTGAAGAACGTAAAAATTACATGTACGAAAAAATCAATGCCATTCCCGGCCTTTCCTGCAGAATGCCCAAAGGTGCGTTCTACATTATGATGAATATTTCGGCAGTAAAGGGCAAAAAATACGAAGGTGTAACCATCCATACTTCCGATGATTTCTGTTCTCTGCTGTTGGAAAAAGAACTGGTGGCATTGGTGCCCGGCTCCGGCTTCGGTGCTGACGATTTCTGCCGTTGGTCCTATGCAACCGGTATGGAAAGCATTGAAAAAGGAATGGAACGCTTAGCACGTTTCGTTGCAAATTTAACTGACTAATCACGAGGGACAACGCCCCCAAGGCTTTGAGGGTGTTGTCCCTTTGTTATAAAGTAGGTTGTATGTGTTTTTTGATGCAATCAAAAAACACTCGATATCAATCTCTGGCGAGATAGTCGATAAATCCCAGGGGATTCGATATGTGCTGTCGCACTCGATATGTTGCTGACGCAACGAGATTGATAGCATATCGAACACGCAAAGCGTGTTTATCGATAATACGGGAGACAAAAAGGCTTTCATAGCTGATATCCCGATTCAAAATGCCTTTGACAGTACACAATTCACCACTTAGACTGACAACTATGGAAAGCAGGTATCAATATGCTCAAAAAATGTGAAACTCTTACCTTAACCACCGATTCTCCCAAAGAATTAAAAAAGAAACTGGAAGGCTATCAGGAGCGTCTTGCCACATTGCAACGGGAAGCAAGAGCTTTGGAGATTCCCGTCATTATCGTAATGGAAGGCTGGGGTGCTTCCGGGAAAGGACAGCTGATTAACCATTTCATCCTTCCTTTGGACCCCCGTGGCTTCACCGTGTATACCATCAAGGATGAAAGCGAGGAAGAAAGCCGTTATCCATTTCTGTGGCGTTTTATCACCAAAACTCCCGAAAAGGGCAGAATCGCCATTTTTGACCGTAGCTGGTACCGCCGTGTCCTCAATGACCATATTGACAAAAAGGTAAAAACCGGTCGTTTCTATCACGATCTGGATGAAATCAATGCATTTGAAAAACTGCTGACAGATGACGATAATCTGCTGATCAAATTCTTTGTGCATATTTCCAAAGAAGAGCAGAAGAACCGCCTGAAAGAACTGATGGAATCCAAAGAAACTGCGTGGCGTGTTTCCAAGGACGATTTGAAGCATAACAAGCAATACGAAAAATACCGTGAGGTTTCGGAAAAAATTATTGAAAGAACTGACAAGGAAAATGCACCCTGGCATTTGGTTAACGCCAATGACATTACCTATGCAACGTTGCGGATTTTTGAAATTTTAATCACCGAGCTGGAAAAGAAAATTGCGTTAAAGAAACAGGAAACCAAGTCTCCCCGTCCTATCCTGGACCGTCATATTGCCACCAATTACTTAGACTCGGTGGATTTGTCCTTAAAATTAGACAAAAAAGACTATCAGCAGAAGCTTGCCTGCTATCAGGAAAAGTTAGAGCATCTGCATAACCGTCTTTATCTGAAGAAAAAACCTGTTATCATTGTATTTGAAGGATGGGATGCCGGCGGTAAGGGCGGAGCCATCAAACGCTTAACCACTGCACTGGACCCCCGTGGATATCAGGTATTTTCCACTCCTGCTCCCACCAAGGAGGAGCTGGCTCATCATTATCTGTGGCGGTTCTGGAAGAACTTCCCCAAAACCGGACATATTGCTATTTTTGACCGTAGCTGGTACGGCAGAGTGATGGTGGAAGCGGTAGAAGGCTTCTGTACCCAGAAAGAATACGACCGTGCATTTTTTGAAATTAATGATATGGAAAAACATCTGGTAGGAAGCGGTATCACCATCATCAAGTTTTTTCTGCATATTTCAAAAGAGGAGCAATTAAAACGGTTTGAAGACCGTCGGGAAAATCCCCAGAAAGCTTGGAAGCTCACCGACGAAGATTTCCGCAACCGTGAAAAATGGGATGATTATCTTTGCACGATTGAGAAAATGATCGATAAAACCCATACCAAAATTGCACCCTGGCACTTAATTGCCGGAGATGACAAGCGTTACGCCCGGATTGAAGTGCTGAAAATTATCACTGAAACGTTAGAAGAAGTATTACAACAAAAAGGAAAATAATTATGGAAAAGATTACATTTATTCTGCGGGATGAATTCATCACTCTGCAAAATCTTTTAAAAGCCGAAAACATCGTTGCTACCGGCGGGGAAGCCAAATATGTTATTGTAGACGGACTGGTAACCGTCAACGGTGAATGTGAAACCCGTCGGGGAAAAAAGCTTCGCTCCGGCGATGTAGTTGTGTTTGAAAATTACGAAATCACCGTACAATCCTAAAGAAAGGACAGAGGAAAATGGCAAAAATTAAGTTTATTACCGACTCTGCAGCAGATATTCCAAAGGAGTATGTAAAGGAGAAAAACATTGATGTTTTGCCCTTTCATGTCTATTTAAAACCTCATAGCGGCGAAGTGCTGGAATACTATGACGGGGTGGATATCACCTCCGATGAAGTGTTTGCCTTTATGGAAGAAAACAAAGGAAATGTGTCGACATCTCAGGTCACTGCCTTTGCCATTGAAGAATATTTTCGGGAACTGGCGGCAAAAAATGAATATGATACCTACATTTTCACTTGTATTTCCTCTGCGGGCAGTCCCACCTACAACAACGTAAGAATCGCTCTCAAAAATCTGGAAGAGGACGGCATCAAATTAGATGTCCGCTTAATCGACTCCAAATTTTATACCATTTGTTATTACTATGCCATCAAAGACGGTATTACCGCTTACGAAAACGGTGCTTCTGCCGACGAAGTGGTGAAAATCATTGAAAATTGCTGCCGCTCCAATAATATTTTTTTGGTAAACGGTACCTTGGAATATTTAAAACGTGGCGGCAGAATCGCCGGTGCATCCGCCCTTTTGGGAACCATTTTGGACATCAAACCCATCCTCACCGTAAAAGACGGTTTGGTAGCACCGGCAGAAAAAATCCGCGGCATTAAAAAAGCCATGACCCGCATTATGGATCTGGTGAAAGACGCCACCAAAGAAGGCGGTTACCGCTATATGATTGTTTACTCCACCAAAGCGGAATACTATGACGAATTTGTAGAAATGGTACACAAAAACTTCCCCGGCGAAGAAATTCACATTGACCAGGTAGGGTCTACCATTGGCGTTCATATCGGACCGGGGTTAGTTGGACTTATGTTCCAGAAGATTACGAAAAATGGATAAAATCGCCCAGAATCCCCGAATGAAACCACTCGCCGTACACTCGGTACGGCTTCGGGAACTTCCCTGCGGGTTTCATTCGTAAATTCTGAACAATTTTTCATTTTCCCTATGAGCAATGCTCTATCCGATGCAGGCTTTGCCTGCTTTCAAAATGATTCACTCACATAAGGGCTTTCGGCATCACCGATTGCCCTTATTGTGCCGAAGAGAGGAGGTGCTGATATGAAATTAGAAAAACCTTTTCGCATTGCGTCCCATATGAAACCAAAGGGGGACCAACCCCAGGCAATCGAAAAATTAAGCCGGGGAATCTTACAAAACGATAAATATCAGACCTTGCTTGGCGTTACCGGTTCCGGGAAAACCTTTACCATTGCCAACGTAATTGAAAAGGTGCAAAAACCCACGCTGGTCCTTGCACACAATAAAACCTTAGCTGCCCAGCTCTGTAGTGAATTCAAGGAATTCTTTCCCGATAATGCGGTGGAATTTTTTGTGAGTTACTATGACTATTATCAGCCGGAAGCCTATCTTCCCGGTACCGATACCTTTATTGAAAAAGATTCTCAGATTAACGACGAAATTGACAAGCTCCGTCACGCTGCCACCACCGCTTTATTTGAACGGACCGATGTCATCATCGTGGCATCTGTTTCCTGCATCTACGGTTTGGGGGACCCGGAGGACTACACCGATTTATGTGTATCTCTTCGCCGGGGAATGGAAAAAGACCGTGACGAAATTTTAAAGAAACTCATCGAAATTCAGTATGAGAGAAATCACATCGACTTTCATCGCGGATGTTTCCGTGTGAATGGAGATGTGTTGGATATTTTTCCATCAAACTCCAACGAAATGGTGCTTCGGGTGGAGTTTTTCGGAGACGAAGTGGAACGCTTAACCGAAATCAATCCCATTACGGGCGAAATTCTGGGAGAGAGGGAACACATCTTTGTATTTCCCGCTTCCCATTATGCCACTTCCTACGACAAAATGAAACGTGCTATCAAAACCATCGAAGAAGAACTGGAAGAGCGAATTGATTTCTTTGATAAAAAAGAAAAATGGATTGAAAAACAGCGAATTACCGAACGTACCAATTACGATTTGGAAATGATGGCAGAAATTGGATTCTGCAAAGGGATTGAAAACTATTCCCGTCATATCAGCGGAAGAGAACCGGGCAGTGCTCCCTACACCTTACTGGACTATTTCCCCGACGATTTCTTATTGGTAGTGGATGAATCTCACGTAACACTTCCTCAGGTGCGGGGGATGTATGCAGGGGACAGAGCCAGAAAAACTTCTCTGGTGGACTATGGATTCCGCTTACCCTCGGCATATGATAACCGTCCTTTAAACTTTGACGAATTCATCGACAGAATCCATCAGGCGGTGTTTGTTTCTGCAACTCCCGCCGAATACGAGCGGGAACATTCTACACAAATTGTGGAACAGGTCATTCGTCCCACAGGACTTCTGGACCCTGAAATTTTCGTAAAACCCACCGCAGGGCAGATAGACGATTTGCGATCCGAAATTAACTTGCGTACCGAAAAGAAGGAACGTGTGCTGGTAACCACTCTTACCAAACGAATGGCAGAGGATTTGACCGACTATTTCACCGAGGCGGGCGTTCGTGTGCGGTATCTGCATTCGGAAATCGACACCATGGAACGTATGGAAATTATCCGTGACCTGCGATTGGGCGAATTTGACGTATTGGTTGGCATCAATCTGCTCCGTGAGGGGTTAGACTTGCCCGAAGTATCTCTGGTTGCCATTTTAGATGCAGACAAAGAAGGGTTCTTACGAAGTGAAACCTCTTTGATTCAGACGATCGGGAGAGCGGCACGAAATGCGGAGGGAACTGTGATTATGTATGCAGATACTCTGACCGATTCCATGGAAAACGCCATCAAAGAAACCAACCGCCGTCGGGAAATCCAACAGAAATTCAACGAAGAACACGGCATTGTGCCTGTGACCGTGAAAAAAGACATCCGTGCGGTGATTGAAGCAACCAAAAAGGCAGAACTGCCGTCGAAAAAGAAGAAAAAAGAAACATTGGATAACGGTTGGCTGGAAACAGAAATCCTCCGTTTAACCGAAGAAATGAACAAAGCCGCGAAAAACTTAGACTTTGAAAAAGCGGCAGAACTGCGGGATAAGATAAAAGATTTACAAGCATAGACTTGAAAAAAGGGACACAACCCGTGAATTTCACCGCTCGCTGTACACATAGTACAGCTTCGGGATTCAATTTCCGAATTCTGTCTCCTTTTTTCATCGTCTGCAGTGATTTAAGAATCTATACCAAAATAATCAAGATGCAGATAAATTGATGCAAAATGAAGAAATCTCACCCGAAGGGGTCATCCGAAGGCGTACCGTGTGTACGCCGAGCGATGAGATTCATTTATTTTGCGCAATTTATCAAATCCCAAGAGGAACGAATATGAGAGATAATATCTATATCAAAGGTGCCAAAGAACACAACCTAAAAAATATCGACTTAAAAATCCCAAGAGACAAACTGGTGGTCTTTACCGGGGTATCAGGTTCGGGGAAATCTTCCCTTGCGTTTGATACCATCTATGCGGAAGGACAACGGCGATACGTGGAGTCCTTGTCGTCTTATGCCCGGATGTTTTTGGGACAGATGGATAAACCTCAGGCAGATTTGATTGAGGGGCTTTCTCCCGCCATTTCCATCGACCAGAAAACTACCTCCAAAAATCCCCGTTCCACCGTGGGTACCGTGACAGAAATCTACGACTATCTGCGACTGTTGTACGCTCGCATCGGGATTCCCCATTGTCCCAATTGCGGAAAGGAAATTCACAAGCAAACCATCGACCAGATTGTGGATAAAATCTTAAAATTACCCGAAAAAACCAGAATTGTCATTCTGGCACCGGTCATCCGGGGAAAAAAAGGGGAACACCAGAAGGTTTTGGAAAAAGCCAAGAAAAGCGGTTTCATCCGTGTCCGTGTGGACGGTAATCAATATGATTTAGCCGAAGAAATCAAGCTGGATAAAAATCAGAAGCATACCGTTGAAATCGTGGTAGACCGTATGGCGGTCAAAGAGGACATCCGTTCCCGTCTGACCGATTCCATAGAAACTGCAGTCGGCTTAACCGACGGACTGGTGACGTTATCAGAACACGATTCAGGCAAAGAAAATACCTACAGCTTAAACTATTCCTGTCCTGATTGCGATATTTCGGTGGAAGAACTGTCACCCCGTGCTTTTTCTTTCAACAATCCCTTTGGTGCCTGTCCGGAATGCGGAGGCATCGGACATCTGATGAAAGTGGACCCGTCACTGGTGGTTGACCCCGAAAAATCCATTTTAGACGGTGCTATCCGGGGAAGCGGTTGGTACTCGGCAGACAAATCTGACAGTATTGCGTACAATCTGCTGGCAACTGTCTGTAAGCACTACGGTTATTCCATGGCAAAACCGATTGGCAAGCAGGACCCGGAATTTTTGCAGATTCTTCTTTACGGAAACGGTGGAAAAAAACTGAAAATTGACTACCAACGCCGCAGTAATTCCGGTACCTATTACAGCGATTTTGAGGGGATTATCAACAATCTGGAACGCCGTTACAAAGAAACCTCATCCTCCTGGGCAAGAGCCGAAATTGAAAGCTTTATGAGTCAGAAACCCTGTCATGTCTGCAAGGGTGCAAGACTGAAGCAAGAAAGCTTAGGCGTAACCGTGGGGGGCATCAATATCTATGAAATGTGTCAGAAACCCGTCAAAGAGTTACTGCTGTTTTTTGATACGCTTTCCTTAACCGAAAAAGAATTAAACATTGCAGAACGGCTGTTAAAAGAAATTAAGGAACGCCTTGGTTTCTTAGATAAAGTCGGCTTAAACTACCTGACGCTGTCCCGTTCAGCAGGGTCTTTATCCGGGGGAGAAGCCCAGCGAATCCGGCTGGCTACCCAGATTGGTTCTTATCTGATGGGTGTGTTATATATTTTAGACGAACCCAGCATCGGTCTGCATCAGCGGGACAACGAAAAGCTGATTGAAACCCTGATACGGCTTCGTGATGTGGGCAATTCCGTCCTTGTGGTAGAACACGATGAAGATACCATCCGTGCTGCAGACTATGTGTTTGATTTTGGTCCCGGTGCGGGAATCCATGGAGGATATATTACCGCAGAGGGGACTCCCGAAGAAATTATGAAGTCCGAAACTTCCCTAACAGGGGACTATCTCTCCGGCAGAAAACAAATCCCCGTTCCCAAAGAACGCCGTCCGGGTAACGGCAACTTTTTAACCATCAAAGGTGCCAAGCAGAACAATTTAAAAAATATTACGGTGTCTCTCCCCTTGGGTTGTATGACCATTGTAACAGGGGTATCCGGTTCCGGGAAATCATCCTTAATCAATCAGATTTTATATCAGGAATTATTCCATCACTTAAACGGCGGAAAAAGCCGCGGCGGTCTGCATGACGCCATCGAAGGGATGGAGCACTTGGACAAGGTCATTGCCATCGACCAGTCTCCCATCGGCAGAACTCCCCGCTCCAATCCTGCCACCTATACCGGTGTATTTTCCTTAATCCGTGACCTGTTCGCCGCCACCAATGACGCCAAAATGAAAGGCTACGGACCGGGACGGTTCAGCTTTAACGTAAAAGGCGGACGTTGTGAAGCCTGTGAGGGCGACGGGATTGTGAAAATCGAAATGCACTTTTTGCCTGACGTGTTTGTGCCTTGCGATGTGTGTAAGGGAAAACGTTATAACCGGGAAACCTTAGAAGTCCGCTACAAAGGCAAAAATATTCACGAAGTTTTGGATATGACCGTGGAAGAGGGGTTGGAGTTTTTTGAAAACATCCCCTCCATCAAGCGGAAACTGCAACTGCTCTACGATGTGGGCCTTTCCTATATTAAGTTAGGACAACCCTCCACCACTCTGTCGGGCGGGGAAGCACAGCGGGTAAAACTCGCTACCGAGCTTTCCAAACGTCCCACAGGAAAAACCATCTATATCTTGGATGAACCCACCACAGGACTCCACTTTGACGATGTGCGAAAGTTAATTGATGTGTTGAACCGTTTGTGCGACAGTGGAAACACCATCGTAATTATTGAGCATAACTTAGACGTCATTAAAGTAGGGGACTATATCATTGATATGGGCCCTGAAGGGGGCGACGAAGGCGGTACCGTAGTTGCAACCGGTACCCCGGAAGAGGTTGCAAAAGTGAAAGAATCCCATACCGGCAGATTCTTACGGGATAAATTATAGGATTAAAACAAGATATATTCTTTTTCTTTGATGTCAAAGAAGGCCTTGTGACAAATGGGAAACAAAAGTTGTCAAAAAACATATTGAAAAGCTTCGGAAATTGCAAAGGATTTCCGAAGCTTTTTTTTCGATATGATTTTAATGAAGCAGGTGTTAAGATAGGGGGACGGTTCTGGTGTGTTGCATAGTCGCTCATATATATATAGAAAAAGCAGGAATCTTTTAGAAAAAGGTTTCTGTTTTTATACAAATTGATGCAAAAAATAGGAGTTCACAGCGGATTTTTGTAGATTTTTGAAAAATGCAAAAAAAATAAAAAAAGTTTTTAAAAAAAGCTTGACAAAATGGAAGTGTTGTGTTACAATAGCTAAGCTGTCTCGAAAAAAGAGAGCAGAATGAACCTTGAAAACTGAATAACATAATGGACCTTGAAAATTCTAGAGTTTTTGAATTGAGAACTACGAACGAATCAAGTAAATCGAGGAAAGAAAAAGAGCGAAGCGAAAAGCTAGCGAACTTAAATTGTATTATTTTTTTGTGAAATATACGAGAGAGTTTGATCCT
>JAGAKI010000001.1 GCA_017625695.1 Clostridia bacterium | reverse complement strand
TATACAAACCAATGTCGCAGGCGAATGGGAAAATAATAAAAAATTGCTTGATTGGTTGAAATCATTATAAAATGTTATGTAAAGATATTTTCCTGTAAATAGTGTATTTTTCGCATTTGCAGGAAGTGTCTTTACATAATCTATTACTTTCCAATACAATTTTTATGTAAAGCTTTACATAAAAATTGTAAGCCATAAGTATAAAATCGTGATATGAAAATATATTCCTATGACGTAAAACAGATAAATATCGACAACAAGAACAATAGAACACAGGAGGAATGGTATGGCAAACAGAAAACAACTGATGATAGCAATCAATCAGGCAGATGAACGCCTCGCTGAACTTTACGGAAAAAAAGATGTTGCAGTTCAGAAAAAGCGTTATATAAAGGCTGTGGAAGCATTCTGCAATCGTTACGGAGAATGTGATAATTTAGAGATTTTTTCTGCGCCCGGCAGAACGGAAATTGGTGGAAATCATACTGACCATAATTTGGGAAAAGTTTTGGCAGGCAGCGTTAATTTAGACGTAGTTGCCATTGTATCAAAAAATGATTCCGGCATGATTCGTTTTAAATCCGAAGGACATCAGGAAGCAGTGGTATCCATAGACGATTTACAAATCCACGAAAATGAAATCGGACAGTCCGCTTCTTTAGTTCGTGGAATGACAGCCCGATTTAAGCAAATGGGATACCGAATTGGTGGGTTTGATGCATATTCCACCTCTGACGTGTTAAGAGGTTCCGGCCTTTCGTCTTCTGCAGCATTTGAAGTGCTTTTAGGGACTATTTTAAGCGGAATCTATAATGACGGAACTGTATCTCCTGTCGAAATCGCAAAAATGGCACAATATGCCGAAAATGAATATTTTAAAAAGCCTTGCGGACTGATGGATCAGATGGCATCATCCGTAGGCGGAGTGATTACGATCGATTTTAAAGAGAAAGATAATCCAGTGATTAAAAAAGTCAATTTTGATTTTTCAAAAAGCGGATATGCCCTTTGCATTGTGGATACCGGTGGAAATCATGCCGATTTAACCAATGAATACGCAAGTATTCCCGGTGAAATGAAGGCAGTAGCAGGATACTTTGGAAAATCTGTATTAAGAGAAGTAACCAAGGAAGAAATTCTTTCTGACATTGCTTCTTTAAGAGAACAATTTGGGGACCGTGCCGTTCTTCGTTCCCTTCATTACTTAGATGATAACAAACGTGTGGAACAGGAGGTTGCCGCTTTAAACAACGGCGATTTTGAATCGTTTAAGAAGGCAATTATTGAATCAGGAAATTCTTCTTTCCGATTTTTACAGAATGTATATGCTACCTCAAATCCTGAAGAGCAGGGACTCTCTCTTGCGATTTATATCGCACAGGGGTTATTGGAAGGTAAGGGTGCTTATCGTGTACATGGTGGTGGATTCGGCGGTACAACGCAGAACTTTGTTCCCATAGATATGGCTGATGAGTTTAAAACTGCTATCGAAAGTGTATTCGGTGAAGGAAAATGTCATATTCTATTTATTAGAAACTACGGAGGAATTAAAGTGTTATGATAAATCAATACTTATCCGAGCTATTGGATTACGGCATCCAGAAGAGAATGATTACGCGGGAGGATGAATGTTATGTGGCAAACCGTGTTTTAAACCTGATTGGTTCATCTTCTTTTGAACGAACAGAATATACCTTACATAACAGCTTAGAGGACCTTTTATCCGGATTGTGTGATGTTGCTTTTGAAAATGGGAAATTAGAACAAAATACTGTTACTTTCCGCGATATTTTATCCGCTGAAATTATGGATTATTTTACTCCCACTCCGGGGAATTTATCCCGGGATTTTTGGCAGGCATATGATGAAACCCCCAAAAAAGCGACTGATTTATTTTATTCGTTATCCCAAAATTCCAATTACATTATGACAGACCGTGTAAAACGGGATGTCAAATGGAAAACCGCAACCGCCTACGGAGACTTGGATATTACCATCAATTTGTCTAAGCCGGAAAAAGACCCCAAAGAAATTGCGGCAGCAAAAACACAAAAGCAGACCGGCTATCCAAAATGCTTACTATGTCCCGAAAATGTGGGCTTTAAAGGGCACGCCAATCATCCGCCCAGAGCGAATCACAGAATGATTCCCATGGAGCTGTGCGGCGAAAACTGGGCACTCCAGTATTCTCCCTATGTGTATTACAATGAGCATTGTATTCTATTAAACTGCGAGCATACTCCGATGAAAATCAATCGGGCATCTTTCTCAAAGCTTCTGCATTTTGTGGAAAAATTCCCGCATTATTTCATTGGTTCCAATGCGGATTTACCCATTGTGGGAGGTTCCATTTTAACCCACGACCATTTTCAGGGCGGAAATTATGAATTTCCCATGGCAAAATGCGGCAGCCGGTTCGATGTGACATTTGACGGCTTTGAAAACGTGAAAGCTTATGTAGTAGATTGGGCACTTTCCACCATTCGTTTGATTGGGGATTCAATTGAAGAATTATGTGACTTGGGTGATAAAATTCTGACTATCTGGAGGGGTTATTCAGACGAATCCTGTGACATTCTAGCTCATACTGATGCACCTCACAACACCATTACTCCCATCGCTCGCTTCCGTGACGGTCATTATGAGCTGGATTTAATCTTACGAAATAACCGTACTACCGAAGAACATCCGCTGGGTATTTTCCATCCCCATAGTGAATACCATCATATTAAAAAAGAAAACATCGGTCTCATTGAAGCAATGGGCTTAGCGGTGCTTCCTGCAAGACTGCTAACCGAGTTAGGAGAACTGACTGATTCCATAAAAGAAGAAGTGGGACAGATTTTTGCAAAGATTTTAGAAAACTGCGGTGTATTTAAAAATACTGAAGACGGAAACCTCGGAATGAAAAAGTTTATTGCTGCGGTGAATGGTTAAATGGAAACAAAAGTGTATCTTCTTTCTTTGCTTCCTTTTCGACAAAAATATCCCGAACTGACCAAACGGGGAATTGAAAAGCTGGCAGGGGATTCTCTTATAAAAACCGTTTTTTTTCAGTTGTTCAGATTAGAGAATATCGAAATCATTCGTGAGGGAAAACCTTATATCAAAGATTACCCCTATCAGTTTAATCTTTCTCATTCGGGCGATTATCTGCTTCTGGCAGTGGGGGATGCTCCTATAGGTGCCGATATCGAAAAAATTACGAAAATTCGTCCGAAAATGATGGAAAAGTATTTTAACCCGGCAGAGCAGAAACAAGTACAAACAAGCGGTATTAAAAAATTTTTTGAAATCTGGACACAAAAGGAAAGTTACGTAAAATATACCGGCGAGGGAATCAAAGCCTTATCCAAAGATTTGATTTATCCCGAAGATGTTGCTTTCTTTACCGAACAATACGAAGATTATCAAATCTCCGTCTGTACTAAAAAAGAGTGTCTGCCGCTAAAGGTAGAACGATTAAAATAATGAAGGAAATCCCGAATATCAAGCTGAATTTGGCTTACTGATTCGGGATTTTTTGTTGCTTGAAAGCTTGAACGAGGCGGCTCGTGTTTACGATTGAAAAAATGTAGTGAACAGCCTTTAGGATGTTCACTAAAAAATGGTATACGGTTCGTCGAAAATCGCCGAACCCTACAACGTATTTCAGAAGAAATCAAAACTAATGCCTTCTCCTTCGAGGAGAAGGGGGACCGCTTGCGGTGGATGAGGTGTTTGGTGCTTTCAATATGATGTTAAAATAGGAATAAATTGTTTTTTTGGACACCTCATCAGTCACTTGTGATAAATCACTTCGTGACAGTTTCTCCTCCAAGGAGAAGCCTTTCGGTGCTTATCAAAATTAATATTGATAGAAGAATTTTTCCACAATTCTTGATTTTCCACAAAAATTATGATATAGTGTAACTAATATTTTATATTGATACATAAAGGAGAATATAAAATGAAAAAGAAAATTTTATTATCGTTACTTGTCCTTCTGCTTGGGATTCTTGCTTTTGGCACAATGAGTGCCTCGGCAGAAACAGAGGGAATCTATACTTATTCCGTTTCCGGAGGAAAAGCTACCATTACCGATTGTGATACATCAGCAAGCGGTGATATCGTGATTCCCGATACCCTTGGCGGTTATCCTGTAACCAGCATTGGCGCTTATGCGTTTTCTTGGTGCAGTAGTTTAATAAGTGTAACTATCTCTGATAGTGTAACCAACATTGGTTCTTCTGCGTTTTCTTGGTGCAGTAGTTTAATAAGTGTAACCATTCCGGATAGTGTAACCAGCATCGGCGATTCTGCGTTCGAATATTGCGATAGCTTAACAAGTGTAACCATTCACGATGGAGTAACCGGCATTGGCGATTATGCGTTTTCTGATTGCGGCAGCTTAACAAGTATAACGATTCCTAATAGTGTAACCAACATTGGTTCTTCTGCGTTTTCTGATTGCAGCAGTTTAACAAGCATAACAATTCTTGATAGCGTAACCAGCATTGGCGATTCTGCGTTTGAATATTGTACTGGCTTAACAGGTGTGTATATCACAGATATCACAGCTTGGTGTAATATTTCATTTGAAGGCTCTAATGCTAATCCATTATATTATGCAAAGAATTTGTATTTAAACGGAGAATTGGTAACCGATCTGGTAATTCACGATGGCGTAACCGGCATTGGCACTTGTGCGTTTTGGAATTGTAGTAGCTTAACAAGTATAACCATCCCCGATAGCGTAACCAGTATCGGGGATTGTGCGTTTTATAGTTGCGATAACTTAATGAGTGTAACTATCTCGGATAGTGTCACCAGTATTGGTTCTTCGGCATTTCGTGGTTGCAGTAGCTTAACAAGTGTAACCATTCCCGATAGTGTGGAACTGATTTCTGAAAATGCATTTTATAACTGCTCTAATTTGAGCTGTGTTGGATTGTCTTCCAGTGTAAAATATATCCGAAATGATGCATTTAACGGTTGCTCCAAAATAGCTATTGTATTTTATGAGGGGGATGAAACCCAATGGGAAGGAATTTTGTTCTACAGCAGAAATGAGAATCTTACCAATGCAAAAATCGTTTACAATGCAACCAAAAAGACCTATCAATTTGAAACAAACTGCGACACGGAGTTGGCAGATATTACCGATTATGCAATTTTTTCAATGCCTTTGGTAAAAAACGACGGAATGACTTTAACAGGATGGTATGATAATGAGTCTTTCAACGGAGAACCTGTTACATTCCCGTATTTTGGTGATGCAACCACGTTATATGCTGCATGGACAGACAGAACGGGGAAAAGCTTTGACGATGCCTTGCTCGCAAAGGCGAATCAGACCTATCCGGTAAGTATTACCACATCGGGAGAATATATTTATTTTGAATTTGTTCCAAAACTTTCAAAAACTTACAAATTTTATTCTACGGGAAGCAAAGATACATACGGATATTTATATAACAGCAATCGGTCACAGATTACAAGTAACGATGATTCGGGCGATGGGAATAACTTCTATATTTCCTATAATCTGACAGCGGGCAATACCTATTATCTTGCTGTGAAGCTTTACAGCGGAACCGGCGATTTTTCGATTATGATAGAAGAACCCGTGGATTACAGAATCAATTCCATAACGATCAAGGGTATGTCAGGAAACGAATTATCCTCCATCCCAACAGGAACATTCCTTGCGACAATATCATTTACCAATGTAAGCTCGAGCACAGATCCTGTGATTGTACTTGCAGAGTATTCAGATACAGGTGTATTCAAAGGACTTAAGTATATCCAAATAGAAGATGTGCCGATAGGCTCAACATTAAAATTATCTTTCCCTGCTGATAATTCCGACGGCGATGTGGCAAAATTGAAAGCCTTCTGTTGGGAATCCTTTGCCACTATGAGACCAATGGGCAATTCTGCAGAATTGATAAAATAGGTTTTTAAAAGAATAATTTCAACAAAAAAGTCTGATTTTTAAAATCAGACTTTTTTGTTTTATCCGTAGGGGCGATTCATGAATCGCCCGCGGGTCATTCGTGAATGACCCCTACCATATTTTGTTACAGTATCAACATACAATCGCCAAAGGAGAAGAAACGGTAGCCTTTTTCTTTGGCTTTTTCGTAGGCGTTTAAAATCTTTTCCCGGTCGGATAAGGCGGAGACTAACATTAACAGAGTGGATTTCGGTAAGTGAAAGTTGGTTAAGAGACCATCAATCACTTTAAATTCGTAGCCGGGATAAATGAAAATTTCGGTTTCGCCGGAGCAGGGAACGATACCACTTTGTTCTTGTGCCATAGCTTCCAACGTGCGAAGACTGGTGGTACCAACTGAAATAATCCGCCTGCCTTCTTTTTTGGCAAGATTCAAGATGTCTGCAGTTTCTTTGGGGACCTGATACCATTCCTTATGCATTTTGTGGTTATTGACGTCATCTACGCTGACGGGACGGAAGGTTCCCAGTCCCACGTGAAGAGTAACGTAGCAGGTAATAATCCCTTTTTCTTCCAACCGTTTGATATATTCTTCGGTAAAATGCAGTCCCGCGGTAGGAGCCGCTGCGGAGCCGTCGAATTTAGCATAGACAGTCTGATAACGGTTTTTATCTTCCAGTTTTTCTTTGATATACGGAGGCAGAGGCATATTGCCCAGTTTTTCTAAGATGGTTTCAAATACACCTTCATAGAAGAATTTGACGATACGTCCGCCGTCATCCAATTCTTCGATGACTTCGGCTACCAGTTCTCCGTTTCCGAAGATAATTCTTCCGTGAAGTTTGATTCGTTTGGCAGGTTTCATTAAAACCTCCCATTCGTCTAAATTCCGACGTTTTAAGAGGAGTACTTCAATGTGTGCAGTACCGCCTTCTTTCATGCCGTACAGACGGGCGGGGAGTACACGGGTGTTGTTGAACACCAATACGTCACCGGGGGTGAGATATTCAATCAAGTGATAAAACCGACTGTGAACAATTTCACCGGTTTCTTTATCAAGCACCATCATTTTGGATGCGGTACGGTCTTTTAATGGGGTTTGTGCTATCATTTCTTCGGGTAGCACATAGTTAAAATCGTCGGTTCTCATAGGTTCTCCTTGTATTCTTCCGGGACAATTTCCAAAAGTTCCAATTCTTCCCGGGTTAATTCACGATATTCTCCCGGTTCTAAGGCTTCATCCAGTAAAAGGCTTCCGATTTGTACCCGTTGTAAGTAGATTACGGTGGTTCCCAAGGCTTCAAACATCCGTTTTACCTGATGGAATTTTCCTTCAAAAATGGTAAGGTGGCAAGTGTTTTCAGACAGAATTTCCAGAAATGCGGATTTGCACTGATAACCGTCGTCAATGACAATTCCTGTTTGAAACTTCTGAATCCATTCAGCTTTGATTGGTTTATCAACTGTAACAAAATACTTTTTGTTTACATGATTTTTCGGACCGGTGACCCGATGGGCAAGTTTACCGTCGGTCGTCAAAAATACAAAGCCTTCGGTATCTTTGTCAAGTCTCCCTGCGGGAAAGAGTTTGTTTTTGGGGAATTTATCATCAGGGAGTAAATCCAATACCGTTTGTTCTTTCAAATCTTCGGTGGCACAAATATAGCCTTTGGGTTTATTCATCATAAGATGATAATGTTCCCGATAACATACGGGAATGCCGTTTGCTACCATGTCTGACGTGTCAGGATTTACTTTTGTGGCAGGGTCTGTGGTTACATTACCGTCTACCGTAACAGCTCCCGATCGGATCAGCTTTACCACGTCTTTTCGGGAACCTACCATGGCATTTGCTAAAATTTTATCCAGTCGTTCCATCTTGTTTCCTCGAAATAAACAGCAGATTATTTGATTTGGAATTTTTCGTAATCTGCAGGAAGTTCCAATGTTTCATTTTTAAAATATTCTTCAATTACATCTCTTGCAATGGGAGCAATTGAGTTTCCGTGAGCGCTGTGTTCCACCACAACCGAGATGGCGATTTTAGGATTATCATAGGGAGCGAAGGCAACAAACAAGCCATTGTTTGTGCCGGGAACTTCTGCCGTTCCCGTTTTTCCGCCAACCGGAATAGGGAAGTCCTGAAATACATTGCTTGCAGTACCATCTTCGGTAACCGAACGCATCCCTTCCATAATGGCTTTGTAGTTTTCAGGTTTTATAGAAATAGTTTCCACTGCTTTTGGCTGGACTTCTTTTACGTCTCCGGTGGCATAGTCTTTGATTTTGTACAAAAGGTGTGCTTCATACCGGGTACCACCGTTCACTACCGTTGCAATGTAGTTGGAAAGCTGCAAAGGAGTAAACAAATTATCGGACTGTCCGATGGATGCCTGTAAGGTATCCCCTGGATACCAAACACTATCGATTTTTTCACGGTACTCAGGACCTGCCACAATTCCTTTTTCTTCCCCGGAAATTTCAATGCCGGTATATTCGCCCAGCCCTACTTTTTTGGCATATTCATTGAGTTTTTCAATGCCGAGAAGCCGTCCGGTTTCGTAGAAATAGTAGTTACAGGATACCTTGATGGCATCCGATACATTCACATAACCGTGGTTCCCGGGATAAACGTGACAGTTTGGTTGATAGTCTTTATAAAAGGTGTATTTTCCCTGATCGTAAATCAATTCTTCCGGTGTGGAAATTCCTTCTTCCAATACAGCCAACGAAGTCAGAATTTTAAAGGTGGAGCCCGGTTCATAGGTTCCTGAAATTGCACGGTTCCAGAAAGGCTTTAGCGGATTTTTATAGTTATCGTTGTAATCTTTCTGGAAGGTTTCAATATCATAGTCAGGATAGGAAGCCATTGCCAGAATTTCACCGGTGTGAATATCCACTACGGTGATGGCACCGCCTCCGATATCGGAAATAGTTTGCCCAAGCTCCAAAATGACACGTTCTAAAGCTTCTTCTGCTTTTTTTTGCAGGTCTAAGTCTAACGTCAGAATGATATCACTGCCGGGAACTGTGTTTTTTAACACTTCGGTGCCGGTGATTTTTCCCAGTTCATTTTGTTCGACTTTTAAAACGCCGTCTTTTCCTTTTAATTCCAGGTCAAATACTTTTTCAATTCCTTCTTTTCCGATGATATCAGTAAAGCCGTACCCTAAGTCTTTTAATTCATCATATTCTTCTTTATAAATTAACCCTACCCGTCCTAACACGTGAGGGCTTACTTTTTCCGGATATAACCGTTCGTAGGAAGTCATTACATTGACGCCGGGATAACTTCGGTCGTTTTCCTTGATAACGGTTACTACGTTCATATTTACGTTTTCTGCAAATACAAAGGAGTTGTTCTGGGAAAATTCCCGAAGCTCCATTTCCGCACGGACAGCAATGACTTTACGGTGGTATTTTTCCGGAATTTCATCAGAAATTCCATACCGTTCGGTTAATGCTTCCACACATTCTTTAGCGGATAAGGCTTCGGAAAGATTCATTTTTTTAAGATAAGACTTCACCTCTTCTTCAGAAACATTGTAAGAGTACGGAATTTCTGAAACAGGTAGGTTTTCCATATATTCCTGATTTTCTTTTTCCATTAATAAAATCAGGTTGTATACGGTATCGTTGACCCATTTTTTATCTTTTTTATATTGGGTAATTTCTAAGTTGTAGGTCAGCTGACTGGATACAATCAGCCGTCCGTAACGGTCTAAAATATCGCCACGCTGTGCTTTTAGGGGAATGGTTTTAACGAGACGCTTCATGGAAGCCTCTGCGTAGTCTTGTCCCTGAACAATCTGCAGGGAAAACAGACGAAATACCACAGAAAGAAGAAACACAGCAATTAAAATAATTAATACCGTTAAACGGGAAAATAAATCTTTTTTCATAGGCGAAACACGCTCCTGCGTTTTTTCTTGCATTTCTTCTGAATAAAAAGCATTACAAGAAAAATAACAAAATTATAGAAAAATTCCATCCAGGCAGTCCGGGAAATCAATGTGAAAAATTCTCCCCGGAACAGAGAAATGAAAAATGCAAAGCAAACGGATGTGATAAAGCAGGTGATGAGTCCGTAAAAAGCTTCTATCAGAAAGTTTTCAGAAAAAGCACTGTGGTAAAATTCCCGGATGCAAAATGCAACCGTCATAAACAACAGGGTATATGGTCCAAACAACCGTCCGGAAACAGCATCTAACAGAATTCCTAAAATCAGGGCGCTGAGGAAGGAATATTTTTGTTCCCGCAAAAAAGAAACCGTCAGAACAAAGGTAAATGCAAAATTGGGCGCAACTCCAAACAAGCGGCATTTGTCAGCAAAAATGAACTGCAACAGAAAAATCAATGCCACCAGCAGATATTGTTTGAGTCTTTTTACCCAGTTTGCCTGTTCCACAAAAACGGTTCCTTTCCTATTAAGATTAGATTCTTATTTTTCAGTGATAACCAAAACCTCCTGCAGATTGGAGAAATCTACGGTTGGCACAATGGTTGCGTATTGAGAATTGGAATGTTCGGAAACCTTGATTTCTTTGATTTTTCCAATGGGAATTCCCGGTGGATAAATCTCACCAAGACCTGAAGTTTCCACGATGTCACCTTCCAAAATAGTAAATTGTTTGGAGATGTATAGCAGTTTAAGCATTCCTTCGTTGATGAGTGCGTTATCTCCCTCAGTAATGGAGATATCTCCTGTTCGGGTGATGCGGCAACCAACTGATGTAGAGGGGTCAACAATCGTTTGAATTTTAGACCAACCGTGACCGGTTTCAAAAATCAGACCAACCAATCCGTTTTGGGACAGAACCGGCTGATTCACTTTGATTCCGCTTTCTTCCCCTTTGTCAATGGTGATAAAACGGCTGTAATTGCCGCCGTCTTTTGCAATCACTGAGGAGGCAGTAGTCTGGAATTCGGGATATTTTTCCCGAAGTTCCAACAGTTGCCGCAACCGTTCGTTTTCAGTTTCCAAAGAAGAGAGGGAAGCATTCTTTTGTTCTAACAGATTATTCTTATAGGTCAGTTCGCTGACCTGTTGAACTAATTCTTTTTTGTTTTGGAAATATTCAAAAAATCCGTCAATGGAGGTGTTGACATTCGAGAAAAATGTGGCAACCGGTTTTACAGTAAAATGAATGATATTATCAAGCCACGACACATTGTTTCTGTTTTTTGCCGATACAACCAGTAAGGTCGAAATCACAATCACAAAAACCAAGAGAAGCACAAGAGGTTTTTTGGGGCTGTTTCTTCTCAAACTGTTTTCCTCCTTTTTTATTTTGATAGAACAGTGTTATCTGCGGTAATGTTTCATCTGACGTCTGTCGTTGTTGAGCATTTTTAACACATCAATTTCTTCCAGTAATAAGCCTGCACCCAAAACAACGCAATCCAAAGCATTTTCAGCCGCTTTTACAGGAAGCATGGTTTCGCTGGTCAATAAGGTGTCCAATCCTTTTAACAAAGCACCGCCTCCAGTTAATGTGATACCTTTTTCCACGATATCGGCTGCCAACTCCGGAGGAGTAGTTTCGAGAGTTTCTTTGACAGCGTCAATGATGATGCGGATTGGCTCCTGTAACGCTTCTCTGACTTCCAAAGCGGTGATTTCGATGTTGCGGGGCAGGCCGGAAATCAAATCACGTCCTCTTACATCCATTGTTTCTTCCAGACCGGCATATTCATACACGGAACCAATACGAATCTTTACTGTTTCAGCAGTTCGGTCCCCGATATGAAGATTATGATGCTTTTTGATGTAGGTAGCTATGGCTTCATCGAAAGCGTCACCTGCAACTCTGACAGTTTTTGCGGTAACGATGGCACCCAAGGAAATAACTGCAACTTCACTGGTACCACCACCGATATCCAGTACCATATTACCAAAGGGATCGATAATGGGCAAACCTGCACCCACGGCAGAAGCCATAGATTCTTCCACAATGTATACTTCTTTGGCACCGGACTGAATTACGGCATCCTCAACGGCACGTTTTTCTACCTCGGTAACTCCGGCAGGCACACAGGCAACCACACGGGGCTTTGCAAAAATACCGCCTTTTAAAACTTTTTTTAAGAAAAATTTAATCATTTTGTAGGTCATGGCAAAGTCGGAAATAACCCCTTCGCTCAGCGGACGTACGGCAATGATACTGTCGGGAGTTCTTCCCACCATTTCTTTTGCTTCGTTTCCTACCGCAAGCACTTCTTTGGTGTAGCGGTTAATCGCAACAACAGAGGGTTCTCTTAATACAATACCTCTGCCTTTCACATAAATTAAGGTATTTGCGGTTCCTAAGTCGATTCCGATATCTCTTGCAAACATAGACATAACTTCAGTTCTCCAATCTGAAAAAAATTCTTTATAATCAGTAAATTAAAATACAAAACGGTAAAACAGTGCGGAAAGCAGAATCCCTAAAATCACTGCTACGTTGATATTCAGTGTCAATCCAAAGGTGAGTTTCAGGATAGATAAATCCAAAACCAAAGGTGCTTTCAGCCCGAATTCATAACCGATATTCAACCAGTTCAATGCGGAAATATCCCGGGTTAAAAAGGTGATGATTCCGCCGAACACCACTCCTACAACCAAAATGATAAATAAAGACAGTAAGGAAAATTTTTTGATTCCTTTTGACATAGTATGATTCCTCTCAATTTGTTTTTAGTAATCGTAATACGAGTTGCTGATTTGTCCGGTGATTTTCTCTGAAAGCCATCCTAATATGATGGAAGTTAGCAGGGTAAGCAAAGCGGCAATTGGATACATTCCGAATACAGAGGGGGTGTACAGGGTGGTGGCAGCAACTACGTACTGAGATGTAATATGGAAAAATCCTCCGATGGCACTGACGCCCATCATGGAAATTTTGTTTTTTTGGTAATAGCGGATGGCAATCGCCATGCTAAGACAGGAGGAAAGTGTGCCTGCGGCAGTATACCAGAATGAAGAAAATCCGTTGATTAAAACTAAAGACATCAGGATTTTTAATACTGCCATAGCGAGTGCTTCCCGAAAACCGTATACATTCAAACAGACCAAAATCACTAAATTGGAAAAGCCGAATTTTACTCCGGGAACTCCCAGAGGCACGGATGCTTCCAGCCAGGATAATACTAAAATGACAGCCAGACAAATCGCACGAAAGGCAGTTTTATCTGAAATTTCTCTAATAGGAGACCGCATCAATTGCATCGCCTCCTTCTAATCGAACTACTAATCGATGGGGCAGACAAATCAGAATGTCGCCCTCTTTGGAGATGGACCCCATTCTCATACAGTCACGATTGGGACAAGTGCTGCCTACAATGGTAACGGTTCCGTTTTCTATTCGGAGTTGATTATAGCCGGCTTTCGGTCCGTCGTGCGTGGGGACGTGAACATTTTTTGCATAACTCTGAGAGAGGGAATAAGAGGCATATTCTTCGGAATTCCGATAAATTCTAACCACGCTTGCTTCGGTTGGCTTTTTGTAAAACGTAACCGCCGAACCCAAAATCATGATACCAATCACCAGGAAAACGATAATATCACCTTTTTTAAAATTAAAAAAACCAAAAATGTTTTTCATATAAGTTCCCTCAGAACAAAAGATTCATCGATTCTATAACTATTTTATCATACCATATAAAAGTTGAATAGTCAAGGATTCCGGTGGTATTTTTTAGAAAAAATCATTGTTTTTTTGAAAGAAAATATATTTTCTCAGAAGATTTGCAAAAGGAACATTTTTTCGTTTGATTTCGTCATTTTTTTTGAATCACGAAAATGAAATCGTTTACTTGGAATATTTTCTCAGTATAAAATCTGAAAATGGAAAATTTTTTGCATTGATTTTCCCGTCCGGATATGCTAAGATGATGCTGTGGCAAGGATGAAGTCTTCCTTTCCCAAACGAAATCAACAGATTTCTTCACATATTTTTCCCGCGTCCTACATCCATTTGGCGGGGCCTCCTCCTAAGCTTACATATTAAGACTGCCTGGCTCATTTGCCCGTTCGGACTTAGTATGTAAGCATTTTTCATAAATAAAAAAAACGGAGGAGAAAAACGTATGACAAAACATTCGCATTGGTTGAAACAAACCGTAGCAATCTGTCTGGGCATTGTCATGGTGCTTGGGATGACTCTGGGAAGCTTTGCATACTCTGTTTCCAATGATTTGGTAGGTACCAAATACGAGGATGCAGGGGCAGTGCTCGGAGCACTTGGTATTATGGTGGGTGACCCTGACGGTAACTTCCGTCCCAATGACGGAATTAAACGTGCAGAATTTGCAAAAATCGCCATTCACATTATGGGGTTGGAAGATTCTGCAGAAGCATCCGGCGAAGTTTCCAAATTTCATGATGTTTCCGTAAACCATTGGGCAAATGGCTATATCAATGTTGCTGTAGCTCAGGACATCATCAAAGGGGATGCAGAAGGAACATTCCGTCCTGAAGACAGAATTTCCTATCAGGAAGCTGTCACCATCTTAGTTCGTATCTTAGGCTATGAAATGGCGGCAGAATCCAAAGGCGGATATCCTACCGGATACCTGCAGGTAGCAAACCAGTACGGTTTTACTAAAAATGCTGCCGGAAGCGGTTCCGAAGTAGCAAAACGTGGCGTTGCAGCAATTTTAGCTTACAATGCATTAACCATCGGCGTGATGGAACAGACCGGATTCGGGTCCGATTCCAAATTTGAAATTACCGATAAAACCATTTTAAAAGAAACGTTAGATACTGAAAAATTCCAGGGACAGATTACCGGTAATCATTTCACTAAATTGACCTCTGCCGGCAGCCTGGAAAAAAATCAGATTGAAATTGACGGCACCGTATACAAAAACGAAGATGCCTCTGCCGCAAACTACCTGGGTTACCGTGTAACTTACTATTTGAAAACCTTAGACAATGGTGATAAGGTAGTCATTTTAGTAAGACCTGAAACCGGCAAAAACAAAACGTTGGAAATCGACGGTGACAACATCGAAACTGTAGAAGCAGACCGCATCAATTACTGGATCGACAAAGAACATGACAAAAATACCAAATATGCGAAAATTTCTGCATCTGCAAAAATGATTTACAATGGCGTGGCCGTTTCCTACAGTGAAGAAAAACTGAAAGAAAACGGTACCTTGGCAGGAAATGTAAAACTGCTGGACCAGAATGATGATGATCAGTATGATGTCGTGTTTGTAAACGAGTATAAAAATCTTGTCGTAGATTCCATCAGCAGCTTATCTTACACCGTAACCGACAAATTCGGCAATCCGTCCTTGCAATTTGATCCCGAAGATACGCAGGTTTCCTTTAGTTTAACCGACAAAAACGGCAAAGATTTCGATTTTAACAATCTGGAAGAATGGATGGTTATTTCCTATCTGGAAAGTGAAGACGGCGAAGTATTAAAAGCCACCGTTATCACCGATACCGTGTCCGGTGTTGTAACCGAACTGGAAGACGACAAATATAAAATCAACGATAACTTTTACCAGATTGCAGACAACTATCAGCACAACATTCAATTAGATGACGAAGGCACCTTCTATCTGGATATCAGAGGGAAAATTGCCGCTGTCAACACCAATTCCACCTTATCTGACAAATACGCATATCTGCTGGATGCTGCAGAAGCAGACGGCATGAACGACCACATCGACGTAAAAGTGTTTACCATGAATGGTGAAATCAAAATCCTTTCCTCCAAAGATAAAATTTCCTACAATGGCGGTTCCAAAGAAAGTGCAAAAACGATCTTGGAAAAACTGAAATCTGATGGAAAGGTGACCAAACAGTTAATCACCTATGAAACCGATTCGGAAGGCAGAATTACCAAAATAAACACCGCAGAAGATGTATCCGGAAGCGGAATCACCATCAATAAAGACAAATTTGTATTAAACTACAAAGGTGCAGAAACCCTCTATAAAAAGACCTCTTCCAAATTAGGTTCTTATGTCATCAACTCCAACACCGTCGTGTTTGACATTCCGGCAACTGCAACCGGTGAAGATGAATTTGCTATCAAAGATAAAACCATGTTTGAAGACGAAGGCTTATATGATGTAGAAATTTACGATGCAGGTGAAGATTTATCCGCAAAAATCGTATTGGTGAAAAACTCTACCGGTCTTACCAATTCCGAAAGTCCCATTGCCGTAGTAAACAAAATTTCTCAATTCAGAAATGAAAAAGGTGAAGTAGTTGAAAAATTATATGCTGCACACAACGGGCAGATGATTGCGTTAGAAACCAGCGAAAAAGGCATTTTAGTCAACGAAGAAGGCAAATCTTTAAAAGCCGGCGATATCATTCAGTTCAGAACCAACTCTCAGGGTGCCATCGACAGAATCAGCGTATTGTTTGAAGTAGATGACAAAGGTACTGAATTTAGTAAAACCGATGGAGATATGCGTTTAATCTACGGTAAAGTAGACCGTAAGTTTGCATCCTCTATCAATGTAACCGTAAATGGCGGTGCTGTAGAAAACTTCTCGTTAGAGGGCGTGAAAGTGATTTCTGTAGACACCACCAAATCTTCCAATAAAGTACAGCTTGCCGATACCGGCGACATTCAGAAATACGATGCGAAAAGCCCCCGTCTGGTATTCATCCGTGAATACAAAGACCAGGTTCAGGAAATCGTAATCGTAAGATAGGTTCTGTTGACAATCTTCTTAGTAATTGATTCCTCTTGATAGGAAAAAAGGACTGTCTCACTAATTTAGTGAGACAGTCCTTTTTCTTTATGCAGAAAAATTATTTCATTTTCGCAATATCTTTTATCACTTCGCCGGCAATAATGAGTCCTGCAATGGAGGGGACAAAGGCAACGCTTCCGGGTGCTTTTCGCCCTGTATTACCTTTTTCCTCGTCAGACTCATCATAGAGGGGAGCCACCGGCTCTTCTTTGGAATATACCACTTTCAGATGGTTGATTCCACGTTTTCTCAGTTCTTGCCGCATCACTCGTGCAAGGGGACAGACCGAGGTTTTTGAAATATCGGTTACTTCCAGTTGGGTGGGGTCCAATTTGTTGCCCGTCCCCATAGAAGAAATGATTGGAATGTTTAGTTTATGCGCTGTTTCAATCAAATGAAGCTTTGCGGCAACTGTGTCAATGGCATCCACAATATAATCAATCCCGGAAAAATCAAATTCCGTTTCGGGCAGATAAAATTCAGTTTTTAAATGTACTTTAGCATTGGGGTTGATGGATAAAATCCGTTTTTTGGATACTTCGGTTTTATATTGTCCCACAGTATCTTGTGTGGCAATCAGCTGACGGTTCAAATTGGTGAGAGAAACGGTATCATTATCCACTAATGTAAAGGTTCCCACGCCACTGCGACATAAGGCTTCTACTGTGTAGGAACCCACTCCGCCCAAGCCAAATACTGCCACATGTGTATCTTTTAATTTTTGGACTCCGTGTTTTCCCAACAGGAGTTCAGTACGGGAGAATTGATTCATACAATTGCCTCCGATTGGTTGATTTCGGAAAATTCCCGAATAGATTGCATTAGTTTTTTTGTTTGGTCAAAGCCGAGGTTCCACACTTTTTTTAACTGTTCGGGATTCTTTTCAAACCGACCGATGGGCAGGGGAGCATCCGGTGCAATCACCAAAGCTTTTCCTTCCTGTTCCAACTGCTTCAGATAGGCGAGAGTATTGTTATATTGAATATGACGGGAATCGAGTGCTTCCACCAGTTTAGGATATTCTTTGTAGATTTTATGGTAAATACTGCGGAACTTTTCCGGTTGTTTTTGATAACTGCGTTCTCTTGTCAGAATTACAATCACCTTATCACAACCGTCTTTGATTGCTTGTTTGACAGGGATGGCATCCGTGGTTCCACCGTCTAAATATTTTCCACCCTGATATTCTACGATGGGAGCAAATACAGGAATGGAAGAGGAAGCCCGCAGTATTGTGTTTTTTGGTTCCAGCATTTCCTTTCCGAAATATTTGGGACTTCCCGTTATTACATCCGTTACACCAATCACAAATTCGCAAGGGTCACTGTAAAAGGTTTCATAATCCATGGGAATCAGATGGTTAGGAATTTCGTCAAACAAAAAATCCATCCCGAATAAAGATTTTGTTTTTAAAAAGTTTCTGATACTTAAATAACGGCTGTCTGCAATATATTCTGTATTGGTGCGAAGGGCCCGTCCTTTCTGACGGGACACATAAGAGGCACCGTTACAGGCACCTGCAGACACACCGATGACGTAATCCGAACGGAAATTTTCTTCCATCAGGCAGTCTAAAACACCCACGGTATAGATGCCGCGCATTCCGCCGCCTTCCAACACAAGTCCAAGTTTCATCACCGACAGTTCCTTTCGATTAGAATTTGATTTTTCGCAGTCTGATGGCATAAAATAAAATGCCCTTATCCAAAACCATATCGTACAGCACAAAAACTGCCATCAGAAGTAGATATAACAGCCATAACGCATCTTCAAAGGGGGCAAATTGTATCATAATGAAATAAGCAATGACAGAAAGCAGACTCACCCATACTAACTTGATGATCCAACGAATCGGTTTGGAGAAAACCTTGTGGTCCACAAGATGCTTCATCATAGGGTAGTGGGTGAAAATCACTGCATAGGCAATCATATCAACCTTGCTGACGACTAATATAAAGCCTAACAGAGTAATGACTGCACAAGTGGCAATTCCGTATCGGATTCCGCATTCTTCTGTGGCGATATAGGTAAAATAGGTAGAAAATAAAAAGAAGAATGCAGTTACCGTTGGCAGAATATTGGTAATGATAAGAGATAACGCACCCAAAGCGGCGAGCATTGCACAAAAGGTTACTTTTTTTGTTGTTTTTCTCATATAAACCATCCTAACAGCAGGAGATTAAATCTCCACCCATCATTTCGCAGCAGCAGTCGGCACACAGCAGGTTACTACAACAGTCACAGGTATTCATACCGCCACCGTAACCGTAGGTGTTTCCCGTTTGCTGATAGGTTTGCTGACGGCGGGATACGCTGTTTAACATATTGCGGTATTCCATATTGCCCGGCTCCATATTGACAGCCGTCTGTAAGTGTTGAATCCCTTCAAAATGCCAGCCTTTATTGAGATAGATAACTCCGATTAAGTAATGCCATTCTGCAGAACCATCATTGGAACGGTTCAGTTCGGCTTCCGCTTCCTGAAAACGACGCTGATGAATCATGCTGCGTACATTGGAAAAACGGCTTCCACCGCCGGAATATCCGCCTGAATAGCTGTTGGAAGAATAGCCCGAATTACTCCGTCCGGCACGCTCCCTGGTAATCTGGTCGTAGGCCTGGTTTATTTCCTGCAGTTTTTCTTTGGCAAGGTCTTCCAAGGGGTTGTCCTGATAACGGTCAGGATGATATTTTTTTACCAACTCCCGATAGGCTTTTTTGATGGTTTCATCATTATCTGAGGGACTGACTCCCAGTACTTTATACGGATCCATAATGTTTCTCCTTTTTCTTATTTCTGATTGAGATGCCACAAGTGTCAGCTTTTTAGAATGATTCCACGGTCTTGCGGAGACCTAAATATATGATATTATCCAAAAGCTCCTTGTTTTTGTATAGGGTTAACAGCTCGTAGGCATTGGCAATTTCGTTTAATGTGTATGTAAGAGAGGGAACCAATTCATTTTTTAGGTCCTCCTTTTGGATGTTGTTTTCGCTTCTTGCCAGAAAGGGATTATAATTTTTCTTCTTTTGGTCTTTCTCCAAATCCATATAGGCATCGGTGAAATAGATAAACCGACCGATATGATAGCCTACAGTTTTCAAAGCTAAATTATCTTCGTTCCGGTCGAAAATGGCTTCAGTCAGCTTCCCAAAGCAGTCGGCTACCCGATCCGGATTTTTACAGTTTTGTTGTTCCAGTTCAAAAAGCTTTTCTAGGTTATCTCGGATGGCTTTGGTCTGACGGGGATATTTTTTTGCAACTTTTCTCATGGGGAACCAATAAAGCAGACGAGCAAAACTTTTGATGGATTTTTCGTCATCCCAGTCATCCTTTAATTTATAATAAGTAAGTAGCACCGACATATCTGCACTGTAGCGAATACCGTCATCTTCTAAGATGACCGGACGCTTTGTGACAGGGTGAGCAATACAGGGTTGATACTTCATAATGATTTCGTTTTGGTCCAGTGCAGACATTAAAATTGCCAGAAAGGTCATATCATAGCTTAACCCGAATCGGGTCAGTTGATGAAATTCTTTTCCAAGCATTTTGCAAAGTCCGCAGTAATACCCGCGAAATACATTGTAATCACACACACGAAGCAAATCTTTATGTGCATTCACATATCCAAACATAGAATACCCCGATTATCCTTTTTTTCTTATTTTTTCAATAATATCAAAATTTTATCACAACTTTGTGAACTTTTCAACAAGAAATGAAATATTTTATCGGAAACTTACAGTATTATTTTATGATAAAATAAAAAAATTGAAAAAATTTAAAAAAAAGCTTGACATTTGGTTTCTTTTCTGTTAATATATCTTAGGTATTTGAAATACAACTTCATATTTTTTGGAGAGATGGCTGAGCTGGTCTAAGGCGCACGCCTGGAAAGTGTGTGTTGGTTAACCCCAACCGAGGGTTCGAATCCCTCTCTCTCCGCCAAAAAGAGCATCTGCATTAGCAGGTGCTTTTTTATGTAAAAAAGGGATGAGAACCCTCGGGTTCGTCGGAGCAGGCGAGTGCCAAAGGCAATCGAACTGTGGAGTCTCGAGCAGTGCAGATTTTTCGGGAACCGCCGAGGGCGGTCGAAAAAGCAAACAGCACAGAGTATCCCTCTCTCTCCGCCAGAAAAAAGAGATGATTTTTACTGTCGGTAAAATCATCTCTTTTTTAGCTAAATTCGCCTATCGACGAGCTAAATTGAACAAGTTCAGCTAAATTACCTGCGGTAGTTAAATGTGCTTTGCACGCTAAAAGCGAATTTAATTTAGCTACTCCGAAGGAGTTATTTAGCTATTGCGGAGCAATAATTTCACTTTGCAACTTGTTGCGAAATTTAGCTAAAATATACTTGACAGTAAAATCATATCGTTCTTCCAAAAAGAGCATCTGCATTAGCAGGTGCTTTTTTATATAAAAAAGGATGAGAACCCTCGGGTTCGTCGGAGCAGGCGAGTAGCTTGTTTTTATGTTGATGGTTGACTGTGGCAAATGATGCCGGTTAGAAAATCAACTGACAGATACTAACAATTTCTTTTTTCTATGTTTTTTCTGTGAAATACTTGCATTGTTTCTAAACTTGTGATAGAATAACTCTGTTTCACGTAATAAGGAGGAAATCTATGGGGATTCAATTAAAAAAATATAGCATTGGCGAAGAAATTTTTAGTGGTGTTGCTCATTGCGTAGGTGCACTTTTGGCTATTGCGGCAACAGTGCTTTTGATCGTTTTTTCAGCACTGAAGGGAAATACTTTGGGGGTCGTTGGAAGTTCTATCTATGGCGGTACAATGATTATTTTATATACGATGAGCACCTTATACCATGCATTGACCAACAAAACAGCAAAAAAGGTGTTCCGTGTGTTTGACCATTGTTCTATCTTTTTGCTGATTGCAGGTACTTATACGCCTTATTGCTTATGTACTTTATGGGGGCGGGGAGGTCTTGGTATTCTAATTGCCATCTGGACTTGTGCTATTTTGGGAATTGTGTTTAATGCCATTGCTTTGGAAAAGGTGAAAACCGTAAGTTTAATTTTTTATGTAGTGATGGGACTTGCGATTTTGTTCCGGATACCTACCTTGTTACAGCTGTTGCCTTTGGGTGGTGTTATCTGGATGTGTATTGCCGGAGCTGTTTACATCTTAGGAATTATATTTTACTTATGGAAAGTAAAGTATATGCATTCCATTTGGCATCTGTTTGTGCTGGGCGGAAGCATTTGTTTCTTCTTTTCAATCTTCTTTTATGTGATTTAAAAGTGTAATAAATTTATTGACATTATCACCTTATCGTGGTATACTGATAAAAAAGGAGGATTATTAACTATGATTTGTGAAAAATGTGGAAAAGAATTACCGGAAAACGAAACTGTTTGTTCCTGCATGAGTGAAGACGTAGCAGCGGAACAAACTGAAACAATTGAAACCGTGGCAGAAGAAACTGTAGAACCTGCAGTTGATATGCAGGAACTTGGTGCCCCTGTTTCTGTTGTAGTTCGTGGCAAACGCGGAAAAGCAAGGGTAGTGATTGGAATTGTTGCATTGGTACTTATGGTGGCGACTCTGGTAGTGTCCCTTTTAAGTCCTGTACTCATTCTTGGTGAATGGAAAGTAAATCAGACCATTCCTACCGGTGCTACTGCTGATTTACAGGTAGAATCTACCATGGTATTTGCTCCTTCCGGAGAGTCTACCTGGACTGACACTTTAGTGAACTACAAAGAAGTAGGCTATCCTGAAGAAGGAAGCAAAATTGAAAATCAATTCACTTATGCTGTAACCGGTGATAAACTTGCTCTTACAATGGCAGGTGGTGAACAGCAGGCTGAACAGAAACTGGAAGTATTCTTCAGTATCAATCCCGGTCAGCTTTCTTATTGGCCTGAAGGTGGATCTCCCAGAACGGTGTATGATTATTACAGAAGTGGAATCTTTTATCCCTCCATGTATTTATGGCTGGCTGCCTTCATTCTTCTTGTTTTAGGTGTATTGCTTTTGGCAATCCCCGGAAAAAAACACGAAATTACCGTTCGTGAAGATGAAGAAGAAATCGAAGAAATGGTAGAAGAAACTTTTGAAGAAGCTGCTGAAGAAGTAGTGGAAGAAGTTACTGAAACAATTGAAGAAACTACTGCAGAATAATCATTGAAATGATTCTGATAAAAAACCGCTGAGATTCTAAAATCTCAGCGGTTTTTATTTTATGATTCAAGACCAAGTAAGTAGTCAACTGTAACATTATATAGCTTTGCAAGTTTTATCACCATGGAAACAGGAATTTCGCGGAGTCCCCGTTCATATCTTGCATATACCTGACGGTTACAGGTTAAATAATCCGCTACCTGCTGTTGTGTCATATCACGGTCAACTCTCAATTCGTAAATTCTTTTAAAAAACATTAAAATCACCTCTTGACTTTAATGTTACCATATGGTATTATAATATTACTAAAAAGGTATCAAACGGTACCAAAAGGAGTATGGTATGAACTTACAATCAGAATTGTTAAAATCTTATCTTTCGGAAATGCTTTCTCAATATTTACAGGAATTTCCCATGGATATGGGATGCACAACGGAGTATATAGCAGTTGGTATGTTGGAAGAGATTAAGAACATTTTAGAAAATATCTCGTTGGATGATTTTGAAAAAGTAGAAGCAATTTCTGCAATATTTCGCAAGCGAAGAATTACGGTTGCCGGTTGTCATGATTTTTAATATGAAAAACCGCTGAGAATTCTATCTCAGCGGTTTTTTATGTGTTTTGGAATCCATTAGGTTATCTTACTTAAACGATGTTATATTGATTATCTGATGCCGTAATTTTCAATTACGAAGTCCATGTCCTTGTCGCCTCTGCCGGAGAGGTTAATGAGGATGGAGCCGTGGTCCATAGTTTTTGCCAGCTTCATAGCGTAAGCAACGGCATGAGAACTTTCAATTGCAGGGATGATACCTTCCATACGAGCCAGTTTAAAGAATGCATCAATCGATTCTTCATCATCGATGACATCGTATTTTACTCTGCCGATTTCCTGCCAGAATGCATGTTCCGGTCCGGAAGAGGGGTAATCAAGACCGCTTGCCACAGAGTATACGGGAGCAGGTTCGCCATTTTCGTCTTTTAACATAATACTGTTAAAACCATGCATAATACCTTCGGTACCGTATTTTAAGCTTGCTGCGTGGTCGCCAAGTTTGGGACCTTTACCCAGAGGTTCAACACCGTAGATGTCTACAGGGTCATTTAAGAACCCGGAGAACATACCTGCTGCGTTGGATCCGCCGCCTACACAAGCTACCACAGCGTTGGGTAAGTGACCGGTCATTTCCAGGAACTGTTCTCTTGCTTCAATCCCAACTACACTCTGGAAATCTCTGACCATCATGGGGAAGGGATGGGGACCAAGAACAGAACCGATACAGTAGATAGAATCTTTATATTCTTTGCTATAGGCATCAAATGCAGCATCTACTGCTTCTTTTAAGGTCTGAAGGCCGTGGGTAACCTCAACTACATTAGCACCTAAGATTTTCATTCTTGCTACGTTGGGAGCTTGTTTCTTAATATCCACAGCACCCATATAGATATCACATTCCAGACCGAAGTACGCAGCCGCAGTTGCCAGGGCAACACCATGCTGACCTGCACCGGTTTCTGCAATAATTTTCTTTTTTCCCATATATTTTGCCAAAAGACCTTCACCCATACAGTGGTTCAATTTATGAGCACCGGAGTGGTTTAAGTCTTCACGTTTTGCATACAGTTGAACCTTACCGCCCAAAGCATCGGACAGACGTTCTAAGTGGGACACCGGAGTGGGGCGTCCCTGAAATTCTTTACGGATCCGTCGAAGTTCCGCAATGAACTTGCGGGACTGACAGATAGAAAAATACGCTTCGGTAATTTCTGCCATTGCATCCTTTAATTTTTCTTCGATATAGACGCCGCCGTATTTGCCAAAGTAGCCGTCTTTATCCGGATAATTGTGAAAATAAGTATCAAAATTTACATTGTTCAGTTCCATAATAGTTTCCTCCAAAATATCTATCATTCTTCCATTATCGTTTTGCTATCGTAAGGCACCATCGACCGGAGAGTATTTGCATAAACAAGCCCCTTTCCAAAAGTAGTCAGGGTAATAAAAAAGCCCCCGACAGAATACAAAAAAATCTATCAAGGACGAATAAACAACTATCCGCGGTGCCACCTTGTGTTCACGGGAACTCCGTGCTCTTTTTAGAGTACCATCATACTCCCGACCAACTTACGCGGGTCATACGTCAGTGCATTTGACACTGCCCTCAACAGTCCATATTACGCAGAAGATTTCTGTGGAACTCACACCATAATCCACTCGCTCATAGAAACCCTGACCTGCCTTTTTTCTGTCTCAACGATTTTTGATTTAACTTGAAATCATTATATCATTGTTTTTTTAAATTGTCAATACTTTTTTAAAATGTTAAGATTAGCAAGACTTTTATCATAGCTGATAATTTGTATTTCAATGAAAAAAATCATTTAAAAATTAAAAAAATTCTTGAAATTCTTCTCAAAATATGCTATCATCATATTGTGATTCATTCATCGTGTGAGCGTACGTATAGCCTGTAAAACCTATCGGCATATCGGTTTTATAAACTATAAGTTTCGCTTGTCGACTCACCGTAATTTACGCACTGTTACTACTGCCGCAGGTGTTGTGCGAAAGGAGGTGTTCGACGTGAAAAGAGTTCAAGCAGCTTGTATTCTTCAAACATTGGTATTTCAGCAGAAAGATGACTCTTATCTTTCCAAAGAAAAGAAAATTGCCTTGAATCAAGAGGAAGTTGAAAAGTATAAGGCATCTTTGCAAAAGCATAGGACAAGATTCCAAATTGTGGAAGAGAATGAGCAGGACGATGGTTCCATTCTCATTCGTGTTCGCAAACAGTACAACGAAAAAACTGATGTTGCGGAATATTTCAACTAAAAATGTAGCCGTCTGTGTTTTATGCAGACGGCTATAAAAAATAGTGTAAAAAATAAATAGATAAAGAAACGACACATGTTGCACGTTTTGTGCGTAAATCTGATTACGGTACAAAATGTGTGAACGTGTGTTTTTTTGTTTTAAAAG
>JAGAKI010000078.1 GCA_017625695.1 Clostridia bacterium | reverse complement strand
TTCTACGCAATAGTGCGTTAAAATGCTCGCAAATACACAAAGTATTTGCTGTGCTTTCGCCTTCTCTTGCTAAAAATTTCCATCCCAGAAACGGCTATCGCTCCCGGTTCGGGCGAATGTCGCTCAATCATCTGACGCCTGTATCAGAAAACTGAACTTATGTTAAATTAAGAAAATGGCAAGAGTTTTAGAAAAACTACTTGCCATTTTCCAGGAGAAAGGAAACCGGTATGAAAAAACCTATCGCATTACTGATTATGGACGGTTACGGCTACAATCCCGAAGAAAAGGGGAATGCCATCAAAGCCGTTCCCAACAAATATATCGATACCTTATTAGAAAAATATCCCAACACCTTAATCGATGCCAGCGGTATGGCAGTTGGTCTGCCCGACGGTCAGATGGGAAACTCTGAAGTTGGTCACACCAACATCGGTGCAGGCAGAATTGTATATCAGGAATTAACCCGCATCACTAAGGCCATCAAAGACGGTGATTTTTTTAGTAATGATGTTCTTCTCTCTGCGGTAGAGAATTGTAAAAAGAATGGTACTGCCCTGCATCTGATGGGTCTTTTGTCTGATGGCGGTGTGCATAGCCATAATACCCATCTGTATGGCTTACTTGAAATGGCAAAGAAAAACGGACTGACGGAAGTCTACGTTCATTGTTTCTTAGATGGACGTGACGTCCCACCATCTTCTGCAAAAGAGTATTTAGCACAGTTAGAAGATGAAATGAAAAACATCGGCGTAGGTAAAATTGCTACTATTATGGGCAGATACTACGCTATGGATAGAGATAACCGTTGGGAACGTGTGGAAAAAGCATACAGTGCAATGGTAAAAGGCGTTGGCGAAACTGCTGCTTCTGCCGATGCAGCAATCACCGCATCCTACGAAAAGGAAGTGGTAGACGAATTTGTTCTGCCTACCGTGATTGACGGTGCGAAAACCATTGGTGCAAATGACAGCGTGATTTTCTTTAACTTCCGTCCTGATAGAGCAAGAGAAATCACCCGTACCTTTGTGGACGAAGCGTTTGACGGTTTTGCACGTGAATTCTTCCCCTTGTTCTATGTATGTATGACTCAGTATGACGCAACCATGCCCAACGTATCTGTTGCATACAAACCCCAGAGCTTAAAAAACACCTTCGGCGAATATATTTCCGAAAAAGGGTTAAAACAGTTAAGAATTGCAGAAACCGAAAAATATGCGCATGTTACCTTTTTCTTCAATGGTGGTGTGGAAGCGGAATTTGCAGGGGAAGACAGAGCATTAATTGCTTCTCCCAAGGTTGCAACCTATGACCTGCAGCCTGAAATGTCTGCATACGAAGTAAAAGACGAAGTGTTAAACCGCATTCATTCTGATAAATATGATGTCATTATCTTAAACTATGCAAACTGCGATATGGTTGGTCACACCGGTGTGTTTGATGCAGCAACCGCCGCAGTAAAAGCAGTGGATGAATGTATGGAAGCGACTGTGGAAGCAGTTCTGGCAAAAGGCGGTATCGCAGTGATCACTGCAGACCATGGTAACGCAGACTTAATGTTCTCCGATGAAGAGGGGATTGTAACCGCTCATACCACCAACAGAGTACCCTTTATCGTTTGCGGTGCAGGGGATTTAACTTTAACCGAAGGCGGATGCCTGGCAGACGTTTGTCCTACCATGCTGGAATTGATGGAACTGCCCCAGCCGGAAGAAATGACCGGTAAATCCTTAATTGTAAAATAAGATGAAATTGTTTAATATTATAAAAAATCTTTTCTTAAAGAAAGACTTTATTCTGTTTGTGGGAATCGGCGGTGTGAATACCTTAACTTCGATTGTGGTGTCCTATCTGCTGTCTGAGTTGTTTAACCCCAATGTTTCTTATGTGATTGGGTATGTGGTCGGCTTTTTGGTGTCTTACCTTTTAAATAGCCGATTCACCTTCTGTGAAAAACTTGCCTGGGACAAACTGGTGAAATATGCGGTTGCAACCGTTCCCAATTTTCTGATTCAGAATGGGGTAGTCATTTTGTTCTACAACGTTTTGGGATGGCATAAGTTGATTGCTTATGTTTTAGCGGCAGCAATCGGTGTTCCCGTAACTTTTGTATTGCAGAAATTTTTCACATTCAAAAAGAAATAGTAAAAAACTCGCAGTTTGTTGCTGCGAGTTTTTTGTTGCAAAGCAATATTCTAAAAAGTATTGTCCGATTTTCATAAAAAACAGGAAAGAAAACCTCAAAGATTCGTAGGTGTTTTTTGGGAAATAGGGTTGCAATTTTCCGAAACATCGTTTATAATACAATTATCGTATGATATTATGCGGTGATTTCTTTTACGAAAAGGAGACAACACACTATGGGAGGAATTTTCGGCGTAGCTTCCAAAGAAGATTGCGTACTGGATTTATTCTTTGGAACTGACTATCATTCTCATTTAGGTACCAGACGCGGCGGACTTGCTGTTCTCGGCAAAAACGGTTTTACCAGAGCCATTCATAATATTGAAAACTCTCCTTTCCGTATCAAATTTGATCGGGATTTAGAGGAAATGGCAGGAAATTACGGCATTGGCTGTATTTCTGATACGGAACCTCAGCCTTTGATTGTCCGTAGTCACTTAGGTAATTTTGCAATTACTACCGTGGGTAGAATCAACAATTCTGACGAACTTGTCAAATTAGCATTCGATAAAGGAAATCCCCATTTTCTGGAAATGAGCGGCGGACAGATTAATGCTACCGAGCTTGTGGCATCCTTAATCAACCAATGTGATTCCATTCCCCAAGGTATCCGTTATGCTCAGGAAAAAATAGACGGCTCTATGTCGATGCTGGTATTGACTGCCAAAGGCATTTATGCTGCCCGTGATCGAGTGGGAAGAACTCCCTTAATCATCGGCAAAAAAGAAAATGCCCGTTGTGTTACCTTTGAAAGCTTTGCTTATTTTAATTTAGGATATACATTGGAAAAGGAACTCGGTCCCGGTGAAATTGCATTGGTAACGCCGGATGGGTATCAGACTTTGCAGGCACCCGGAGACGAAATGAAAATCTGTAGTTTTTTATGGGTGTACTTCGGCTATCCTACCTCCACCTATGAGGGAATCAATGTAGAACAGATGCGTTATGATTGCGGGGAACGTCTTGCAATGCGAGATGATGTCCACGCTCATATGGTGGCAGGAGTTCCTGATTCCGGGACTGCCCATGCAGTTGGTTATGCCAATAAGTCTGAAATCCCATTTGCAAGACCTTTCATTAAATATACTCCCACCTGGGCACGTTCTTTTATGCCTCAGGTGCAGACCGAACGAAATAAAATTGCGAAAATGAAATTAATCCCTGTGGAAGAACTTATCCGTAATAAAGATATGGTTTTAATTGATGACTCTATCGTTCGTGGAACACAACTTCGGGAAACTGCAGAATTCTTATACAAGCGTGGCGCCAAAGAAGTGCATATTCGTCCTGCCTGCCCGCCCATTATGTTTGGCTGTAAATATCTGAATTTCTCACGTTCCACTTCTGATATGGATTTGATTGCCCGCCGAATGATTGCACTTCGTGAGGGAGATCATGTGGATGAAAAAACTATGGCGACTTACATTGACCCTGATCATGATAATTATAAAGCTATGGTAGAAGCGATCCGCAAAGAAATGGGATTTACTACCTTAAAATATCACCGCTTAGATGATATGGTGGATTCCATCGGTCTCGGCAAATGTAAGGTTTGTACTTATTGTTGGGATGGGAAGGAATGTTCCGGTCATTGTAAGTAAAAATGGCGCATAATCCGTGAATCTCACCGCTCGCCGTACACTCGGTACGGCTTCGGGCACTGTCAAGGCGTTGCCTTGATTCGATTTCCGAATTCTGCATCCATTTTTCTGTTACATTGTAGCATGGTAACATTCTTCCTTGCCTCCCTCTGACGAGGGAGGTGGCAAAACCGCAGGTTTTGACGGAGGGAGAGAGAACGGAAAGTTACAGAAAAATTCTATACTATATTATAATAACAAAACTCCCGTCCAATTTCGGACGGGAGTTTTTGTTTTGGTACTGAATATTGGTATTGTATTTGGGCTAAGCAATTTTGATGCAGAATGAACAGTCCAAATTAGTCTTCTTCGGAACGTACGAATTTACTGTCTGCAATAACTTTATCTGCAATATTCTGCGGAGCTTCTTCATAGCGAACAAATTCAAATTCAAATTTGCCTCTGCCCTGAGTCATAGAGCGTAAGTCTGTGGAGTATTTTGCCATTTCAGAAACGGGAACTTCCGCATCAATCTGCTGCAGCTTGGAGTTAATGGGAGTCATACCCATGACACGACCACGGCGTTTGTTGATATCGCCGATTACATCACCCATATAATCGTTTGGAACAATTACTTTTAAGCTGCCGATTGGTTCTAAGATGCAGGGAGATGCTTCTGCCAGACCTTTCATATATGCTTTGTGAGCAGCCATCTTGAACGCCATTTCCGAGGAGTCAACCGGATGGTAGGAGCCATCATACAGAGTAGCTTTCAGACCAACAACCGGATAACCTGCCAATACGCCATGTAAAATACTTTCTCTTAAACCTTTTTCAACAGCGGGGAAGTAGTTTTTCGGTACTGCACCGCCCACTACTCTTTCGCCAAAGATTAAATCGTCTTCTTCATGGGGTTCAAATTCAATCCAGCAATGACCGAACTGACCGTGACCACCGGACTGTTTCTTATGTTTTCCTTCTGCGGAAACCTTACGTCTGATTTTTTCACGGTAGGGAACGATGGGTTCCTGTAAGGTGAAGTCAACACCGGCACGGGCTTTTAATTTACTCTGAATAATTTCCAGATGTTGTTCGCCAATACCGCATAAGATAAACTGATGGGTTTCTGTGTCGTTGTAGTAACGGATGGTCGGATCTTCTTCTGCAATTTTTGCCAGACCGGAGCCGATTTTTTCTTCGTCACCTTTTTCTTTGGAAACGATTGCCATTTTTACGTGGGGAGTGGGAAGCTTAATTTTCTTAACTTCCAACTTATCATTTTTAGCTGATAAGGTATCTCCGGTTTTGGTAACGGCAAGTTTTGCCACACAGCCGATATCCCCTGCAATCAGTTCTTTAGTTTCTACCTGTTTTTTACCTTTTGGCAAGTACAGTTTACCAATTTTTTCTTCTTTATCTCTGTTGATGTTATATAAGGTAGTGTCGGGTGTCAGTTTGCCGGACAATACTTTAAATACAGACAGTTTTCCGATAAAGGGGTCGGAAATGGTTTTGAAGACCAGCAGTCTTACCGGGTCGGAATCTTTCATTTCCAGGATAACTTCTTCTCCGGTATCCTGATGAATTGCTTTTTCGGATTTTGCTTCATCGGGAGAGGGGAAGTAGTCCTTGATTGCATTGAGTAATCCCTTGATACCGATATCGTGGGTACTGGAACCAAACATTACAGGAGTGATTTCGCAGTTTTCCACGCCTTTTCTGACTGCGTTCAGGATTTCTTCGGAAGTGAATTCTTCCCCTGAGAAATACTTATCCATCAAATCTTCAGAGGTTTCTGCAATTGCTTCATACATCTGGTCTTTGATGTCAGCACAAGCAGCTCTCATGGGTTCGGTAATCGGAATGTTTTCTTTGGTGGTAAAGTCTCTTGCACGGTCATGAATTAAATCTACATAACCGGTTACAAAATTATCAACCTTTAAGGGTACATAGAAAGGAGCAACGGATTTACCGAATACTTCTTTTAACTGATTTACCACCTGAGTGTAGTTTGCATGCTCATCGTCGATATCGTTGATGTAAATAATTTTGGGCATATTTTTACGTTCAGCGTAGTCCCATGCATTTTCCGAACCAACGCCGACGCCGGACTTACCGCTTACCAAAATTACAACTGCATCCGCTGCACGAAGACCGCAAGCTAACTCTCCTTCAAAATCGAAGAAGCCGGGAGTATCTATAATATTAATTTTTGTATCTTTCCATTCACCGCTGGAAATTGCAGTAGAAATTGAAATACCGCGTTTGATTTCTTCGGGATTGTAATCCATTACGGTATTACCGTCTACGATTTTACCCAGTCTGTCAATTTCCTTCATATTGAGAAGCATAGCTTCTGCCAATGCGGTTTTTCCGCAGCCGCCATGTGCTGCCAATGCGATGTTTCTGATGTTTTTTACATTGTAGTCCAAATGAATTCATCCTCTCTTTTTGGTATGATAATCCAATCTACATTTCGGATGTGACAATCGATGCAAGCAACCTGAGAAACACAAGGAAAAAAGGAAAATGCCTTTGAAATATGCCGTTGCATACGGTGTTTTGGCTGCTTGTTTTTTGCCTGTTGCCGATGTTGTATGAATGATTAGTATCATTATACTATACTTCTGAAAAAAAATCAACTGAAAAATGGACGATATTTCAATATTTTTTTGTGCATTTTACACAAATGCTGATGAACCAAGTAAATCGATTCTCAAAAAATAAAAAAACTTCTAAAAAAATTGCTTAAAATCTATTGACAATCTTGACAAACAGTGATATTATGATATAACCGCATTTTAATGGAAAAGTGTTCCTATTTATCAGGAGTTTGTGTCTCATATTCTACGAATATGGGAGAAACGACTGTCGATTTTGCACAGAAAGCATTACCGGAATCGCTGTTTTTTCAAGAAGAGTTACAAATTTTTTTGAAAGAGGTCGGCGGTAGGTGATTTCCATAATGTGAATTTTTAGAAGAGGTGATTTTTGTGGTACATCCGGTCCGCTATGGCAATGTGGAGAGAATGAATTACTCCAAAATCGAAAATGTTCTGGAATTTCCCAATCTGATTGAAATTCAGAAAGATTCTTATGAGTGGTTCATCAATCAGGGATTAAAGGAAGTATTTGAAAGTGTGTCTCCGATTGTAGACCATATGGACAAATATGTTCTGGAATTTGTGGACTACAGATTCGATGATAAGCCCAAGTATACGGTTGCAGAGGCGAAAAAGAGAGAATCTACTTATTCCGTGCCCCTCCGTGTTCTGATGAGACTTGTAAACAAGGAAACCGGTGAGGTAAAGGAACAGGAAATTTATATGGGTGAATTCCCGAAAATGACCAATTCCGGTACCTTTATCATTAATGGTGCTGAACGTGTTATTGTCAGCCAGGTTGTTCGTTCTCCCAGCATCTATTTTGAGATGCAAAGAGACAAATCCGGGAAAGAACTCTATCTTTCTACCATGATTCCCAATCGTGGTGCGTGGATTGAGTTTGAAACCGATTCCAACGATGTTTTGTCTGTTCGTATTGACAGAACCAGAAAAATCGTTGCAACCATTTTATTAAAAGCGTTGGGCTATGCCACCAATCACGAAATTGCAGAGTTGTTTGACCACGACCCGTTAATCGTGAACACGTTAGAGAAAGACCCTGCAAAAAATACCGAAGAAGCAATCATCAAAATTTATGAAAAATTAAGACCCGGTGAACCCGCATCTTTTGAAAATGCGAAAAAACTGATTTTAGATTTACTGTCTGACCCCAAACGTTACGACATCGCAAGAGTGGGCAGATATAAATTCGATAAAAAACTTTCTTTCCGTCTGCGTACGGTAGGAAAAGTTCTCTCACGTGATGTTGTATGTCCCGAAACCGGAGAAATTTTAGGTTCCGAAGGCGATTTAATCACCGAAGAAATGGCTCTGGAATTTGACCGTTCTCCCGTAAACTTCATTTACCTGAAGTTGGATGACGGCTCCGAACTGAAAGTGATTTCCAACAACACCTGTGACATCACCTACTTCTTCCCCAAAGCAGATACCAAAATCATCAACGAAAAAGTTCATTATGGCCTGTTGAAACCCATTTTGGATTCTGACCTTTCCGATGAAGAAAAACTCAAAGAAGTATACAACCAGAAAAACATTCTGATTACCAAAACCGTTACAACTGACGATATCGTGGGTACCATCGGCTATCATATCTGTATTGCAAAAGGCATTGGTACCACCGATGATATCGACCATCTGGGCAACCGTAGAATTCGTTCTGTGGGTGAACTGCTTCAGAATCAGGTAAGAGTTGGTTTGGCAAGACTGGAACGTGTGGTTCGTGAAAGAATGACCGTTCAGCAGGAAACCGACATCTTAACTCCCCAAACCTTAGTGAACGTTCGTCCTGTATATGCAGCAATGAAAGAATTCTTCGGAAGCTCTCAGCTGTCTCAGTTTATGGACCAGACCAACCCCTTGGCAGAGTTAACTCATAAGAGAAGACTTTCTGCATTGGGTCCCGGCGGCTTGTCCAGAGACCGTGCAGGGTTTGAAGTGCGTGACGTTCATCACTCCCACTACGGCAGAATGTGTCCCATTGAAACCCCTGAAGGACCCAACATCGGTCTGATTAACTGTCTGTCTACCTATGCAAAGGTAAACGAATACGGTTTCATGGAATCTCCTTACCGTAAAATTGACAAGAAAAAGAAAAAAGTTACCAATATTGTAGAATACCTGACTGCTGATGTGGAAGATAACTACATCGTTGCTCAGGCAACCGAACCCCTGGATGAAAACGGTTACTTTGTCAACGAAAAAGTTACCGCAAGATTCCGCGAAAACATCATCGAAGTGGACCGTGACCGTGTAGACTATATGGACGTGTCTCCCAAGCAGTTGGTATCCGTTGCAACCGCAATGATTCCCTTCCTGGAAAATGATGACGCGAACCGTGCACTGATGGGCTCCAACATGCAGAGACAGGCTGTTCCGCTTTTGAAACCAGACAGTCCGATTGTCGGTACCGGTATGGAATACAATGCGGCTGTGGACTCCGGTGTTGTGGTTGTTGCACAGGAGGACGGTATCGTTACTTCTGTAGACGGTGATCACGTTATGGTGAAAACTGATGATGGCGAAGAAAAGAACTACGAACTTATCAAGTTCAAACGTTCCAACCAGAGTACCTGCTTAAATCAGCGTCCCGTTGTTGCCAAAGGTGACAGAGTGACCAAAGGTACCGTTATTGCAGACGGTCCTTCCACTGACCACGGGGAAACCGCACTGGGTAAAAACGCTTTAATCGGCTTTATGACCTGGGAAGGTTACAACTACGAAGATGCTATTTTAATTAATGAAAGACTCATCAGAGATGACGTATATACTTCTATTCATATTGAAAAATATGAAATTGAAGCAAGAGATACCAAACTCGGACCGGAAGAAATCACCAGAGATATTCCCAATGTTGGGGAAGATGCTTTAAAAGATCTGGACGAAAGAGGTATCATCCGTATCGGTGCCGAAGTAAAACCCGGCGACGTATTGGTTGGTAAAGTTTCTCCCAAGGGTGAAACCGAGCTTACCAGTGAAGAACGTCTGCTTCGTGCAATCTTCGGTGAAAAAGCAAGAGAAGTCAGAGATACTTCCTTGCGAGTACCCCACGGTGAATGTGGTACCATTATTGACGTTAACGTATTTACCCGTGAAAACGGTGACGAAATGTCTCCCGGCGTCAATATGATTGTCCGTGTAAACATTGCTCAAAAGAGAAAAATCTCCGTTGGGGACAAAATGGCGGGACGTCATGGGAACAAAGGGGTTATTTCCAGAGTACTTCCGGAAGAAGATATGCCCTATTTACCCGACGGAAGACCTTTGGATATTGTATTGAATCCTTTGGGCGTACCTTCCCGTATGAATATCGGTCAGGTATTGGAAGTGCACCTGGGTTATGCGGCAAAAGCATTAGGCTGGAAGATTGCTACTCCTGTATTCGATGGTGCAGTGGAAGAAGACATCGTATCCGCATTTGAACAGGCGGGTATCGGTTATAACGAAGAACTCCTTCCCGAATATGAAAAACGTGAAAAAGTATTCCGTGTAGAAAAAGAAAAATTCGAGCGGGAAAAAGAAAAAATGTCTCCGGAAGAAAGAAAAAATGCCGAAATGGAAATTATGCTGAAGGAGACTGAATTAAAAGAATTCAAAGGTAAAGTATACGACGGTAAAACCGTGTTATACGACGGAAGAACCGGGGAACCCTTTGACAACCGTGTTACCGTTGGTTATATGTATTACCTGAAACTCCATCATCTGGTAGACGACAAAATCCATGCCCGTTCTACCGGTCCCTACTCTTTGGTTACTCAGCAGCCTCTGGGCGGTAAAGCACAGTTCGGCGGTCAGAGATTTGGGGAAATGGAAGTTTGGGCGCTGGAAGCATACGGCGCTGCTCATACCTTGCAGGAAATCCTCACTGTGAAGTCTGACGATATTGTGGGGCGTGTGAAGACCTACGAAGCAATCGTTCGCGGTGTGAATGTTCCCAAACCGGGTGTTCCCGAATCCTTCAAGGTGTTAATCAAGGAACTTCAATCCCTGGGTCTGAACATGAAGGTGTACGACAAGGATAACGAAGAAATCAACCTGAAAGATACCTATAACGACGATGATGTGCATCCGATGAAGCCCATCGAAAACGAAGATGACTTAGTCAACTATGCAGAACGCAACGACTTCGCAAAAGAAGAAGAGGATGACGACGATCTCCTGGAAACTGTTGATTTACCGGATGAAACCGATGAACTCCTCCCGGAAGACGAATCTGACTTTATTGAGGCCGAAGAAGATATCGATACCATTTTAGCAGAAAGCGAAGAAAGTATCGACGATATCCTGGATGATATCGAAGCGTAATCACCACGTACTGTCGGGCGGATATGCCCGCCCCGGCAGCTCACTTATGTGTTACAGTAGGAATAGGTAAAACTTTAGTAAAGGATGAGAGTAAATGTCAAATATGGAATTAAATACAAGCGAAGTGAAAAAAGACACTAAGGTAGAATTTAATAGCTTTGAGTCTATCAAAGTAGGTTTGTGTTCTCCTGAAGATGTTCTGGATTGGTCCTATGGGGAAGTAAAGAAACCCGAAACCATCAACTACAGAACCCAGAAACCGGAAAAAGACGGTTTGTTCTGCGAACGTATCTTTGGTCCCACCAGAGACTGGGAATGTCACTGCGGAAAGTATAAAAGAATCCGTTATAAAGGGATTGTTTGTGACCGATGCGGCGTTGAAGTAACCAAATCCAAAGTAAGACGTGAAAGAATGGGTCACATCACTTTGGCAACTCCTGTATCTCACATCTGGTATTTCAAAGGAATTCCCTCCAGAATGGGCTTGCTTCTGGATATCTCTCCGAAATATCTGGAAAACGTATTATATTTTGCAGCTTATATCGTAACCGATCCCGGTAAAAACACCGACCTTTCTCTGAATCAGATTCTGTCCAATGCAGAATATCAGGAAGCAAGAGAAAAATACGGTGACAAATTCCAGGCAGGTATGGGTGCGGAAGCAGTACAGACTCTGCTTCGCAACTTAGATTTAGATAAATTGTCTCAGGAATTAAAAGAAGAAATCGCTTCTACCACCGGTCAGGGACAGAAGCGTACCAAACAGATGAAACGTCTGGAAGCAGTAGAATCTTTCCGTCTGTCCGGAAACAAGCCCGAATGGATGATTCTGGAAGTTCTGCCTGTTATTCCGCCTGATTTAAGACCGATGGTGCAGTTGGATGGCGGCAGATTTGCAGCCTCTGACTTAAACGATTTGTACAGACGTGTTATCAACCGTAACAACCGTCTGAAAAAGCTGTTGGAATTAAATGCACCTGAAATTATTGTAAGAAACGAAAAGAGAATGCTTCAGGAAGCGGTTGACGCATTGATTGATAACGGCCGTCGCGGCAAACCTGTAACCGGTCCCGGTAACCGTCCCTTAAAATCTCTTTCCGATTTATTAAAAGGAAAACAGGGCCGTTTCCGTCAGAACTTGCTGGGGAAACGTGTGGACTATTCCGGTCGTTCGGTTATCGTAGTAGGTCCTGAACTGAAAATATATCAGTGCGGTCTGCCCAAAGAAATGGCATTGGAATTGTTCAAACCTTTCGTAATGAAACGTCTGCACGATTCCGGTAAAGCACACAATATCAAATCTGCAAAGAGAATGGTAGAACGTGTGAATGACGAAGTTTGGGATATTTTAGCAGAGGTTATCAAAGAACATCCTGTTCTTCTGAACCGTGCACCCACTCTGCACAGACTGGGTATCCAGGCGTTTGAACCCGTTCTGGTAGACGGTAAAGCGTTAAGACTGCATCCGTTGGTATGTACTGCGTACAACGCAGACTTTGACGGTGACCAGATGGCGGTTCATGTACCCTTATCTGCAGAAGCTCAGGCGGAAGCAAGATTTTTGATGCTTTCTGCAAATAACCTCTTAAAACCCCAGGATGGTAAACCTGTTACCGTTCCTACCCAGGATATGATTTTGGGAAGCTATTATCTGACCATCGTTAACGAGGATGAACCCGGCGTGGGTAAAGCGTTCTCCAGCTTCGATGAAGCAATGCTGGCATACGAAAACGGCGTAGTTGGTCTGCACGCTCCCATTAAAGTAAGAAGCACCAAAGAAATTGACGGTAAAACCTACTCCAAAGTACTGGATGCAACCGTGGGAAGAATCATCTTCAACAGCTACATTCCTCAGGATTTAGGTTTTGTGGACAGAACCAACGAAGATACCATTCTGGATCTGGAAGTTCAGTTCAATGCTGACAAAAAAGCTTTGGGTAAAATCATTGAAAAATGTATCGAAGTACACGGCATCACCGAAACTGCTGTTGTATTGGATGATATCAAGAAAAACGGTTACAAATATTCCACCCGTGGTGCTATCACTGTTGGGGTTGCGGATATGGAAGTTCCCATTACCAAATGGAAACTCATCCACGAAACCGAAGATAAAATCAAAGACGTTGAAAAGAAATTTAAACGTGGTTTGTTAACTGAAGAGGATAGATACAACAAGGTAATCGACTTATGGACCAATACCATCGACGATGTTACCGACGCTCTGATGGATAACCTGAAAGCAACCAACCCCATCTTTATGATGGCGGACTCCGGTGCCCGTGGTAGTAAGAGTCAGATTCGTCAGCTGGCAGGTATGCGTGGTCTGATGGCGGATACCTCCGGTAAAACCGTTGAAATCCCCATTCGTGCAAACTTCCGTGAAGGTCTGAACGTATTGGAATACTTCATTTCTTCTCACGGTGCTCGTAAAGGTCTTGCCGATACCGCACTCCGTACCGCTGACTCCGGTTACTTAACCAGAAGACTGGTTGACGTTTCTCAGGATGTTATCATCCGCGAAATGGATTGCGGTTCTCACGACGGTCTGGATGTAGAAGCAATCAAAGGTATCGAGCCCTTACACGAAAGACTCATCGGCAGATATTTAATCAACGATTTCGTTGATCCGAAATCCGGCGAAGTTATCTGTGATACCAATACTATGATTTCCAAAACAAAAGCGTTGGAAATCGAAAAAATCTGCGAAGAAAACAACATCAAATCGGTGAAAATCCGTTCTGTATTGGGTTGTAAATCCAAAATCGGTGTCTGTGCAAAATGTTACGGTGCAAACCTTGCCAGCGGTACTCCCATTTCCATCGGGGAAGCGGTTGGTATCATCGCAGCACAGTCCATCGGGGAACCGGGTACCCAGTTAACTATGAGAACCTTCCACACCGGTGGTGTTGCGGGTGGCGATATTACCCAGGGTCTTCCCAGAGTTGAAGAACTCTTTGAAGCAAGAAAACCCAAGGGCTGTACCGAAATTTCCGAACTGTCCGGTAAGGTTTCTGTTGTAACTGACCATAAGAGAGAAGTTACAGTTGTGTCTGATGAAGGCGAAGCAAAAACCTACAAAATTCCTTACGGTTCTCAGATTAAGGTTACCGATGGCAGCTACATTGAAGCCGGTGATCCTTTGACCGAAGGTCCTATCAATCCTCACGATGTACTCCGCATCAAAGGCAAATTCTCCGTTTGGGAATACTTAATTTCCGAAGTTCAGAGAGTTTACCGTCTCCAGGGGGTTGATATCAACGATAAACATATCGAAGTTATTGTTCGTCAGATGATGAGAAAAATCCGTGTGGATGATAACGGCGATACCACAATGTTCCCCGGCTCTTTAGTGGATATGGTGGAATTCAACGAACAGAATGAAAAAGTAAGAGCCCAAGGCGGCAAGGAAGCAACCGGTGAAATCACTTTACTGGGTATCACCAAAGCATCTCTGGCAACCGATTCCTTCCTGTCTGCAGCATCCTTCCAGGAAACCACCAAGGTTCTGACCGATGCAGCAATCAAAGGAAAAATCGACCCGCTGAACGGCTTGAAAGAAAATGTTATCTTAGGTAAGCTGATTCCTGCAGGTACCGGTATGCAGAAGTATCAGAATACGGGATATAACTCCGTTACCGAAAAAGCAGAAGAACCTGAAGCAGTTTACCAGATGGCAGAAGAAGCGTAACCAATGTTCCCGGGTTTGTCACCAAAGGCAGGTAAGCCTTTGGTGACAAACTTTGGATTTTAGTTTTTTCATTTCTTTTTGGAAAAACTTAAAAAAAAGAAAAAAATTCATAAAAATATTGACATTTTGACACTTTCGTGTTAATATATCATATCAGGAAGTGGTGTTCTTTTTATGCTATCCTCCTTATCGGATGGACAAAGACTTGTCGGAATCAAACAGTGTACCAAAGCGGTGAATGACGGGGTGGTCCTGACTGCCTATGTGGCAGAAGGAGTTGCGCCGAACATTTCTGAACCGTTTCTTCGTTTGTGTGAGAAAAAACAGGTTCCTGTTATAAGGGTTTCTACCAAAAAAGAGCTTGGTCATCTTTGTCAGATTGACGTGGATGCGTCAGTTGCCGTTGTGTTGAAATAGCAAAAGAAGGTACCGGTTTTTAAAATCATTTTTAATAAACTTCCTTGTTGTAAGGGGAGAATTCTGCCCTTACACGCCATTTTTTATTTCCGGACTTTGTTATGCAATCCGTTTGTTTTTGGGGTTTTTAAGTTAAAAAACCTTGAAAACAGGCAGATTGCCTGGTAGAACATTTTAATTTTTAATGAAAGGAGAAACAAGATGCCTACATTCAGCCAATTAGTTAGAAAAGGCAGACAGGTAGCTGTTACCAAGTCTACTGCACCTGCTCTTCAGAAAGGTTTAAATACCTTGAAAAAGCAGGCAACTGACATCTCTTCCCCGCAGAAAAGAGGAGTATGTACAGCTGTTAAAACCATGACGCCTAAAAAACCGAACTCTGCACTTCGTAAAATTGCCAGAGTAAGACTGACCAATGGTATTGAAGTGTCTGCTTACATCCCCGGTATCGGTCATAACCTGCAGGAACACAGCGTTGTTATGATCAGAGGCGGTAGAGTAAAAGACTTACCCGGTGTTAGATATCATATCATCCGTGGTACCTTGGATACTCAGGGTGTTGCAAACAGAAATCAGTCCAGATCCAAATACGGTGCTAAAAGACCGAAAAAAGCTGCGAAATAATAAAGCTGCATAACTTATTTGGAAACTTTATTCGTACTTTGTACGAGAACCAACTAAATAGTGCAAGTGCGAATCTTCGTTATTTTTCATTATAATTAAGATGTTCGTCACCAGCACTAACAAGATAAGTCAAATGAAACGTTTGGCGAAGCTTGAGTACCCGATAAAATTATATGATTTATCCTTAGAAAGGGGGAAGTACAGTGCCGAGAAGAGGTAATGTAGTAAAAAGAGACGTTTTACCCGATCCGTTGTACAATGATAAAATCGTAACCAGATTAATCAACAACGTTATGATTGACGGTAAAAAAGGTGTAGCCCAGAAAATTGTTTATGGTGCTTTTGAAATTATTCAGGAAAAAACCGGAAAAGAACCCTTATCCGTATTCTTAGAAGCAATGAATAACGTTATGCCTGTATTAGAAGTTAAAGCAAGACGTGTGGGTGGTGCTACCTATCAGGTGCCCATCGAAGTTCGTCCTGACAGAAGACAGACTTTAGGCTTAAGATGGATTACTCTGTATTCCAGAAAACGTAGCGAAAGAACCATGAAAGAAAGATTGGCTAACGAAATCTTAGATGCTATCAACAGCACCGGCGGTGCAGTTAAGAAAAGAGACGAAATGCATAAAATGGCAGAAGCTAACAAAGCATTCTCTCACTACAGATTCTAATTTTTTATTAGCAAGTTGACACATTGGGCACAGCGGGAATCAAACATTCCCGTTTGCCTTTACTCAATAGAAAGGAAGTGAGTAAAGCATGGCAAGAGAATTTTCATTGGAAAAAACCAGAAATATCGGTATTATGGCTCATATCGATGCAGGTAAGACCACAACTACCGAACGTATTTTATATTATACCGGTCGAGTTCATAAAATTGGTGAAACCCACGAAGGTTCCGCTACTATGGACTGGATGGCTCAGGAACAGGAAAGAGGTATTACCATTACCTCCGCTGCTACCACAGCTCAGTGGAAAGGTCACAGAATTAACATCATCGATACTCCCGGTCACGTTGACTTCACTGTTGAAGTACAGCGTTCTTTAAGAGTATTGGACGGTTCTGTTACTGTATTCTGTGCAAAAGGCGGCGTTGAACCTCAGTCTGAAACCGTGTGGAGACAGGCTGACGATTACAAAGTTCCGAGAATGGCTTATGTTAACAAAATGGACATCATGGGTGCTAACTTCTATAACGTTGTTGACATGATGAAAGACAGACTTGGCTGTAATGCAGTTCCGATTCAGTTGCCTATCGGTGCAGAAGATACCTTTGTTGGTATTATTGACCTGGTAGAAATGAATGCTCATGTATACTACGATGACATGGGTCAGGATTTAAGAATCGAAGAAATCCCCGCAGATATGAAAGACAAAGCAGAAGAATATCACAGCAATCTGTTAGAAGCTGTTGCAGAAACTTCTGAAGAGTTAATGGAAAAATATCTGGAAGGTGAAGAACTCACCGTTGCAGAAATCAAAGAAGCACTCCGTAAAGGAACTCTGGATAACACCATCGTTCCCGTACTGTGCGGTACTTCTTACAGAAACAAAGGCGTTCAGCTTCTCTTAGATGCTGTTATCGACTATATGCCTGCTCCGACTGATATCGAAGCAATTAAAGGTATCAATCCCGATACCGATGAACCCACTTGCAGACCTTCTTCTGACGAAGAACCCTTCTCTGCGTTGGCGTTCAAAATTATGACCGACCCCTTTGTTGGTAAACTCTGCTTCTTTAGAGTTTATTCCGGTACGATCGATGCAGGTTCCACTGTGTTGAACTCTACCAAAGGTCATAAAGAAAGAATCGGTAGAATTCTGCAGATGCACGCAAATCACAGACAGGATATTGAAAAAGTATATTCCGGTGATATCGCTGCTGCAGTTGGTCTGAAAAATACCACTACCGGTGATACTCTGTGTATCGAATCTGCTCCGGTTATTCTGGAATCTATGGAATTCCCGGATCCCGTTATCCGTGTAGCAATTGAACCCAAAACCAAAGCAGGTCAGGAAAAAATGGGTATTGCTCTGGCAAAACTGGCAGAAGAAGACCCGACTTTCAAAACCTACACCGATGAAGAAACCGGTCAGACTATTATCGCCGGTATGGGTGAATTGCATCTGGAAATCATTGTTGACCGTTTGCTTCGTGAATTCAAAGTAGAAGCTGATGTTGGTAAACCTCAGGTATCCTACAAAGAAACCATCCGTAAGCAGGTTGATGTTGAACAGAAATATGCAAGACAGTCCGGTGGTAAAGGTCAGTACGGTCACTGTAAAATTATCGTTGAACCCATGGAACCCGGTTTTGGTTACGAATTTGTTAACAAAATCGTTGGTGGTGCAATTCCGAAGGAATATATCCCCGCAGTTGATGCCGGTATCCAGGGTGCAATGCAGACTGGTGTGCTGGCAGGTTACAACGTTGTAGACGTTAAAGTAACTCTGTACGATGGTTCTTACCACGAAGTTGACTCTTCTGAAATGGCGTTCAAAATTGCCGGTTCTATGGCATTTAAAGAAGCCTGCAGAAAAGGTAACCCGGTTCTGTTAGAGCCTATCATGAAAGTTGTTGTTGTTGTTCCCGAAGATTATATGGGCGACGTTATGGGTGACTTAAACTCCCGTCGTGGTCAGATTCAGGGTATGGAAGCAAGAAACGGTGGTGTTCAGAACATTACTGCTCATGTTCCGCTGTCTGAAATGTTCGGTTATGCAACTGACTTACGTTCTAAAACTCAGGGTAGAGGTCAGTATACAATGGAACCCTCTCACTTCGATGAAGTGCCGAAGTCCATTGCAGAAAAAATCGTTGCTACCAGAGCGAAAAAGGACGAAGAATAATTTATTATCCTTTTATTCTTGTTAAAAAAATTATTTATACAAAAATCTTGAAGCAATGCTTCACGAAGGAGGAAACTATCAATGGCAAAAGCTAAATTCGAAAGAAGCAAACCGCACGTTAACATTGGTACTATCGGCCACGTTGACCACGGTAAAACTTCCTTAACCGCAGCTATCACCAAAGTTCTGGCTATGAAAGGTCAGGCTCAGTACGAAGCTTACGATCAGATCGACAAAGCTCCCGAAGAAAGAGAAAGAGGTATCACCATTTCTACCGCTCACGTAGAATATGAAACCGATAGCAGACACTATGCTCACGTTGACTGCCCCGGACATGCTGACTATGTTAAAAACATGATCACCGGTGCTGCTCAGATGGACGGTGCTATCTTAGTTGTATCTGCTGCTGACGGTCCGATGCCTCAGACCAGAGAACACATCCTGCTGTCTCGTCAGGTAGGCGTTCCCTATATCGTAGTATTCATGAACAAAGCTGACCAGGTTGACGATCCCGAATTACTGGAATTAGTTGAAATGGAAATCAGAGAACTGTTGAATGAATATGAATTCCCCGGCGATGATATTCCGATCGTTAGCGGTTCTGCTTTAATGGCATTAGAATGTGCTGCTACCGAACCTTCTGCTCCTGAATATGCTCCCATCCTGGCTCTGATGGATCAGGTTGATGCTTACATTCCTACTCCGGAAAGAAAAGCTGACCTGCCCTTCTTAATGCCTGTAGAAGACGTATTCACCATTACCGGTCGTGGTACTGTTGCTACCGGTAGAGTAGAAAGAGGTCAGTTAAACCTGAACGACGAAGTTGAACTGGTTGGTCTGGCTGAAGAATCCAGAAAAATCGTTGTTACCGGTATCGAAATGTTCAGAAAATTACTGGACTACGCTGAAGCTGGTGATAACGTTGGTTTACTGCTCCGTGGTGTTCAGAGAAACGAAATCGAAAGAGGTCAGGTATTGGCGAAACCCGGTACCATTAAACCCCACACCAAATTCAAAGCTCAGGTATACGTTCTGACCAAAGATGAAGGTGGTAGACATACTCCTTTCTTCAATGATTACAGACCCCAGTTCTATTTCAGAACTACCGACGTAACCGGTCAGATCAAATTACCCGCAGGCACCGAAATGTGCATGCCTGGTGATAACGTTGAAATGGAAGTTGAATTAATTAAACCTATCGCTATTGAAGAAGGTTTAAGATTCGCTATCCGTGAAGGTGGTAGAACCGTAGGTTCCGGCGCTGTTACCGCAGTTATTGAATAATAACCATTTATAAAAAAAGAGTTGCCTTTTGGCAACTCTTTTTTTTATAAATAACGGTTTGAAAAAGTTGATATGTTCTTTTTCTTTGGTGCCAAAGAAAAGAACCAAAAAGAAAGCACCGCCTGGTATTTCCGCAATCCCTTACTCCCGTCTTCCTGCACCCATATTCACTTGCGAAAATAAGGGCGGATTTTTTTGGTTTCGTTGTTCAATAACGTTTTTACAGGTTATAGAAAATCTGATGTAGAATCTTTTCTTTCGGTTTTTAAATCGTCGGATAGGACAGCCGTGTGGAGACTGAGCACTCGTGTAAAAGGGGATAGGGGGAATATCGAAAATCCCCTGCTTCCTTAACATAAAAAACGAAAAACTCTTGCATAATGGAATAGAATGTGGTATACTAATATTGTCACATGAACTTAATAGAATCAGAGAGGGATTTGTTATTTTTTTATAAGAATAACGATGCCTTTTTCTGCACACGCTAATTTTGAATTTGTTAAAAATGCAAATTCCATTAATTAGGGTGTGCGAATCAAATCCCGTTCTGATTAAGTTTGTGTGACAACAACTGGAGTTTGCGTTTTATTGCGTCGACTACGGTTGGCGCATTTTTTATTTTCAGAAAAGGGTGAGAATATGATTATTGACGGACCAACCGGGATTGAACTGATTCCCGGAAACGGTGGAAAAGATTGTCCGGGAAATGGTGAAAACGGGAATGAAATCTGTTGTGATGAATGTGATTATCTGTGTTGCTGTTTGGAGTATTTCAGACCACAGCATTGCGATGATTGCATTCATATCAAATGTCCGAGAAATGTTTTGAATACAGCAGATACAAGATTTAAAATGCAGTAAAAAAATCCTATGTGTTACAATACACATAGGATTTTTTCTATAGCTTAATGGTTGTCCATCTGCCTTTTTTAAAGTGAGAAAAGTTGATGCCGAGCCTCATAAACTGATCCAGCATTACGCCAATCCAGGCACCGGGAAGACCAAGTCCCACCGGATAGCATAACAGCCAAGTGAGGGCAGGTCGTACAATGCCGATGCTAAGCAAAGAAGTCATCGCCACATACATGGCATCTCCTGCACCTCGGAGTGCGCCTGTAATAATTACCTGAGATGTCTGGGCGTGGGTAGTGAAAGCCATAATAATCATCAGTACTGCACCCTCTTGGATGATGATTTGATCGGTGGTAAACAATCCCACGATTTCGTATCGAAATACGATAAACAGAACAAACAGCACCGTAGAGATAATGAGGGCGATTCTTTGGCAGATACTTGCATAAATTCTTGCCATGTCTGGTCGTTTGGAGCCTAATGACTGACCTACCAGCGTTGCTGATGCCACGCTGAACCCGTCTCCAAAGCCAAAAGAAATACTCATAATGCTCATACAAACCTGGTGGGTTGCAAAGGGAATGGTTCCTAGTCCTGCCACAATTTTTGCATAGAGGAAAAATCCGATTCGCATTGCAACCTGTTCAGCACAGGCACTAAAGCCTACCTTGGAAACTGAACCCATGGTGTGACGGTCAAAACGCCATTTTGCTTTAGAGAACAGGCTCAAATACCGTTTTTTGGGAACGATGGAGGCTACTGCCATTAAAAACGCTATGAAATTTCCCAATGCCGTGGCAACAGCTGCTCCCATAATGCCCCATTTCGGAAAGCCGCAGGCACCGTTAATGAGAAAATAGTTAAATATCACGTTCACAATATTTGCTGTCAGATTGGTGGTCATGGAAATTCTGGTATTACCAACACCCCGTTGTGCCGCATTGATGGCAAGACCGATGGAATTAAAGAATATTCCTACCATAATGATACGAAAATACAGCACTGCATCGGAAATAATATCTTCGCCTGCACCGGCAAACCGTAACAACGGTTCCGCAATCAGATTTCCAAGAAGAAACAAAAGAATTGCTAAAAGAAAGGCCACAATCAGAGTTTGTTTCATACACCGGTTGGCACTGTCTTGATCTTGTTCTCCCTTTCTTCGTGCAATTACTGCGGTAATTCCGACGTTTAAGGAGAAAATGAGGGATAGAAGAATAAACTTGGGTTGATTGGTGATTCCCACTGCAGAAATTGCCTGGGGACTGATGGTTCCAACCATCATGGTATCCACCGCACCGGTTAAGCAAACCAGCACCGATTCGGTCATGGATGGCCAGGCAAGGTTAAATGTTTTTTTATATGCTTCCTTTGAGGCGGGGATTTCTCCTACACAGTCTTTTTCTCTTACCATACATTTTGTGGAAAAAAGTTTGTGTAACAGTTGCAAAAATATCACTTCTTTTCTTTTTTCATAACAGATTCAGTATACTATAAATTGAAAAAAATGTCAATTTTTTACGCAAAATAGTTTGAAATCAGCAGATTTTTGGTAGTCTGAAAGCAAAAAACAATATCTTTCCGAAATACGTAGAAAAAATTTGAAAAAAACACATAATTTCTGCAAAAAATGCTGGAAATTTCGGGAAGTGTGTGCTATAATTGTATTCGTATAAGTTTATTATGGGGTAATCTGTATACTAGTTGCCTCAAAGACCGTTTGAATTTTAGAATGAGGTGCTCTTATGATTCGAGAAGATTTAAGAAATATCGCCATTATTGCTCACGTTGACCACGGGAAAACTACCTTAGTTGACGAAATGTTAAAGCAGGGTGGTGTATACCGTGAAAACCAGGTAGTAGAAGAACGTGTTATGGATAATAACGCCCTGGAACGAGAACGTGGCATCACCATTTTAGCAAAAAATACTGCTGTGCATTATAAGGACACCAAAATCAATATTATCGACACTCCCGGTCATGCAGACTTTTCCGGTGAGGTGGAACGTGTATTAAAAATGGTAAATGGGGTTGTACTGTTGGTGGATGCGGCAGAAGGGCCAATGCCTCAGACCCGTTTTGTTTTGCAGAAAGCACTGGAACTGGGACATCGAATTATTGTAGTGATCAATAAAATCGATAAACCGGATGCCCGTCTGAATGAAGTGGGGGAAGAAGTTCTGGAATTGCTTTTGGAACTGGATGCCAACGATGAACAGTTAGACAGTCCCATCATCTACTGTTCCGGCAGAGCAGGAACTGCTTCCTATTCTCCCAATGTGGCAGGCAAGGACTTGTCCGTACTGTTTGAAAAAATTGTCAGCTACATTCCGGCTCCCGAAGGAGACGAAACTGCAGATCTGCAGGTATTGGTTTCCTCCATCGACTATAACGATTATGTAGGTCGTGTTGCTATCGGTCGTGTAGAACGTGGGGTGGTAAAACAGAATCAGGAGGTTATGGTTTGCGACTATCATAACCGCCGTGCTCCCCGAAAAGGAAAAGTAGTTAATCTGTATCAGTTTGACGGTTTGAACCGAAAACAGGTAACGGATGCGAAAGTGGGCGATATCATTTACTTCTCCGGTATTGAAGATATCACCATTGGAGAAACGATTGCTTCAGTATCCAATCCCGAACCGGTGGAATTTGTCAAAATTGGAGAACCTACTGTGGAAATGACATTTTCCGTCAACGATAGTCCTTTTGCCGGTCAGGAAGGGAAATTTGTTACCAGCCGTCAGATTCGTGACAGACTTCAGAAAGAATTGTTAAAAGACGTTTCTCTTCGTGTGAGAGACGGGGAAACTACCGATTGTTTCTTAGTATCGGGACGTGGGGAAATGCATCTTTCCATTCTGATTGAAACCATGCGCAGAGAAGGCTTTGAATTTGCCGTTTCTACTCCCCGTGTACTGCTGAAAGAGATTGACGGCAAACTATATGAACCCACTGAAAAATTAGTGATTGATGTTCCCGAAGACTGTGTTGGTTCCGTGATGGAAAAAATGGGACTTCGCAAAGCGGAGCTTACGCAGATGGCACCGGTTGGCAATCGTATGAGAATTGAATTTATCATCCCTTCCCGTGGCTTATTTGGCTATCGAAGCGAATTTTTAACCGATACCAAGGGAGAGGGGATTTTAAACACCATCTTTCATGAGTATCAGGAACATAAGGGAGACATCACCAAGCGTTTTACCGGTTCTTTGGTAGCATTTGAAACCGGAACCGCGGTAACCTACGGTTTATATAATGCACAGGAACGCGGTACCCTCTTTATTGATGCAGGAACCAAAGTGTATGAAGGAATGGTGGTAGGCTTTACCCCGAAACAGGAAGACATTAACGTAAACGTTTGTAAGAAGAAACAGCTGACCAATACCCGTGCTTCCGGCAGTGACGATGCCTTGAAGCTGACACCGCCTACGGTGTACAGCTTGGAAGCATCGTTGGAATTTTTGGCAGATGACGAGCTTTTGGAAGTAACACCGAAGTCACTTCGTATCCGCAAACGAATTTTGAATAATCAACTGAGAGCAAAAGCTCGAAACAAATAACATAACGGAGGAAATAGAGTATGATTAGAGCCGGTATTTTAGGCGTTACGGGTTATGCCGGAATTGAATTGTTAAGATTATTATTGAGCCATCCCGAAGTGGAAGTGACTACTTTGGTGTCAGGCAGTACCGCCGGGGAAAAAATTTCTACCATCTATCCCCATTTAAAAGGAATCTGCGATATTGTTTTAGAAGAGCTGAATGTGGAAGAGATTGCAAAAAAATGCGACGTAGTGTTCACTTCTCTGCCTCACGGTGCTTCTGATATGGTGATCGGGAACTTATATCACGCAGGGCTTCGTGTGATTGATTTAAGCGGTGACTACCGTTATGATGATGTGGCAGTTTATGAAGAATGGTACAAAACCACTCATAAAAACCCCGAATTGTTGAAAGAATCTGTTTACGGTTTGTGCGAACTCTATCGGGACAAAATCAAAAAAGCAAGACTGATTGGAAATCCCGGTTGTTATACCACTACCTCAATTTTAGGGGCGGCACCTCTCATTAAGGGCGGATTTGTTTCTCACAAAAATATTATTGTGGATGCAAAATCCGGTGTAACCGGTGCAGGACGCGGAATTCATCTGGATTACCATTTCTCGGAATGTACTGAAAATATGAAAGCGTATAAAATTGCTACTCATCGTCATACGTCTGAAATTGAACAGGAGTATTCCAAACTGGCAGGGCAGGAAGTGCAAATCAGCTTTACCCCCCACTTAGTACCGATGAAACGTGGCATTTATTCCACCATTTATATGAATATGACCGATGATTATACCGAAGAACAGCTGCTCACAGCTTACCGTAAGTTTTACGAAGGCTGTCCTTTCATCCGCATCTACGATGCAGGTAAAATTCCGGAATCCAACCATGTAGCAGGTTCCAACTATGTGGATATCGGTCTGACGGTGGATAAACGCTTACGCCGTGTGGTTGTTATCTCTACTTTGGATAATTTGAACAAAGGTGCAGCGGGGCAGGCGGTTCAGAATATGAATCTGATGTTTGACCTTCCCGAAACTACCGGACTTTCTAATCCCGGATTCTACTTATAAGGAGAGTTACAGAAGAAAATGAATATGGACGAATTGATTAAGAAAGCCAAAATTCTGGTAGAGGCAATGCCTTATATCCAGAAATTCTACGATAAAACTGTTGTAATTAAATACGGCGGCAATGCAATGATTAACGGAGAATTAAAAAATTCCGTAATGGAAGATATTACCTTGTTAAAATACATCGGAATGCACCCCATTGTGGTACATGGTGGCGGACCGGATATTTCCAGTGCATTAAAAACCTATGATGTGCAGAGTGAATTTATAAACGGACTCAGAGTGACTGACGAAACCACCATGCAGGTCGTACAAATGGTATTAATCGGGAAAACCAACAAGGAAGTCGTTTCCCTCCTGAATGTAAACGGTGGGAATGCGGTTGGGATTTCCGGGATGGACTCCTGTCTCTTCACCTGTGAAAAACATACCACGATGGTAGATGGAGAAGAAGTAGATATCGGCTATGTGGGCGACATTGTAAAAGTAAATTCCAAACTGGTAAGAAACTTGGCAGACAACGGATATATTCCCGTAATTGCACCTATCGGTGTGGATGTGAACGGTCACAGTTACAATATCAATGCAGATACTGCTGCCGGTGTGTTAGCAGGTGCGCTGGAAGCAGAAAAACTGATTCTTTTAACCGACATTGAGGGACTGAAGATGGACGTGGATTCTCCCGATATTATACCTGAAATCAATAAAGCAGATACCTTGAAATTGATTGATGACGGTATTATTACCGGCGGGATGATTCCCAAAGTGTTAGGCTGTTTGGATGCCATTGATTCCGGCGTGAAATCCGTACATATTTTGGATGGACGTATCCCCCATTGTTTATTGCTTGAAATATTCACTACCGATGGTATTGGTACCATGTTTAAAGCTGAATAGAATCAAAGGGTGTCTGGTTGAGACAACCATATTTTTAAAATATCAAATTACTTTAGTATCAAATCAGGAAGGAGAATCAGTCATGTATCAGAAAGTTCATAATAAAATGCCTTGGTTAGACCAGTTTGTTTCACAAATAAACAGAGAAGCTCCTCATTCTCAGTGGGGTGCTTATGCTACCAGGGAACAGGCATTTACCTGTGATATTTTAAAATCTCCCAATGTGAAATCCTTAAACGGAAACTGGAAATTCCGTTATTACGATGAAGTTCCGTCCTATGATGCACATTTAGATAAGAATTTCACTGCGGAAATTCCCGTTCCCGGCAACTGGGAATATTTTGGATTCGGAGAACCTATCTACACCAACTTTACTTATCCCTGGAGACACTATGAAACCGATGGATGCGTGGTATATCCCACCGATAACGGGGTAGACAGAGTGGTAAATGCTCCCAATCTGCCCAAGAAAAACCCTACTGGTATTTATGAAACTACCTTTACCTTGTCTGAGGATTGGTGTAAAAAAGATACGTTCATTCAGTTTGACGGGGTGGAAACCTCCTATATCCTTTGGGTAAACGACAAGGAAGTGGGGTATGCGGAAGACAGCAAGCTGCCCTCTACTTTTGATATTTCCGATTACGTAACACCCGGAGAAAATACCCTGACTGTTCAGGTAATGAAATGGTCCACTTCTTCTTATATCGAAGACCAGGACTATTGGTACTTAGCAGGAATTTACCGTCCCGTATACTTAATTTCCAAGCCCTCCAAACGAATCGTGGATATGAAAGTATTAACCGATTACGAACTGGGCAAAGGAAGCATCAACGGCAGTATTTTATTAAATCGTGTGAACGGATTTGCCAATGATATTGTTACTTTTCAGATTTATGACGGCGAAACTTTAATTTATGAAACCAAGCCGGAAATCGGACAGGAATCGGTACATAGCGATGAGGTGCCTGACTGTAATGCTTGCTTACTGAAAGCAAATGTGGGAGCTGTAAGTCCATGGACTCCCGAAACTCCCAAACTCTATACCGTTATCTGTACCTTGACCGATCAAGACGGAAATGTTTTGGATATCGAATCCTTAAAAATCGGTTTCAAACGGATTGAAACCATCAAAGGCGTGGTACACTTAAACGGTCAGAGAATGATTGTAAAAGGGATGAACCGTCACGAACATCACGTTTATACCGGTCGTACTTTAAGCCGTGAAATCATCATCCGTGAAGTGGAAAATATGAAACGGATGAACATTAATGCCGTTAGAACCTGTCACTATCCCGCTTGCCGTGAATTCTATGAACTTTGTGACGAATACGGCTTGATGGTGATGCTGGAATGTAACGTGGAAAGCCACGGTGTTGGCGGTCAGCTGACCCGTAGTCCCGAATGGGCACCCGAGTTTGTGAACCGTGCTGTCCGTATGGCGACCTTCTACAAAAACCATGCTTGTGTTTATTGCTGGTCACTGGGAAATGAAAGCGGTGTTGGTCCTGCTCATGCAGCAATGTATGGATGGATTAAAGAATATGACCCCACCAGACTTTGCCAGTATGAAGGCGGTGAAATCTTAGCGGTTAGCAAACGGATGAGTGATACCCGTCCCTTTATGTATGCACAGCAGTTTATGATTCGGGATATGATTTCCGATGTAGATGATGACAGACCGATTATCTTAATTGAAATGCTCTATCAGATGTTAAATGCCGGTTCGGGTGTTTGGCGTTATGTTGACTGCATCTTAAAATACCCCCGTTTCCAGGGTGGTTTTGCTTGGGATTTAATCGATAAAGGCATTGCAACTCACGATGAAAACGGCGTGGAATTTTACGGTTATGCAGGCGCGTTCAACGAATCAATCCGTGAAAAAGAATGTGCCCCCTTCTTCACCAACAACGGTGTTATGCTGGGTGACTATACCTGGAAACCGGGTGCTTACGAATTGAAAATGGGATATATGCCCATCATTTTCAGAAAACCTCATTATGATCATCGTGAAATAACAAAATTTGAAAACCGTTATCTGGTATCCAATACCAATATGGCGTTAGATTCCAGCCATTATGACGTGGTTGCAACTGTATATGAAAACGGTCTGCCCTTAAAAACTGTTAATGTGGATTTCCCCTTATTAAAACCGGGAGAAACCCTTGACTGGACCTACAAAGTAGACTATGAATCCAAACCTAATGCAAAATACCACATCCTGTTCACTGTGTATGCCAAAGAGGCAACCAAAGCCTACGATGCAGGTTACGAAATCGGTTATGCACAGTTTGAATTAGAACACGGCAAAACCGTGAAAACCTTCGTTCCTGAAGTTGTTTCCAACTATATCGTAACCGAAGAAGGAAACAACGTCACCGTGACCGACGGAAGCTTTACTGTGGTGTTCTCAAAAGATACCGGTACTGTGAAAACGATGGTAAAAGACGGCACCACCTATCTTATGGATGGTTGGAGAAATCAGTTCCAGCGTCCTGCCTGCGGTACCAACTGTCCGGGTATGCCTTGGGGCAGAAATGTGCTTTGGGATGAAATGAAAGGGGTAAATCCTGTTTGTCTTGGTACTTCCTGGTATCAGGGAAATGACGGCAGAATCGTATTTACTTCTGAAAACTGCAATACCGGTGCATCCGGTTATAATATTTATTCTAAATTAACCTACACCGTGTTAAAAGATAAAATCCACATCGATGTCGTGTACGATATGGATAAAGATTTAGGTGATATGCCCAGAATCGGAGAAGAATTAGTGATTCCTGAAGGTTTTGAAACCTTAAAATACTTTGCATATGGAAGGAATGAAGCATACTGCGACAGAATGCTCTCTCCTGTGAAAGCGATCTACGAAAGTGAAGTGGAAAAAGAACATTTCCCCTTCAATCCTCCCGTAGAAAACGGTGGTCACGAATCCTGCGAATGGCTGGAAATCTCTGATAATAACGGTCACAAAATGAGAATCGAAGGGGATTTACCATTCCATTTTGATATTCATCACAACACTGTGGAAGATTACTTAACTGCAGGCTACGAACACTTATTAAAACGCAGACCCGAAAGTTATTTGCACATTGATGCCAAACACGCAGGTATCGGCGGGGAAATGGCTTGGATTTCCGCACTCTGTCCGGAAAATCGTGTCAACGCTGATAAATACTTATTCGGATTCTCTATTAGCGTGGAATAGAGGATCGACAATAGGCACAGAATCAACGAATCTCACCATTTATATAATCCTAACGGAAGAAAGACACAGGAATCTCCTGTGCCTTTTTGTGTGATGGATTTGCATTTGATACGCAAAAGGCATTTTTGCAAGCAGCGATGATAAGAACACCTTAAACGAGCATTTCGTTTTGCAATAGGGAGGAGATTGCAAAGATTTCTTTATCGAAAATATATAAAACTATGGATTGACGAATATGAATTTACATGATATAATAAAAGAAAAAATAAGAAATGAGGTTCTAAGAATGCTGAAAGAAAAATTAAAAGGTTTGGTTGCCGGCGTTGTGCTTTCTTCTTTAGTAGTGGGTGCAGTTCCGACCATGGCAGAAAAAGTGACCAAAACAGCGGAGTTATTCTATAATAATATTAAAATTGTCATTGATGGGAAACAGGCGGATTTAAGAGATGCGCAAGGAAATACCGTAGAGCCGTTTATTATTGACGGGACAACCTATCTTCCTGTTCGTGCAGTATCCGATGCGTTGCAGAAAGCCGTTTCCTGGGATGGTGCAACACAGACCGTATTTCTGGGAAAAAATGATGCCATCGAACAGCCTTCTGTTTGGTTAAAAGATTTAGAAACCTTTACAGGAAATGCTACCACAAATTCAGCAGATACCATTGAGTTTGGTGGCTCTGAATATAACGATATTTTAACTGCGAACACGGGCGAGGTGTTCCAAAACTATTGGTATACCAATAGCGATGGTGCTTCTTATCTTTTAAACTGCAAGTATCAATCCTTCAAAGGAACGTTCTATTTAGGAAAGGGCAATAAGAATCATTCTTATAAAAACAGAATTGTTGTGTATGGTGATGATAAAGTGATTTACACCTCCGAGGGCGTTGCTGCAGGAAGCTTCACCATTCCCTTTGATATTGATGTTTCCAATGTTGTGGTTTTAAAAATCGTGCCTCAAGAATACAGCGAAGGAAACGATTCTTGGTATGAACATAGCAGTTATTCCAAATTTATGATTGGTAATGCCGGATTGTATGAATAATTCATCCCGAAGTTGATTGTAATATCATAATAAAAAAATCCCAAGGAATGAAGTTTTCCTTGGGATTTCTTTTGTTTGCCGGATTTTCAGGAGCTATATTCAAAGCAGACTAAAATTTTTCAAAACCGACCAAAAGTCCGCCTTTTTCTGCATAGTAACTGCAGAGTCCACGACATTTGATTATCTTGGTTTCCACTTTGGGCAGCCGTTCTTTCAAGATGTTTTTCAGCGTTTCTGCCAATGTTTCGTTCTGACAGTGGGCAATGCGGACTTTTCCTTGTTTCAGTCCATTTTCTTTCAGATGGCTGTAAATGGCTTCAACGGATTTTTGTTCGCCACGGCATTTGTGCAGAGGTTCCAGAGTTCCTTTTTCGCTTGCCTTTCCTACGATCCGGATTCCCAGCATCCCGGCGATTTTGGCAACTGCCGGAGAAACTCTTCCGTTTGCGGCAAAGTTTTTTAAAGAGGCAAGCATAAATACCAGTCCGGTTTGTTCCTGATAAGGCTCAATCAGCGGAAGAATTTGTTCATAAGACAGCCCGCTTTTGATCCATTCGGTCAGCTTTTCGATAAGAAGCTCCATTTCCGGACCGGTAGACAGGGTGTCAATGACACGTACTCGTTTCCCGGGATTGTTTGTTTCATACATTTGTTTTGCCATGCACGCCGCATTGTAGCAACCGGACAAGCCACTGGTGATCGTGACACAAAAGATATCATCAGCATCTCCGAAAGCAGTTAAAAAATCTCCGGTATTGGGGCAGGAGGTTTTAGATTTTTCTTTATAAGTTTCAAAAAAAGAAACCATCTGTTCAACATCCAACGAGGCATCGTCTATGAATTCCTGAGTGGAAGTAATCATTTTTAAGGGAGCGTTTGCAAAGGGAATCTGAGATAGTGTCAGAAGATTTGCAGAGGAATCTGCAACAATCTTTATGGTTCTCAAAATGGGACACCGTCCTTTCGTTGTTTCTTTTTTTATGATAACATATTTCTGATAAAAGAGTCAATCTACAGCTTTTTTGGTGCACTCTACTGTTGGTAGAGTGCAAATTCTACCGATCAATTTTCCAATTTTTCATTTGACAAGTGAGCATTTTTAAGATATAATAAAGAACAAATGTTTTTACATATCCGACCAGGTTGCTACTTGCTATGGGAGAAAGTATTTATGGAAGATATCAAAAATATTGTAGCCAAAAATATATCAAAGATTCGACTTCAGCATCATCTGACGCAGATGGAGCTGGCGAAAAAATTAAACTATTCTGATAAAGCGGTTTCCAAATGGGAGCGGGGCGAATCTCTGCCGGATATTTCTGTATTGTTGGAAATTGCAGATTTGTTCCGGATTTCTTTGGACGATTTGGTTCGTCCGGAGGGTGTGGGAAAATCCAAGTTGCCGAAGTATAACCGTTCGGTTTTAATTTGCATTATCGAAGCCTCTGTGTGGTTTCTTTCGGTGATTGCATTTGTTGTGACCGGTCTGGTATTAAAAAAGCTTACCTTTCAGTGGATGTATTTTTTGTTTACCTTGCCGGTGGTATTGGTACTTCGGTTAATCTTTAATTCCCTTTGGTTAAATCCCCGTCATAACTACTGGATTATATCTGCGCTGATGTGGTCGATTCTGATTTCGGTACAAATTAGCCTGTGGTATTTTCATATTTTCGTTCCTGTGATTTACTTATTGGGGATTGCGGGACAGATTCTAATTATCCTGACAGCGTTTTTAAAAAAATAGCATATAAAAAGAGCTGAATCAATCTGATTCAGCTCTTTTTGAGACAATTGGTCGGGAAAGCAGGGATTAGTCGCCCAGTCTTTCTCTAACTTTTGCAGCTTTACCAACACGTTTTCTTAAGTAGAACAGTTTTGCTCTTCTTACTTTACCGTGTCTTACAACTACAACTTTGTCGATAATGGGGGAGTTAACCGGGAAAGTTCTTTCAACACCGATACCGGAAGATAATCTTCTAACGGTGAAGGTTTCCTGGATTCCGCCGCCTTTTTTCTTGATTACGGTGCCTTCGTACATCTGTACTCTTTCTTTCGCACCTTCTCTTACCTTAACATACACTTTTACGGTATCACCGATCTGGATGTTAGGCATGTCAGTTCTTAACTGATCCATAGTAATGGCTTTTAAAACGTCCATGTCGAATCTCCTTTCTTGATAAGCGTTCTTTACACGTCATAGAAAACCCTTTTTACTTTTTCCCAATGGGAGCTGCTTTCCCCGTGTAAGCGGACCGCTCCTTTTACACTACAGGAACATATTCTAACATAAACAATACGAAATGTCAAGCTTTTTTACAAATTTTTCTAAGTTTTTTTCGCAGGTGTCAAAAAGGACCGTTTTGCATATTTTGTTAGTGGGGCAAATAACAAACGGATGAATGTGCGATAGGGAAAGGAAAGCATAATGATGAAGAAAAAGTTTTTAATTATCGGTGGAGATTTACGGCAACTTGCCTGCGCCAGATGCTTGCAGAAAAAAGGATACGATGTGGTGTTATACGGATTTTACGATTTGTATCTTTCCGGTTTGTTTGGTGGACGGAATCTGACAGAAGACTTAATCCGCTCCGATTATGTACTTTTGCCGCTTCCGGTGACTCAGGACGGGAAAAACATTCACACGCCCTTGTGGGATCAGACTATTTCTTTAGAGAAAATTTCAGATGTCTTGCGAGAAGAAACCGCAGTTTTTGGCGGGATGATCCGGGATGAACGTCTGCTACAGCGAAAGCGTGTCTTTGATTATGCAAAACATGAGGAGTTTTTAATTAAAAATGCTCAGATTACAGCGGAAGGTGCCTTTAACATTGTGTTTTCCGAAACCCCGTTTTCAGTATTCGGTTCCAAAATTCTCATCACCGGCTACGGAAGAATCGGAAAAATTCTTGCAAAGCTTTCTATGGCTCTGGGCGCCGAAACCTACGTTGCGGCACGAAGCATCGGAGATTTATCCTGGATTGAATTGTCCGGAGCAACTCCGGTGCGTTACGATAAATTAGGGGATTTACTGCCGCATATGCAGATTATTTTCAATACGGTACCCAGCCCGATTTTTCAGAAATCCAGAATTGAGAAGATTCATCCGGATTGTCTGTTTGTGGATTTGGCATCAGTTCCCGGCGGTATTGACTGGGAAAGTGCCAAAGAATTTGGATTAAAAACCATCTGGGCATTAGCACTTCCGGGAAAAATTGCACCCTATTCGTCCGGTAAAATCATTGCGGACACTGTGATAAATTTATTAAATAAGGAATGAAAATACGAATGGAACAGATTAAGGTTGGTTATTGTCTGACCGGTTCGTATTGTACCTTCCAAAAATCTTTAACTACACTTTCGGACTTACTGGATGCAGGTTTTGAGGTGTTTCCTATGATGAGTGAAAACGCCTGTAAAACAGACACCCGTTTTGGGAAAGCTGCAGATTTTGTAGCAAAAATTGAGCAAATGACCGGCAAAAAGGTTCTTTCCACCATCAGTGAGGTGGAACCTATCGGTCCGAAAAAATACATCGACGTAATGGTGGTTGCTCCTTGTACGGGCAACACCTTATCCAAACTGGCAAACGGTATTACCGATACTGCCGCCACTATGGCGGTGAAAGCATCTCTTCGTAATGGCATTCCTGTAGTGCTTGCCCTTGCTACCAACGACGGTCTGGGACAGTCTGCCAAAAGCTTAGGAACGATGCTGCCTGTGAAAAATGTATATTTTGTGCCGCTCTCACAGGATGACCCGGTGAAGAAACCCACCTCGTTAGTTTGTGATTTTACCAAAGTAAAAGAAACGGTATTACTTGCCTTGGAAGGAAAACAAATTCAACCGGTTATCAAATAGCGATTGAGAAAATGGACTGTAAAAAACATTTTTGTTTTTTACAGTCCATTATTATGCTTTGATAATTGCAATTATTTGAGTAATGAACTTGCTCTTGTCTTTATGTTGCGGAGGTCCTTCAAGAAAAATATTACGGAATATGCCTGTCAGTTTCAGATTGTTTGCTTCTGCATAGGAAACAAGTCTTTTTCGTGCTTCTGGAATTTCCTCATAAGCTCCATGATGAAAGAATGAAATAGCTTTCATTTCGGGAATCATGCTTACATATTCGCCTTTACTTCCTTGCGGTACAGCAACACAATATGAAACCTCTTCAGGAGTGCTTGCGTCGTGCTCTGTAAAATACATTCGTTTCGTTGTATCCGTTCCATGCGTTCTCATCGCTTCAAGTGCTGTATTTCTTAAAAGATTTGTCTTGTCAGCAATAGAGGTTGAGTGATATACGCGGCGGTATATAGTCTGCTGGTCGATGGTAATTTCTTTGATATGGTTGCCTTGTTTTTTGGTTCGTTCTTTGAGCTTTTCTATGGTGAGATTCAGTTCATCTCTCATTTTTTCCAGTCGGTTGATCATCGGATGCAAATCGGCAGATTCATTAAAATATGTATGAATTTCATCAAGGGAAAGTCCCAAGTTCTGAAATACACGAATGGTACGGATTTGGGTAAGGGTGTCAATGGTGTAATATCTGTTGGCGGTGGTTCCTTCTTTTTTGTCGGGCTTTATGAGACCTTTTGTTTCATAATTTAAAATTGTTTTTCGGGTAATTCCTACGGCTTTTGCCACTTCCCCGATGGAAAATAAGTTTTTTTGCTCCATAAAAGTGCCCTCATGCTTTCTAAAATGAATAAAATTTGTAAAAAAATGAAAAAACTATTGCATCGAACATCAAGGTACGATGTATAATCAGTATAGCACATAATATCTAATTTTTCAAGATGCAGAAGGTGATAATTTTGAACCTTAAAGATTTTTGTATTAAGGAAGGAAAAGAGTATTTATTACAAGAGTGGGATGACGAAAAAAATCTGCCATTTTCACCCGATATTGTCAGTTCAAGCAGTTCTGTTCCCGTGTGGTGGAAATGTGAAAAAGGTCATTCGTGGCAAACACAGCTCAGAAGCCGTGCAAAGTCGCTTACAAGATGCCCTAAATGTCTTGCGACAGAGCTTTCAAAAAAGAGAAAGCAACAGGCTATGGAATATGCGAAACGATTGAAGCCCGAATAAGTTATTTAAATTAAATTCTATGATACGAAAGAAGGAATGAACAATGAAAAAAGTGCTATGTATGCTTTTGTGTCTTTGTATGATGATTGGCATATTGCCAACAACTTTGGTTGCAAATGCACAAACCGATTCAAAAACAATGACGTTTGGTTATGCCTATGATGTCCAGCG
>JAGAKI010000009.1 GCA_017625695.1 Clostridia bacterium | reverse complement strand
ATCAAGGGTTAGTCCTACAACACTAAAAAAGAACCTGGCGTTAATTAACGCCAGGCCCAAAAAAATTTTAAATTATCAAAAACCAGCAGATTTATTTGAGCTTGAACTCAAAAAATGTTGCACTTAGTTTGACAAATCATTTTATTAAAATTTAATTTTAGTCTTTTTGATATACTAACAGTTGGAACGAAATTGTAATATTAAACTGAGTTAGAGAATGAATTTTTTCCAAATCTTCCTGTCTTGTTCGGTAATAGTAAGGGGTCATTTTAAAAAGATTTAAAATATCATTCTGGGACTGCAGAGAAATGATTGTATCAATTTTTTCTGCTTTTAAGAACTTAAAGTTAGGAAGTTCATAGTCTTTTATCTGGTTTTTATAGGGATTTTCGTAAATCACTTTTTTCAGTTCAATTAAATGGTTTTCTCCCGGAATTCCCAAGATCATAATTCCATCTTGTTTTAAAACGCGATGAAACTCTTCCCCCGCATAGGGTGCAAACAAACTAAATAATAAGTCTATACTATTATTTAGTATCGGGATATCAAATAAACTGGCGGCTACATATGTGATGTTTCTGTTTTTGGGAGCCGCTTTTTGCAGAGCAGTTTTTGAAATATCGATTCCGAAAATTTTTCTGGAATCCTTATGTATTTCATTGGTATAATATCCTTCGCCGCAGCCGGCATCTAAAATTGTTTTCGGATGAAATTCATCAATCAGATTGATTAATTTTTCACGAAAAATATCGTAGTAGCCTTTTCCTAAAAATTCGCTTCTTGCATCTACCATGAGCTTATTATCCCCAGGGAGCTTGGAGTTCATTTTATGAGATAATAAAAAATTCACATAGCCTTTTTTTGCAATATCAAAACTATGATTGTTTTTGCAGCAGTAAATTTTGTCATTTTGTTTAAAAATAGGTTCATGGCAAACAGGACAACGTAACATAAAATCACTCCTTATGTGGAATAATGAATATGAGGTGAAAAGAATGAAAGAAAAGAAAAAGAAAAAACTTCCGAAAACAGAATCTGTGATTCGTGCGTTCGGAGAAACCGGAAGAAGAACTGACCCGGAAGGAAGTTATACCGGAACACCTGTAGAAAAAAATGTTCAGCCGGTGCAAGATGCTGACGACTTATAATTCTTTTGTAAAATGCAGAAGCCTATACCATTCATAAGCTTCTGCATTTTTATTGGTTTGCTTTCCTATTTTTTCTTTTTGACAGAATACCCGAAGGTTCCAAGCTGTTTTCCCAAACTAAAGTATGCTCCGTGGGCATATGCAAGTAGATTACATTTTTCAATTTCTAATTTTCCATCTTGATTGATACAATTCTCTGAAACAATGGTTCCTACAATATCTGCTAAAAACATAGTATGACTTCCTAAGTTAATGGTATCGGTAATCTTACATTCCAAATGAAGAGGACATTCGGAAATTAATGGCGTAGATACATGATTCGCCGGAGCAGGAGTCAGATGCATTTCTTTGAATTTATCCAAATCTCTTCCGCTTCTTACACCACAAAAATCAACAGCTTTCACTAAATCTGTACATGGCAGATTAATCACAAATTCACGGTTATCCATAAGCATTTGATAAGAATACCGCTCCTTACGTACGGAAATATACGTTTTTGGCGGAATGGTATTGAGTATTCCGGTCCAACCAATGGTTAATACATTAGGATGTTCCATTGTGCCAACCGTTACAAGGGCAGGTGGGACAGGAGCAAGTAAGGTACCACCTTTCCAATATTCCTTCTTTTTGTAAGAAATTCGTTTCTTCTCGGGAGGGATAATTCTTTTATTTTTTGTAAAATTATTTCTGGTTTTCTTTTTTCCATTGGAGATATTCATCATAATTATCATTCCTATCTATGATACCATCGGGAGTGAATTCGATCATTCTATTTGCAACGGTTGAGATGAATTCATGGTCGTGAGAGGCAAATATAACGTTTCCTTTAAATTCTTTTAAACCGTTGTTTACCGATGTAATGGATTCCAAATCCAGATGGTTGGTGGGTTGATCCAGCATCAGTACATTGGAGCCGAACAACATCATTCTTGACAGCATACAACGAACCTTTTCACCACCGGACAACACCTTGACGGGTTTCAACACATCGTCACCGGAAAAAAGCATTCTTCCTAAAAATCCTCGCAAGAAGGTTTCGGTAGTGTCCTTGGAATATTGTTCCAACCAGCGTAATAAGTTTAAATCGGACTGGTTAAAAAATTCGGAATTGTCCTTTGGGAAATAGGATTGCGTTGTAGATACACCCCATTTGTAGCTTCCTTCGTCAGGTTCTATTTCTCCGGCTAAAATCTGAAACATAGTAGTAACTGCAGTTTCATTTTCTCCTAAAAAGGCAACTTTGTCTCCCTTGTTTAATGTGAATGACACGTTATTTAACACCTTTACTCCGTCCACAGTTTTTGAAATTCCCTCTACAAAGAGAATATCTTTTCCGGCTTCTCGGTCCATCTGAAATCCTACAAACGGATAACGGCGGGAAGAAGCGGGGAGTTCCTCAATCGTCAGCTTTTCCAAGAGCTTTTTTCGTGAGGTTGCCTGACGGGATTTGGATTTATTGGCAGAGAATCGCTGAATAAAACTTATTAATTCTTTTGCTTTTTCTTCATTTTTTTTATTCTGATCACGAATCATTTTCTGAATTAACTGACTGGATTCATACCAGAATTCGTAGTTACCTACAAACATTTTAATCTGAGAAAAATCGATATCTACTATACTGGTGCAAACAGTGTTTAAAAAATGACGATCATGAGATACAACAATTACAAGCCCTTCGTAATCTAACAGAAAATCTTCCAGCCAGTTGATAGAATCTACATCCAAGTGGTTGGTAGGTTCGTCCAGTAAGATAATATCCGGATTTCCGAATAACGCTTGTGCAAGTAATACTTTCACTTTTTGTTTGCCGTCTAAACTGCTCATCTGACTGTATAAAAGCTCATCAGAAAGACCCAATCCCTGAAGTAGTTTTGATGCGTCGCTTTCCGCTTCCCAGCCGTTTAATTCTAAAAACTCACCTTCTAATTCTGCCAGACGAACGCCATCTTCATCATTAAAATCTGCTTTTGCATACAAAGCTTCCTTTTCTTTCATAATGTCATAAAGGCGTTTGTTTCCCTGGATTACAGTATCCACAACCGTAAATTCATCATAGGCAAAGTGGTCCTGTTTTAATACAGACATCCGTAAGTGGCCGGGTATCACGACGTCACCTGTGGAGGGTTCCAGTTCACCGGATAATATCCTTAAAAATGTTGATTTTCCGGCTCCGTTAGCACCAATTACCCCGTAACAATTCCCGGGCGTGAATTTTAAATCTGCGTTTTTAAATAAGTTAGTACCGTTAAAATTTAGGCTCAAATTTGTTACTGTTATCATAATTTAGTAGAAATCCTTTTTCAGTTTTTTATATCAGAATCCTCCGAGGACAATCCCAAGACCGGCACCGATTGCAATAAATACAATAGGATGCACTTTTTCAAAGCGAAAGCGGAATATGGTAAGAAATAAAAAAACAACAATCGCTTTCCAATTAAACATATTCAAAATTTCTGTTTGTCCTGTATGGAATAAACTGATTTGCACAATGCCAAGTACTGCTGCTGCAATCAATCCCACAACAGAGGCACGCAGCCCTACAAATGCTGCTTTTACATATGGGTTTTTGTTGAATTGGTCCAGAATCCTGGCGATGATCAGAATAATGATCAATGAGGGAAGTACAATGCCAGTTGTAGCAATCACTCCGCCGGGGATTCCTAAGCCGGTAAAACCGGTATAAGTTGCCATATTGACGCCTAAAGGACCCGGAGTGGATTCGGAAACTGCAATTACATTTGCAAGGTCACTTGCAGTATACCAGGGATATTTTTCTACCAGTTGATTCAAAAAGGGGAGCGTTGCTAAGCCACCACCTACGGCAAATAAACCAATTTTAAAAAATTCAATAAACAGCACCCATGCTTCCATCGTTATTCAACCTCCTTTTTCAGATGGCAGAACACACCACAGGTTCCCGCTATGAGAACAATCCATAACGGGGAAATCGGAGTGAATGCACTGAGAATGAATGCACCTGCACAAAACAGAATATCAATCCAGCATTTGATGGCCTTTTTCCATAAGTTTACAATAGAAACTAAAATAGTGGCACAAACTGCAATCCGGATTCCGGCAAATGCGGATTGCACCACCGGATAGCTTGCAAAATTTTTTAAAAATGTTGCGATCAACATGATAATGATAACCGAAGGGGTAACAATTCCCGCGGTGGAGAAGATGCTGCCCAAAACACCTTTTCTTTTATATCCTACAAAGGTGGCGGTATTGACAGCGATAATTCCGGGAGTACACTGTCCTACAGCATAATAGTTTAAAAGTTCGTCATTGCTAACCCATTCGTTTTTTTCGACCAGTTCTCTTTGCATAATGGGAAGCATTGCGTAGCCTCCTCCAAATGTAAATCCACCGATTTTGGCAAATGTTAAGAATAGACTGAATAATTCTTTCATGTAATAACCTCCTTAGTTAAAGTCAGAACATCTGAAATCTGTCTGATGTTCCATCCGAAGTTGATACATCAATTCCCCCGAATACTGTTTTGCACTGCATCCATCCGGTTTCGATCGTAGTTTCACAAGAGTAATTTCTGATAATTGACGGTAAAAGTGTAATAAATCCAACCATTCATCAACAAATTCCATACTTTGGGTTGTGAGAAACAATTGCAGTTGCCGTTTGGATGCAACGTGATAGAGAAGTTCTACCATAAACGGAAATGTATTAGGAGCGATTTGATGCTCTGCAGGGTCAATGATTACGACACCGTTGGAAAAGCCGGACAATTGTTCCATAATTTTTAGGACATATCGGATTCCGTCACTGAAAAAGTCTTCGCTTACACGATTGTATTTTTTATGGTATAAAACGGTATCTTTAAAATTTTCTGTTTGAAATCCCGCATAATCAGAATCAAATAAGGAAAGATAGGAAAGTGCTTTTTCACACAGCAGTTGATCTTCCCGTATGGTCTGAAAGGATAGATTTTGATTTTGTGGTGTAAGTTTACGGTATCGTACTATCGGATCAGAAAAACTTTGGGATTGATTCTTTGAAACAGAATAATCAATTTCCTTACTTTCGATGATATCCCTTCCGTTTTTCGGATATCCAAAGTGGTGAAATCCTAAAAACGGTTCTTGAAATATTGGTTGATAGGAAACGATTTCTGTAAAATACGACTGTTTCAGAATTTCTCCGTCAATTCTGGTGTAAAGACGGGCTTGTTGTTTGTCAAAAGAATTCCAGAAACCTTGATTTTTGGTTTGGGTGACTGCAATATAATGATTGAAATTTAGTGGATTTAAAATGATTTCAATTGCTTCTGTCAGAGATGTTTTGCCACACCCGTTTGGACCGGTAATGATTGTGATAGGAGAAAAGTTTGCAAGAGATATATTGCGTAACCCTTTATAATGTTCAACCGATATCCCGTTAACATATATCATAGCATACTCCCTACACTTTCAATCATAAAAATACCAAGTGGAAACTATTATATCATAATTTTTCCCAAATAGCAATAGATTTTTCGGGAAATTAAATGCTGATACAATAGAAATATTCAGTTTTTGTTATACTATATAAAAAGTGTTTTGGAGGAGTTAGTATGAAAGTTCAGATTTATGTGATTCCGGTAGATCAATCTGTATGTGACATTTTAGTTCGTTTGACACCGGGAACAGGAAAAAGTATTGAAGAATTTTCCAAAGAATTCTTCAGAAACGGTACGAAAATCAGACTGGTGAAATTTATTTTGGGAACCGCTTTGGCGTTTAGTATCCCGTTTTCTTATCTTGCTGATGCCAAAGAACGCTATTCCATGACTTATTTATCTTACGGAAGTTATGACAAACAACTGGAGTACGTTGCATTATCCAAACAAAGCTTTTCTGTAATTTCTCCCAGTTATTTTAATATCTTATCAGACGGAGGGTTGTCGGTTGAACCAATCAGCAATTCCTATGTAGAGGCAATGCACCGTCAAAACGTAAAAATTGTTCCTTTTCTCAGCAATCATTGGGACAGAACAGCAGGAAGTCTGGCACTCAATGATGTGGAAACACTCGCAACTCAAGTTGCAAATGCTGTGGAACAATATGGTTTAGACGGTATTAATGTGGATATCGAAAACGTCACTCATCAATATCGTGAGGCTTATACCCGACTGGTAACCCTTCTTCGTCAGAAAATTCCGGCGTGGAAAGAAGTTTCGGTTGCAGTTGCGGCAAATCCTGAAGGCTGGAATACAGGTTGGCACGGTTCCTATGATTATAAAGCATTGGGGAAAGTTGCAGACCATATTTTTATTATGGCATATGATGAACATTTTAACGGTGGTGAAGCCGGACCTGTCGCAAGTATTGACTTTGTAGAGAAATCAATTCGATATGCTTTGCAATATGTTCCAAAGGAAAAAATCGTTTTAGGGGTACCTTTTTTTGGGCGAATCTGGAGCGATAATAATAGCATAAAAGGGATCGGGATTACCAATCGTCAGATTCAGTCGGCTCTGGAAAAAACAGGTGGCACCAGCCGGATAGACCAGACATCAAAAAGTGCGGTTGGACGTTTTACAGTCAAACAGTCAGATGAAATTACGGTAAACGGACAAAAACTAAAACCCGGAGGATATACCATTTGGTATGACAATAGTGATACGTTAAAATATAAGCTTTCTTTGGTGGATAAATACAATTTAAAAGGTGCAGGAAGCTGGAGCGTAGGACAGGAAACGCCGGATGTCTGGGACTATTATTCTTTGTGGCTGAACGGGAAATATTTTTCCGATACCTTTTCTCATTTTGCCAAGGACGATATTGTAGAGGTGGCAAATCATGGTTGGATGGTCGGTATCAGCGAACACAAATTTTTGCCGGAGGATGGATTAACCCGTGGTCAGGCAGCTACAATGCTCTGTCGGTATCTTGATTTATCTGACAAACCTTCTGACACGAATGTATCGGATATTTCAGATCATTGGGCAGAAAAAGATATTAAAACCGTCTTGGCACATAACCTGATGATAGGCTATCCTGATAAAACTTTTCGTCCGAATCGTGCAGTCACCAGAGAAGAAATGGCGGTCATATTACAGCGGATTCTGAAATATGATAAAAGTACTGCTGATGTCAATCATGGATTTTCGGATGTATCGGAAGAACGTTGGTCTTATGATGAAATTACTGCAATGCTTCAGAGCGGAATTCTGAGCGGATATCCGGATAATACATTCCGTCCGGAACAATATTTGTCCCGGGGGGAAATGGCACACCTGCTTTCTAAAGCCCACAAACATTCCAAATAATTCGATAGAATGTAAAATTTGAAACATTTTCACAGAGAAACATCCAAATTTGCAAATTATTCGTTCTATTTTGTATAATTTTAGAAAAAATATGAAATTTTTTACTAAAAAACTTGCAAATAGAAAAAGAATGGTGTATAATGAGTTTTTGATGGCAGTGATTTCAAATTCTGTTATTACCGCCTTTGTGAATTGATAAAAAATGATAGCATATTTGTGTGAAGGAGTGTTTCAAAATGGCAATTAACAATGCGTATTTGCAGGGCATTTATGAAAATGTCGAAAAGAAAAATGCAAACGAACCTGAATTTTTACAGGCAGTAAAAGAAGTTTTAGAAACTTTGGTTCCTGTAATCGAAAGAAGACCCGATTTCATTGAAGCCGGTGTTGTAGAAAGAATGGTAGAACCTGAAAGAATCATCACTTTCCGTATTTCCTGGGTAGATGATAACAACAAAGTTCAGGTGAACAGAGGTTACCGTGTACAGTTTAACAGTGCAATCGGTCCTTACAAAGGCGGTATGAGATTTCATCCCACCGTTAACCAGTCTGTTATTAAGTTCTTAGGTTTTGAACAGACCTTAAAGAATTCTTTAACCACTTTGCCTATGGGCGGTGGTAAAGGTGGTTCAGACTTTGATCCCAAAGGAAAATCTGACGGAGAGATTATGAGATTCTGTCAGAGTCTGATGACTGAACTTTCCAAACATATCGGTGCTGATACTGACGTTCCTGCTGGGGATATTGGTGTTGGTGCAAGAGAAATCGGTTACTTATTCGGTCAGTACAAGAGACTGCGTAACGAATATACCGGAGTGTTAACCGGTAAAGGTTTAACCTACGGTGGTTCTCTGGCAAGAAAAGAAGCAACCGGTTATGGCTTACTGTATTACACCAACGAAATGTTAAAGGCAAATGGAAAATCTTTGGAAGGTGCAAAGGTTGTTGTTTCCGGTTCCGGTAATGTTGCAATTTATGCAACTGAAAAAGCACAGCAGTTGGGTGCAACTGTGATTGCGCTGTCTGACTCCAACGGATATGTTGTAGACGAAGACGGTATCAAACTGGATACTGTGAAACAAATTAAAGAAGTAGAAAGAAAACGTATCTCTGAATATGTGAAATATCATCCTTCTGCAAAATATTATGAAGGAAAAGGCATCTGGACTGTAAAATGTGATATCGCGCTGCCTTGTGCAATTCAAAACGAATTGCTGTTAGACGATGCAAAAGCACTGGTTGCAAATGGTTGTTATGCGGTAGCCGAAGGTGCAAATATGCCTTCTACTCCCGATGCAATTGCATACATCCAGGAAAACGGTTTACTGTTTGCTCCTGCAAAAGCAGCAAATGCCGGCGGTGTTGCTACCTCCGGTCTGGAAATGAGCCAGAACAGCATGAGATATAGCTGGAGCTTTGAAGAAGTAGATGCAAAACTGCACGATATTATGATTAATATCTATAAAAGCTGTGAAAAAGCTGCAAAAGACTATGGTTGCGAAGGTAACCTGGCTGCAGGTGCTAACATCGCAGGTTTCTTAAAAGTTGCAGAATCTATGAAAGCACAGGGAATTGCATACTAATTGTAAATTTTCTTATCAAACTGTCGAGATATATTCTAAGAATATCTCGGCAGTTTTTTTATTCTGATATGGTTATCAAAGCAATCATACAAAAGATTACACAATCCAAAAATTTTCTATCAATTATTTTAGCAGAATCTGTTTCTTTTTGTTAGATGTCGAAAACAGTCGTGTAAAAAATGGAAATTATTTCCAAAATTATCTTGATTTTTTGAAAATAATGTGATATATTATATTCGAAGGATGAAAATGATAGTTCCAAACAAGAACAAACAAGGAGAATACTATGAAAAAGATAATTGTGATTGACGATGATATTACAATGGTTGGGGAATTGCTTCCTCACTTAGAAAATGATTCCTACTTTGGTGAAATTTCAGTTGCTCATGAAGGGAAGGCTGCCTTGGAGTTAATTCGTGAAAAACGGCCTGATATTGTATTGACCGATATCACCATGCCAAACGGTGATGGTATCTGGCTATTGGAGCAGATGAAGAAAGAATTTTTACTTCATGAGAATTGTACCGTAATTTTTATGTTGGATATTAAGCTTCCTTCCATTGAAAAACTGATTTTAGAAATGGGTGCTGATTATTTTGTGATGAAACCCTTTGAAACACTTTCCTTAATTACTCAGATAAAAGCTGTTGCCAACGGCGAAAAAACCATAGACCAATTACCCGGCAAAAAGTGTATTCCAAAAATCGAAAATATTGAAACATCCAAAGAAAATCCCATTTTAGAACAAATGGTTACGAACATTTTCCACGAGGTGGGGATGCCGGCACATATAAAAGGCTATGAGTATCTTCGTTTTGCCATCTTAAGAGTTTTGGAAAATAGAAAATTACTTCACAGCGTTACCAAAGAGCTGTACCCAATGACTGCCAAAGAATTTGATTCCAAACCCAGTCGTGTGGAACGTGCCATCCGCCATGCAATTGAGGTGGCTTGGACTCGGGGTGATGCAGATAATATTGCCAAACTGTTTGGATGTACCGTATTATCTTCCCGTGGAAAACCAACAAATTCTGAATTTCTTGCGATGATCGCAGATAATATTCTATTAAGATTGTCTGCATAAACCTTCTTTGCCTGTATCCATTCTATATAATTCTTTTCCCGGACAGAGAGACTGTGTCGCTGTATGCGTGCAGTCTCTTTGTCTTTTCTTATAACATTTACATTACAGCTATTGCACTTTTTTTAAAGTTAAGATATAATAGTTGAAAAAGAATCATTATTTTTGTCAAATGATACTTTTTTTGTTCTGACTTGACATGAAGAATTGCGTTGCATAGCAACGCAGCTAAATTCGCTAATGCGAGCTAAATTGAGTAAACTCAGCTAAATTGCCTTACGGCAGCTAAATGTGCTTTGCACGCTAAAAGGCGAATTTAATTTAGCTACTCCAAAGGAGCTATTTAGCTATGGAGTAAGATGGAATAATTTAGCTTTGCAACTTGTTGCAAAATTTAGCTAAAACAAGTTGCATCTAAACCTTATGTGTCGCACTCCATTGTCAATTAACAATCCAAGCAGATTGTAACTGTATCGTAATAATAAGAGGTAGTAAACTATGACATATGATTTTTCAGTATTAAAAAATAATTTGGAGAATAAAGGTTATCGGGTATCTGTGTTTGACTCCAAAGAAGAAGCCGCAGAGTATCTAAATCGTCAAATCGATGGAAAAACCGTAGGTTTTGGTGGTTCTGTGACACTTCACCAAATGAAGGTGTTTGATTTGCTTTCCACTCATAATACGGTATATTGGCACGATGAAAAACCCGAACACATGACAGTGATGGAAACACGGACAGCAGCTTCACGTGCGGAAATTTATCTCAGTTCCGTCAACGGGATTTCCCAACAGGGTGAGATTGTGAATATTGACAGTACCGGCAACCGTGTTGCTGCAATTTCCTACGGTCCTTCTAAGGTGTATCTTGTGGTCAGTGCCAACAAAGTAGCACCGGACTATGAATCAGCATTTTATCGTGCACGCAATATTGCTGCACCGTTAAATGCCAAACGTCTGAATCGTAAAACACCATGTGCAATTCATGCAGACCGATGCTATGATTGCAACAGTTCTGACCGTATTTGTCGGAATTTTTCCATATTATCTCAAAAACCCACCGGTGTAGAATACGAAATCATTTTAATCAATGAAGATTTGGGATATTAATTCTATAAAATGTATGTTAAGATTACCTTTTTTGAAAGGAATTTTTTGTTATGAAAACCTTGATTGAATTTTTTGATGAGTGTCAATTGTTAAATATCGTTGCAGGAGTTCGCTTTTTGCCGGAAACCATCGTTTTTGTTGGCTACGACGCAGTTATGACAAAAAAACGACGTCGGGACGTGGAACGTTTTTTTGAACTAAGAAAACAGAAAGTTTCTTTAAAATATGTCACGGTAGAACGGTATTCCTATGAGTCCTCATTGCAGGTTTTGGAAGAAATCATAAAAACACATTCAAATTGCTGTTTTGATTTGACCGGTGGCAAAGAACTGGTATTGACTGCAATGGGAGAACTTTCTACAATTCACCAAATTCCTATGGTGCAGTTTAACCCCAGAAGTGGTCGTTTTATACGGGTTAAGCATACAGATGACATTTTGGAACCTTCAAAGGCATCGCTTTCGATTCGGGAAGACATTGTTTTAAACGGTGGTGAGCTCGTCACAAAAACAGAAGAATCATTTCGATGGGAGTTAAGCGAAGAATTCCGGGATGATATTAAAAAAATGTGGAGTATCTCCCGAAAAAACTGTACGAAATGGAATCAATTTGTCATTGCATTGGAAAGTCTGACTGACCCGTTTGATTCCAACCGGAATCTCGTTGTTTCGGCAAATTTGGAATCGCTTTCTCCGGAAAAACAGCGGATCCTTTCTGATAATGATTTTTTCGATGATTTGTCCCGTGCAGGATTATTGAATGAAGTACAGATAGAACATCAAAAAGTTTTATTCCGGTATAAAAACATTTCAGTCAAGCGGGCAATGTCAAAAGCGGGAAATATTTTGGAATTATATGTTTATTTAATGGCACATGAGATTTCAGAAGAAGAATCCGGCATATTTTCCGATATCGGAATTGGCGTGATGATTGATTGGGACGGTTGTTTTTACCGTGGAGAAAGAATGGAAACCCGCAATGAAATTGATGTTTTTTTAATGCGTGGGATGATTCCTGTTTTTATTTCCTGTAAAAACGGGGAAGTACATAAAGAAGCATTATACGAACTGGATTCGGTTGCACAGCGATTTGGTGGAGAGTATGCAAAGAAAATATTAGTTACAAATTATATTTCTTCCGGTGCTTCCAGCCGCAGATATCTCATTCAGCGTGCCAATGATATGAAGATTGAAATCATTGATTCTCTGGACAAACTGTCTCATTTGGAAATAAAAGAACAGCTAAAAAAAGCGATTCAATAGAAATACACAAAATTTACACAAAAATTTGCTAATTTCTATTGCAGAATGGGGAAAAATGTGATATACTATTTTAGATATTGCTATTGGCAATATCTGAGAAAAAAATTTGTTTTTGCGACATTTAGATAAAAATACGAAAGAAAGTTGAGAAGCGTTATGTTTAAAGCATTGATAGAAAAAATGATTGGTTCCTATTCCGAACGGGAAATTAAGCGGATTAATCCTTTGGTTCAAAAGGTTTTGTCTTATGACGAAGAATATGCAAAGCTGACCGATGAACAGTTAAAAGCAAAAACTCCTGAGTTTATCAGTCGTTTACAAAACGGGGAAACTCTGGATGACATTTTGCCCGAAGCGTTTGCAACAGTCAGAGAAGCATCCTGGCGTGTCATCGGATTAAAACACTATCCGGTCCAGATTATAGGGGGGATTGTGTTACATCAGGGACGAATTGCTGAAATGAGAACCGGGGAAGGGAAAACGCTGGTTGCAACCTTGCCTGCCTATCTGAATGCTTTGACCAAACGCGGTGTTCATATTGTTACAGTCAATGATTATCTTGCAAAACGTGACAGTGAATGGATGGGTAAAGTTTATCAGTTTTTAGGCTTAACAGTCGGACTTGTTATTCATGCAGTTGACCCCAGCGAACGTCATCAGTCCTATGCTTGCGATATTACCTATGGTACCAACAATGAGTTTGGCTTTGACTATCTGCGAGATAATATGGTAATCTATAAAGAACAGATGGTGCAAAGAGGTCACTATTTCGCTATCGTGGACGAAGTTGACAGCATTTTGATTGACGAAGCCAGAACTCCGCTGATTATTTCCGGCGCCGGCGATAAATCCACCGATATTTATCAACACGCTGACCGTTTTGTAAAAGGCTTAAAACGTAAAGTTGTTGTGGAAGAAGATACCAAAGTTCTGTCTGATGAAGGTGATGCAGACTACATTGTGGATGAAAAAGCCAAAACTGCTACTTTGACAGCTCAGGGTATTCAGAAAGCAGAACAGCATTTTAATGTTGAAAACTTATCCGACCCGGATAATTTAACGTTGTCTCATCACATCAATCAGGCACTTCGCGCCAACGGTATTATGCGTGTAGACCGTGACTATGTGGTAAAAGACGGCGAAATTATCATCGTTGATGAATTCACCGGACGTTTGATGTTTGGTAGACGTTATTCCGAAGGTTTACATCAGGCAATCGAAGCAAAAGAAGGGGTAAAGGTTGAAAGAGAATCCAAAACTTTGGCAACTATCACCTTCCAGAATTACTTCCGTCTGTATGAAAAATTGTCCGGTATGACCGGTACTGCAAAAACTGAAGAAGAAGAATTTCAGGAAATCTACAAATTAGACTGTATTGAAATTCCCACCAACAAACCTTTGGCAAGAGTGGATGATGCAGACGCAGTCTATAAAACCGAGGCAGGTAAATATAATGCGGTAATCGAAGAAATTGTGAAACGCCACGCAACCGGGCAACCGATTCTGGTTGGTACCGTTTCCATCGAGAAATCAGAAGCATTATCTGCTTTACTCAAACGCCGTGGTGTAAAACACGAAGTATTAAATGCAAAAAATCACGATAAAGAAGCACAGATTATTGCTCAGGCAGGTAAGAAAAACGCGGTTACTATTGCAACCAATATGGCAGGTCGTGGTACTGATATCATGCTTGGCGGTAACGCGGAATATCTTGCTAAAGCAGACCTTGTGAAAGCCGGGTATGAAGAACACGTAATTTCAGAAGCTACCGGATTTGCACATACCGAGGACGAAATGGTATTGCAGGCACGTCAGCAATATCAGCAAGCATTGGAAAAATATTCCGAACAGCTGAAAGAAGAAAAAGAAGAAGTAATCAAGGCAGGCGGTCTTTGTATCATTGGTACGGAACGTCACGAATCCAGACGAATCGACAATCAGCTTCGTGGTCGTGCCGGACGTCAGGGTGACTCCGGTTTCACAAAATTTTTCCTTTCTTTAGATGATGAACTGATGCGCTTGTTTGGTTCTGACAGAGTACGCGGCGTAGTAGAAACTTTAGGATTGCCGGAAAACGAGCCGATTGAACATAATATGTTAACCAAAGCCATTGAAAATGCACAAAAACGTGTGGAAGGCAGAAACTTTAGTATCAGAAAGCATGTATTGCAGTTTGACGACGTTATGAATCAGCAGAGAAACATTATTTATTCCGAGCGTCAAAAAGTATTGAATGGTGAAAATATCAGAGATAACATTATAAAAATGATCAAAGAAAGTGTAGCAAATACTGTAAATCAATTCTGCAGCGTCAGCGAATATCCTGATGATTGGAATTTGCATGCATTGGCTGAAATTGTGAATGCTGTTTATACGACGGAAGAAAATCCGTTCACAGTCGATGAAATTGACTTGGAAGAAATTACCAAAGACCGTTTAAGAAATATTATTACCGATATGGCAATGGAAAAATATGAAGCCAAAGAAGCAGAATTTGGTGAAGCGATGCGTGAAGTTGAACGTGTTGTTTTGCTTCGTGTGGTAGATAAAAAATGGATGGATCATATTGATGATATGGATCAGCTCAAAAACGGTATCAATCTTCGTGCATACGGTCAGAGAGACCCTGTTATGGAATATAAATTTGAAGGCTTTGATATGTTTGAAGAAATGATTCAGAGTATTTCCAATGAAACGGCTCGAACTGTTTTAAATGTCAGTCTTCAGCGGAAAATCGAACGTCAACAGGTTGCCGTACCGCAGCAGACACCCGGAGATGGGACCGTAACCAAGGCACCTGCCAAAGCCAATGACAAAGTAGGACCCAATGATCCGTGTCCTTGCGGAAGCGGTAAAAAATATAAAAAATGCTGCCGTCCGTAAAAGAAATCCTACCGAATTATTTGAGAAAAGGATGTGATAAATTTGTTGGAATTTGAAGAATTAAAACTTCGCTTAACCAATTCAAAAGAACAAATGAATGAACTGAGGGATTCACTTTAATGTTGCTGCATTAGAAAATGAAATCAAAGAGTTAGACCGTCAATCAGCCGAGCATGGCTTTTGGGAGGACCTGGAAAATTCCCAGAAAGTGTTGCAACGATTGAAAGGATTAAAAGATAAGCTGCAAAGTTTTTCTAACCTGGAAAGTTTATTGGAAGATATTTTTACCCTCATAGAACTGGCAAATGAGGAAGAGGATGCATCTGATTTATTGGAAGAAGCACTTTCTATGGAAAAGGATTTCACCAAGTCTCTCGAAACAATGTTATTAGAAACGCTGCTTTCTGAAGAGTATGATGCGAATAATGCTATTATTTCACTTCATTCCGGTGCGGGCGGTACAGAAGCTCAGGATTGGGTACAGATGCTCTATAGAATGTATCTTCGTTGGGCGGAAAAACGTGGTTTTAAAACCGAAACTCTTGATTATCTTGATGGTGATGAAGCAGGAATTAAAAGTGTTACCGTATTAGTCAGCGGATTAAATGCTTACGGATATCTGAAGGCGGAAAAAGGGGTTCATCGCTTGGTGAGAATTTCTCCCTTTGATTCCTCCGGACGACGTCATACCTCATTTGCATCTTTGGATGTTATGCCGGAGCTGCCGGATGATATTCAGATTGATATTAACCCTGAAGATTTGAAGGTAGATACCTACCGTGCTTCCGGAGCAGGCGGTCAGCACATCAATAAAACCGAATCAGCGATTCGTATTACCCATATTCCCACCGGGATTGTGGTGTCATGTCAGAATGAACGCAGCCAGCATAAAAACCGCGATACTGCGATGAAAATGCTGTATGCAAAACTGCTGGAACTGAAAGAACAGGCTCATAAAGATAAAATTGAAGACTTAAAGGGAGAACAGCTGGATATCGGTTGGGGAAGTCAGATTCGTTCTTATGTATTCCATCCCTACAGTATGGTTAAAGATCACAGAACCTTGACAGAAACCGGAAACGTTACCGCTGTTATGGACGGTGAACTGGACCAGTTCATTCATGCCTATCTGAAAGAGCAAGCGAAAGGAAAAAAAGAATAATGTTTGAAAAACTAGGCTTTTTAGAAGAAAAATTTATTGATTTAAACAGCAAAGCTGCAGATCCGGATGTCATCAGTGATCAGGATCAATTCCGTACAGTGATGAAAGAAATTTCCGAACTGGAGCCTATTGTTGAAAAATATCGGGAATATAAACAGTCACAGCAGGAAATGGCAGATGCCAAAGAAATGATGGAAACCGAAACGGACCATGAATTAAAAGAAATGGCAGAAGCTGAGTATTATGAAAAAAGAGATTTGGGAGAAAAGATCATTGAAGAAATCAAGATCTTACTGCTTCCAAAAGATGAAAATGACGAGAAAAACGTTATTGTGGAAATCCGTGCAGGTGCCGGCGGTGATGAAGCTGCACTGTTTGCCGGTGATTTATATCGAATGTATTCAATGTATGCGATGAATCAGCGGTTTAAAACTGAAATTATTTCCGAAACCGAAATCGGCATTGGTGGATACAAGGAAATTTCGTTTTCCATTGAAGGGAAAGGCGTATATTCCAAATTAAAATTTGAAAGTGGAGTTCACCGTGTACAGCGTATCCCTGAAACAGAATCCGGCGGCAGAATTCATACCTCAACCGTAACGGTTGCAGTATTGCCCGAAGTGGAAGATGTAGAAGTAGAAATCAATCCCGACGATCTGGAAGTTGATACTTACCGTGCATCCGGTGCAGGTGGTCAGCATGTTAACAAAACCGAATCTGCCATCCGTATCACCCATAAACCCACGGGTATCGTAGTTGCTTGTCAGAACGAACGAAGCCAGCATAAAAATCGTGATATGGCAATGAAAATGTTGCGTTCCAAATTGTATGATATTAAAATTATGGAACAAAACAGCAAAATTGCAGCAGAAAGAAAATCTCAGGTTGGAACCGGGGACCGAAGCGAGAGAATCCGTACTTATAACTATCCCCAGGGTCGTGTTACCGACCATAGAATCGGCTTAACCATTCAGCAGCTTCCCAGTATTATGAATGGAAATATTGATGCTTTTATTGAAGCATTGATTACTGCTGACCGAAGTGAAAAACTTTTAATGAGTGAAAATGCATAAAAAAATCGGATAACAATTTTGTTATCCGATTTTTTTTATAATCCGAACTCTTCTATTAACTGATTGTGTTCTTCATAGGTTTTGGAATAATGGTTCGTTCCGTTTTTGTCGGTGAAGAAGTATAAATAGTCTGTTTCTTTGGGATATAAAACTGCTTCAATCGCCATCTGTCCCGGTGAAGCAATCGGGGCAGGGGGAAGCCCCTTATTCCGATAAGTGTTATAGGGAGAATCGATTTTTGTATCAGAAACAGAAAGAACCGGCTTACGTTCTTTGAGAACATATTGAACAGTTGCACAGGATTCCAGATTTTTTCCGATTTTCAGACGATTATGAAAAACAGAAGCAACCAATGGGAAATCCTCATCTTTTCCGGCTTCCCGCTCTACAATTGAGGCAAGCGTGATGACCTCATTCACGCTCATATGAAGCTTGTCCGCTTGTTTTTGATATTTATCAGTCCATTTTGCCTTAAAATTATCCGTCAACATCTGAATGATTTCGTGCATTGTAATATCCGGTGACATTTCGTAGGTATCAGGATATAAAAATCCGGATAACAATGCGGTTTCACCGGAAATTTCACTTCCTTGAGAAGTCGTGAAACGGTAGGATTTTAAAGCATTTTTAAATTCTTCTTCGTTTGTGATTAAATGGTTATTTTGCAAGCGTTCGATGATTTCACGGACTTCAAATCCTTCGGGAATTGTAATTTTTAAATAATTAGTATTTGGGTTATTGATTTCCCGGGCAAGTTCAAGATAGGAATCGTTTTTAGAAACGGTAATTGTTCCGGGATGAATGATATCCGGATAGGTTGTACATTTGTAAAACAGCTTAAAAACAACAGAACTTAAAATTACATCTTCTTTCTGCAGTTTTTTTGAAATAACCGTCAGATTATCGTTTTCTGTAATTTCAATCTGTATCGTTTTATCGAAAAAGCCAACTCCAAACACGTCCATGCCAAAAATGAATATCACAAGAAAAATAAGAAGTAAAATTCCTGCATAGATTTTATTTTCCAATGAAAAGATTTTTTTTATCATAATTGATTGACTCCTATCGTGAAAAAGAGAATACAATAGAGGTAAAATAGTGGGTTTTTCAGTAATTTGAACAGATAGATATCTGTTGAAGGCTTTGATTCTTCTTTCATAATAAAGACATCCCCGGTTTGTCCCTTGGGAAATACCGCTACATAAAGTACCAAAGCTAAAAAGACAGTTAAGGGGTAATACCGATGAAAGAATTCAGAAAAAGTTTTGAAATTAAAACCTAAATTTAAAATGCTTGCAGAAAAATTGATTACAAAGTGTACGAAACAACATTTTACCAATGAAATATTTCTGCTGCGTAAAACTCCAAGCGAGATTCCGATCAATAAAGTAGCAGGCAGGTTAAATAAATCAAAATGTGCCATGGAGAAAAATAATGCGGAAAAAAAAATCCCACTTCTTTTGGAGTATGCAGCAATTTCGTTATAGATAATTTGACGGAAGAGAATTTCTTCTAAGATTGCCGGTGTGAAACATACAACCATTGTTTGTAAAATCAATTCCCAACCATCAACCGGATTAGGAAGGGCAGGGGGCAAAGTATACCCAAAATGTTGCAGTAACATACTGAAAGGGTAATTCAGTGCCGTTCCTAACAATTGCATACATCCCCCTAAGAGGAAAAATCGGCTCACATCGCCAATGGATGTTCGTTCCTTTTGATTTGAGATATAATATTTCTTTTTTGGATACAGCAAGAGTAGAGGAATCCCGATGGAACAAACATGCTGTATGAATATCATACAATAGGTTTGCCAGAATTCATAAGGACCCGGAATCAAAAAGCGGAATACACTTCTTGCTGTATATTGAATTAATGGCATTAAAATTAAAATAATCAGATATCGCAAAAATCGTATCTCCTTTATCAGGATTCTAAAACTTCACCGTCTTCAATTTTTGAAATCAACGCGACACGTTCCGCATGACGTCCACCCTGAAATTCTGCGGTCAACCAGTTTTCAACAATCATTTTGGCAAGTTCAGGACCAATTACTCTTGCCCCCATTGCAAGAATATTTGCATCATTATGCTCTTTTGCTAATTTTGCGGAATAGGGTTCCGAGCAAACAACAGCACGGATTCCTTTGACTTTATTTGCCGCGATAGAAATTCCAACTCCTGTGCCGCACAAAAGAATTCCGCGGTCACATTCTCCGCTTGCAACAGCCATTGCAACTTTCTGTCCGTAGACAGGATAATTGGCACGTTCGGAGGAATAGGCACCGAAATCTTTATACTCGAGATTATGTTCTTTCAACACTTCAATTACTGCTTCTTTCAGTTCAAAACCAACGTGGTCATTTCCAATTGCAATCATATTGTTCTCCTTTTTTATGGTAAAATTGTTAAAATGTGTTCATATAATTGTTTGCAAGCATCCGGCTTTTTTAAAAGTCGAACACTTTCCAGCATTAATTCCTGTTTTTTCGGATTCATAAACAGTTGTGCAATCACTTCATCCACCGGACTTGTTTTGGAAATCCGCATACAGCATCCGAAGTTCAGCAAAAATTCTAAATTTCGTTCCTCCTGACCGGGAATCGGCTTGGAAAGAATCATGGGAAGTTCTTTGGATAACGCTTCCGAAACAGTCAGTCCGCCGGGTTTTGTGATAATGCAGTCAGCAGCATCCATCAGCTCATCTACATAGTTAATATAAGCGTAGTTATAAACTTTGTGTTTGAATTTATTCTTTTCTATTTTACCGTAAAGTTTTTCGTTGTTTCCGCATACTGTAATCAATTGGAATTCCAGCGGAAGACTATCAATGTTTTTTATCATTTTATAGACATTACCAAAGCCCATACTTCCGCTCATTACCAGAATGGTTTGTAACTCAGTAAATCCCAGTTTTTTCCGTGCCTCTTGTTTTGTGATTTTATGAGAAAACTTTTCAAAAATCGGAATACCGAAAGGAAGAATCTTATGAGAAGGAATTCCTTTTTTTACCAATGCGGGAATCATATATTCATTGGGAGCAACGTAGTAGTCGATATCGGTTGCCTCCCAATATGGGTGCATTCTGAAATCAGTAATGATTCCCACGGTAGGATAACGACGTCCTTTTTCAAACAAATGTGTCATTAACAGTGCTGCAAACACGTGGGTGCATACAATGACATCCGGATTGGTTTCTTCTAAGAATTTTTCCATTTTATTTCTGAAAATGGTATTGGTAACCTGAAATAGAATGGAATTTGATTCTTTCTGGTCTGTTTTTTCTGCAAGCCGGTACATTCTGCCGTATAATTTGGGGGAATATTTTGTGGAAACCAGATATCCGTTTGCAATCATTTCCTTGATTGGCGGACTTAAATACTCATAACAATCCAGACGTGTAACCTGATTCCCACGTTCTTCAAAATATTCAGAAATTGCAAGTCCCGTCTGATGATGTCCCTGACCGGCTGTAACAGATAAGATTAAAAGATGCATAACTAAAACCTCTTCTTCTGATAGCGTTACTGAAAGTAAATTCCTATTTCAGCACTTCTTTGCACATTCTGTTTGCTAACACGGGAATTCTTTTTTGGGCATATTCATCTTCTTTTGCAGGGCGTTGTGCACTCAGTCCGAAATGACCGCATCCAAATTCTTCATCACTATCGGTAACAATAGAAAACCCAAGAACCATACAACAGTCCTGAATGGCACGAAGTGTGGATTGCTGGCCACCGTATTTGGTTGCACCTACACTGACAGCACAGGCGGGTTTTCCGATAAATGCTTTTCTGGCACGTGCATCTCTTGTTTTATCAAAAAAACATTTCAGTTGCGCACTCATAGATCCAAAATAAACAGGACTTCCGAAAATAATACCGTCAGCTTTGATGCAAGTTTCCATAAATCGTTCAAACTCTGTTCCGGCGTAGCAGGAACGGTTGCAGGGGGAACTGCAACAAACACAGTAGGGAAGCGTAAGCTCAGATAATAAATTTCCCAAATGAAACATCTCGAATGAAACACCGTTTTTCTGTATCTGTTTTCCAAGTTCTTCCAACAGCCATGCTGTATTGCCCGAAGAGAAGGGACTTGCATTGATTGCAATAATTTTTTTCATAAAAACATCCTTTCGGTCTGATATACTCTATTTTTATGTAACACTTTCGCATCGTAACACTTCGATATATTGCAATTATATAACAATTTGGTTAAAAAGTAAAGTTTTTTTTTGATTTATATTTACAATTTGTAAAGTTAATGTTATAATGAAATCATAAGAAATATATCATTTTTTCAGGAGGCAACTATGAAAGTATTAGTAACAGGTGGCGCCGGTTATATCGGTAGTCATACTGTATTGTTATTATTGGAAAACGGTTATGAAGTGGTAGTAGTAGACAATTTTTCCAATAGCTGTATGGAATCTTTGAATCGGGTAATGGATATTACCGGTAAAACAGTTGATTTTTACGAATGTGATATTAATGATTACAATAAACTGGATGAAATTTTTTCTGCACATGATATTCAGTCTGTCATTCACTTTGCAGGGTTAAAAGCAGTTGGTGAATCCGTTTCTATTCCGCTTCGTTATTATGAAAATAATTTAACCGGAACTTTTACCTTGTTGGAAGTAATGTCCAAACATAATGTGAAGAAAATGGTATTTTCTTCTTCTGCAACTGTATACGGTGATCCCTATAAAGTTCCTATCACAGAAGATATGCCTAATTCTGCAACCAATCCCTACGGCAGAACCAAGTTATTCTTAGAGCAGATTTTATCTGACGTGTATGTATCAGACAAAGAATTTTCTATTTCTTTACTTCGTTATTTTAATCCCATCGGTGCTCATCACAGCGGAAGAATTGGGGAAGATCCTAAAGGAATTCCCAATAATCTGATGCCTTATATCACTCAGGTTGCATCCGGAAAGCTTGAAAAATTAAGCGTTTTTGGTGCCGATTACAACACTCATGACGGTACCGGTGTGAGAGACTTTATCCATGTCATGGACTTATCCATGGGGCACCTGAAGGCAATTGAGTACATTCAGGATAAAACCGGTGTGTTCGTACATAACCTTGGTACCGGTACCGGATATAGTGTATTGGATTTAATCAAAGCATTTGAGGAAGCGAACGGCATCAAAGTTCCATATCAGATTGTGGATCGCCGTCCCGGAGATATCGCAGCTTGTTATGCAGATCCCACAAAAGCAAAAGAAGAATTGGGTTGGCAGGCAGAAAAGGATATTGTTGATATGTGCCGTGATGCTTGGAATTGGCAGAAACAGAATCCCAATGGCTATGAAGTATAAATCCATTTGCTTAAAAATTTTAATTTATATAATTTTGGAGGATTTCAGCTATGATCAAAAGAGTTTTAGCGTGTGTTCTTTGTCTCGCAATGTTAGTAAGCACAATGGCATTTGCAGCTAATTTTAAGGATGTTTCCGAAGAAAGCCACAGTTGGGCTTATGAAGCCATCAATGATATGGCATCCAAGGGAATTATTAACGGAGTATCTGATACCGAATTTGCTCCTGACAATAATGTGACCAAAGTTCAGGCAATGCTCTTAATTGCCAGAATTTTAGGATTCAATACAACTGTTATATCTGACAATATTGAAAAGATTTATTCTATTTATGAAGAAGATTTAGCTGATTTGGATACCACATATAAAAATGAATTAGCTTATCTGTTGTTCAGAGGTGTCTTCACTTTGGAAGAACTGGAAGCTGTAGACTTTACCGATCCGTTAAGCCGTGAAGAAGCTGCTCTGTATATTACAAAGGCTTCCGGTGGCGTTGAAGCAATGGAAGGTAACAGTGTAATTTTAAATGCATATGAGGATGATTCTGATATTTCTGAAGATTTCAGAAAAGCGGTTTACTACGTTAGAGATCAGGAACTGATGAATGGTACCGGTGATAATCTGTTTTCCCCAAAAGGTACTGTCACTCGTGCTCAGATTGCAACTTTGTTGTACCGTATGATGAAAAAGATTGACTTCAACACCACGAAAGGTACCGTTGACAGTGTAACCGCGTCAGAAAACACCGCAAAAATTTTCGTTGTTACTAAAACCTACGATGTTGATGCTGATATCCTTGTAAGAAACTGCGGCGTTACGATTGAACCCAAAGATTTATACAAAGGTGATGAAGTCGTAGTTACTATGCTCGATAACAAAGTAGTTGCAATTGATTCTTTCTATGAAATTCCCGAAGTTGTTGCTACCATTGACGGAGAAGTTCATGATGTAGTAACCAAATCCAATGAACTTAAACTGAAAAATCCTGTTACCGGTGAGATTTCAACATATGCGTTGGAAGAAAGAGCAACCATCTTAATTAACGGCACCGAAAGTATTTTACCTAATGTGAGAATTTGCGATTACGCTGTTTTAGATTTAACAGAAGATGATACTATTATCAAACTGACTGTTAGCGATGTGACCTCTAAACTTTCTGATGTTGTAATTGAAGAAATCATCACAGATGAAGAAACTGTTTCCTTAAAATTAAAAGATGAAGAAGAAAATTCTTTTACCTATCTGGTAAACGGAAAAAGTCTTGTTGTGAAAAAGAATGGCATAAAATCCGAATTTTCTGCTCTGAATGTAGGAGACAAGCTTTCCAGCGTTATTTTAAAATACAACAGAGTTGCCGAAATTGAAGCATTTTCTGAAGTAAAAACTGCATCCGGTTCTATTAGCGGAATCAATATTTCCAATACTCCTTCCATTACATTGTATAATTCCGGTGAAGAAACCAGTTTCCCCATTGGAAGAGATACCGTATTTTATGTGTATGGAGAAGAAACTGATATTTACGGTTTAAGACTGGCTCAGTTTGTGAAAATTACATTAGACAGTACCGTAGTTGCAAAAGTTGAAGCAGTAAATCAGTCTCAGAGCGGAAATGCATTTGGTACCGTTCAATCAGTTAACACCAATGCTAATGCGATTACATTCGTTGACTTTGAAGGTAACTCAATGGTAGTATATGTAAGCAAACTGAAAACCAAGATTATTTCCAGTGATTCCAGCGATACGAAATTAAAAACCATCAATGATATTAAACCTGATGACGTTATTACCTGTATCGGTGTAATCTCCAACGGAATATTTGAAGCACAGACCATCGTTATTTCAAAATAATCATAGTATCCATAAAAAATGCTGAATCTTACAAAAAAGATTCAGCATTTTTTTATGGTTTAATTCTATTCGTGTTCATTGCAATTACGATTACATTCAGATGCATAGGGACAGCCGATACATTTCGTACCTTGTTTCCGTTTTCGTACAAGATACCAAATGGCATTTCCGAAGAGAATCGCTATGATTCCAATTACAAGTAAATTTTTCATAAGGATTCACTCCTTAAATTGATTGTTTTTCTTTTGTAGAAATTGTTTGTTCCTGTTTTAGTTTTTGATTTGTGCGGAGAATCAGTGTCAAAATAATGCCCGCTATTATAAGAACCGCAATGAATCCGGGAATGAAGCCAACGCCCGGTTGTCCTGTTGTCAACAAAGTACCAAGCTGATATACCAAAAACGCCATGGTGTATCCGGTAGCAAACTGAAGTGCCAATCCTCCGAATAGCCATTTTTTACTTTTTAGCTCTGCATTCATTGCTCCAATTGCAGCAAAACAGGGTGGGGTAAATAAATTAAACACCAGACAAGCCAATCCTGCAACCGCAGAAATCCCAAGAACTTCAGCAATATTTGCCGCTGAACCTTCAATCATCGTGAATTCTTCAGTGTTAATGAAGTTTGAAATTCCGTAAACCGATGCCAGAGTTCCGACTACATTTTCTTTTGCAATAAATCCTGTTACTGCTGCCGCTGCCATTTGCCATACTCCAAATCCCAAGGGAATCAATAATACAGAAATCGGGGATGCGATAGAAGCCAGAATAGAAGAGTCTGCGTTTTCTACAGGTTGGAAATTCCAGTTGTAACCTTGCATAATGGTAACAATTGCATTACAGAGCAAGATTACCGTACCGGCTTTTACAATATAAGACCATCCACGGGCACACATGGAGAAAAATGCCCGTTTCAATGAGGGGACTTTATATTCCGGCAATTCAATCATAAAGAAAGAGGTTTTCCTACGATATCCTACAATCAAGTTGATTAGCAAAGCTCCAAAGAAAATCAGGAGAATCCCCACAAAATACATAATCGTTCCAATCCAGGGATTATCTCCAAAAAATACACCTGCAAACAATGAGATAACGGGTAACTTCGCACCACAAGGCATAAAAGGTGCCAACATTGCAGTTGCACGGCGTTCTCTTTCATCACGAATGGTTCGGCAAGCCATAACACCGGGAATCGCACAACCGGTTCCAATGACAAAAGGAATCACCGATTTTCCGGATAAACCAACCTTTTTAAAAATAGGGTCCAATACCACAGTTGCACGTGCCATATATCCGCAATCTTCCAGTAAAGCAATGATAAAATACATTACCATAACCAATGGAAGAAATCCAACTACGGCACTAAAACCGCCTACAATACCATCTACTACAATGGTTTGTAAAATGGGAGCAGTTCCAACAAGGAATCCGGCAATCAATTCTCCAAAGCTGTCTATCACCGGACACAAAATTTCATCTGCCAACCAAGGACCTAACCAAGCCTGGGAAATAAAAAATACAAACCACATGACCATTGCGAAAATCGGAAGTCCAACCCACTTATTGGTAATAATACTGTCGATTTTATCACTTAACGTCTTATCTTTGGTTAAGATTTTTCTCTTTTCTACAGAAGACACAATCAGATTTACAAATTGAAACCGTTTTTTATCTGCACGGTGCACTGCGTACTGATCCGATAAATCAACATTTCCTTGCAAATAGGGCGCCTTTTGTTTGGTTCCGATCTGAGCGATTGCCGACTGCACCAATTGTTCCAAACCATCGGAAGAGGTGGAAACTGTTTCAAAAACGGGACACCCCAGTTGGTTGGATAATGCATCTGCATCAATGATTGTTTGCTTTTTTTGATTGATGTCACTTTTGTTTAGTGCAATCACCATAGGAATTCCCAATTCTAACAGCTGTGTGGTAAAAAACAAACTTCGGCTGAGATTAGTAGCATCCACAATATTAATTATAACATCCGGTTTTTCATTATGTACATAATCTCTGGTGATGCTTTCTTCTGAAGTAAAAGGGGACATAGAATACGCACCGGGTAAATCAACAGCAATAATATCCATTCCGCTGGGACAAAACATTTTTTTGATACGATATTCTTTTTTATCTACGGTAACGCCTGCCCAGTTTCCGACTTTTTCATTTTGACCTGTCAATGCGTTATACATTGTTGTTTTGCCGGAGTTAGGATTTCCGGCCAGTGCAATTTTCATATCAGAACTCCTTATTGATATATTGTTAGATTCAAGATTCTTTTGTAGTTAGCTTTGGCTAACCGAACAGCATAAGTTTTTGTATTATCCAATCAGAATCGCTTGCGCCAGCTGTTGGTCAATATGATAACGGCTGTCTTTAATGGCAACCATACAGCCTTTTCTCTGCTGAGAAACCACAGTAATTTTTTCGCCTGCATAACATCCTAAAGAAAATAAAAATGCATTGAATTCCTCATCATTAGTCTGAATGTCTAAAATGGCATATTCTTTTCCTTCAATTGCCTGTTTTAAATTCATATCAATCACCAACCGCCTGTCTTTTTTGAGTTAGTCTCAACTAACTGTTGGTTATTTTATCATAATCGGTAAAAAATGTCAACCCTTTTTTAAAAATTTTATTAGGATAAAAAAATGAATCGGAATTTCCTTGACGGGACACGGGTTCTATGATATACTGTAAAAAAATGCCATTTAGGAGTTTACTATGAATATTTATCAGATAAAAAAGGCAACCTTAGCTGATTTGCCAATTGATAGCAATGTATGGAACACAGCAAACGAAGGCTCCATCGATTTATACCCTTGGGAAGGATATCAAACCAATGTTCCGTTAACTAATTTTTATATGTTATATGATAAAGAGGGAATCGGAATTAAATTTTACAGCAACGAAACAAATCCTGTTGGAAATGCAAAAGGGATGAATACTGATGTTTATACCGACAGCTGTGTGGAAATTTTTTTCAATGCCGCACCGGAACAGACCGATAAATATCTGAACTTTGAACTCAGTGTTACCGGTTATATGCATCTTGGTTTTGGTTCAGGACGTTTTGACCGTGAACTTCAATACATCGATTTTTCCACACTTCACATTGATACCCGAATTTTGGAACATGATAAAGGCTGGGAAGCGAAATTCTATATTCCGTTCTCCCTTTTAGAAAAGTACTATCCTAAACTTTCTTCCAACTGGAACGGTAATTTCCAGAAATTATGTGAAGATTGTGAAATTCCGCATTTGGGTTGCTGGAATCTGATCGAAACTGAAAAGCCGGATTTTCATCGTCCTGAATTTTTCGGAGAAATCACTTTGGAGTCATAATTGTTAAAAACGGTAGTTTTCAAAGAAGGAAAACTACCGTTTTTCTTTTATTTTTTTGTGATGTGATAAACTGCATCAATCAACCGGAAAATTTCATTTTTTGTAGTTTGGTATCCCGGACTGATTCTGACCGCTCCCTGCGATTTGGTACCGATGACACGATGCATCAGCGGTGCACAATGGAAACCGCCCCTTGTACTGATCTGATATTCCTCTGACAGGAGGGAAGCCACTTGTTCAGAATAAAGAGTTCCGATGTTAAAAGATAAGATCCCTACGTGCTTTTGGAAATCTCCATCGTGATATAAGATAATATTCTCCATTTCCTTCAAATTGTCATATGCTAACCGACATAATTCCCGTTTATGCTGTAACAATTGAGATGGCGATTGTTGCAAAACATATCGCACGCCTTCTCCCAGGCCTAAAATTCCGGGTGTGTTCAATGTTCCGACTTCCAATTGGTCGGGCAGAAAATCCGGTTGGAGAAGCTGATTGGATAAGCTTCCGGTTCCGCCCTCCCATACATTGTTTAAACGGATATCTTCAGATACATATAATACACCTGTCCCCTGAGGACCTAAAAGTGATTTATGCCCTGAAAAAGCTGCCATACAATGGTGAAAATCGGATAAATCAATCTCTAAATTACCAACTGCCTGGGATAAATCAAACAGAACAGCAATTCCTGCTTCTTCAGCAAATTGGTAGATAGACCGATATGGCTGCATCCTTCCGGTCACATTTGATACTACATTAACAATCAGTAAACGTGTCTTTGGTTGTACCAAGTCTTTCATGTGAGAAAAGTCAACAGTTTTTCCATCGGGACAGGGAAGAATGGAAACCCGGTATCCATTGGATGCAAACAATTGCCGCAGCACAGAATTGTGTTCAAAAGGAGTCGTAATAATATGGTCCTTTGGTCTGCAAAAGCCTTTGACCGCAAAGTTTAAAGCCTGGCTGGCATTGTTTGTAAATACAATACTTTCATAATTGGAAACATTTAATAGATTTCCAATTGCTTCCCTGACAGAAAGTATTTTATCTGCATAGAAAAATGCTTCTTTTCCCGAATTTCGTCCGATATTAACGGGATGATCCAAAGCATCCAGCACCGCTTGTTTTACCCGAAAGGGCTTTTGGTTGGTGGTTGCGGCATTATCAAGGTAAATCATAGGAAATAACCTCGTATCGATCGGGCTCGGTCTGTCGGTATATCCCGATCAAACCACGTTTATGACGTTTGACAGCCTGTTTCATATCGAAAAGTTGCTCCTTCGGGAACAATAATGAATAAGAACAGCCACCAAGAATTCTTTTTGGTGTTTTTATGATTTTTGGCCGTTTGGAAAGAATGAATTCATTTTTCACCCGACCGGCATAGGATAATGATTTGAAAACCGCAAGATATTCCGATGAATTCATTATGATATCATTCCTTACTGTTTATAGAGTTAAAAAATCCCCCTTACCAATTTATGTAATTTCATAAATTAGGTGAAGAGGGATTTTGATTATTCTGATTTTTTCCGTGGGGTTCTTTCATTGGTAAAACCTGAAATTCTTCCACGGCACAGTCCGCCAAACACTTTCTCTTTTAAGTCAGGATAGTCTTTTCGTAATAAGTAGATCAGTTCTTTGATTTCCTGACGTTTGGTTTCTCCGTCAGCGGGGCAGGGATTTTTAAAGACTGGAAGTCCCAGCCGTTCTGCAGTGGATTTAATTTCAGCTTCCGGTGCAAAAATCAACGGACGGATTTGTGTCACATCCATTCGGCTTAAATATGTGACAGGAGAAAAACAGCCGATATTTCCTTCAAAAAACAGCTTCATAAAAAAAGTTTCTACCACGTCATCATAGTTATGTCCTAATGCAACTTTATTGCATCCCAATTGTTTCGCCGCATCCATCAAAGCGCCTTTTCGGAGTTTTGCACATAAGGAACATGGATTTTCTTCTTTTCGGACATCAAAAACAATTTCTTTAATTTGCGTTTTTATCACATGATATTCGATTTGATAATCTGACGCTATTTTTTGGATTCCGTGAGTTTCCAACGGAATATCAAATCCAAGGTCTATGGTGATTCCAACCAGTTCATAGGGGATAGGATAAAATCGTTTCAGTTGAATCATCGCCTGAAATAATACTAAAGAATCCTTTCCACCGGAAATTCCAACAGCAATTTTATCATTCTGTTCGATCATATGATAGTCATCAACCGCACGTCTGAGATAACTGAGCATTTTTCTCATATTACACACTCTCCTCTGGATCCGGTTCATACAGACGGTAACTGTTGTAGGCATCATAAGTCACTGTCATTTTAGAACCGGTCCCTTTTCTCTGATATACGTTAACGGTACAGCCTGCTTTTTTCGCCAGCAGGAATTTTTCATGTTGAGAAAAATCAGTTAATTCTTCCGAAATTTCTTCCGTCAATTGTCCAAAGGGAAGTGCGGTAAATTCTGCAGTGATGGTTCCGTCGTTCTGAGTGACTCCGGCTATAATCCGGATGGATTCTTTCTCCATATACGGAAGAAAAAACTCATCCAACAGAGAAATCAGACGTTCTTTGTTTCCTAATACATAGGATGAAAAGAAATTCTGAAAGTTCACCCAGATTTTATTTGGATAATTTACTTCCAGTTGTTCCAGATAGGCTCTGACAGTCAATACGAAATTGAAAGATTCATACTGATAATGCTCAACAGGTTCGGATTTTAAAATCGTCAGAATACTGTCATCAATTTTCCGATACATTCCTCGTAGCAAAGATTTCAGCTTGCTGATTTCTTTCATATTGCGAGTGGTACGCATACTTTCAATCAGATTGTCAATTTCTTCTTGTTCATTGGTTAAGAGTTGCTCCAGAGCAGTATGCTGAATCATAGGATTGAATTCAGAATTGGTAATATTAAGATTCTCTTTGGTATAAATTACGAGAACTTCAGTTTTTGGAAATCTTATTTTTTCAACACTTGCCGGAAAGATTGCTTTATTGGATTTTGCACAAATATGAAAGGGGACTTTTTTATTAACTTCAATCGAAGACAAGCGTTCAATGGTATCAGAAATAAAAAGTTCTTCAATACGCTTACCGATTAAAGAATGACATTCGGTATCAAATAGGCAAACCAAAGGACTTTGTACAGCTGTTAAGCATCCGTTATTAAAAATCAGAAGAGTATAATCATTTTTCATAGGATTCTCCTTGAATGTCTGCGGCAATTTGATATGCCTTTTCTAAAATCTGTGTCAGCCGCTCCATATTTTTTGAAAGGTACAGATATCCGATTAAAGCTTCCAGTCCCGTTGCATTATGATACTCTTTAAAATCGGCATTTTTTGCTTTGGTATTGACCTTGGTATTCCGTCCTCGTTTGAAAATATCTATTTCATCCGGAGTCAGAATATCTAAAAGCTGCTCCACAATCTGGCATTGTGCTTTAGCACTGACAAAATTTTTGGCTTCTTTATGTAAACGGTTTACTTTTTTATCACCGTTTTCCGTTAGTTTTGTTCGGATAAATACCTCATAAACTGCGTCACCAACGTAGGCGAGCGTCAGTGAGGAGTATGACTGATAAGGATTCATACAAATCGCATTCCTTTCCATTGTATCAGCAAAAAATTATAATTCTTTTTTTAGGGTAAGCGCAATTCTGTTTTTGGATAAATCAACAGACAATACAGTAGCAGTGACTACCTGTCCTACTGAAAGCATTTCCGAAGGGTGTCGGATGAATTTATCCGAAATCTGGGAAATGTGAACCAATCCGTCTTGATGAACGCCCAAGTCAATAAATGCGCCAAAATCAACAACATTACGAACGGTACCCGTGACTTTCATTCCTTCTTTTAAGTCTTTGATATCAAGGATATCCTTTCTAAGAAGAGGAGGGGGCAACTCATCACGGATATCACGGCCGGGTTTTGCCAGCTCTTTGACAATATCCTGCAGGGTAGGAAGACCGATATTCAATTCTTCTGCCAAGGTTTTTGCACCGTAACCATCGATTTTAACGGAGAGTTCGCCCAAATTGCCATTGGTAACATCTTCTAAAACGTAAGAGAAACGGCTTAAAATTGCTTTGCAGGCATCGTATGTTTCGGGATGAACACCGGTGTTATCCAGAATGTTTTTTCCGTCTGGAATTCGCAAGAAACCGGCACACTGAGTATATGCTTTCGGACCGAGTTTTGGAACCTTTAACAATTGAGAACGGGATTTGAATGCACCGTTTTCTTCCCGATATTTGACAATATTACCGGCAACCGATGCACTGAGTCCGGCAACATATTCCAATAAGGATGGGGAAGCGGTATTCAAATCTACTCCCACTTTGTTTACGCAATCTTCAACGACACCCAACAATGCTTCGGATAATCGTTTCTGAGGCATATCGTGTTGATACTGACCAACACCGATTGATTTTGGATCAATTTTTACCAGTTCGGAAAGCGGATCCTGCAGACGTCTGCCGATGGAGACCGCACTGCGAAGAGATACGTCAAATTCAGGAAATTCCTGAGCACCCAATTTGGAAGCGGAATACACGGAGGCACCGGCTTCCGAAACTACCATATACGACAAAGGACGTTCCATTTCAGAAATCAGTTCTGCAATGAATAATTCAGATTCCTTAGAAGCAGTCCCGTTTCCAATAGAAATAATTTCAACCTGATGTTTCTCAATCAGTTTCTTTAAAGTGATTTTTGCTTCTGCAATTTTATTCTGTGGGGGAGTGGGATAGATAACGGTTGTATCCAACACCTTTCCCGTCTGGTCACAGACTGCAATTTTACAACCGGTACGGTATGCCGGGTCAACCGCAAGAACCACTTTCCCTTTAATGGGCGGTTGCATTAGCAATGCTTTTAAATTCAGTCCAAAAATCTTAATTGCCTGCTCGGATGCCATGTCGGTCAATAAGGAACGGACTTCACGTTCTAATGACGGATGAATCAGACGTTTATAGGCATCAGCAATGGCATCTTTTACATAGCTTGTCCAAATGCATTCATATTTTAAGTATTCGTCTTCTAATACTTTCAGACAGCTTTCTTCATCAATTACAACAGAAACTTTCAGCATGTCTTCCTTTTCGCCGCGGTTAATGGCAAGGATACGATGAGAGGGAATTTTGTGAACAGGCTCAGAATATTCGTAATACATCTGATAAACCGATTCTGCGTCTTCTTTTTTTGCCACGGTGCTGACCAGTCCTGATTTATTATAAATTTTACGGATTTTATCACGGCATGCAGGATTGTCACTTACATCCTCTGCTATAATATCCATAGCACCCTGAAGGGCATCCTCAGGGGTTTCTACCGCTTCTGATAAAAATTCTTTAGCAATTTCAAAAACATCTCCCGTTTTATCTTCTTGCGCAATCATACGTTCATACAGAGGAGTAAGTCCTTTTTCCTTCGCCATAGAAGCACGGGTTTTCTTTTTTTGTTTAAACGGACGGTAAATATCTTCCAGTCTTGCCAGGGTAGTAGCCGCTTCGATATTTTTTAAGATTTCATCGGTCATTTTTTCCTGCTCTGTGATGGAATTGATGATTTCCTGTTTTCTTTCTTCCAAATTACGAAGATAAGTAAGTCTGTCAAAAATCTCACGTAACACCTGGTCGTCGCAGGAATTGGTTAATTCTTTACGATAACGGGCAATAAAGGGAATGGTATTTTTTTCATCTATTAAATTAACGATATTTTGTATGTATTTTTCCTGGATGGAAAATTCCTGTGATAACATTTGTATGATGTTCATAATATCTGGCTCCTTAGAATAATCTCACGTTTCATTTTACTCGATTTTTCTTTTATTGTCAAGGAAATACCGACAGAATATTGATAGAAAAAGCATCAAACAGGACATCCTTTAATATTTTTAAAAAAACTATTGATTTTTTTTGAAAAATAATGTAGAATAAGGAAGTCAGAAAATAAAATATGTATCTTGGGTTGATACAATACTAAAAGGAGTTCCTATGAAACGTATTGGAATTTTAACGGGCGGTGGAGACTGTCCTGGCTTAAACCCGGTGATTCGCGCGGTAGTAAAGACAGCTATTGAGAAGTACGGTATGAGCGTTGTCGGCTTTAAGAATGGTTACAAAGGTTTATACGAAAATCAAACTGTTGAACTGACGTTGGAGAATACTTCCGGCATCTTACATCGGGGCGGCACAATTCTATTTAGTTCCAATAAAGACAATTTATTTGATTATTTGGTACCCGATGAAAACGGAAATATGGTGAAAAAAGATGTTTCCTACATTGGTGTTGAAAATATTAAAAAGAACAACATTGATGCTATGATTATTATCGGTGGTGACGGCACCTTAACCAGTGGGCGTGATTTTTCCCGACTTGGGGTTCCAGTCATCGGTGTTCCCAAAACCATTGATAACGATTTATCTTCCACCGATACCACCTTTGGTTTTGATACTGCAGTGGGTGTTGCAACCGATGCGATTGACAGAATTCATACCACCGCAGAATCCCATCACAGAATTATCACCGTAGAAATTATGGGTAGATATGCAGGATTTTTAGGATTATCTGCAGGGGTTGCAGGTGGTGCTGATGTTATCTTAATCCCTGAAATTCCTTACGATATCAAGAAAGTAGCAGAACATATTAAAAAGAGAATTGCAAATGGCAAAGAATTTTCTGTTGTGGCAGTTTCCGAAGGTGCAAAATCTGTAACCGGAGAGGTTGTCATTCAGAAAGTGATTGAAAATAGCCCGGACCCGGTTCGCTTGGGCGGTGTTGCGCAGAAAGTGGCAGATGACTTAGAAGAGATGGTTGGCTTAGAAGCTCGTGCTACCATTTTAGGTCATATTCAGAGAGGCGGTACGCCGTCCTCTGCAGACAGAATTCTGTCCACCCGTTACGGCGTGGCTGCAGTAGAATTAGCGATGGCAGGAAAATTCGGCAATATGGTTTGCTTAAAAGAAAATCAGATGACTTATGCTTCCTTGGAAGATGTTATCGGTGCAAATAAAGCTGTAGATCCTAACGGCGAATTGGTACAAGCTGCAAAAGCGATTGGTACCTGTTTCGGTGACTAATTCAACTGAACAAAAACGCAGATTTTTTTACTCTCTGTACGAGATAAGTATTGATGACAAAAAAATATACAATTAAACAAATATTTATACATATATAGAATTATCAGCGACATAAAAAAATAGCTTACCTTATAGAAACAATTTTGTGGAGGGTATGCTATGGCTGATTT
>JAGAKI010000077.1 GCA_017625695.1 Clostridia bacterium | reverse complement strand
GGCAACGGACTTGGTCTTGCTCTTGTAAAAAGAGTGATCGACATTATGCAAGGTGAGATCAGTGTGGAAAGCGTTGTCGGCAAAGGCTCTGTATTTACCGTAAAGATACGGAGGATTTAATATGGACTGGAAGAAAATCGGAAAAGCCATTTTATTTCCGCACATCGCCATTATGATTATTCTGCTTCCTATCGCAACGGTGTTTCTTGTGTTCTCGATGGTCTACTTGGGAACAGAATCTATATCTGCCATTATCTCTTATGTGCTGGCAGCATACACCTTGACGGTATGGTGCTTTAAGATTCCTTATTTGATTCGCTTTTTTAAGTCAATCAAAAACGAAAATAAATATGTCCGCAGATGGCTTGAAGATACGCACATGAGAACCAACATCACAATGTATGGTTCTTTGCTTTGGAACGTGGCTTATTCTGTTATGCAGTTAGGACTTGGTTTTATTCATTCGACCTTTTGGTTTTACTCATTAGCCGGATACTATCTTTGTCTTGGCTTGCTACGATTTTATTTAGTTCGCCACACGACCAAATACAAACCTGGCGATGAAATGAAAATGGAGCTTATCCATTACAGAACCTGCGGCTGGGTGTTCCTTGTTTTGAACCTTGCACTAACATTGATGATATTCTTTATGGTGTATTGGAACAGAACCTTTGAGCATCACGAAATCACAACCATCACGCTTGCAGCCTATACCTTTACGACCTTTGCCTTTGCTATTATCAACGCAGTAAAGTATCGAAAGTATAACAGTCCGGTATTGTCAGCAGGTAAAGCTGTTAGCCTTGCCGCAGGTGCCGTGTCGATACTTACCTTAGAATCGACGATGCTGACTACCTTTGGCGACGGGACAATGGATCTCACATCCCGCCGCATTATGCTCGGTGCAACCGGTGGAGTAATTTCTGTATTCATCATCGTAATGGCAATTTATATGATCGCACAAAGCAGTAAACAACTAAAAGAATTAGAAAAAGCGGAGGATAAACCGAATGGGTAACAACGAAGGTTTTAACTATACTTATTCTGCCAAGGAACAGGAAGAAATAAAGGCAATACGAAAAAAGTATGCTGCATCGGAAGAAACAGAGGATAAAATGACACAACTTCGCCGTTTGGATGCAAGTGTCTATTCTAAAGCATCTACAGCAGCACTTGCTGTCGGTATTGTGGGTGCGCTGATTATGGGTATTGGCATGAGCCTTGTTATGACAGATATTGGTGCGGTGCTTGGTACGGTTCTTGCTATGATTATTGGAATCAGCATTGGTGTTGTTGGCATCGTCCTTGTGTGTCTTGCATATCCCATCTACAACCGCACACTCAAAAAAGAGCGTGAAAAGATTGCGCCTGAAATCCTGCGACTTACCGATGAGTTGATGAAGTAAGGAGGGCGCATGAATACAAAGAACAACCAACGTCATCAAGATACGATAGCTGCCATCGAAGCGGTATTCTTTTCCTTGCTGAAAGAAAAGGAACTGAAAGATATTTCCGCATCTGAGCTGTGTGAAAAGGCTGGCATCAACCGCAGTACGTTTTATGATAACTATACGGATGTATTCTCTCTGGCAAATGCCTGTGCTGAAAAAATCGAAATAGACGTTGCGGAGCAACTACATACCGACGGCGAATTTGCATGGATCTTCGATTATATCAAAACAAATTTGGATGTATTTGAAATTTATTTCAAACTCGGCATGAGTAAAAAAACAGCCGACTACAAAACTCTGTTTTTCAGAAACGGCGTGTATGCTGTTGCAAAAATGTGGTTTGAGGGCGGCTGTGTTGAGCCTCCGGAACGGATGGGAGAAATTATCAAGAGAGAATACAGAAAAGCTTTTGGCGCATAATAAAATTGCAAGATTAAGCAAGGTACTGACCGCAAATGTTAGTACCTTGCTTTTTTTGTTATATTGCACGTTTAACTTCGGCACAACCTGTGTCGAAGTTGCATTCTCCACTTCGGTGCAAGTTGCGTAGAAGTGATTTTTAACTTCTGCCCAACTTGGGCAGAAGTTGGATTGTGGACTTCCGACCAAGTTGAGCGGAAGTCTATTTTTATTCCCGACAAGTTGTCGGGAAGTTGATTTTAGAAATTCTGTCCAACTTGGGCAGAATTATTTTTTTGTAAATTTTTCTTAAAACGCTTCTAAAATTGCCGTTCTCGTCGGCTACCATTTGAGGAAGTTTTTCTGAGAGCACTCCCCAAAATGCCAATCCCATCGGCTACCACTTGGAGAAACATTTTGAAAAATTGCAGACGAAGCACGCATAAAAAGTTTGGTTTCCTCGGCTACCATTTGAGGGAAGGTTGTGGACAAAACTGCTTTCTCACCGGCTACCATTTGAAAAGAAATTTTCTGCACAGGGTACGAAATTGACTATTTTTTCTGGAGGCATATGAGGACAGTTTTCAAAATGTATTTCTCTGCCCGTTGATAAATCGCTTCTAAATGTCCTAACCAGTAGAGGGATATTTTTTAGATCCCGTTGAAAATTGCTCTTTGAAATTCCGAATATAGTGAGAGACCTTCAGAAACTTGACGGAAAAGTGATGTATCTGTATAATGGTGGCACAGCGGTGATCCGCTACATAAACAACTGAATACAAATGTTCCACCATAGGTCGGTTTCATCCGACACGGATTCGGTGCTCCGAAAAGTGCCGAACTGCTCCACCACGCCTTTGGTTCTGTTGGCAGGAGTTGTATGAAGCAGAACCCGTCTTTGAAGCTCAAAGCCGATTACATAGAACATTGCTTTGAAGCGAGAGCTATGCTCCCGCCGATTTGTGATGCTCTGCGTAATCGGCTTTTTTGTTTTCACGAAATATCTGACACGGAGCTAACCCCATGAAACAGATGCCGATTTCAAAATTGAATGACCGTCTGAATG
>JAGAKI010000076.1 GCA_017625695.1 Clostridia bacterium | reverse complement strand
TTACTGCCGGCGTGAAATCACCTACGTTAGACGGATTGCTTTGTTCGTTTACGCTTCCCGCGGGAAAGGCAGTTGCTACCTCCGGTTCTTACGAACGGAATATTACTGTTAACGGAAAACTGTATCACCATATATTAAATCCAAAGACCGGCTATCCGTTTGAGAGTGAGTTGGTCAGCGTATCGGTGATATGTGATTCTGCTATGGTAGCAGATATTATTGCAACCAAATTGTTCGCTATGGGAAATACCGGTTTGTCAGAAGAAAATTTGGAGGCTGTTTTTGTGACCCGTGATCGGAAAGTTTACCTGACCGACGGAATCAAAGATTTTAAAATGCTTCATAAGGATTATACATTAGTGAAGGAAAAGGGTGAGTGATTTTATGATATATGATATTGCGATTATTGGTGCCGGCCCTGCCGGAATGACAGCAGCACTTTACGGAATGCGAGCAGGAATGAAGGTATTGCTTTTAGAAAAAGCATTTCCCGGAGGACAGATGGTTTCTTCCAATTATGTGGAAAATTATCCAGGCTTTGTTGGAATTTCCGGTGCAGAACTTGCGATGAATATGAAAAAGCAGTTAACGGAAATTACCTATAAAACCGGTGAGATTCTTTCTTTGAATCTTTCCGAATCTGTGAAAATACTTCGTTCCTCCAAAGAAGAATTCCAGGCAAAAAATGTAATTATTGCAACCGGTGCAAATCCCCGGAAATTAGGGTTCCCCAACGAGGAACGCCTGACCGGCAGGGGCGTGTCCTACTGTGCCACTTGTGACGGTGCTTTTTATCGCGGAAAAACAGCAACGGTAATCGGTGGCGGAAACACCGCTTTGGATGATGCACTCTATCTTGCCAATTTCTGTGAATGTGTAAATCTGGTACACAGAAGAAGTGAATTCCGTGGAGATGCAACAACCGTAGAAAAAGTAAAAGAAAACGAAAAAATCCATATCTATACCGAACATATCCCCATTGAGTTTGTCGGAGAAGATGTTCTGACGGATATTGTTCTGAAAAACACAAATACGAATGAAACAGTATCCATACCGACAGACGGTGTATTCATTGCGATTGGGTATCAACCAAATGTTTCCTTTTTGCCCGACGGAATTTTAAAAAATGAAACGAACGAAATTATCACGGATAAAGATTTGATGACGAATTTGGATAACGTTTATGCAATCGGAGACGTCAGACGAAAAGAACTCCGTCAGATTGTTACCGCTTGCAGCGACGGTGCAGAAGTGATTTCTGCCATCCGAAGAAAGGTAAATGTATGATTATAATTAACGCTAAAATTTACACGATGGAATCGGATTCGCCCATTGAAAACGGTTACCTTTGTTTTGGAGGTACGATTGAAAAAATTGGAGCTATGTCGGAATTTTCCAATTCTTTAAACGACGAAATATACGATGCAAAAGGGAAGTATGTATTTCCCGGACTGATAGATGCTCATACCCATCTTGGGATGTTTGAGGATTCTATGGGTTTTGAGGGGGATGACGGAAATGAAGAGTCGGATCCCATTACACCACACTTGCGAGCGATTGATGCGATTAATCCTAATGACCGATATTTTACTGAGGCGAAGCTTTCGGGTATCACCACCGTTGCTACCGGTCCCGGAAGTGCCAACCCCATCAGCGGTCAGTTTTGTGCCATAAAAACTCATGGGACTGTAATTGATGATATGATAGTGAAGGCTCCGGTCGCCATGAAGTTTTCTTTTGGCGAAAATCCGAAAACAGTATACCACGGAAAAAATCAACAGCCCGTTACCCGAATGGCAACGGCAGCACTCATTCGGGAAACCTTGCATAAGGCACAGGGATATGCTGAAAACATCAGGCTTGCCAAAGAAAATCCGGACGATTATGATAAACCGGATTTTGACGCAAAGTTAGAAAGTTTACTTCCTGTATTATCGGGAGAGTTGCCGGTAAAAGCACATGCTCACCGGGCGGATGATATTGCAACCGCACTTCGGATAGCGAAAGAATTCTCCCTTCATATGACCATTGAACACGCAACCGAAGGTCATTTGCTTTGCGAAAAATTAAAAGATATATCTTGTCAGCTTGGTCCTACCTTGTCTGACCGTTCCAAACCGGAACTGAAAAATATGACCTTTGATACTTATCGCATACTGGCAGAACAGGGAACACCGGTTTCTGTGATTACTGACCATCCTGTAATTCCAATTAACTATTTACCTTTGTGTGCAGCTTTGGCAGTAAAGAACGGAATGAAAGAAACTGATGCCTTAAAAGCTATCACAATCAACCCTGCGAAAGCACTTGGAATTGATAACAAAGTTGGTTCTTTAAAAGTCGGAAAGGATGCCGATATTGTCATTTTTGACGGATTTCCGTTGGAACTGATGACAAAAGCAGAAACCGTATTTATTAACGGAATAAAGATATCCAAATAGAAAGAGGAGAACAAAGAAATGAATGAAAAATTTTATGTAACAACCGCCATTGCATATACCTCCAGAAAGCCACACATCGGTAATACTTATGAAATTGTATTGACAGATGCGATTGCACGTTATAAACGTCAGATGGGCTACGATGTGTTCTTTTTAACCGGTACTGATGAACATGGTCAGAAAATTGAGGATTGCGCAAAAGAAGCCGGTATCACCCCAAAAGAATATGTTGATAATGTTGCCGGAGAAATCAAAGATATCTGGAACCTGATGAATGCAAGCTACGATAAATTCATCCGTACTACTGACGATTTTCACGAAAAAACTGTACAAAAAATCTTTAAACAGTTGTACGACCAGGGAGATATTTATAAAGGAGAATACGAAGGGTTATACTGCGTGCCCTGTGAATCTTTTTTCACCGAAAGCCAGTTGGTTGAAGGGAAATGTCCCGACTGCGGCAGAGAAGTAAAACCCACCAAAGAAGAAGCTTATTTCTTTAAAATGTCCAAATATCAGGACAAGTTGATGGAATACATCGAAACACATCCTGATTTCATTCAGCCCGAATCCCGTAAGAAAGAAATGGTAAACAATTTCTTAAAACCCGGACTTCAGGATTTATGTGTTTCCAGAACCTCTTTCAAATGGGGGATCCCGGTAGAATTTGACCCCAATCATGTCATCTATGTTTGGATTGATGCTTTAACCAACTATATCACTGCATTGGGTTACGGACAGGAAGATGATACTTTATATCAGAAATACTGGCCAGCAGATGTTCATATCATCGGAAAGGATATTTTAAGATTCCATACCATCTATTGGCCCATTATGTTAATGGCATTGGGACAGCCGTTACCAAAGCAGATTTTCGGCCATCCCTGGTTGTTATCCGGTAATGATAAAATGTCCAAATCCAAAGGCAATGTAATGTATGCAGATGATTTGGTTCGTCATTTTACCGTGGATGGTATGAGATATTATCTTTTATCTGAAATGCCTTACGGCAATGACGGTACCATTACTTACGAAAATATTATTGCAAAATTCAATGCAGATTTAGCAAATACCTTAGGTAATCTGGTGAACCGTACCATTGCTATGGTGAATAAATACTTCGGCTCCGTTCCGACTCCCGGAGAAGAAACCGAACTGGATCAGGATTTAAAATCCTGCATTGAGAATACCATCGTAGCTTATCGTAAAAAGATGGATGAATATAAAACGGCTGATGCATTAGATACTATTTTTGAATTCATTCGTCGTTGCAATAAATACATCGATGAAACCACTCCCTGGGTATTAGCAAAAGATGAGGAAGGAAAAGAACGTTTAAAAACCGTTTTATATAATCTTTTGGAAAGTATCCGTATTGTTTCCGTCATTTTAACCCCGTTTTTACCCGATACTGCGAAAGAAATTCAGCGTCAGATTGCTTGCACCGATGAATCATTGGAATTTGGAAAAACCGTTTCCCAGATTACATTGGAAAATCCCACTCCTATCTTCATGCGAATTGATGAAGAAGCAAAATTAAAAGAAATTGAAGAAGAAATTGTTGCAAACATTCCGGATGATACCATCCCTATGGCTCCCGAAATTGAATTTGACGATTTCCAAAAACTGGATTTACGAATTGCAACCGTATTGGAATGTGAAGAAGTGAAAAAATCTGATAAACTTCTGCTGTTCAAATTAAAAGTCGGCTCTCAGGTGAAAACCGTAGTTTCCGGGATTAAAAAACATTATAAACCCGAAGAGCTAATCGGGAAACAGGTTGTAATGGTTTATAATTTAAAACCTGTAAAATTAAAAGGGATTCTTTCTGAAGGTATGATTCTTTGTGCAGAAGACGGAGATATCCTGCAATTATTAAAACCCTTTGAAGAGATTAAAGACGGTTCCAAAATTTACTAAAAGTATACATCACTAAAAAGGTGCTGTATGATTTCACAGCACCTTTCGGATTATTTATTTTTATCTTTTTGTGCTCGCAATTTCGGAGGGCCAAAATCATATACTTCCTGATAGGATTCGTATTCTCCATCATTTAAGGGAGGTCTGGGAGTGATTCCCGTACATTCAGTAGAGGAGGATGCGTTCATTAAATCAAAGTCAAAGGATGTTGAATTTTTGCGTTTTTTTCCCATTTTAGAAAACTCCTTTTTCTTTTTTAGTATATGCATCCGTTGTAATATTTCATTCTATTTCAGTTAAATTTTTAAAGGAGAACTCTATGAATATTTTAGTATGTGTCAAACAAGTTCCCGGTTCTACCAATGTAGAGGTTGATCCGGTTACCGGTGTATTAAAGCGGGACGGGATTGAAAGTAAAATGAATCCCTACGATCTTTATGCGATTGAAACTGCTTTGTCTCTTGTTCAGACTTACGGAGGTAAAGTTGATGCTCTCACTATGGGACCGCCTCAGGCAAAAAGTGTTATTATAGAGGCGATTTGTATGGGAGCTGACGGCGGTGCAGTATTGACTGACCGAAAATTTGCAGGAGCGGATGTATTAGCTACTGCTTATACCATTTCACAAGGAATCAAACGAACAGGCAACTACGATATTATTTTCTGCGGAAAACAAACTACCGATGGTGATACAGCTCAGGTTGGAGCAGAAGTAGCAGAATTTTTGGGAATTCCCAATGTATCCAATGTTTTAGCGATTGAGAAAATCGAAGGAGAGCAGATATATCTGACTGCTTCATTAGATGAAAAAAATGTTACTATGTCTGTTAAAATGCCTTGTCTGATTTCGGTTGACGGAGATATCAATTCACCCAGACTTCCTTCCTATAAGAGAAAACAAAGTGTGACAGATGATATGGTGAAAATGGTTACCTTTGCAAATTTTGAAGATCAGAATCCTGAACATTACGGACTCAATGGTTCTGCTACACAGGTAGAGAAAATATTCCCGCCGGAAAAAAATACCGAAAAACGAGTTTTTTCCGGTACTACTCAAGAACAGACAGAGGCGTTGTTTTCACTAATTTGTGACTGTAAGATGATATAGGAGAGAAGTAGATATGGGAAAACTTACAATCAATCAAAACAGAATAACCAAAGGAACTGCGGACAAGCTGATTGAAATTTGTCCCTTTGGTGCCATTTCTTATAATGGAGAACAACTTGAGATTTCATCCGCTTGTAAAATGTGTAAGCTTTGCGTGAAGAAAAGCGATGGAATCATTGAATTTGAGGAAGAAATCAAAGAAATAGTTGATAAATCCTTATGGACGGGAATTTGTGTGTATGTTGACCATTCGGGAAATAAAATCCACCGAGTTACATACGAATTGTTGGGAAAAGCGAAAGAACTTGCCAAAGTTACCGGACATCCGGTTTATGCTTTGATGATTGGAAATTCTTTGGGAGAAGAAACAAAAAAACTACTGCATTATGGGGTTGACAAAGTTTTTGTATATGATAACAAAGCGTTTGAAGATTTTAAAATTGAACCTTACACAGCGGCTTTTTGTGATTTTATCGAAAAAATGAAACCATCGTCTATTCTTGTGGGGGCAACCAATCTTGGTAGACAATTGGCACCTCGTGTTGCTGCAAGATGCAGAGCCGGATTGACAGCAGACTGTACTGTACTGGAAATGAAAGATAATACGGATTTGGTGCAAATCAGGCCTGCATTTGGCGGAAATATTATGGCACAGATTATTTCACCCAATACGCGTCCGCAGTTCTGTACCGTTCGTTACAAAGTATTTCCGGAACCAAAGCCGTCGGATGTTGCCAGCGGTGAAATCATTTCTATGGAACTTGCATCCGAAAAACTTTATTCCGATATCACAGTGTTATCCTCCCAAATCAAACCGAAAGATATTGATATTTCCGAGGCGGAAGTGATTGTTGCTATTGGCAGAGGGGCAATGAGTGAAGTACTTTTGAACCAGGCAAAAGAACTTGCCAATTTACTGGGAGGAGTGGTTGCTTGTACCAGACCGTTAGTGGAAGGCAATCAGTTTGATGCAAAACATCAGATTGGACTTTCCGGTCGAACCGTCAATGCGAAATTTATCATCTGCCTTGGAATTTCAGGATCTGTACAATTTGTGGCAGGGATGAAATCTTCCGAATGTATTGTTGCCATCAATTCCGATAAATCGGCTCCCATCTTTGATGTGGCACACTATGAGATTGTGGCAGACGTGAATGAAATTCTTCCCCAATTGATTGAGAAAATTAAGGAGGCACGTGAAAATGTATAACCAGATTACCAAAGAAGATATCAAAGTATTGCGTGATATTGTTGGCGTTGAACACGTATTATACGGTGATGCCATCAGTGCTGACTATGCTCATGATGAATTGGGCGGAATTGAAAAAATGCCGGACGTTCTGGTGCGAGTGCATACCACCGAAGAAATTTCCAGTATTATGAAACTTGCTTGGGAAAGAGTAATTCCTGTGACGGTACGAGGCAGCGGAACCGGACTTGTGGGTTCTGCAGTTGCCGTTGAAGGTGGAATTCTTATGGAAACTACAGGAATGAATCAGATTTTAGAACTTGATAAAGATAATTTGACAGTTACTGTTCAGCCCGGTGTGTTGTTGATGGAACTTGCTGCGTTTGCGGAACAGAATGACTTTCTCTATCCACCGGATCCCGGTGAAAAATCTGCTACTATCGGCGGAAACATTTCTACCAATGCCGGTGGTATGAGAGCGGTGAAATATGGCGTTACCAGAGATTATGTCAGAGCTTTAACAGTTGTTATGCCAAACGGAGAGATTCTAACCTTAGGTGGAAAAGTTGCGAAAAACAGTTCCGGTTACAGCTTAAAAGATTTGGTGATTGGATCGGAAGGAACGCTTTGTATTATTACAGAAGCAGTATTAAAGTTAGTTCCGCTTCCCAAGGTTTCTGTCAGCCTTTTAGTACCATTTCCGGATATGAAAAGTGCGATTGAATCTGTTCCGCAGATCATGCGATCCAAAGTGATTCCGACTGCGGTAGAATACATGTCAAGAGATACCATTCTGTTTTCAGAAAGTTATCTTGGAAAAAAATTTCCTGATACAAAAAACGATGCTTATATCCTTTTGACCTTTGACGGCAATACCCGTTTTCAGGTAGAAGAAGATATGAAAATTGTTGCAGAATTGTGTTTATCTATCGGTGCGATTGACGCCTACATCGTTGACACGGAAGAACGAAAAAAATCCGTATGGTCTGCCAGAGGTGCATTTTTAGAAGCAATTAAAGCATCTACTACTGAAATGGATGAATGTGATGTAGTTGTTCCTGTGAATCAGATTGATGAATTTATAAAGTTCACCCATGCTTTAAGCAAAGAAATGAATGTTCGTATTCCCAGTTTTGGTCATGCCGGTGATGGAAATCTTCATATCTATATTTGCCGTGATACACTTTCACAAACAAAATGGGAAGAAACTTTAGAAAAATGTTTTGCCCGTATGTATGACAAAGCGAAAGAACTTGGCGGTCTTGTGTCAGGTGAACACGGCATTGGCTATGCGAAAAAAGAATATTTAAAAGATTTATACGGCGAAACTCCTATTGCTTTAATGCGTGGTATTAAAAAAGTGTTTGACGAGAAAAACATTTTAAATCCCGGAAAAATTATGTGTTAACAGAGGAAAAAATATGAAACTTGGAAAATACAGACATTTTAAAGGAAATGAGTACGAAGCATTATACATTGCAAAACATAGTGAAACCCTGGAAGATATGGTAGTTTACCGTGCATTATACGGAGAGTTTGGCGTGTGGGTCCGTCCATTATCTATGTGGAATGAAACTGTCATCCACGAGGGTAGGGAAGTGAAACGTTTTACCTATATTGAAGAGGAGTAGTTTTTTTAGTATGAATATTCAAAGAATTAATGAACTAGCAAAAAAATCCCGTGAGGTAGGTTTAACTGACGAGGAAAAGCTGGAGCAAAAGAAACTCCGTGATGAATATATTGCTGCATTTCGCGGAAATTTAAAACAAACTTTAGATCAGACCTATATTCTGGATGAACACGGAAACAAAGTTAAGGTTGGAAAAAAGCAGTAGTTTACTGAAAGGATTTTTATCTGAATGATAAGAAAACTTTTCCTTTATATTTTAGTGATATTATACGGCAATGGTCTGCCATCGGGCATTACAACAATTTCGAGGTCAGCGGATTGAATCCGAAACGTTCCTATGGATATACAGATTTTCCATTTCAGAAGGTTCGTGTAATTGCTTTAAATACCTGCGATTATTTAAGCGGAACGGGTAGCTATGGCGTCTCTTATGAATAAAGAGAATTTTTGATGAAATCTCTTGATCTATCTCAAAAAGAAGATGCAGCGGATTGGAAAATTCTCATTTTATCCCATATTCCGCTTGATTTTTATTATCGTTCTGCACAGTGGACCGATTATGATGTTACAAAAGATGTGATTGGTATCTTAAATGCCTATGAAGCAGGAGAATCGTATACGATAAAAGTAAATGATTCATGGAAAACCATTCATAATGATACCATAACTAAAAAGACAATTACTTATCATTATGCCGGAAAAAACCAGGCAAAAATTATCGGAAATATTCATGGCCATTTACATAATGATTGTTACGGAACTTTGGCTTATACCGATATCACAGGGCAGAGAATTACTACCGACATTGTTCGAGTATCTACACCAAACACAGCGTTTTACGGTGCGAAAGCAACCGCATATCCCAATAATGGTGACTATGTTGCGAAAGAAATTAAAAAAGTGGCGAATACTGCAAAAGATACATCAGTCACATTTTATATCATTGACTTAACTGACGGCGTGATATATTCCTATGCTTATGGTGCCGGAAATGACAGAATTATCTCTTATGAAAAATAAATAACAAATTTTTAAAATTCTCTTGCATATTAAAAAGAAGTATGTTATACTGAACTTGGCACACAATTGAATATTTCTCTAAGATTAGGTGTATACTCTTTTACTGTTTTGGTAAAAATGTACACTCTGTTTTTCATATACCCAATCTTAGGAAATGAAAATTGTGTGCCAGCAATCGGAGCAGTGCATTTTTCGGTGTGCGGGCTTTTGATTGTTCGCACACTTTTTTATTTTCAAAAAAAGAAAGGAAGGTTTCTAATGAAAAAAATGAAACAAACTCTCGCATTGTTCTTAGCATTTATCATGCTGCTGACAACCGTGGCTTTTGCATCAGAAGAAATCGTTGAAAAAGGAATTACAGAACAGGATTTTAGTTACTCCATTTCAAATGTAACATTTATGTCACAAGATTTGGCAAAAGTTTCAATCAATTTTTATGGTGAAGCCGGAGGGATGGGCACCCTTTCTACAGAATGTTACATTCCTGTGTATGATGGAGAAAACAATCTGTTAGTCGATGTGTTTTATTTCCCGATTACAATAGAAAATCCGTTTGCAGATCATTATTGCAGACCATACACCGCTGAGATTCGTTTAACAAATCCGGCTCTGCAGGAATACCGTTTCAAAGCGATTATGTTAGACTCTTTAGAAACATTATCTCCGGAAGGTAGCGTCAATGAAACATACAGTGGTAACGAACTCATCGTTTCTAATGTTGACCATTATAAATTTGTACAGTTTGATGGTAAAATTGCCTATGCACCCTTACATAATAATGAAACCGATGTATCATTTGAAATTTTGGATCATGTATTATTATTTGAAGGTGCAGAAGATGCCGGTTACACGATAGAAGATTTTGTTATCGGAGACACCATTACAGTTTCTACACGGAATAATAACCTCTATGAAGTGCAGGGATTATATTGTCGTGTGATGCTGAATATTTTAGATGACGGTACGTATTATTTATGGTGGGCAGCACCAATTGAAGAATACAATCAAACCATTTCCATAAAACCTATTGATCTGGTAACCACTGATAACGGAAATAATGAAGCAGAGTATTATGCATCCGAAACAGCAACTAACACATCCCGATTGCCGTTAGCAGATGAAGTCTCTGTATATAAAAATTATGAAGTTGCATCTGTTTACGATATTGTTCCTGGTTATCATGACTGTATCACTGAATATCGTTATGTAGATACCGATATAGACGGTTTATATGACACAGTTTATATCGATTACGAGGAAGCGTTTTTAATCGGAAGCATCAACCGGGCTAATTATCGTGTGTTTGCAGATTTTGATGCAATGAGAACATTTACACGCTCTGCTCTTTATTTGGATGAGGAAGACAGTTACACATTATTTGAATCCAACCTCAGCATTGAAGAGATGAAAGAAGGACAATTGGTTCGTGTAAAAGAATCCTATGACAGTGGATATACTTTCTACGACATTACAGTAGAAAATACGAAAACTATAGTAGGAGAAGTAACCAATATCAATAGTTCTTCCGGCTGTACCCGATACACGATTGGAGGTACTGATTATCGGATGTTAACCGAAGAGTATTCCGATGTTGCAGTGGGTGACAGTATCGAATTTGTGGCCTGTGACGATGTAATTGTGAAATACCAATTTGCTTTTGATGCAAATATCGGAGTTATTTTAGACGTCGGTATCTGGGAAGAGTTTGATATTGATTATCAGTTGAAACTGATGACACAAGAGGGGAATGTAGAGGTTTACAATCTTGCGAAAAAGGTTAATGGTGTCACAACTAATTATCCAAATATAACCATTTTTGAAAGCTCATTCCCGGTTGGTTCCATTCTTACTTATTATTTAAATGAAAATAATGAAATCTGTGCTTATGATGTGCAGGGTGGCGGTACCTCTAATACGCTGAAAAACGGTGAGAGAATCGGAACTGTCAGCGGTGAGTATAGACGTAATAACGCCAAATTGGGCAGCTACTTTATTACCGAAGATACCATTTTCTTTGTAACAGACGGTGCACAGGGAGACGTTACAGAGAATAATGTCGTTCTTTCTGATTTTGAAATACTTGAAAATGAACAAAACTACAATTACGGTATTTTGTATGATATGAATAAAAATGCTCTGGCGGTTATTTTATACGAAGTACCGATTGAAGACACACAAGAAGTATTATCTGACATATCCTATGGCGTAATTACAGAAGTGTATTATAGCGAAACATTTGAACCAATCTGTACATTACAAATTTTAAACCAAGACGGCAAACAGGAATCGCATCTGCTATCTTCTGTGGTTAACGGAGAACGGATTACATTTGACAGTGCTGTTGCACTTGCAGAAGAATTTCCAAGAGGGGAATTGATCGCATATCGGATAAACGATAAAAATGAAATCAGACGGGTTGATACCTTAAGCGGAATTCATATGGGTAATGTATTGGAAAATACACAATTTGTATCTTTCGATTCCACCTACAGAAATAATGCTTTCGGTAATTATAAAATTACGGATGCAACTGTATTGACCGGTACTTCTGCCGGAAAAGCTGCTGATGTTTCCAAAGAAAATACTGCTCTGGTCACAAAAATGGATTTGATTGACGGAGAAAACTACAAAGGCGTCGGTGTTATTGATTCCTCCAACGAGTTGCTGTTTTCTTTTACTTACAATACCACATCCTCTATCATTAATCCAGATTCCTATCCTATTATCATTACCAAACGGGCGGTTGTTCCTACTACTGATAACCCGGAAAAAATTAAATATTGGGGTTATGTTAACGGAGAAGAAGTTTCATTTAGTGTTGCAGATAATGCAAGTGAAGCTGCTAAAAATCTTGATAACGGCGACGCAGCACTTTATACCATTAACCGGATTGACGAAATCACAGATGCGCTGGTATTGGCAAAGAAAACAGAAGAAGGATATGTTGTATTGGACAATGCAATTAACGGTACTTATGAAACAGCATATTTAGAAAGCGATGCAAATCATACATTTTTATCAACCGAAAACTATTCTGAACCGACTTCAGAAGCTGAAGCAAAAGCGATCGCAGAAACTATGATGTCAACGCAAGCAGCAGAATGTAAACTTGCAGGTTTCGCAACAGCAGGGAAGGGATATGCCGTTAGCGTAAGCACAGTCCGCTTAGTAGATGCAAATAATTATGCTGATACATTTGTAAACGGTGAAAGAAATTATACTGAAGCTTATGACGAAGACAGAATTGACGATTATTACGTTATGTTGAATACTGTTGCATATCAGATTAACGTGAGAAGAGACAAAGTAACTGTGACAACTATCTTAGATGCGGAAACGGATAAAAATACATATGATTATCGTTCTGCTGATCAATTAGATAACGATGATTTTATTTATATTTACAATTACGATGGTGAAACCAGATTAGTTTTAATTGTAGATGTAAAAGGCGACAACTAAACGTAAAAAAACGCTACCTAAGCTTTTTATTTGCTTAGGTAGCGTTTTTTATTTTATGGTAAGGGGACTGAATTTCAATCATTATCATAATGCAAAACGAAACATATTTTACTCAACAAAATAAAAATTTTGTTTAAAAAGGGGCAGTGTTTTTATTGAATTTATTATCAGTTTATTTCTGAACATTCTGCTTTTAAACTATCCAATCCATCCATTCTATCCATGTTATAGCTTACCAATAGTTTTTTTACAATATATGATAACTATTTTATAATTAAAGTTTCTTCTGTTTCTTGGTTTGTTATTTGTTGATTTACAATTTTTTATAAACTTTTAAAAAAATCTCTGTGCGTGTGAATCAAATAGAATTTATTTATACGATGCCGAATAAGCGCTTTGTATTTCCATTGGTTTCTCTGACAACCTGTTCTACAGAAACATTTCTGAGTTCTGCGATATGCTGTGCAGTATACTTTAAATTGGATGAATCATTTCGGGTTCCGCGTAAAGGTTCCGGAGACAAATATGGACAATCGGTTTCGATTAAATATTTATCTGACGGAATCCATTTAGCAACTTCTTTCACATTTTTTGCATTCTTATACGTTACTGTTCCGGAAAATGAAATGTAATATCCAAGTTTTACCAATTCTTTGGCAATTTCCAAACTTCCGGAATAACAATGAAACACACCCGGAGTTTGGCATTTTTTTACAATTTCTATGGTATCAGCCATAGCATCCCTGGTATGGATTGCAACCGGTATTTTTAATTCTTTTGCGATTTCCATCTGATGTAGGAAAACTGCTTTTTGCTGCTCTTTATTGATATTATCATAATGATAATCCAATCCGATTTCGCCCCAACATACTACTTTGGGGTCTTTGGTAAGCTCAATTAGTTTACGGGCTTCGTTTTCGGTAAAATCTTTGGCATCGCTGGGATGAAATCCAACTGCGGCATAGCAAAAATCATAAGTATTTGCAAGTTTTACAGCCATTTTGCTGGATTCTAAATTGTATCCTACATTAATAATTTTTTCGATATTCTGATTCTTTAATCCTAAGAGAAGTTCTTCACGGTCGCCGTCAAAACGAGTATCATCATAATGGCTATGGCTATCAATTATCATGGTGCAATCTCCCCTGCCCTTTCTGAATTGTTAATCATTGTGACAAATAATGGCTAAAATCGGTGGATTATTCGGCTTGTTGGTATACTGATGGATGATTACATTATAGATGTGTTTATCAAGGGTTTTCAAAAAAGATAACACAGCATCACGTTCTTCAAATCCGCTGTCACCGCCATGGTAGATACTAACTGCCACAATCCCCTCTTTTTTTAAATGTTTTAAAGCCGTATCAATGGCTGAAATAGTAGTTTTTGGTTTGGTATGAAGGGAATGGTCACCTTTGGGAAGATAGCCTAAATTAAAAACAACCGCATCAACCAATTGACTATCAAGATAATGTTCCATATTTTCATGGCCGTCTAAAAAAAGTTGAACTCTGTCGGAAAGTTTTGCGTTTTCCAGTCGAAGCCTGGTGTTTTGGATGGCTTCTTTTTGGATATCAAATCCAAAAACAATACCATTTTCTCCCACAAGTTCTGCCAAAAATAGCGTATCACCACCATTTCCGCAAGTGGCATCTACCGCAAAGGCACCGTCTTTTATGAAATTTTCAAGATAAAAATGAGATAATTTTACAGCGTTTTTCAGCATATAACTCCTCACAAAAGGTCAAAAATTCCAACCTGAGATGAGTCAGGAAGTCCGGCAGTGCAACCCATTTGGTCCATTTGCTCTAAAATTGTTTTAGAAATCTTGGTTCGGGTTAATAAATCGTCTTTTGAGAAAAACGGTTCTTCTTCTCTGGCAGCTACAATGGTTTCTGCCGCAGTTGCTCCAAGACCTTTCATTGCGGTAAAGGGCATACGCAATGCATTTTCTTCAATGAGAAACTTAGTGGCATCTGACTTATACAAATCCACGGGTAAAAACGAAAAACCGCGTTTTTGCATTTCGTTACACATTTCCAGAATAGTCAGTATATTTTTTTCTTTCGCATTTGCATCAGCACCGATGGATTCGTATTCTTTAATTTTCGGAATTACCCTGTCACCAACCATGATATCCGCATCAAAGTCATCTGCACGAACAGAGAAATAAGTCGCATAGTACGCCAGCGGATGATGAACTTTATAATATGCAATACGAAAAGCCATTGTAACATATGCAACTGCATGTGCTTTCGGGAACATATATTTGATTTTTTTACAGCTGTCAATATACCATTCGGGAACATCATGCTCTCGCATAATTGCTTCCCATTCGTCATTTAACCCTTTCCCTTTACGAACACTTTCCATAATGGTAAATGCAGTCTTTGGCGGTAGATTTTTATAAATCAGATAGGTCATAATATCGTCACGGGTACAAATGGCTTCTTTTAAGGTAGCTGTTCCGGAATTAATTAAATCCTGCGCGTTGTTCAGCCAAACATCTGTTCCGTGAGAAAGTCCTGAAATACGCACCAATTCCGAAAACGTAGTTGGCTTCGTATCCACCAGCATCTGACGAACAAACTTGGTTCCAAATTCCGGCACACCAAAGGTGCCGACAGTAGAGTTAATATCGTCGGGGGTAACCCCTAACGCTTCTGTTCCTGTGAATAAAGACATTGTAGCTTTATCTTCCAACGGAATGGTCTGAGGGTCAAGACCGGTTAAATCTTTTAACATACGAATCATGGTAGGATCGTCGTGTCCTAACAAGTCAAGCTTTAACAGACAGTCATGCAGATACGTATAAGCAAAGTGGGTAGTGATGATATCGCTTTCACTGTCATCCGCGGGATGTGCAATGGGACAAAATTCAAATACTTCATTTTCTTTGGGAACAATCATAACACCGCCGGGATGCTGTCCTGTCGTTTTTTTCACACCCTCACACCCCATAGCAAGACGTCTCATTTCTGCAGAATGTACCTGTAAATTGTTTTCTTCCACATATTTTCTGACGTATCCCATCGCATTCTTTTCTGCAATGGTAGAAATGGTTCCGGCGCGGAATACGTGACCTTCTCCAAATATTTCTTCACAGTATTTATGAATAATAGGCTGATAATCTCCTGAAAAGTTTAAATCGATATCAGGTTCTTTATCCCCGTTGAAGCCAAGGAAGGTTTCAAACGGAATATCGTGCCCGTCCTGCTTTAACCGTCTGCCGCAATTGGGACAAGTTTTTTCGGGCATATCATAACCGGAGTTGTATTCTCCGTTGGTGAAAAACTCGGAATATTTACAATCCGGGTTTTCACAGATGTAGTGAGCACAAAGCGCATTTACTTCGGTGATTCCTGATAAAAATGCAACAAAAGATGAGCCAACAGAACCTCGGGAACCAACCAGATATCCATCCTGCAAGGATTTTTTTACCAATTTTTGTGCAATGATATACATTACAGAGAACCCGTTGGTGATAATGGAGTTTAATTCCTTATCCATTCGTTCTTTCACCAATTCCGGTAAATCATCTCCGTAAATTTGCTTGGCTCTGTCATAGGTCATCTGACGAAGTTCATCTTCCGCACCGGGGATAACCGGGGGATGTTTTTCCTTCGGGATCGGAACAATTTCATCATCACACATATCAGAAATCAAATTGGGATTTGTGATGACAATTTCTCTTTTTGTTTCTTCATCCAGATACCAGAATTCATCCAGCATTTCCTGGGTGGTACGAAGATATAACGGAGCTTGTTTGTCAGCATCCTTAAATCCGTGACCATACATTAAAATTTTTCGGTAAGCGCTGTCTTCGGGATTTAAGAAGTGTACGTCCCCCGTTGCAACAACCGGTTTACCAAGCTTTTTGCCCAACGCGATGATTTCTTTATTAAAACGAATTAAGTCAGCTTGGGTATATTGACCGCTTTCTAACATAAATTCATTGTTCCCTAACGGTTGAACTTCCAAAAAGTCATAAAAAGAGGCAATTTTTTCGATGGTACTTTGTTTTGCGCCTGATTTGATTGCACCATAAAGCTCACCGGCTTCACAGGCACTTCCGTAGATTAAACCGTTATGCATTTGCTGAAGTTCGCTTTTTAACATACGAGGTCTTTTTTTAAAGTGCAATAAATTGGAGTTGGTTACTAATTTATAAAGATTCAATAAACCTTCTTTGTTTTTCACTAAAATAATTCCGTGATAGGGACGCAGAGTATCGGTATTTTTCGTAAGTTTGGTATTCATTTCGGACAAAGAGCTGATCCCCTGTTCCGATACTTTTTCCAAGAGGACGAGAAAAATTCCAAATAATGCTTCTGCATCATTTACAGCTCTGTGATGCCCTTCTAACACCACGTGAGTTTCTTTTGCCAACGTATCCAGTTTATGGTTTTTCAGATCAGGGAATATTCTTCTGGCAAGGTCCAGGGTATCTAAATATTTTCGGTCCTGATAAATTCCAAGACGTTCACATGCAGCATCTAAAAAGCTCATATCAAAGGATGCATTATGTGCCACTAAAACAGCATTTCCCACAAATTCCATAAAACGTGGAATCACATCTGTTTCGTCCGGCTTACCTGCAAGCATTGCATCGGTAATCCCGGTCAGATTGGAAATTTCAGGTGTTAAGTTTTTTTTGGGATTTACAAATTCTGAAAAGCGATCTATCACTTTTCCGTCTTTTATTTTTACCGCCCCGATTTCGGTTATTCGTTCAGTTTGCGGTGCAAGACCGGTAGTTTCTAAGTCAAAAACAACAAATTCTGTATTTAACGGAGCATCTTCTCCGTGATAGATATCTGCCAGATCGTCCAGTAGATAACATTCCACACCGAATAAAAGCTTGATATCAAGCTTTTTCTTTTTTACATGTAAATAGGCTTCGGGATATGCCTGTAACACTCCGTGGTCAGTAATTGCAATCGCTTTATGTCCCCATTTAGCAGCAGCGTCAATTAAGGTCTGTACATCAGACACACCATCAACTGCCGACATCTTGGTATGCATATGAAGTTCGATTCGTTTTTCTTCGCTGTTATCTTGACGAATTTCTTTTTCTTCTAATGAAATATCGTAGGGATTGATCACATAATCCCTCAAATATTTGTCGTACATAGTTTCGCCACGAATTTTGACACAGGTTCCAACCTTAACTTTAGATGAAAATGCACTATATTCTTCTTTGGTAAACAATTTTTTTACAGTGATGGATGAACTTCCATCTGTCACATCCATATTAAGTGCCATAAAACCGTTTCTGGTTTCACGTTCCTCCAAATAGAATACAGAACCTAAAATTACAACACGTCCGCTTTCCGCAGTCAATGAGGAAATAGGAACTGCTTCTCCTTTGATTTCTTTTCCCATTACAATAGGACTTTTTTTCTTTTCAGATAAATCCCTGATGGTTTCTTCCATTTCGGACGCAACGGTTTCACGAATATATTCCGCTCGTTTTTCCAAAAAATTATCAGTTCTGGGTTCTGTTATTCCATCGGCAAAGATGATGTCGATTTCCAAAGAAAACTCTTCCTGAATTAATTTTTTCATTTCTTCACCGGCACCATTATGTGACAGCAAATCAGCCCCGGTTCCGGAAAGTTGAATTGTTAGAATCTGATTCTGATAAGTTGCAGAGGAATTCTCTAAAAATTGTCTGACACCAGGCATTTTTAAAGAAATATAGGTGAGAAGCTCAGGATAATAGGTATCAGAAAACAAAGCTTCAGGATATCTGGTATACAGTTTGATGACTGATAACTGATAGGCTTCCCGAATACTTTTGGCAATCGTAAAAATTAAATTTTTTGAAATGATTTCCGGAAATAATACGGTGACTTCGATTTTCTTTTGTTCTTCATAAACCGTAAAATCCAGGATTTCACCTTTTGTAAGGATAGCTTCATTTTCTGAAACTGCCTTTGCTTGCGAGAATATTTCGACTAAATTCATAGTATCTTCTCCAAAGTCAGACCGATTCCTCTAATTTTTTTAAAAGTTCAATTTCATTGATTTTGTATGCCAATGTCATTAAGCTGTCTGACAAATGTACATTGACAAGTGCCACATTGCTTGGTAATTCCATATCAAGGTATGAGAAATTCCAAATGCCTTTAATCCCAGCTGCTACAATGGTATCAATCAATTCTCTGACAGAATTGGCGGGTAAGGTCAGCATTGCAATTTTAATGTTGTTTGTTTTGATAAAGGAGACTAACTTCTCAACCGACTGAACTGTGATGTTGTTAATTTGTGTTCCGATGATTGCAGGATTATTGTCAAATATCCCTTTAATTTTAAATCCTCTGCGCTCAAAATTGGTATAATTGGCAACTGCATGACCTAAATTACCGGCACCAATCAAGACACAGGTCAATTCTTGTCCTAAACCAAGAATATTACCGATTTCTGAATGAAGAATTTTCACATTGTAGCCATAACCCTGTTGTCCAAATCCACCAAAATTGTTTAAATCCTGACGGACCTGGGATGCAGTGATATTCATTCGTTTTGCCAGCCCGTTAGATGATATACGGTCAATATTTCCTTCTAATAACTGAGACAAGTGTCTGTAGTATCGTGGGAGTCTCTTTACAACAGCTTCAGAAACTTTTTTCCTCTGTTCCATACGTTATAATCTGCTTTCTGTTATGATAATGTGATGTGTAACAATCGGATACATTACATTTTTGCAACGGTATCCATTACATACTGAGAAAATTCTGCACTGGTTGCACCATCTGCTCTACCGGTAATAACAACTTTCTTTTCGGTATACATACAGATATCCAATGCTTTTTCCAGTTTGCCGGCTGCGTCGGTGTAACCAATATGAGATAAAAGCATAACACACGCACGAAAGATTGAGCAAGGATCAGCATAAATGTCTCTACCTTCTTGAACCATTCTGGGAGCAGAACCGTGAATTGCTTCAAACATTGCATACTGCTTTCCTAAGTTTGCACTGCCTGCTGTACCTACACCACCCTGGAATTCTGCAGCCTCATCGGTTAAAATATCGCCGTACAGATTGGGTAAAATGAGAACCTGGAAATTGGTTCTTCTTTTTTTGTCAATCAGTTTTGCGGTCATAATGTCGATATACCAGTCATCTACTTCAATCCCGGGATAATCTTTTGCTACTTCGTTACAAAGCTTTAAGAATTTGCCGTCAGTCGTTTTCACTACATTGGCTTTTGTAACAATGGATACTCTGTTTTTTCCGTTGGCTTTTGCATATTCAAATGCTGCTCTTGCAATTCGTTCAGTACCTTCGGTAGTAGTTACACAGAAGTCGATTGCCAAGTCATCATCCACCTCAAAACCTTCAGACCCTAAAGCATAGGAACCTTCGGTGTTTTCACGGAAAAATGCCCAGTCAATTCCTTCTTCGGGGACTTTTACAGGGCGAACATTAGCAAATAAGTCCAGTTCTTTTCTCATAGCAACGTTGGCGCTTTCAACATTTGGCCACGGATCGCCTTTTCTTGGCGTAGTGGTAGGTCCTTTTAAGATAACATCACAGGACTTTAATTCAGCCAGGGTATCATCGGGGATTGCTTTGTTCAATTCTGCACGGCGTTCGATCGTCAAACCATCAATCACCTTAAACTGCACTTTACCTTTGGCAACTTCATCTTTCAATAAAAACTCCAGAATTTTGTGACCTTCACCGGTAATTCTGGGACCAATCCCATCACCACCGCATACGCCGATGGTGATGGTATCTAATGCCTTAAAGTTTTTAAATTCCTTGTTGGCGTTAATCATTTCAACTCTTTTTAACTGTTTTTCTAAAATTTTTTCAAATTTTTCTTTTGCAATCTGAATTTTATCCATTTTTAATTTCTCCTTTTATGCACGGTTTTTCGTGAAGTTTAACAGTCCGCCGTCAATCAACATTTCACGGTCTCTGTCAGAAAATTCCTGAACCAGAGGAATTACTTTATTCTTGGTTTTGTTAAGTAATACTATCGGAGCATTCTCACGAATTGCAGATTTAATATTGGTTAATTCCAATTCGTCCTGTAAGTCAATCAAATCGTAATCGGCTTCATTTTGGAAGGTCAACGGAACGATGCCGGCATTGATTAAATTTGCTTTATGAATTCTTGCAAAGGATTTGGTGATAACTGCTTTGACACCTAAGTATAAGGGAGCCAATGCCGCATGTTCTCTGGAAGATCCCTGCCCATAATTTGCTCCACCAATAATGATAGATTGTTTCATTTCCAATGCTCTGTCGTGGAACGATTCATCGCACACTGCAAAACAGAATTTAGAAATCGCGGGGATGTTTGAACGTAAGGGTAAGATTTTTGCACCGGCAGGCATAATATGGTCGGTAGTGATATTATCTCCAACTTTTAAGCTTACGCCGGCAACAATGCTGTTATCTAAGGGTTCTGAAGTGGGGAACGGTTTGATATTGGGACCTCTTAAAACTTCCACAGAATCCATATCTTCCTCTGCCACCGGAGGAACAATCATATTATCGTTAATGGTGAATACTTCCGGTAATTTGAAATCAGGCATATCTCCGATTTCTCTGGGATCAGTGAGATAACCGTTGATTGCGGAAATTGCAGCCATTTCAGGAGAAACAAGATAAATCTGTCCGTCTTTGGTACCGGATCTCCCTTCAAAGTTACGGTTAAAGGTTCTTAAGGAAATTCCTTTGGAATTGGGAGACTGCCCCATACCGATACATGGACCGCAAGCACTTTCTAAAATTCTTGCACCCGCATCAATCAGGATAGATAACGCTCCGTTTTCTGCTAACATATTTAATACTTGTTTGGATCCGGGAGCGATAGATAAAGATACATCAGGATGTACCGTCTTACCTTTTAAAATGTAAGCAACCTTCATCATATCCAATAGCGAAGAGTTAGTACAAGATCCAATACAAACCTGATCAATCTTCATATTACCGATTTCGTCAACGGATTTGATATTGTCGGGAGAATGCGGACAAGCAGCTAACGGTTTTAATTTGGATAGATTAATCGTAATTACACGGTCATAAACAGCATCGGCATCGGCTTGCAGAGGAGTATAATCCGCTTCCCTTTTTTGTGCCTTTAAGAAAGCTCTTGTAATTTCATCTGACGGGAAAATAGAGGTGGTCGCACCTAGTTCAGCCCCCATATTGGTAATGGTTGCACGTTCGGGAACAGAAAGAGTTTTCACACCTTCTCCAGCATATTCAATAATTTTTCCAACACCGCCTTTTACAGACAGGATTCGCAAAACTTCTAAAATAACATCCTTCGCACTTACCCAGGGACTTAATTTCCCGGTTAATTCCACTTTTACAATTTCAGGACAAACAATATGATAAGCACCACCACCCATAGCTACTGCAACGTCCATACCGCCTGCACCAATGGCAATCATACCGATGCCGCCGCCGGTAGGAGTGTGGGAGTCGGAGCCAATTAATGTTTTGCCCGGAATTCCAAAACGTTCCAAATGTACCTGATGGCAAATACCGTTGCCGGGACGGGAAAAATAAATACCATGTTTTTTACAGATGCTTCCGATAAAACGATGGTCATCTGCATTTTCAAAACCGGATTGCAATGTATTATGGTCGATATATGCAACGGATTTTTCAGTTTTTACTCGTTTTACTCCCATTGCTTCAAATTCCAAGTATGCCATAGTACCGGTTGCATCTTGAGTTAATGTTTGGTCAATTCGGATAGCAATTGCGCTTCCACGCTTTAATTCGCCTTCCACCAAGTGGTCTTTTAATATTTTTTCTGCAAGTGTATATCCCATTGAAGACACCTCATCTATCTGCAATTTTACGATGCAGATATCCTTTCGCTTTTATTTTAGAAATGTTAAATGCACATAATAATTTATTTTATCATAATTTGCAAATAAATGCAATATCTTAGTTGAAAAAACAGCAAATTTTTTCACTGAATTTTTCACATAAAAAAGGCTCACTATACGAAATAGCAAGCCTTTTCATATACAAGAAAGAGGTTTTATTTCACAATATATTTTTTGGTTAAATCCTGAGCTTCAGCTTCTTCACCGCTAATCATAATTGTGAATTTAATGTTAAACTGTTCAGACAGTTTTTCTAAGTAAGGAATTACTAAATCAGCATCTTTTACGGAAGATTTCATAATGGTGGTTAAGCTGTCAATAAAGATGTGAGTTACATCAAAGTTCATAGAAATCAAACCACACAAGAAACCGTATAATTCGCCAGCTCCGTTAATATCAAAATCAGATGCGTTGATTAATCTTGCATCACGGGAAATACTTAAGTTGTAACGATCGTCTTTTACAATACAAACCACGTTACCGTGTTCATTTTCAACCGATTCAGCTACCCAAGAAATCAAAGTTTTGGATTTACCGGTACCTTTGGGTCCAATTAACACTTTAATCATAATGAAATTCCTCATCGTTTTAAGGTCGCCCTTAAAAACCCTTTCTTCAGTTATTTGTGCAAGATATTGCTTTTTATAGTATCAAAAAACAACATCTGTGAAAGAAAAAAATTATTAATTATTTTCCTTAAAACAATTGTAGCACAATTATTAAAAAAATGCAAGTACTTTTCAGAATATTTTTGTTACTTTTTGATTACTTTTACAAAGAGTTTATTCTGGATTCCAATTCTGCTTTCATATCCTGATAGCCATCTTTCCCAAGAAGTGCAAACATATTTTTCTTGTATACTTCTACCCCGGGCTGATCAAAGGGATTTACACCCAGTATGTATCCGGAAATAGCACATGCTTTTTCAAAGAAGTAGAATAAGTAGCCCAAATTGTATTCATCTTTTTTCTCCATGGAAATTACAATGTTGGGAACACCACCGTCATAATGTGCCATTAAGGTTCCTAAGAACGCTTTTTTATTGACAAAATCCACGGTTTTTCCAGCTAAAAAGTTCAGACCGTCTACATTGTCGGGGTCTTCCGAAATGGTGATATCCGTTGTGGGGGTTTGTACAGTAATAATGGTTTCAAAAAGATTTCTTAACCCTTCCTGTACATACTGCCCCAATGAATGTAAATCTGTAGAGAAGTTCATTGCAGTGGGCATAATTCCCTTCTGTTCTTTGCCTTCACTTTCACCAAACAATTGTTTATACCATTCGGAGAACATTACCATGGCAGGTTCATAGGACACCAAAGTTTCTACATTTTTTCCTTTACGGTATAACAGGTTTCTGGTAACAGCATATTTTAAACAGTCATTTTCACCGATGTTGGTGCTTTTATAATCATTCATTGCATCGTAAGCACCCTGCATTAATGCATCCAGATCCGCACCCGCACACGCAATCGGAAGCAGACCAACTGCAGTCAATACAGAAAATCTTCCGCCAACTACATCAGGTACCACAAAGGTTTCATAACCTTCTTCCCTTGCTAAGTTTAAAAGCGTTCCTTTATTGGCATCAGTGGTAACATATATCCGTTCTTTTGCACCTTCTTTGCCGTATTTTCTTTCCATTAAATCTTTAAATAAACGAAACGCCAAAGCCGGTTCAGTCGTAGTACCGGATTTGGAAATTACGTTAATAGAAAAATCTTTTTCTTCCATTAACTGGAGTAAATCGTTGTGATATTCTGAACTGATGGTATTTCCTGCAAAGAAAATCTGCGGGAATTCTTTTGTTTTTACATTATACAACGGACCGTTTAAAAATTCAATGGCTGCTCTGGCACCTAAGTAAGAACCACCGATACCGATGGTGATTAATGCATCAGATTGTTCTTTAATTTTTTTAGCTGCAGCTTTAATTCGTATGAATTCTTCTTTATCGTAAGTTGCGGGTAAGTCCAACCATCCCAAAAAGTCATTTCCGGGACCGTTTTTCTGATGTAATAAGTCTATTGCTGCTTTCGCCTGATAAGAAATCTTATCAAACTCGGAAGCATCTACAAAGCCTTTTGTTTTGGAAAAATCAACTGTTAATTTGCTCATGCTACTATAATTCCTTCCATTTATTTGCTTAATATTGTTAGTTTATGTACGGAACGCTTTAATAAGAACCGCTTCCTAAGGTATCGTCATTATAAATCCAATCCCTTACGTGAACGGTGGTAAACACATCTTTCGTATTTCTTACAATCACCCATTCAATGCCGGAATTGATGATAAGACGTTTACACATTGCGCAGGGATTTGCATTTTGAACATAGCTTCCGTCAGACATTTCTTTTCCTACCAGATAAAGGGTGGAGCCAATCATATCGGAACGTTTTGCACTGATGATACAGTTTGCTTCTGCATGAACCGAACGACAAAGCTCATAGCGCTGACCTCTGGGGACATTCAGATTTTCTCTGACACAACTGCCTAAATCCGCACAGTTTTTTCTGCCTCTGGGGGCACCGGTATAGCCCGTGGAAATAATTTCGTCATTTTTTACAATAATCGCACCGAAATTACGTCTTAAACAAGTGCCTCTTGTAACAACAGCTTCTGCAATATCAAGATAATAATTCTGTTTGTCTTTTCTCTCCATTGGGGATACCTCTCTGAATTTTTATTTGATATATATTATACTATAAAAAAATTTTTTTGGCAAGATGAAAAACCAAATTTATCTGATATTTTTATATTCTTTTTGGGCAACGGATAATAGTATTTCTTTTTGGTTTGGGATTTCTCCGTCAATCACAAGCGAAAGAAGCTTTTTTAATACGTCTCCAATCAGTTTTCCCTCCGGAATACCAAGTAAAATCAAATCACTTCCGGAGATTTCTAAATCTTTCAGAGCAAAACAAGCGTTTTCTTCCATCACTTTTGAAAAAATAGATCTGATTTCACGGATAATCTTCAGTTTTTCTTCGGCATAAACAGTAGATTTTGCATCTGCTTCTTTTACAAAAAGCAAACGCTCCAATTGTTCTGGTCCGATTTTATTAAGCCATCGTTTCACCGATTTTTCAGTTGCTTCGATTTGTGCATCGTGATATTTTACCAATTCGGTTACAGTATCAACGGTGTAATTGTCTAATTTCAGCCGTTTCAGAATTGTTTGGGTAATATCTGCACTGCGTAAAGCGTGAGCATGAAAATGTCCTATTCCATTTTCGTCTATTAAAAAAGTTTTTGGCTTTCCGATATCGTGAAACAATACTGCCAGCCGTATCATAATGTCCTTTTTTGATACAACAACACTTTTTACAGTATGCGTCCATACATCATGCAAATGATGAGGATTTTTCTGATCAAAATCAAACATCGGTACCAATTCCGGGACAATTTCTCCAAAAATTTTTCGATAGCTTAAAAGAATATTTTCAGCATATTCACCCAATAGCAGTTTTTTCAATTCCACAATGATGCGTTCGGGTGCGATTTTTAAAAGTAATTCTTTCGTTTGGAACATTGCTTTCTCAGTTTCAGTAGCAATGGAAAATCCATAAGTTGCAGCAAACCGAAGCCCCCTCATAATACGTAGAGCATCCTCTGTAAATCGTGTTTTGCTATCTCCTACACATCTTAGTTTTTTATCTGATAAATCATTCAATCCCCCGAACAGATCCATTAACCCCTTATCGGGATGATAGGCCATTGCATTGACTGTAAAATCCCGGCGTGCAAGGTCATCTTTGATATCGGACACAAATGTTACCTTTTCGGGATGCCGGCAATCTGTGTAGTTTCCGTCTGTACGGAACGTGGTAATTTCATAGGATTGATGATTTACACGAACGGTCAGAGTGCCGTGTTTTAATCCGGTTTCAATTACATGATAATTTGAAAAACATTCTTTCATTTGTTCGGGCGATGCTGAGGTGCAAATATCCCAATCACCCGGAATCAGTCCCAAAAGGCTGTCACGAACACAGCCGCCTACTACGTAGGCGGAATGTCCGGCAGTATTTAATTGTCCCAATATAGTTAAAACCTCTTCAGGAACTTTCATCATATAATAACTCCTACGGCAAAATCTAAAAGAAAAAAAGCTCGGTAAATATTACGGAAGCGTATGCCCTGCTGCACGGTAAATCTGGTACCATTCCGAACGGGATAACGTTACATCTGCACCTTTGCAGATTTCGGCTAAACGGGATGGGTTCATCGTACCTGCAATCAACTGCATATTGGCAGGATGGCGAAGAATCCATGCGGCTGCAACACCGGTTTTACTAAGTCCGTGTTCTTCTCCGATTTCAGCTAACTTTTTATTTAATTCGGGAAAATCTTCATTGTCAATATAACTCCCACCAAAAAAACCGTGCTGAAACGGTGACCACGTCTGAATGGTAATATTTTTGATACGGCTGTATTCCAGGAAAGAACCATCATGCATTACCGATTCCGGATTTTTCATATTTACATTCATTCCCGAAGTGATAAGTCCTGCCTCGGTCACAGAAAACTGAAGTTGGTTGATGATTAGTGGTTGTTTTACCGCAGTTTTTAACAATTCCATCTGCATCATATTCTGATTGGAAACCCCAAAGTATTTTACTTTTCCGGATGTTTCCAGCTGATTGAATGCTTCTGCTACTTCTTCCGGTTCCATTAAGGTGTCGGGACGGTGTAACAGTAATACATCTATACAATCTACGCCCAGACGGGACAAAATTCCATCCACTGCTTTTAAGATGTGTTCCTTAGAAAAATCAAACTGACCGTCATGAATAGAGCATTTGCTCTGGATTAGAATTTTTTCACGAACACCGGTGTTTCTTTTTAAATACGCTCCAAAAAAACGTTCCGAATTTCCTACACCATATATATCTGCATGGTCAAAAAAATTCACACCACACTCCAAAGCAGTATCCATAATGGCATCCACACGTTTTTCATCCAGATCACTCATTCTCATACAACCTAAAGATATGGCGGATGCATTGAATTGATTTGCGATAGTAATATTTTTCATAGTTTATCTCCTTTATATAGATATTCTTTCTTGCCTTTTGTCAAATTAAGAATAAAATATTTTGCAAATATCGACTTCTCTATTTTATCCTCTTTCTATCGAATTTAATAACAACTATATCATTTACATAAAAAACTTAAAAGGATTCCTTGTGTAAAAGGGAGACTTTGTCAAGAAAATTTGACACACATAGGCTTCTCCTCGAGTAATCAATGAAAATATTATACTGCCACCGGGTAGTCGAAGCATTGAGCATTCGTTTGTATATCGTTAGGTCTTAGAAGATATACTTGCGGATGTTTTTTTTAGGAGGACGTTATGCACAAATTAAAAAGCTATTTTTCCAAAACCGATATTGCGGTATGGTTCTCTTCTGTATTACTGATTATGATAGCGTTTTGTATATTCGATCGGGAAAGTTATCTGACTTTATGGGCTTCACTCATCGGTGTTACATCACTTATTTTTAATGCAAAAGGAAATCCGTTCGGGCAGTTTTTGATGATAATATTCAGCTTGTTATATGGTATAATATCCTATACATTTGCCTATTATGGTGAAATGATAACCTATCTTGGTATGACGTTGCCTATGGCGATTTTTGCACTGATATCCTGGATCAGAAACCCGTTTAACGGAAACCATGTTGAAGTTAAGGTAAACAGTATTACTGCAAAAGAAACTATATTTATGTGTTTGATCACCGTTTTAATTACCGCTATTTTCTATTTTATTTTAAAGTATTTTAATACTGCCAACATAGTGCCGAGTACTCTATCAGTTACAACAAGTTTTCTTGCAGTATATCTTACGTTCCGAAGAAGCCCATATTTTGCTGTTGCTTATGCAACTAACGATATCATTCTTATAATACTTTGGGGTTTAGCAAGTTTTTCTGAGATTCGTTACATTTCTGTTGTAGTATGTTTTGTGGCTTTTTTATTCAACGATATTTATGGATTTATCAGTTGGCAAAAAATGAAAACAAAGCAAAGTCGATCTACTCTCTAATTAAAATTCCTCTTAAATTATTTATATAGATAAAATCCGTTTCCTTTGATTCTCTGCGACTCCGAGAATACGATAAAAGCTTCAGGGTCGATATCAAGAATTTTCTTTTGAAAAACCTCTGCTTCGCTTTCCTTTAATGCACAGAAAAGCATCTTTTTATCCATGTTGGTATACGTTCCGTGAACATCAATTTGAGTTACACCCCTTGGTGATGTTGAAATAAGCTTTTCAGAAATTTCTTCACCATAGTTTGTTATTACGAATGCAATTCTTGATACATTCAACTGGCTGATTACCCAATCTATAGCATAACTTGTTACAAACAAAGTGATTGTACCGTATAGAACAAGCTCGATGTCACGAAATATAAATGCAGAAACAGCGATGATAATTCCGTCAACCGCCAGAAGCAGTTTACCGATCGGGATATGTGGAAGTTTGATTTGAATGATTCTTCCCAAAATGTCTGTTCCACCGGTTGAAGCACCGGCAGCAAAGGCAAGTCCGATTCCCATCCCGTACAAAACACCGCCAAAAATTGTGGAGAGCATCAAATTTTCGGTATATATTGGCACTACCGAGAACACTTGTGTAAAAAATGACAATAAAAGTGCACCGAAAAGGGTTTCTCCCACAAACTTCTTACCCAGAAGTTTGAAACCCATAGCAAGAAAAATAATATTTATTATGTAGAAACTGATACCGGGTTGGATTCCTATTGTATGAAACAGTATCGTTGAAATACCAGACGCTCCACCACCGACAATCTTATTCGGTGTCAAAAACACTCCGATTGCCAGGCCTGTCATCATCGTCCCAAGGATTGTCATTATAATGCTTTTTCTTTTTGACATTTTTATCTCCTTTGATTGATTGTTTATCATTTTTTATATTATTGATATATTGTTTAGATGCATCTCACGCAAGACTTCTTCTTGAGGAAAGGCTCCACCGACGGCGGTGGTGAGATGTAATTGCGAAAGCAATCGTTATTCTTTTCCACCTCATCCACCGCAAGCGGTCCCCCTTCCCCTCAAGGGGAAGGCTTTCATATTTCGCCAAAATTCGACAGCATATATTTGTGTCAAGTTAAGATTAAAAAAATATTTCTACTGTTCAAAACAGTTTTTTCACTCAATTCTGAAACATAATATTTTGTTTTTTCTTCAGGGGATAGCAGATAAGTTTGCAGCCGTCCAAATTTTCTTTATGCATATTTACGGCACAAATCTGAGAATTATCATAGGTAGTATAGTAATAGATACCGCGGTCGGTGTTACAACAAGAACTGTATCGGGTGAATTCATATACATCTTTTGCCAATTCCACACATCCGCGTTGCATTTCTACGGATTTTAGAATATGGAAAAACTGGCTGACGCTTTCTTCTTCACAATCACCTGATAACGAATTCAGTTTGATAAAAGATGCTTTTACAAACCGGGACATGGAAGAAGAATCTCCGGGTAATCCCAAAGCTCCCATTCCGCGAGAATAGGTTTTTAACTGTAGGTCACTATCTTTCGCAAATGAATTCTTTGGTGTTCCTTTTGTGAGCTGCATATAGTTATTTAAGTTAAACAACTGGTTATCAAACGTAGGATTATTCGTCAGCACCCCAACCGGATTCTCATAAATTCTGATCCCTGATTTTACCGATTCCAAAGTAATGGAACGTTCTTTGTCGGAAATCATCCAATGGAGTGGAGATAACGGAAGTTCTTCGCTAAAATCTTCATCAAGAAGATTGATTTTTTGAATCAGTTTTTCGGCATCAGTCACAGTTGCACATTGTCCTAATAACCAGGGAATCAGTTCAAAGGGTGTTACATTATCTTTTCCGTCACAATAAGGTTTATATTCTGCATTATCAGGAAAATTAAGGCCTGCTATGCATAATCCCTTTTCGTTGATAGCATCGTAGTATAACGGATAATTATCCGAAACATATGCCATACCAATGATAGCATAATGACTTTGTATGTTTCCCATTTTCCGAAAATGAAACACAAAATTTCTGGGGGTAACAGTAACAGTTTCCTGATAGGAGTATTCTAAATCTAAATTTCTGCCGAAATAATGGTCTTTGGTTTGATAGGTAATGGCTGTGCACATAGTAATTCTCCTTATTATCATAACAGAATTACTTCTATTATTGGTAAACAGCCGTTTTTTTACTATTATTTTATCATAATTATTTCTCATTGTCAAATATAGAAAAAAATACAGATTTTTCGTTAAAAATCTGTATTTTTTTATCTTATGTTATTATTCTTCTGATAAAATTTTTAAACATTCTTCTATCTTTTCAAGCATCACGTTTACCACCACTTCATTGGCAATCAGCGGAGGTTTGATCAGTGCTCCGGGAGGACAGTCTGCTTTATAAAGCTGGGCACTGATATCTACGCATTTTGCGTTGATAAGTTTGGTAAACTCCCCTGCTTTTTCCACAGAATGAAAGTGAATTGCAGCAAGGTGACCTAAGCCGTCTGCTTTTTCAATCAATACAGGGTATTGATCGCAAAGTGATTTGATACCGTTTTCAATCACTTCGCCCATACGGGTAATATTTTCACCGTTAGCAGCAGAAAATTCCATTGTAATCAGATATGCCAGGCTTGCCAGTTCTTCCTGACCATTGGTTACTAAAGCACCAAATTGATTTAAAGTGTCTGCCTGATAGGTGGTAATAATTTTACTTGCAGGATATTCCCCGCCGGGGAATCCTTTTCCAATAATAGAAAAGTCGGGATTCAAGCCATACTGACGGAATAAGAACATGCCATCATACCACATACAGGATTGAATTTCATCGCAGAGAGTGAGGGTGTCATATTCATGACACAGTTGATAAGCCCCCTGCAAAAATTCTTTGGTGAGTCTGATACCGCTGTAATTCATTAAAATGATTTCATGTAAGAATCCTGCAGTTTTGTAGTTACCCGAATTATATTGTTCGATTTTTGATTTAAAATCGTCTAAATCGTTTTTCTTAACACTTACCACTTTGTATAAATTAGAATCAGCGATTTTTCCGTAAAATTCAGGCCACATTCCTCTAAAAGTCTGTGCCACCACGGTAGTACCGTGATAGTTTGCGGTTAAACCTTCTTTGTTGTCTTCCATTACAAAGAATACAGGTATTTTGCCGTGATATTTTGGCATATCAAAGGATTCGTCCAGACGGTAGAATCTGGAGAGCATCATTTTAATCCCTGCTTCCACTGCCAAAGAACCGGTTTCTAAATTGATAACACGGTTTAACACGTGAGCATCTTTAGAAGATAAAACAGAATCCATCGCTTCGCTCTGTTCCTCAATCCCGTTTGCTGCAGCAACCAATTTCCGTTCCGCAAGACGGGTGATGTAACCACGGGTATTGTTATGGGTTGCATTTAAAATACCAAGTTTTCTTGCGTTGGTTATCAGTTTATAGCCGGGGAAATTATGTCCTAAAGAAGAATGATAATGCTCGCTTTTTGCAATCAGGTAAGCTCGTCCATCCTCACCGATACGGGTACAACCAATGCCACCGATTGGTGCTGCGCCAAGATGAGTTGCTTTGCGATAGGCGTCAGTAGGTGCACCTTCATTGGTATCGGAAAATCCGGCAACAACCTGTTCTCCGGTCTTTTTCGCCAGTTCATTCATACGGGTAATATAATCTTCCGGGAAAAAGTCTACCTGTTCATTGATTAAAAAATCTGCCTCTGCTTCATCCATACCGTTAATCTGAACGGCAACAGATTTTACAGCTTCCAAATAGTCACTTCCAAGTAGGTCTTTTAAAGAACGTTTTATACTTTTTAACATATTGTTTCCTTTCTGCTGATACAACAAACGAGATTAATAACAGATGGGGTTAATATTTAGTAGCTTTGCAAAGAATGCGATTTCTTCCGGCTTAGCATCGTATACCAAAATACTGTGATGAGTTGCACCGCATTCGCTGATTTTCTCCAGCACATCTGAGACAGGCTTTTTAAAATCAAGCCATCCACGGATAGATCTTTGGAAGTTGTCGGTGGTTTCTTTTATCACTTCAACAGAAGCGATAAATGCATGGAATCCTTTTTCATCTTCAAAGATATTGATAAACACTCCGTTACCGGGTTGGAATGCTGCTGTAGAAACCACGGGATTCGGGCAATCTGCATAAGTAAAAATATTTTCATATGCAGTGGGTTTGCCGTCTGCAACCTGATGATTCATTTCACCCATATGGCTGATAAAGATTGTATCATTTTTCCAGTCAGGGCAGAAAATTTCAATAAAAGAAGTTTTTTGGTATCCTTGCATTAAAGCACCGGTAAATAAAGCGGTAAAGGTATCCCCCTCGCCAGCATAACCGATTCCTTCAGACATAGCACGGCAAATTCCGTTAAAGGGCATCGTATAAAGTTCACCAATCTGACGGAAATTCACACTGAATGCCTGAAGATTGTTTTTTGCAATCCATTTTTTTAAGGTTAAATCTGCAATAACAGAGTTTTTATACACTTGTGTATCGGGGGCTTCTAAAAAGATGTAATCAGAAGCATTTTTTGCCTGCTCATTTTTGATTTCATCCTCGGTGACAGACTGAGCCAGTTGTGTTAATTCATTGGCTTGCGGACGCACAACAGTGGCTCCGAAAATTTCTTTCATTCGGGTATCATCCACACGAAAATCACCCATTCCGTCAAAATATCCACCGATGCTTCCTACGCGGGAACCTTTTACTGCATTCGCTGCTTTCGCTGCTTTTATGTAGCCTATTACACGGTCAATGACATCACTATTTTCGTAATGTCCTGCAACTACAGCATAAGGTTTTTGATTTTTCTTTAAAAGATTACACATTTCCATAACGCCATGAATACCATGACAATACAGCAGTTCTTCGGAATTCTGATGATCAGAAAAATCAAAGGTTTCTGTAGTATCACAAATGATAATGGGCAATTTGGTATTCACTAAAACTTTTTCAGAATTAAGGCCGGGCGAATATGCTAAATGCAGTGTTACGATTGCATCACAGTTTTCGTCCTCATAACGCTTTACTTCTTTAGCAAAATGAGGTTCTTCGGTACAGATTTCACTGGTCACCACCTCAAGACCACGCTTCTGAAACAAATCGGTAATTTTTTCATAAAATACACCGAGTCTTTCTCTTAAATAGCTATGATTTTCATCATATAAAGAAATATATAACGGTAATAATCCTATTTTCACAATCCTAAAATCCTTTCTGCATTTTTACACATAATTTGATTGACATCATCTTTAGACAACCCCAGTTTTTCAGAAACTCGTTTGAAAGCCAATAGTTCCTCGTAAATGAAACAGGTGATATCTTTCTCATCGGTTTCTCTCATTCTGGGATCGTTTGAAACATCTCCGTAAAGGCCTTTGGGTACCACGTTGATATACTCACCGTTTTCCACAATGCGGTACATTCTCATTTTAGTGATAGGCATATCAGAACCAAACAACAATCTGTCCGGCCCCACGTATTCCAGACATTTTTCGATCGCATAATCACAGGTATTTGCACAGAAGTCGAACATCATATTTTTGCTATGTTTTAAGGTTTCAAAGGCATCTCCCATATCTTCTTTGGAATATGCACGTCCAATATGAGCAACTACTAACTTCACATTAGGATATTTTTCTTCGATTTCCATTAATTCCCCAATATTTACAGGATCTTTTAATCGGGCGGATCTGGGAATATGTAATAACACAACCAATCCCAAACGGTTTGCCACTTCAAACTGTTCTTTTGGCATAAAATCAAAAATTCTGATTTCACTGTTGGGAATGTAATCAGGCTTACTGGAAAGATATGGCTTAATCCCCACAAATCCACCCTCGATGATTTCTTTTTCCATAATTTCCACAGGGGTATCATACGCAAGACGATACATATGCGGATACTGATATTTTTTGGCAGATTCCAATACATAATCATTACACTGTTTTAAATTCTGTGTAATTCCTCCAAAAATATTGGGGGTTACAGTTTTTCCCGGGAACAAATCCTTGTAGGTTTGCACCAAATCTTCGATGGTTAAATCTTCTGCCACACGGTCAATCCAAGTTGCCCCTCCATTGCTTGCACCCCATGGTTCAAATTCTTTTTTCCATAAATGAGCATGCAGATCGATGAAATGGTCGGGAAGAAAATCCTTTAGCTGTTCTTGATATACTTTTTTATCGTAATCAGTTGCTATAAACCCAAACATTTTTATTTCACCTCGTTTTTCATTAAAAATTCATACTACGAAATCCTGTTTGTTCATCAGGATAATATCCGATTCCGACCCCTGCCATAATGGCAGCTCCGATTGCACCAGCATATTCTCCATTGATAATCTTTACTTCTTTTTTTGTTACTTCAGAAATTACCCGACACCATACTTCGGAGTTGCTGATACCTCCAACCAGTTTGATTACTTTTGCATTATTTCCCAAAGAAATAAGCATTTCATTCAACAAATTGGCAATGTATTCCATAATTGCTCTTGCAATATCAGAATCGGAAAAACCGGATACATCTGTTGCATCTTCTTTCATCACCAAACCGTTGCAGCCGTACTCCGACTGTCCTGCAAGACGATCAAATTCTTCATGGGAAATCTCACCAAAGTATTTTGATTTTAATTCATCAATTTTTTCAGAAACAGATGTTAAGGAAATCATTCCGCACCAGCTCCCTTTGGGAGACATAAACGGATCTACCAACATATTTTTGGATAAAGGGATCGATCTCTCTGTATAAGGTACAAAAACAACCCACGAAGTTCCACAGGAGACCATAATTTCATTTTCGTCAAACACCCCTGTTCCACGAGCGGCACTGGGATGGTCAAAGGTACCACATACTACAGGAATCCCTGCCGGAAGTCCTGTTTTTTGGGAAATAGTTTCCGTAATCTGCCCATATACAGAGCAAGTTTCATAAATCTCAGGCAGTTTATCTTCTGTAATATCAAATAACTTCAAAAATTTTTGATTATAGTTTCCTGAGGTTTGGTCAATCAGATAAAAAGTGGTTCCCATCGAGGGTGTAATTGCCCATTTCCCGGTCAGCTGGTAGCCAAGATATTCAATATGCATCCCAAGGGTATCACAATTTTTAAATAAATCGGGTTTTGTCACTTTATAACAAGCAAGTGCGGATAACGGCATAAAATTAAGCTTGGGCCAACCAACAGACTGATAAACTTCTTCAGCGCTGATATCCGATAATATCTGTTCGGTAATTGTTTCATCAAATTCATTCTGCCAACCGATGATAGGAGAAATGGCTTTCCCCTCTTTGATAAATAAAGGATTCCCACCAGCCCCCGAGATACAAACAGCTAAAACGTTATCTTCAGCTAAAATACTATCCGTCAGTTTTTTAAAGATTGAAAAGCAGGTTTCACAAAAACAATCTGCATCCATCATTTTACAGTTCTCTTCGTAATAATAGGTAAATTTTTCTGTTTGGGAAAAACAATTTTTTCCATCTGTAGAAATTAGGGATGCCTTCACGGAAGAAGTCCCAACATCAACACCTAATAAATAATTCATAAAAAACCCTCCGCTCTTATTTTATTATATAAAATAAACGAACATTTGTAAATGTAATTTCTCCATATATTTGTGTCATATAGTTCGATTTTAAAAAAATGCAGATTTTTCTTTTTATGAAAAATCTGCATTTAAAATTACGGTTTCCGAATCAATAAATTTAAAACAAGTGCCACAAATGTCAATCCAAGCAACATCAAAAAAGTGGCGTTATATCCACCGGTCAGTTCCAACACCTTATTGGATGCAGTTGCGACCAAAGAACCAACCATTACAGTAAATGTCATAATTGCCATATTATTGGGAAAATGCTTCATCCCGTAAAAAGAGGACGTAAATGCGGCAGTAATCGTAGGACAAGCACCATAGGACATCCCTGTCAGACATAATCCGACAATGCAAAGCCACAAGGAATTTACCGATACCGCAAACAGAGTAACAGCTGCTGCACCAATGGTTAAAATATTGGCACAAATCATTGTTTTTCTGTGACCGATTACATCAAAGATGGCTCCTGTTAAAATCCGCCCGATACCGTTACATACAGAAAGCACACCAACCAAAGAAACAGCTAAAGATTCCGGTGCCTGAACCGAAAGTGCCAGATCTTTGGCAAAGCTGATTACCGAACTGCCAACCGCTGCCAGGAAGGAAATTGCTAAAAATGCCATCCAGAAAGACAGCCTTTTTAACATTTGAACGGAAGAATAATCTTGCGTTTCAAATGTTTCCGACTGGGTATTTTGATTGGGTTTCGGTGCGGGCAAGACAATATCTGTTGACGGTTTTTTCAGTAAAATTCCTGCCAACGCTATCACAACAAAAATTGAAATTCCCAACACTACGTATGTGGTACGCCAACCGACAGAACTTTTAAACATTGCATCAGCCACATTTCCTAATACCAATGCAGATGCCCCAAACCCCATCATCAGGCAACCGGAACAAAGCCCCTTTTTATCGGGGAACCAGGAACTTACAGTGGCGATTACAACATTGTAAACAATCCCGATACCAAGTCCTGCAAGCACACCATATGTACTATACAGTACAATTACGGGAACATTGCCCAAAGAAGCGGTCAAACAAAATCCTGTCGCAGATAAAGCCCCTGCCGAAATCAGAGCAACTTTATGCCCTGCCTTTTTTGATAAGCGAGCCCCCAACAAACCGCCTATACAGAAAAATGTCATTGCCAAAGTAAAGCATAATGCTAATTCAGATGCTCCCCAACCGAATTCTTTCGATAAAGGTGATTTTAGAATTGACCAGGCATATAATACTCCTGCAAAAAGCATAGCAATCACACCTATGATGATATAAAACCAACGAATGGAAAGATTTTGTTCTTTTTTTGTTGTTTTGTTCATAATATTTTCCTTTTTATCAAATTTTGTCCTCGGAAGATAAGTATAATATACTTTTTAAAAAAAATCAAGGATAATTGCAGAAATATTATAAAGTTTCAAAAGGATATTGCAAACCAATCTGTCGTCTGATTTCATCTATTTGTTCCATCATTTTAATGCTTTTGGATAAAGGTATTACATCACTTTGCAGCTTTCCCAAACGGATACAATTGCACACTTCTGTGATTTCATCTTCAAAGCCGTTTCCCATATACGGTTTTTCAATGTGAGAAGTTTCTCCGTTTTTATGCAAAATCAATTGATTTGCACCGAAGAAATTGGGAATTTCAATATATCCGTCGGTACCGTAAATGTAACCTGTTGCAGGTTTTTCCACAGTTACCGCAGAGGAAAGATTAGCAATAGAACCGTCTTTGTATTGCAGTATATAATTTACCTGATGGTCAATTCCATCCTGCACCTCCCCGACTGCTACTATCTTTTCAGGATAATCTCCCAAAAAGATAGATGCAAAATGTAAACAATATACTCCAACGTCCAGCAGTCCGCCGCCTGCCAGCTCAGGGTTATATACACGGGATGTTATGTCAAACGGATAATGATAGCAAAAATCCGCCTGAATATTTTTAATCGTTCCGATTTCCCCACGATTAATCATCGCTTGTGCTTCTATAATGGCAGGTAAAAATCTTGTCCACATTGCTTCCATTAAAAACACACCGTTTTTTTTGGCACATTCGGATAGCTCAATAGCTTCTTTGGCGTTTACGCAAATTGGTTTTTCGCATAACACATGTTTTTTTGCATTTAAAAATAACTTTGCACAGGAAACATGTTGCGGGTGCGGTGTTGCAATATAAACCGCATCCACCAAAACGGATTTTGCCAGTTCTTCATAACCGACATATACATGCTCGATACCGTGTTCTTTTGCAAATTTACTGCCTTTCTCGTCACTTCTGGAGGCAATGGCAACCAACTCGGCACCTTCTGCATTTTTTACTGCATTGGCAAATCTATGAGCAATGTTACCTGCTCCCACAATACCCCATCTGACTTTTTCGTTCATATTGTTTCTCCTGTTTTATTAAACAAAAAGCATCTGCTCCGATATGGAACAGATGCTTTCTACCGCCTGGCATACACTTCCAAATCAGAAATTTTTTTTAGTTATTTGCTAACGAAAATTCGATAAGATAAAAGGACTTTCGTGCTAATATCAAACGGTAATGATTGATTTATTTTTTTTACTTCATTAAGTTACGGATTTTTGCAATTATATTTTCTGCAGTTAACCCATACTCTTTCTGCAGGTCAGGACGGTTGCCTGACTGACCGAAACGGTCTTCTACAGCAATCCTGTCGCTAATCTTTCCGCCAAACTCTGCCACTACTTCTGCAACTGCGGAATACAGTCCGCCGAATACATTATGATCTTCTGCAGTGATAATATGACCGGAAGATTCCAGTGCTATTTTGATGGCATCTTTATCGATGGGTTTTACAGTATGCATATTCACAACGCCAACCGAAATTCCCTCTTTTTCCAATTCTTCCGATGCAACCAATGCTTCATATACCATATCTCCCATTGCAATCACGGTAACATCAGAACCCTTTTTTAACACATTTGCTTTTCCAAAGGTAAACGAATAATCTTCATTGGTGTTAAATACCGGAACATCATATCTGCCGAATCTCAAATAAACCGGACCAGGTTCATTGATTGCCGCTTCTACAGCGTATTTTGCTTCAACTGCATCAGAAGGAACCAAGACTTTCATATTGGGAATGGTGCGCATTAAAGAAACATCTTCAATTGCCTGATGGGAACCGCCGTCTTCTCCAATCAGAATACCGCCGTGAGTTCCAGCAACTTTGACATTCAGATTGTTATAACAAATCGCATTTCTTACCTGTTCATATGCTCTGCCTGCAGCAAATATCGCAAAGGTGCTTGCAAATACAGTTGCACCGCAAGACGCTAAACCCGCAGCAGTACCCATCATATCACTTTCCGCAATCCCCATATCGAAGAAACGTTCGGGATATTTTTTTGAAAAGTCGATGGTTTTGGTAGCTTCCGCTAAATCGGCATCCAGTACATAATAGTGATACTTTTCTGCAAGTTCAACCAGTGCCTTACCGTACCCTGCTCTTGTTGACAATTTTTCCATTATAAGCTACCTCCCGTTAATTCCATAATCGCCTGTTCCGCCTGTTCACGGTTCGGTGCAGTTCCATGCCACTTCGCTAAGTTTTCCATAAAGGAAACGCCTTTGCCTTTGACCGTTTTCGCAATGATTGCGGTGGGTTTGCCTTTTACGGTTTTGGCTTCTGCCAATGCATGTTCAATTTCTTCAAAATTATGTCCGTCAATGTTGATCACGTGGAAACCGAAAGCCTGGAATTTTTCATCTATGGGATAGGGTGACATTACAGTTCCGATTTCTCCATCAATCTGCAGATTATTGTTATCAACAATGGCAACCAAATTATCCAACTTGTAATGAGCTGCTGACATCGCCGCTTCCCAGATCTGCCCTTCCTGAATTTCCCCGTCACCAATTACAGTATATACACGATAAGATTTGTTATTTGCTTTGGCATATAATGCCATCCCGTTTGCAATGGATAATCCTTGACCCAGAGAACCGGAAGACATATCAACTCCAGGGATTTTTTTCATGTCGGGATGTCCTTGAAGAATATGCCCTAATTTACGCAGATTGAAAATTTCATCAGAAGAGAAAAAACCTTTTTCTGCCAAGGTTGCATATAATGCAGGTGCAGTATGTCCTTTGGAAAGCACAAAACGGTCCCTGTCTTCCATTTTGGGATTTTTGGGATCTACATTCATTTCTTCAAAATATAAAACAGTCATAATATCCGCAATGGATAAGGATCCCCCCGGATGACCGGAAGCCGCATAATGGGTTCCGCGAATAATGTTTGCGCGAATATTCGCCGCGTGTTGTGTTAATTGTTCTTTTGCTAACATTACAGCAAACCTTACCTTTCTTCACTTATGTATGTAACTATCAATTTGAAACCACCATCGAATCATCCATCACAAAATCCATGATTAATGTGTAAGATAAACCGAGCGATTCACCTCATCCCAGGCAACGTTCAAATTAAATTTTTCTGCCAGAAAACGGATGGGAACCATTGTTCTGTTGTTAATAATCTGCGGAGCAACATCAATGGTTTCATATTCACCATTCACAATTACATTGGGATAGTTAATTCCCATTAAAATGGATACACCGTCTTTTGAAACACTAACTTCTCGTCTGTCGCCAAACCATTCTACATTAGCACCTAAGTTTTCAGTAATAATCCGGACAGGCACCAGAGTTCTGCCGTCAATAATTTCAGGTGCAACATCAGAATTCAGTTGTTGACCATTCAAAAACAACTGAATCGGATGAACAATTTCCAGTTGATAGGTTTTTTCGATTACTCCATTCACCGCCACCTTCAACTCATGAAGACCGGCAGATTCATTGGAAAAATCCAGAGTTGCCAGATAGTGAGGAGCTGTTAAACCTGTAATGTAGTAACCATCAAAATAAACATCCACCTGAGGCGTTGTATTTTTGTATACATGAGGATACACACCAAAAACAAGAACGTCATCGGTTACTTTAACGTAGTTATCAATTTTACGATAGGTAACCTGTGAAGAAGTCTCCCCGCCGTGGATAAAATACGGATGGCTTACTTCCATCAGATATTCATTTGCCAAAACATTGTTGTCAGAAAGTGCATAATCATTTACTTCTGCCGGCATTCGTTTGTCGAAGTATAAAATCGCTTTGATTTGCGGATAAACCTTTGGCAAATATTCATACATTTGATGCAAATGGTCAATTGCCCAGGCAGTTTCGTCTATTCCCAGCGAATTGATATAATGAGAAACGCCGGATTCGGACAACATAATGGGTTTTCTGTCACCATAGGTTGTTACAATTTCTTCCAGGGCTAAAACAGCATCTGCACTGTCACCGGCAAAAAACAGATTATCGTTAAACTGCTCTTCCGCAGACCAGTCGTTTCGACCTAAAAAATATTTTCCCAGATAGGAAGATACTCCAACCCAGTCAACATATTGGTCACCGGGATAATAATCATGCATATTGATATTCCAGGACGAACTTTGATTTACACTCCAAACCATTGCCGCCTGAGGTACTTCATTGTGCACCCGGTTTGCAACGTACTGAAATGCGGTGATAAATTCCTGAGGAGTACACGGATTACTCCACACATTCATTTCCGATGCAAATCGGAAGAAAACGGGAACTGTAGGATACTGATTCAACTCAGCGAATAAGGCATCAAAGAATGCACCGGAAGCAGCTGTCTGACGGATGTCGTTTCCTTCGTAGAGAACGTTTAATGCCAACTCCACACAAATATTCTTTTCCTGTGCCTGATAAAAAATATGATTAAGCCAGCCAAAATCTGTACTTCCGAATTGGTGATATAATAAAATCACGGATTCATCAGTAAGCTGATTTCTTATTCCGGCATCAGACGTTACTCCAAATAACACGCCCATAGTGGGTTCATTAATTGCATTAAAATACACGCTTGGATCGTTGATCTGCTCATAAATGTCCAGACGAGGACGGTAATGCAAAACTTTCGCTTTTGAAATTCTCACCGCATCATCCCAATGTAGTGCCTGGGCATAGTAAACATACTGTTCAAAATAATCAGCAGCCATAGGATAGTTTCCCAACGCTTCATATGACTTTGCAAGCATCTCAGTCCGGGAACCTAAAATCTGGAGAACTGTTTCATTCTGAGGCTGAGATTTCATTAAGTCGATTTCCTGAGTTGCATAGGTAATAATGTTGGAATAATCGTTACTATTTACAGCAGATTGGTATTTGGAATCAATCGGCCAAAATTTATTTGGAATTTTATAGGCATACACGGGTTGCATTCCAAGTAAAAGAATGACAACAAGAGTAAGTAAAGTAATTTTTTTCATAATGCATATCCTTCTTGTCTTAATTCAGTTCAATCTTTCTATCATTATAGCAATATTAGAATTAAAAGTCAACAGATTTATTGTTATCTGTAATAAATATTTAATATAACAAAACAGTAAAAAAAGTTGCAAAATTAAATGGTATGTAGTATAATAGTTTAAAATAATTCTCAACTGTGTATTGGAGGGAGATCAATGGGAGCATTTTCTGTAACTCTTAACCAAATTATCCAGGAGTGTAATCTGGAAATCGTATATTCCGATAAGGATTTGAATCAGGTGTTTATTACCACAACCGATGTCAGCAGACCTGGTCTTCAGTTTGTGGATTTTTTTGATTATTTTGACAACAACCGAATTCAGATTTTCGGGAAAGTAGAACGGACATTTTTAGAACAAAAAACTCCGGAACAACGACTTCACTGCATCCGTGAAATCTGCAGACGGGAAATTCCTGCAATTATTATTTCCAGAAATCAGGATACGTTTCCTGAGCTTCTCAGTGCAGCAGAAGAATTCCATATTCCAATTCTCAGAACTCAGCAAACTACATCAAAATTTATGGCAAAGTTAATTGCCTTTTTAAATGTAGAATTGGCAGAACGTGTTACCTTGCACGGTGTTTTATGCGAAGTTTACGGTGAAGGTGTTCTGATAATGGGTGAAAGCGGTGTCGGAAAAAGTGAAACCGCTATTGAACTTGTAAAAAGAGGACATCGTCTGGTTGCAGATGATGCAGTTGAAGTGAAAAAAGTTTCCGATAAGTCTTTGGTTGGAACAGCACCGGAAAATATCCGTCACTATATCGAAATCCGAGGGATTGGGATTATCGACGTACGCCGAATTTTCGGTATGGGTTCCATTAAAGAAACTGAAAAAATTGACTTGATAATAAAATTGGAAGCATGGGATCCTAAAAAACAGTATGACAGGCTTGGTCTTGTCACTGAATATTCCGAACTCTTGGGAAATCGTGTTCCCACCTTGAACATTCCTGTAAAGCCCGGACGAAATCTTGCAGTAGTTGTGGAAGTTGCTGCTATGAATAATCGTCAGAAAAAACTTGGTTATAATGCTGCCGAGGAATTAAACAAACGTCTGATGGAACAAATGTCAAAGGATTTGCAAGGCTAAATAATACTGATGAAATTCTACAGAAAGGAACGCAGGTAGCTTTTCACCTGCATCTTAAGAAAATGACAACTGCTAATATGATTACCATCGCCAGAATTCTTCTGGTTCCTGTGTTTGTATATTTTGCGCTGGCCTTCCCCGGTGCCAATCGTGAGCTGATTGCTGCATTGATTTTCTTACTGATTTCTCTGACCGATTTTTTAGACGGATATATTGCAAGAAAATACAATCAGATTACCGATTTTGGTAAATTTTTAGACCCCTTGGCAGACAAAATTCTTGTAATTTCCGCTTTTGTAATTTTTGTTGCACAGGGAAAATTAAGTCCTGTTATTACAATTGTCGTAATTACCCGTGAATTTTTAGTAACCTCCATCCGGCTGGTTGCTGCAGGAAAAGGTACCGTAATCGCTGCATCTATGAGCGGAAAATTAAAAACTGTTTCTCAAATTGCTGCTGTGATTGCAATTCTGTTGGAAAGCTATTTATGTCAGCTATTCACACTGCCTTACGCTCTGATTTTCAGCTGGATTATGCTGATATTCACTGTATATTCCGGAATGGAATATCTGATTTTAAACAGAAAACTGATTTCCTTTCAATAAGGGAGGAGAAACAAGTGAAAACTGTTGGAATCGTTTCAGAGTTTAATCCTTTTCATAACGGACATAAATATCTGATTGACACAGTAAGAGAAAAACTGCAAGCAGACTGCGTTGTCTCTGTGATGAGCGGAAATTACACACAACGTGGGGAACCTGCAGTTTTTGATATGTATTCCCGGGCAGAGATTGCATGTAAAAATGGAGTGGATTTAGTTTTGGAACTTCCTCCCCAATTTGTTTTGACTTCTGCTCAGTATTATGCTTATTACAGCGTGTATTTACTACATCAGCTTGGGAGTATTGACTATTTATGCTTTGGTTCAGAGTGTGGAGATTTATCCGTACTACAATCGGCAATTTTGCAAAATGTTTCTGCTTTAAAAAATCAGATGAAAACGGGTGTTACCTATGCAAAAGCGGTTTCTGATTCCGACTTACTGAACCAACCAAATAATATTTTAGCTGTTGAATATCTAAGAGCATTAAAAAAACTTCATTCCCCGATTCTCCCCTACACCATAAAACGAATATCGGTAGACCATAACTCGAAAGAAACTTCCGGCCAGTTTGCCAGTGCTTCGTTGCTTCGGAAAAAGATAAAAAAAGGAGAAGATATTTCCTTCTTTGTTCCGGAAGTTCCGAATACTGACCCTATCTTTGAGGATTCATTGATTCCATGCTTGAAATATCGTTTGCTTTGTGCTACCCAAGAAGATATTTCCGGCATTAACAATATATCAGAAGGTCTGGAAAACCGGTTTTTAAAGTACCGTGACCAGGCATCTTTGCAAAACATTATAGATGCCGTTAAATGTAAACGTTATCCGGAAACCAGAATTCGCAGAGCGTTATATTCCCTTCTGTTAAACATTCCAAAATCAGAAGACCTCCCCGGATATACCCGGGTCCTTGCGTTCACCAAAACCGGACAGGATTTTCTGAAGGCAACAAAAGAATCTTCTGCACTAACGATATACAGCAGACTGACAAAAAAAGATATTGCAAAGAATCCTCAACTGAGAAAAGAATTATATTGTAACGAATTATATACTTTGGCAAAAGATCTGTCCCGATAAGGAGGCTTGTATGGAAACATTAAATATCAGAAAAATGACGGAAGAAAATGAAAAATTGATGATGAGTCCGTATGCCTGTCTGAGTGTGAACTCCCTGGGACGATTTGAACCGATTGAAGAAGACAGCATCAGAACCTGTTTCCAAAGAGACCGCGACCGGATCATTCACAGCAAGGAATTCCGTCGGTTAAAACATAAAACACAGGTGTTTTCCAGTTTTGAATATAATGACCATATCCGTACCCGGTTAACGCACACTCTGGAAGTGAGTCAGGTAGCAAGAACCATTGCAAAAGCACTTCGGTTAAACGAAGATTTAACCGAAGCTATTGCCTTAGGACACGACATCGGACATTGTGCATTTTCTCATGCAGGAGAAAGTGTATTAAACGAAATTTTCCATGGCTTTTCCCACAATAAACACAGTGCACATCTGGCGAAAAAAATGAATCTTTCCCAAGAGGTTGTGGACGGAATTTTAAAACACAGTAATATTGAAACCGGAGAAGAAGCAATCACGTTGGAAGGCAGAATTGTAAAATATGCTGATAAATTTGCCTATCTGAATTCTGACCTGGATGACGGTATCCGACTGGGATTGATATCTGAACAGGATATCCCTTCTGATGTACGGAAAGCTCTTGGAAATTCTTCCAATCAGCGATTGGATACCATGATTCGAGATATGATTATAACCAGCCAGGGGAAAAACGAGATAAAAATGTCGGAAGAAATTGATACACATTTTAAAAAACTGCGTAATTTTATGTTTGAACGGTTGTATTTTAATGAAAAAGTAACAAAAAAAGATGAAACCGTAAAAAAAATTTTCTATCATATTTATGAAACACAAAAAGAAGAAAAACAATCTGAGGAAGAGATTTTGGAGTTTATGGCCGGAATGACAGATTCCTATGCAATCAAATATTTTCTTAACTCATATAATATCAATGTGCAATTTTTAGAAGTACTCTAAAACATTCCGTTTGATAAAGAAATCTATAATTTTTCTAAAAAATGAAAAAAAGTGTTGATTTTTTTAGAATTATTGTATATAATAGAAAGGTGGCTTTTTAAAACGTCACCAAGTAAAAATCGAGATTGTGGACAGCATAATCCCCCAAGAGAGGAAGAAGAACAAAATGGTAAATGAAATAAAAACAATTGGCGTATTAACCAGTGGCGGTGATGCTCCCGGTATGAATGCAGCTCTTCGTGCTGTTGTCAGAACCGGATTACATTATGGAAAAAAAGTAATCGGAATCTACAACGGATATAAAGGACTTTTGGAAAACGATATGAAAGAACTTACATATCGTGACGTTTCCGGTATTATTAACCGTGGCGGTACGGTGTTGAAAACCGCACGTTGCAAAGAATTCTTAACTCCTGCAGGTGTTCAGAAAGCAGCGGATAATGCCCGTGCAGCAGGAATTGATGCGTTGGTAGTGTTAGGCGGTGACGGTAGTTTCCGTGGTGCTTTGGCTTTATCTCAGCACGGATTTCCTGTAGTTGGCATCCCCTGTACCATCGATAACGATATCGGATGCTCCGATTATACCATCGGATTTGATACTGCATTAAATACTGCTTGTGATGCAATCGATAAAATCAGAGATACCTGTTCTTCGCATGACCGTTGCAGTGTTGTTGAAGTTATGGGAAGAAATGCAGGATATCTGGCAATCAATGTTGCGGTTGCTACCGGTGCTGAAGTTTGTTTATTACCTGAAAAGAAATTCGATTTAACCGATATTATGGATAAAATCAAAGAAACCACCGAAAAAGGTAAAACACATTTTATCGTTGTGGTTGCTGAAGGAATTGGCGGCATTGAGTTTATTGCCAAAACCATAGAAAAACAAACCGGTATTGCAACTCGTCCTTCAAACTTAGGCTATATTCAGAGAGGTGGTTCCCCCACTGTAAAGGACAGAGTAGTAGCTTCCAAAATGGGATTAAAAGCTGTTTCTTTACTGTTGGAAGGCAAAACAAACCGTGTTGTAATATATAAAGACACTAATATCGTTGATTTAGACATCGTTGAAGCCCTGTCTTTGCAAAAAGATTTTGATAACGAATTAGTAGATGTAGCAGAGATTCTTACTTATTAAGCAAATTAGGTGGATGATATGATTCGCATAATACCGAATATTTTATCAGTTATACGACTGTTGATGGCGTTCGCATTTATTCCTGTGTTCTTTTACGAACAACAGCAGAACATGTGGTATACGGCATCTTTACTGTTGTATACACTTGCTTCAGTTACAGATATTGTTGACGGATATATTGCAAGAAAATATTCTGCCAGCACCAATATGGGAAAATTTTTAGATCCTTTGGCTGATAAGCTTCTTCAGTTTATTGTTTCGGTATGTATCACATGTGTGGAACCTCTGTTTTGTATCATTCCAATATTTCTGTTTGTGAAAGAAATTTTTATGTTAATCGGTGCAATTCTTCTCTATAAGAAGAAAATAGTGTTAGGCTCTAATCTTTTCGGAAAACTGGCTTCCTTTGTTTATTTTCTGTTATTCTTTACGATGATTGGATTCCGGCAGATGATTCCCTTACCGTTTAAAATTTGTTTCATCCTTGTATTTTTGGCGGTATCCCTTCTTGCCTTCACTAATTACATTAAAGTTTATATTAACATCAAAAAACAAAGTGTTTTGTCGTAAAATATCAAAAAAAAGTGCTTGCAATTGCAAGCACTTTTTTGATGTTTTATTTTATTTATTTCACATCGAAAGAATAGGTGGTTACGGAATAGAACGGTTCCCCTGCTTTGATCATACAAGACGGGAAATTCGGCTGATTGGGAGTATCGGGAGAATACTGAGTTTCTAAACAAATTCCGGTTCTTTTTAAAATAGGCTGACCGTCTTTTCCGGTATAGGTACCATCCAAAAAGTTGCCGATATAAAGCTGAACTGCGGGCATATCAGTAGAAACCTTCATGACAATTCCGCTTTTTTCATCAAAAACTTCACAAACATTTTCTTTGTACTCATTCGGTTCGCCCAGAATAAAATTATGGTCATAACCGTTACCATTTTTCAGGTCCGTATCATCACAATTCAAATCCTCGGAAACCACTTTAGCAGTTCTGAAATCAAACGGTGTGCCGGTAACAGAACGAATTTCTCCGGTAGGAATCAAATCTTCTCCGGTGGGAGTATAATAGTCCGCATCAATTCTTAACACATGGTCAGTAATGGGACCTCCCTGATAACCGGAAAGATTGAAATACGAATGATTGGTTGGATTAAAGTAAGTATCCTGATCAGACACAGCCGCATATTCGATTTTCAATTCGTTTTCATCGGTTAACGTATAAGTAACTTTTACAGAAACAGTACCGGGATAATTTTCAGTTCCGTCTTCATCCAAAAGAGAAATTGTAATACTATTTTCTGTTACGGTTTCAATATCCCAGAATCTTCTGGAATAACCGATGTCACCCCCATGTAAGTGGTGAATTCCGTCATTATTGAGTGCCAACTGGTATTCAGTTCCGTTTACGGTGATTTTACCTTTTGCGATACGATTACCGTATCTGCCAATCAAACCACCATGATACGCTCCGTCCTCGAAATATGTCTTGGCATCATTGTGACCGATAATTACATCCAAAAACTTACCGTTTTTGTTCGGAACGGTAAGAGAACGCAAAATAGCACCAAAGTTCAGAACTTCTGCAGTGCAACCATTTTTATTTTTTAAAGTGGTTACAATGACATCTTTTCCCATAAATGTGTCAAATTTCTTTTGATTCATTGTTAGATTATCTCCTTTATTATTCAATTATGTTTTCAAAATCATTCTTCTGTTTCTGTGCCGGAATCAACATATGTTTTTCAACCGTCGGATAAATAGAAAAAACAACCAAAAAGCCACAGAACGCATATAAAATCAGAAGATTCAACGCCAATCCGATGATCAGATAATGGTATGCGAAATAAGAAATTGCACAAACCAGAATAAAAATCAACAGGTTCAGCGGTAATTTAGCCAATGCAAAAATAAAAGAATTCTTGATCAAATCGGAAAATTTCAATTCAAACATTACCATAATAGTATAAGCATAATAATTGATGAAAATAAGCATCAGATTTACCACCAACAGCGGAATCCGAAGCACACTCAATGTGGCTTGCCCATTCCCGATTAGTGCAGAATCACCATGCATCAGGGTAAACGAGAAGGACAAAAGAAAAACGCCTGTCACTAAAGACAGTAAAGTTCCCTGTTTAAAGTTTTTCTTAAATTGTTCAAAAAAATCTGAATACTGAAACACAGGTGTTTCAGTTGCATAGGATTTCAATACATATGTCATCCCTGCTGTGGAAGGTCCAATCAAGGGTGAAAAGAAAATAAAAACCAATGATAAAATGTATAGAAAACTTCCGGCAAATTTAAAAGAAAAATCCACAAAAAAGTTTTCGTTGAAAATCAGCAGCCCAACTGCAATCCAGATTGGTAATGTCATCACAATATACAACAGATTCATCTGAATCAGTTTCCAGAATTTACGTCCGAATATCTGGAAAAAATATAACGGACGAATGGGACGCATTTCCCCTTTGTATACACCCTTACCTTCTTTTGCTTTTGTGCGAAATAAACTCATAACTTTCCTCTTTTCCGGTAAAAATCAACAGCATCCTACTGTCCAAAAACCATATCATAATTTACATATTTGAACTCCAATAAAAAGTCATCTTCCAGATTCACCTGGTATGCCCCGGTTTGCGCCACTTCACCGTTGACATACAAAATCCAGCCGTCTGTCTTGCCAGATGCAATTCCGCCAAAATTATCAAACATATGATTATCTAAGGTATACGGAATCTTTACACTCTGACAAGCCTCTACCAAAACATCTTCCGCAGTCGTTTTTGAGGTAGTTATCACCTGCGATAAAACAGAAGTATCTTCTGTGAAGATCTCAACTCTACCCTGAATCGTTGCTCCGCCTGTTTCGCCGGAACAAGCTGTTAAAGCCAATATAAAAACAGTAAAAGCAACCGCTATCATTCTTTTCATTCCATTTTCTCCTTTTCCACAGTATTTTTCAGCATATCATAAATCTCAGGAAAACGTTTTTTGATATTCAGCAGTTTAAAATCTTCTTTACCAACAAATACGTGAGTGGTGCTTCCGGTATGAATCAGGATATCGTCTTTAAAAATCCGATAGAAAAACTCTAATCGATATTCTGAAATTTTATTTAAAAAAGCCTCTACCGTAAGGACATCCTCATACTTTGCCGGTGCCTTAAAACAGGAATGCACCTCATAAATCGGTGTCATAAGTCCGACTTCTTCCATCTTGGAATAAGACATTCCCATCTTCCGGCAAAAATCCGTTCTGGCAACCTCATACCAGACAGGATATACCGAATGATGAACAATTCCCATTTGATCAGTTTCCTGATACCGAACCACAATTTGTGTTATGGATATCACAGAAATCACCTCACAAGTCCTTTCTAATCCTAATCATTATATCATTTTTTTTAGTTTTTGTCTACCTTTCTTGCAAATTTTTAAAAAAATAATTTTTTTTGTAAAAAAGCTTGATTTTTTTTTGATATAATGTTATAATATAGCCATAGTAGTAATATGGGTATTAAAAGAGTGGGTTTCCCACTCTTTTGTTTTTAACATTACGACCCAAAAGGAGCAAGTTATGGCAAAAAATATTTTAACCTCAGCGACAGAGCTGGCACAAAAAATCGCAGCAGAAAATGGTTGTTATCTCTACGATGCCGAATACCAGAAAGAAGGTAAAAACCAGGTGTTGCGCATTTATGTAGATAAAGACGGCGGTATCAATATCGACGAATGTGAAACCGTGTCCCGTAATATCTCAGAAGCTCTGGACCAGGAAAATCTGATCCAAACCGCTTATCACTTGGAAGTTTCTTCTCCGGGAGCAGAACGTAAACTTTCCAAAGAATGGCACTTTGAAAAGGTATTGGGCAAAAAAATTGAAGTTTCTCTGTATGCCCCTGTTGACGGAACGAAAAACGTTATCGGCACATTAGAAAAATTTGAAAATAATATTATCTTTTTATCTGTGAACGGAAATCCTATGGAATTTTCCAAAGATAAGGTTGCATCCTCAAAGCTTTATTTTGACATCACCGAAGCTTTGAAAACAAAATAATCGTTTATTAAAATTTTATCTTATATATTGGAGGTACAAAAAGAAAACTATGAACAAGGAATTTTTATTGGCACTCGACCTTTTGGAAAAAGAAAAAGGAATCGAAAAAGAAATCCTGATTGAAGCAATGGAAAATGCATTGGTTACTGCTTACAAAAAGGATTACAACCCCATTGCGGAAGTCATTGCTACCGTATCCCGCGAAACCGGTGATGCTGCGGTATATTTAAGAAAAACCGTAGTGGAAGAAGTTACCAATCCCGAATTGGAAATTGAGTTCAAAGCAGCAAAGAAAATCTCCAAAGCTGTTGCTGTTGGCGATACCGTAGATGTGAACGTAACTCCAAAAACTTTCGGAAGAATTGCAGCACAGAATGCAAAAGGGATTGTAGTTCAGAAAATCAGAGAAGTAGAACGTGGCATGATGGTTTCTGAATTTACCGAAAAAACCGGAAGCTTAGTTACCGGTACCGTAGAAAGAATTGAAAAAGGAAACGTAATGGTTTCTATCGGCAGAACCGAAGCCGTTCTTTCTCCTCAGGAACAAATTCCCGGCGAAACCTACAAACACGGCGACAAAATCAAAATTTATGTTGTTCAGGTGAAAATCATCGGAAAAGCTCCTCAAATTGTAATTTCCCGTTCTCATCCCATGTTGGTAAAATGTTTATTTGAACAGGAAGTTTCCGAAATTGCTACCGGCGTTGTTCAGATTAAATCCATCGCCAGAGAAGCAGGTGCAAGAACCAAAATCGCAGTCTATTCCACCGATGAAAACGTTGACTGTATTGGTTCTTGTATCGGACCCAAAGGAATGCGTGTAGAAAACATCTTAGCAGAATTAAAAGGCGAAAAAATTGATATCGTGAAATATAGTGAAGACCCGGAAGAATTCGTGAAAGAAGCCCTCTCCCCTGCTGAAATCATCAGCTGTACCGTAAATCAGGATGAAAGAATCTGCAATGTTATTGTAGATAAAGACCAATTATCCTTAGCAATCGGTAAAGAAGGTCAGAATGCAAGACTGGCTGCAAAACTGACCGGTTACAAAGTAGATATTAAAGCAGTATAAAGAGGAGCATACAATGAAATATATTCCCCACAGAAAATGTATTGCCTGCCAGAGTATCCGTCCGAAACATGAATTAGTTCGGATCGCAAAACTGCCCGACGGAACCTATCTGCTTGACTTAGAACATCAGTTGGACGGTCGCGGCGCTTATGTATGCAACAAACAAGAATGTATCGAACAGGCAATGAAGAAAAATGCTTTGCACCGTTCATTTAAAACCAAAGTTTTGGATGAATGTTATGAAGAGCTTAAAAAATTTCAAGAGGAATCCTTTCATGCAAGATAAAGTATTACGTTTACTCGGACTGGCACGACGTGCCGGAGCGCTTACTTACGGGCAGACCGCAGTGTTGGACGAAATCAAAAAATCCCGATCCAAACTCATTGCTTTTTCTTCCGATTTTAACGAAAAAACCAAACAGAAAATTGTAGAAAACTGTAAAAACGTTAAGGTGATTACCATCCCTTACACGATGGAGGAAATCGCGCACGCCATCGGGACAAAACCCACCGGTGTGGTATCTGTCAATCATGAAAATTTTAAAAAAGGAATATTAGAGGTGAGTTCATTTGAAGAAAAAGAAGATATCTGAATTAGCAAAAGAATTCAATTTACAAAACAAGCATGTAATGGAAATGATAAAGAACTTAGGGATTGAAGGTAAAAGCAGTGCCAGCAGTTCCTTGGATGAAAAAGAACTGGACCTGGTGCTGGATGCCATTATGTTTACCCATCAGGTTGAAGATTTTTCTATGTATGCTGTTGAGAAAAAAGTAGAAGATAAGCCTAAGAAGGATGAAAAATCCGTTGAAGAAGAAAAGAAAAACGAGCAGGAAATCATCGAAGTAATTGAAAAACCCATTGAGAAAAAAGTCCGTCATATTGATACCCGTCAGAATACCATTGACGAGTCCCGTCTGGATGATACCAAAATCGAACAGATCATGCAGGGTACCGATATTTATGCAACTGAAAGCACATCCAAACAGAAAATTAAAAAAGGCGGAAAAAATCAGCGTTTTGAACGTTCCAACAACAAATTCAATAAAAACAATCAGGAAAAGAAACAGCCCGTTGTAATTAAACCGGAAATTCTGAAAGTAAAAATTCCTGATGAAATTTCTGTTGGCGAATTAGCAGAACGTCTGAAAAAAACCGGTACCGAAGTCATCAAAAAGCTGATGGGATTCGGTGTTATGGCTTCCCTGTCCCAGACCATCGACTATGATACTGCTTATCTGATTGCAGAAGAATTCGGTGCACAGGTCGAAAAAATCGTTACTGTTACTTTGGAGGAAGAATTATTCCACGAAGAAGAAGACCGTCCGGAAGATTTAAAACCCAGACCGCCCGTTGTGGTTGTTATGGGTCACGTTGACCACGGAAAAACTTCCTTACTGGACACCATCCGTAACACCGATGTTACTGCAACCGAAGCCGGCGGTATTACCCAGCATATCGGTGCATACAAAGTAAAAATCGGCGATAACGATTTAACCTTCCTGGATACCCCCGGTCACGAAGCATTTACTGCAATGCGTGCCAGAGGTGCAAAAGCAACCGATATTGCTATCTTGGTTGTTGCAGCAGACGACGGTATTATGCCTCAGACTGTAGAAGCAATTAACCATGCAAAAGCAGCTGATATTTCTATTGTGGTTGCAATCAACAAAATGGATAAAGAAACCGCAAATCCCGACAAAATCCGTCAGGAATTAACCGAATACGGCTTAGTTCCCGAAGAATGGGGTGGCGATACCATTTGTGTTCCTGTTTCTGCAAAAACCAAAATGAATATCGATAAGCTGTTGGAAACCGTTCTGTTAATTGCAGAATTAAAAGAATTAAAAGCAAATCCCGACAAAGCTGCAAGCGGTATTGTGATCGAAGCAAAACTGGATAAAGGAAGAGGACCCGTGGCTACCGTATTGGTACAGAACGGTACCTTACACGCAGGCGACATCGTGGTTGCAGGTACCAGCGTTGGTAAAGTAAGAGCAATGAACGACTACCAGGGCAAAGCAATCCGTGTGGCAGGACCGTCTGTTCCGGTTGAAATTCTCGGTTTGAATGAAGCACCCACTGCAGGGGATGTATTCAAGGTTGTAAACGATGAGAAAAAAGCAAGACAGTTGGTTGAAGAAAGAAAATTCAACGAGAAAGAAGCCATCTTTAACTCCAGAAAAACCATCACTTTGGATAATCTGTTCTCTCAGATTGCAGAAGGTGAAATCAAAGACCTGAATCTGATTGTCAAAGCAGACGTTCAGGGTTCTGTAGAAGCAGTTACCGCTTCTTTGGAAAAACTCTCCAACGAAGAAGTCCGTGTCAAAGTAATTCATGGCGGTGTTGGTACAGTTACCGAATCTGATATTCTGTTAGCATCTGCATCCAATGCATTAATCATCGGTTTCAACGTCCGTCCTGATAATAAAACGATGGAATCTGCAAAAAATAACGATGTGGATATTCGTTTGTATCGTGTTATTTATCAGGCAATTGAAGAAGTGGAAGCTGCAATGAAGGGTATGCTGGCACCCAAATTCAAAGAAAGTATTTTAGGGCACGCCGAAATCAGAAATACCTTTAAAGTCAGCGGCGTAGGGACCATTGCAGGTTGTTATGTACAAGACGGTAAAATTGTCAGAAATTCTGAAGTTCGTATTGTTCGTGACGGTGTTGTTATTTACGAAGGTGCCCTAAATTCCTTAAAACGTTTCAAAGATGATGCCAAAGAAGTTGCCAGCGGCTACGAATGTGGTATGGGCTTTGATAAATACAACGATTTAAAAGAAGGCGACGTTATCGAATGCTTCGTGATGGAAGAAATTAAACCGTAATTTCGGAGGTATATCATGGCAGGTCACAGAGAACAACGTGTGAACGAAGAAGTAAAACGTGAACTGACTGCAGTTCTGCGTCAATTAAAAGACCCCAGAATCAGCGGTATGGTAAGCGTTTTAAAAACCAATGTCACCAAAGATTTGAAATTCTGTAAAGTTTATATCAGCGTATTTGGCGATGAAATCGCAAAAAAAGATGTTTTAAAAGGACTTAACAGTGCAAAAGGCTTTATCCGCAAAGAAATTGCCTCTGCCCTATCTTTACGAGTAACGCCCGAATTCATCTTTGAAATCGACAATTCCTTAGAGGAAGGTAACAGAATTTTAAAAATGATGGAAAGCTTGGAATATCATGAAGAATAATATTCAATTATTAAAAGAAACAATTCTTTCAAGCGACCGAATTCTAATTTTAACCCATTCTTCTCCTGATGGAGATGCATTGGGGTCGGTTGCCGCTTTAAAACAAATCATCAAAAAAATGGGAAAAGAGGCAGACTGTTTCCTGGAGGAACTCTGCCCTTCCCGTTTTCCTCATTTGAAAGACTGTTTTACGGTTCAAAAATCTACCGAAGAGATTTACGACCTGGTCATTCTGGCTGACTGTGCAGACAGAGGACGAACCGGTGTAGTTTATCCTGCACCGAAAACTCTTTGTTTTGTAGACCATCACATTTCAAACCCGAAAGATGGTCAGATTAATGTGGTCAATCCCGATGCAGCTGCAACCTGTGAAATGGTCTATGATTTAATGAACGAATGGGAAATCCCCTGCGACGGTGACCTTGCCGCAGCAATTTACACAGGCATTTTAACCGATACCGGAGGTTTCCTGTTTCAGAATACCACCAAAAAGACTCACGAAATCATTGCTGATTTACTAAATTTCTCTTTTGACAGAAACAGTATTGTCCGAATCAGTTTTCAGGAAAAGTCACTGACGTACAGTAAGCTGTATGCACATTTATTTGAAACCCTCTGTCACAATGAAGAACACGGTGCAGTCATCGGTTTTATTGATTATGAAACCTATTGTTCACTGAATGCAACCGTTGATGATACCGAAGGGTTATCCGCTGCATTAAGAAACATTTCCAACGTAGAATGTGCCGTCTTGTTAACCGAACGGGAAAAAGGTTTCATCAAAGGGAGTGTTCGCTCCAATGACCGATATAACGCCAACGATCTGGCAAATCAATTCGGGGGCGGCGGACATATGAGAGCCGCAGGCTTTAAAACCAATCTCACCTATCAGGAAATTAAGGAAAAAATCTATGAATGGCTATCTACTCATCAATAAACCAAAGGGTCCCACATCTCACGATGTGATTTTTCGTGTCAGACGAATTGCAAAAACAAAAAAAGTCGGTCATACCGGAACTTTAGACCCAATGGCAACCGGCTTAATGGTGGTCTGCATCGGAGATGCTACCAAAGCCGCAGATTATATTACCAACGGGAACAAAGCCTATCTTGCTACTATGAAATTGGGCTTTGTTTCTGATACGTTGGATAGTACCGGTGATGTGACTCCTCTCCCCAAACAGAAAATTCCCGAAGATACCATAAGAGAAGTGTTCTCTTCCTTTGTAGGAGAATATGAGCAGACGCCTCCTATGTATTCTGCAAAAAAAATTGGCGGAAAAAAGCTGTATGAACTGGCAAGAAAAGGTCAAATTGTAGCACGTAAATCCGTAACTGTTTCTATTTTGCAATTAGACATTCATTCAATCGAAAACGATATCATTACGTTTTATGTGGAGTGTTCCAAAGGTACTTATATTCGCTCCTTAATTGATGATATCGGAAAAAAACTGGGATACGGTGCCATTATGACTGATTTAAAACGTGTAAAATCCGGTCAGTTTTCTTTGGATTCTTCACAATGCTACACCTTAGAAGAACTGGAAGCAATGGATTCTGTTGAACCTTTGTTGCTTCCTGTAGATACAGCATTTTTAAACTATCCCAAATATGTTGCATCCCCTCATTTTGAAAAACTGATAAAAAATGGAATTATGGTAGATTTGAAACGTTTGGGATTATCCCACGAAACCGAAAACCAAAAACGATTCCGCGTCTACAATCAAAACGACCAGTTCTTTGCGGTCATGGAAATTTATGAACAGGAATTTTTAAAACTGAAAACCACATTTTTTCACAACGGAGAGAAAAACGAATGAGACAAATTCAGATTTCCACACAAAAAACAGTTGTAACCATCGGTAATTTTGACGGGTTACATACCGGTCATATACAACTCATAAAAAAAGCCAAGGAAATCGCAGAAGGAAACAACTTAAAAAGTCTGGTTTGCAATTTCAGTTGCAATACCAAAGGTGCTCCCTTAATTTGCAAAAAATCACAGTTGAAAGAATCACTCCGAAAACTGAATCCGGATTTTTTGGTAACTCTGGACTTTTTATCTGAAATCAAAGGGTTAAGTTGCAACGAATTTGCAAAAGCATATTTAAAAAAACGGTTTCAGGCTCAGGTTGTGGTTGTAGGAGAAAATTTCCGATTTGGGAAAGATCAGTCAGGCGATTTTAAAACCCTGCAAAAATTAGGAGAGAAATATGGTTTTTCAGTGGTCGTTGCCAAAACGGTATATGCCGGTAACCTCCCTCTTTCCTCCACCAGAATCCGTCAATGGCTCCAGAATGGAAAAATTGAACTTGCAAACCGTTATCTGTTTGAGTCATTCACTCTTGCTGGAACTGTTCAAAAAGGTTATTCTGCAGGCTCCAGTCTGCTGTCTTATCCAACGGCAAATCTCAAACTGCCAAAGGACGTGATTTCCCTGCCCTTTGGCGTATACCAAACAACTACCGTGATTGATAAAAAAGAATACTCCAGTATCACTAATATCGGCTATGCTCCCACGTTACGGAAGAAAACTCCTGTGGTTGAAACACATATTTTGAATTTTTCAGGAGACCTATATCAAAAAAGAATAAAAGTAATTTTTCACAAATACATTAGAAAAGAACGTAAATTTTCAAGCTTTGAAGGCTTGAAAGAACAAATCTCTATCGACCTTTCCAAATGTGATTTTGAAACGGTCAATTAAAAAAGGATGAGCGAATTATGAAATTTGTTTTCAAAAAACAAAATGATATCGAATACTACACCGTTCCCAAATTATTTGAAGCGGGATTTTATAATATATTTACCACCCGGTACCACGGTCACAGTTTTTCAGAACAGGAATTGAATTTTGGAACCAACTGTGGTGATTTGGAAGAATCAATTCTGCAAAATTACACCGATGTGTTAGCTCTGATGGATTCTACAGCCGATATGGCAGTAAAATCCAAACAAACCCATAGTGACATTACCTTAACTGTCGATACCACCTATGGCGGTGAAGGCATTTTAAAAGAGCAGCGTTATCCGGAAGCAGACGGTCTTATTACCACAGAAAAAGACCTGGCAATTTTAATTTTCTTTGCTGACTGCGTCCCGGTTCTGATTGCGGACCCTGTAAAGAAAATTTCTGCTGCTGTTCATTCCGGTTGGAAAGGAACCCAGAAAAATATTGTCGGGAAAGCAGTAGAACAATTGATAAACGAACACCACTGTAATCCAAAAGATTTACTTTGTGCCATTGGTCCTTCCATTGGAGTATGTCATTTTGAAGTAAGCAAAGAGTTATTTGACGATATGACCAACCGCTACGGAAATGAAATCGGAGAAATCCGGGATGGAAATTTCTTTTTAGATTTAAAAAAAGCTGTCACCCTTCAATTAACTGCCCACGGTGTAGCAGTGGAAAACATTGCGGTTTCCGACCTTTGTACCGTGTGTGAAGAGAATTTGTATTCTTTTCGCCGGGAAGGCGAAAAGGCAGGCCGCATGGCAGCTTTTATCAAACGCAGAGTTTAATCTTTTATCAGATATAGAAAGTTGAGTTATGAAATTGAGAAAACATATCCTAAAAAATTGTATATGCTTTTTTCTGTTGTTAACAGTTCTTTGCGGCTGTCAACATCAATCGGATGTTCCCAAGGATGAACCTTTGACTGCAACAGATGCTGCTGTCAATACTTCAAAGGTTACCATCGGTGCCTATGGAAGCGAAGAGGAAAATCCTCTGCTCGTCCGCACAAATTATAATGAACAGATGAATTTTCTGATTTATGATAGCTTATATACCATCAATTCCAAGTTTGAAGCGGAAGAAAATCTTGCAGCCGGTTATGAAATCCAAAATAGCGGATATTCAGTCACCGTTTATCTGAAACCGAATGTTGTCTTTCACGATGGTTCTGCCCTTACTGCACAGGATGTAAAATCCACAATTTCGTTCATCAAAGAAAATCAGGGGTATTACAGCTATCACACCAGAAATATTCAGTCTGTGTCTGTCATTGATGATACCACACTGCAATTGGAATTATCTTATCTGACACCAAACTTAAAACTGCAGCTTACATTTCCCATTCTCTGTAAAAAACAACTGCTGAGCCAACCGGATTTTTCGTTAAATGGAACCGGACCCTACCAGGTAGCGTCACAAACTAAGGGAAAACAAATTATTTTAGAAAAAAATAAGAATTATCACGGAAAGTTTTCATCAAATATCAAAACAATTGAAGTTTCTTTAATTCCAGACCGTGAAGCGGCACGTTCCCTGGCTGGAAGCGGAATGCTTGATATTTTTTATTCCGCATTTTTTGATGAAGGATTAAAATCTGTGACCAAGTACGAATCCTATAAATCCGATTACTTAACCGATGAATACACATTTTTAACTTTTAATTTTAATTCTCCTCATATCGGAGAAAAGAAATTCCGGAAAGCTTTGTATCAGGCTGTTTCCCGAGACAAAATCAAAGATGATATCTTTATGACTCACGCCGAAAGTACGTATCTCCCCTTGCCTCCGGGCAGTTGGGCATACAATGATTCCAAAGAAAATGTACGAAACATCGACGAATCCAAGCGCTTGCTCAGCGAACTGGGATATTCCGATGTGGATAATAACACCATCATCGAAATTTACGGAGAAGAAGATAAACAGGAAGTCGTTTTTCATTTATTATCCATAGATGACCCCACAAAAAAAGCCATCTGTGAACAATTAATTTCTGATTTTAAAGAAATCGGTATCGGTTTACAGGTAACATATGTTACCAAAGAAGAATTTCCCACAGTATACGGAGAACAACTTCACGATTTGTATCTGATTACTACCAACATCGGATATGACCTGGACCCGAAGAATTTCTTTGACGGTCTCTTTTCAGCACCTGTGGGGATTCAATATGACAGCTATCTGAAAAAATTTGCAACTGCAGATAAGCTGGAATTAAAGCAACCGGAATTTATGCGTCTGTGTGATGAATTTTACGAAACCATTCCGCATATTCCCCTGGTATTTTTAAAAAACACCATGCTCACCGGAGAGAAGGTCGGAGAAGTTTCAGATATCTCCCCCTCTCATTTGTATAACAGCGTATTAAAAAAGTAGTACAGGAGGATTTTATCATGATAAATTTACTCATATTATTTGGCGGAGAATCTCCCGAACATGATGTATCAAACATTTCTGCCGCTAATATTTTAGCAGAAATTGATACTTCCCGATATCAGATTACCAAAGTAGGCATCACAAAGGACGGAAAATGGTATCTTCTGTCGGATAAATGTACAAACGAGGATATTAAAAACGGAACCTGGGTAACCAAAACAGAAGCTAGTGCAGTCATCTCTCCCTCCAAGGAACACGGTGGCTTATTGATATTAAAAGACGGTTCCACCAAGGTGATTCCCATCGATGTTTGTTTTCCTGTGTTACACGGAAGTAACGGCGAAGACGGGATCATCCAGGCGTTGTTACAATTGGCTGGAATCAAACGTGTCGGAGCTAACTGCTTATCTTCTGCTATGGCAATGGACAAAGCTGTTTCTAAAACCATTTTTGAAAAAGCGGGAATTCCTGTAGTTCCGGCAATGTATCTGAATAAAAACGATTCTCATGATACCATTTTAGAAACCATGTCCTTACCTTTGTTTGTAAAACCTGCCAACGCAGGATCCTCGGTTGGCTGTTCTAAAGTATTCAAACAAGAAGAATTAGAAACTGCCTTGAAAACTGCATTTCAGGTTGATTCCAAGGTATTGATTGAACAATACATAGACTGCCGTGAAATTGAATGTGCTGTTTTGGGAAATGAAGAAGTGTTTGTATCAACTCCCGGTGAAATTTCTACCGAAAGTGAGTTTTATGATTTTGACAGCAAATATATCAATACCCAATTGAATCATTTAGAAATTCCTGCTAATTTAGCAGATGATACCAAAGAAACCATCAAAGACTATGCCAAAAAAGCATTTTTAGCAATGGGACTGAGCGGTTTCTCCCGGGTAGACTTTTTCATTGATAAAAACACAAAAAAGATTTATCTCAATGAAATCAACACAATCCCCGGATTCACTGCACAGAGTATGTATCCCTTGCTGATGAAAAACGAAGGTATCTCATACAGCGAGCTTTTGGATAAACTCATCGACTTAGCTCAATAAAAGGAAGTGATTTTGATGCATTCTTTTGATACAAGACCTATCGGAGTGTTTGATTCCGGACTGGGCGGTTTGACTGCGGTGAAAGAACTAAAAAACATTTTACCCAATGAAACCATTGTATATTTCGGTGATACCGGAAGAGTTCCCTACGGAACACGCTCCAATGATACTATTATTAAATATGTTCGTCAGGATATCCGTTTTTTACTGACTCACGGAGTGAAAGCCATCGTTGCTGCTTGCGGAACTGCAAGCTCCGTTGCACTTCCCCAGTTAAACGATGAATTCGGAATTCCCTTAATTGGAGTTTTGAACCCTGTTTGTCAGGCGGCTGTCAAGGCATCCAAGTGCAAAAAAATCGGCGTTTTGGGAACCACCGGAACGATTCAAAGTGGTGCCTATAAAAAAGGAATCTGTCAGATTGATCAGACCTTTTCTGTTTACGAAAAAGCGTGTCCTATGTTTGTACCGCTGGTAGAAAACGGATACATTGAAAGTGAAGCAACCTATATCATTGCAAGAGAGTATCTTGCTCCCTTAATGGAAGAAAAAGTTGACACCATTATTTTAGGATGTACCCACTATCCCCTGCTGACAAAAGTCATTACCGATATTGTAGGAGACGGGGTTTTTATCATCAATGCAGGTTATGAAACTGCCGGATATACCAAAACTATGCTGTCACAGCAGGGATTGCTGACCGATAGCCCTCACAAAGGCGACTGCAGATATTTTGTCAGCGATGATGCAGAAAAATTCTCCTATCTCGGCGGAATGTTTTTAGAAGAAACAATTCCCGCCGGAGTGACGAAAATTGACATCGAAGTATTTTAATTATTTTGTTCGATGATTTATAGAAATTACCCGGAAAGGAGTTTTCCATATGAATAAACCAATCAAAAAAAATATGCTTTTAACCTTTAAGAGCAATATGAAAAATTTAGAAGAAGAAAAAGACCAAATTGAATTTATTACCAATGCGGAATTAGTCAAACAAAACGATAAATATTATGTTACGTTTTGCGACACCGAAACTCTTGGAAATGAAACAGCATCAAAAACTACATTAAAAATTGAAAATGATAAGGTTACTTTACTCCGATACGGAAGCAGTAACACCCAATTTATCTTTGAGCAAGGAAAAAAACATACCGGTCAATACGAAACACCCTACGGAGCCTTTTCGGTTGGTGTTTTTGCAGATAATTTGTCCGTAGATATTACCGAAACCGGCGGAAGCCTGGATGTTTCTTACGGAATTTACTTAAATGATCTGATTTCCCAATATAACGAGCTTTCAATCCAATTAAAGGAACACAGATAAAAGGAAAGGATAACCAAACAATGAGAAATTTTTTGAAAGAAATGAAAGAAACCATTAACACTATGGTATATGATGCCTACAAACAGGCGTTTATGGACGGAGACCTTCCCAAGTTAAACGAATATGTATCTGACATTGAAATCCCAAAAGATAAAAACCATGGTGATTTTTCTGTTAACTTTGCAATGAGAAATGCAAAAGCACTCCAGAACAATCCCAGAAAAATTGCAGAAATTATTATTTCCAAGCTGGATTATCAGGAAACCGATGTAGAAAAATGTGAAGTTGCCGGTCCCGGTTTTATTAACTTCTATTTAAAAGACAGTTTTTATGCCAACAGCGCAAAAAAAGCACTGGAATTAGGTGATGATTTTGGTAAAACCAATGTAGGAAACGGAAAAAAAGCAAATGTAGAATACATTTCTGCCAACCCCACCGGTCCCATGCACGTTGGTAATGCCAGAGGCGGTGCAATTGGTGACTGTATGGCAAATATCTTATCCTGGGCAAATTATGACGTTACCAAAGAATTCTACGTAAACGATGCCGGCAACCAAATTGAAAAATTCGGGATTTCTCTGGAAGCACGTTTTATTCAGTTGGTAAAGGGCGAAGATGCTATCGAATTCCCGGAAGACGCTTATCACGGTGAAGATATTATTGAATCTATGAAAGCGTTTATTGAAGCATATGGTTCTGACGATTACATCGAGATGGATTCTACCGAGCGGAAGAAAAAATTTGTTGCCTTTGCGCTGGAACGCAACTTAAATGCATTGGTAGAAGACACCGGTAAATACGGCATCAACTACGATGTATGGTTCCGGGAAAGCAAACTCCATGCAGAAAATAAAGTCATCGAAGTTATCAATAAATTAAAAGAAAAAGGTCTGGCATACGATAAAGATAATGCTACCTGGTTTGAATCCACCAAATTTGGCTCCGAAAAAGATGATGTATTAATCCGCACCAATGGAATTCCCACCTATTTTGCTGCAGATATCGCATATCATGCAGATAAATTTGAACGCGGCAACGAACTTCTTATTAACGTTTGGGGTGCTGACCATCACGGACACATTGAACGATTGAAAGGCGCGCTGTCCGCTCTAGGTTACAATGGGGACAAACTCCATATTATCCTGATGCAGTTGGTTCGCTTAATTAAAGACAACGAACCTTACAGAGTATCCAAACGAAGCGGTAAAGCGATTTCCTTAAACGACTTAATCGAAGAAATTGGAAAAGATGCAGCAAGATTCTTCTTTAATCTGCGTCAGCCGTCCAGCCACTTTGATTTTGATTTGGATTTAGCAGTTTCCCAAAGCAACGAAAACCCCGTATTCTACTGTCAGTATGCACACGCGAGAATCTCCAGTATTTTAAGGGTATTAAAAGAAGAAAACATTTCCTATAACAACCAGGGAGATTTCACTTTATTACAGGAAAAAGAAGAAAAAATTCTGATGGAAAAACTGATTCAGTTACCCGAAGAGATCGAAGCGGCTGTGGCAAGTTATGATCCGTCTAAAATCACAAAATTTGTGCTGGATGTATCTGCTGATTTTCATTCTTTCTACAATGCATGCCGTGTAAAAATTGATGATGAGGCTTTAATGCAGGCAAGAATCGGTTTGGTGATACTTACCAAAAATGTAATCAAAAACACATTGACTATTTTAGGCGTAGAAGCACCCGACTCTATGTAACAAAACGAAAGGAGACAAGCTATGAAAAAAAAGCTGACCTCTGTTATTCTCATTTTAGTTATGCTGTTCGCACTTCCCTGTTCTGCCCATGCACTTAGTAAAAACAACAAGAAGGAATTAATGCGTTACATCTACTTCAGTGCGCTCTCCAATGCAAAAACGGAGGTTGATGCAGTAGATTTATTTTTAAAAGCAATTATGAAAATGGTTGGTGACTCCGACGAAAAGTACGAAGAAGCATTAAAAGCATTTACTCAATCCATTGACGAATACGGTGACTATCTTTCTCCCGAGGAATCTCTGGAACTGGATGCAGAATTAAATGGTGCTTCCGGAGGAATCGGCTCCACCGTTGAAATGCGGAACGGAAAAATTTATGTTGTTAATGTTCTTCCCGGTTCCCCTTCCGAAAAAATGGGAGTTCAGGTAGGGCATACCATTACCAAAGCAGACGGCATTTCATTAGAGGGAATGTCGTTAAACGAAGCTTTGAATTACATCCGTGGTGAAGTTGGAACTGAAGTTGTTATTACCTTTGAGGACCCCATGGGAAATCCTTACGACATGATTCTCATTCGGGATCTGATTGAAATTGCTTCCCTTTCCTATTCGACTTTTACCGACTACCCGAACATCGGATATATTGAAATCACAAATTTCTCTGTTACAACAGGAGAAGAACTCAGAGAAGCAATTACAGATCTTAAAAATCAGAATGTAAATAAGCTGATTTTAGATTTACGCTATAACGGCGGCGGTGTGTTATCAGGTGCAGTTGAAGTTGCCGGTGTATTCCTGGATGAAGGCAAGGAAATCTTAACGGTTGAACCCAAAGATGAAACCTTAAAAGAAACCTACTATGCTTCCGGAAAACTCTTTGACGGTGAAATGATAGTTTTAGTAAACGAATACAGCGCCAGTGCATCGGAAGTAGTAACTGGTGCATTAAAAGACCACGGAAGAGCTTCTGTATTCGGTGAAATCACCTATGGAAAAGGAACCGTTCAAAATCTGTTTTCCCTGCCGTTATACGGTGGATATTTTAAATATACGACTGCAGAATATCTGACTCCCAACGGTACTTCCATCAATAACGTCGGAATCAAACCTGATTATACGGTGTATAATGAAAGTTACCGTCTGGAAGAAGAAGACCTCCCACCCTTTACCTACGAAAGAGTTATGCGCTATGAAGACACCGGAGAAGATGTTAAAAACCTAAAATCTGCACTGAAACTTTTAAACTATCAGTTGGATGATACCGATGTTTTTGATGTTGATACCTATAATGCTGTAAAATCTTTTCAGCAAACAACACAACTGTTTCCTTATGGTGTCTGTGATTTCACCACACAACAATACCTCAAAACAACATTATTGGAAACTCGTTTCTATGAAGATACCCAATTAAATACCGCATTGGAAGATTTGGCACAATAAAAAAATAACCTCCTATGGTAATATAAAAAACTACCATAGGAGGATTTTTTATGCCAAGAAATTACAGATACAGCTAAAAACAAAACTGGCACCACAAGAAATGTGATGCCAGTATATTGCTTTGAATTATTTTATCTTCCAGATGGGTGAATTATCGCACTGTCCGTATAAAACTAATATGGAAGATCTTGATTGGTTTAACAATGAGTTACATTGGTAAGCCGTTTTTCAGCTTGATATTTTTCGCATCCAGTTCTTCTACAATACCGTTTACCACCTGCAATACTTCTTCTTTGGTTAAAGTACGTTCCGGATGAGAGAACAGAAGTCGTAACGTGATGGATTTACCCGTTTCGTCGGTATAGGTGCCAACAACTTTCACATTCTTAATCAGCGGACAGTTCGCATTGGCAATTGCATCTGCAATGGGCTGATAAATGTCAGATACGAACGATAAATCGATTTCAATTTCCGGGAATTTTGACGCTTCCTTATAAGAGATACTCTTATTATTAATTTCGGAAAAATCGGTTACATCAATTTCTGCATACACGATGTTTGCTTTTTTGTCAATTTTTTTAGAAACAACAGGATTTACAATACCGATTTCGCCCAATTCCTTGCCGTCACAAATAATGGAATTTAAGTTCTTGGGATGCTGGTAGGAATGGGATGCTTCCTTGGTTTTAAAGGTTAAAGCCTCGTGTTTTAAATCGTCCGCAACCACAGCTAAAATGTCACGAAGTTCAAAATAGAGAACTTCCATTTCTTTGGTTTTTGAATATAAGGTAATGCAGAGCTTCTTTCTTTCGTTACAAAGACCGTCTGCTTTTAAACCTTCCACTACTCTGCCGATTTCAAACACTTTAAAATCAGGAGCATATGCGGTGTTATATTTCACCTGACAAAGCTGAGTGGGGACAATCGATTTCCGGATGGTTTTGATATTGGGATTTACCGAGCTTACTAAGTTGATATTATCTTCTACTTCCAATCCCAATGCTTTATATTCATCAAAATATGCCCAAACATAGGAATGAAGTTCGTGCATAGAATAACGTTTTACCAAGATATCTTTGATACGGTCTTCGTCACTCTTTTCCTGTGCTGCTCTAACGGGATACAGAGGTACAGCCGCAGTATTGATGTCAAAGTTATCATAGCCATAAATACGGGTGATTTCTTCGATGATGTCTGCTTTCATGGTAACATCTTTGGTGGCACGCCAGGACGGAACGGTCACATCGAATTTATCTCCTGCAACAGTTATGCCAAAACCAAGCGCTTTCAGAGTTTTTTCAATGGTAGCATTTTCGATATTGATACCGGTGTATTTGTCTACAAAGGCTTTATCGAAGTTTAAGCTGATGGTATCATAACGGAATGGATACTCATCTGTTAAGGAAGAAACAACAATTGCAGCAGGATCGATTTCTGTTAACAATTTTACAAAACGTGCGATTGCTACAGTAGTCATTTCGGGATCTAAGCATTTTTCATAACGCATGGAAGCATCGGTACGATGTGCCAGACGAACGGTGGACTTACGGATAGAAGTTGCATCAAAGGTTGCAGATTCCAAAGTTAAAGTGGAGGTGGATTCTACGATTTCAGAATCTAAGCCACCCATAATCCCTGCAATAGCAACAGGAATGTTATCATTACAAATCATTAAGGTTTCTTCGTCAATATCACGTTCTACTCCATCTAACGTCTGGAATTTAAAAGGTTTATCAAACCGTTTAATACGGATTTTTTCCACTTTACGGGAATCAAATGCATGCATCGGCTGCCCCATTTCCAGCATTAAATAATTTGTTAAATCTGCTAAGAAGTTTAAGCCTCTCATTCCGCAGTAGAACAGACGGATTCTCATATTCATAGGGCTTACGTGTTTGGTGATATTGCCAAACTGCAAGCAGGAATATCTCTGACACAAGGGATCTTCAATTTTCAAATCCACTTTGGGCAAATTGTGATACGCTTCTAAATCCACAACCGGCAAAGGTTTTAATTCTCTGCCTGCAATTGCAGCGAATTCACGGGCAATCCCATAATGACCCCAAAGGTCAGGTCGGTTGGTTAAGGATTTATTGTCAACTTCAAAAATAATATCGTCAATCTGATAGAGTTCTTTCAAATCGGTACCCAAAGCAACATCTTCGGTAATATCCATAATTCCGGCATTTTCGTCACTTAAGCCAAGTTCTTTTTCAGAACAGCACATTCCGTTGGAGGTGTAGCCTGCCAGTTTTCTGGGTGTAATTGTGATATCGCCAATCTGTGCGCCTAATTTTGCAAAAGCAGTTTTCATGCCTACTCTTACGTTAGGAGCACCACAAACTACATCAATCAGTTCTTTTTCCCCGATATCCACTTTTAAAAGATGCAATTTTTTGGATTCGGGATGGTCTTCTACAGATTTAATTTCTGCAACTACAATTCCGGAAAGGTCGGAGCCTTTCTGATAGATTTCATTTTCTACTTCTGCAGTAGATAAAGAAAATTTTGCAATTAAGTCTAATTTATCCAGTCCGGACAAGTCAACAAAGTCCGAAATCCAGTTCATTGATAAAATCATTCTTCAAACTCCCCTTTCTTATTTATCATCGGTAAACTGAGACAGCACTTTCAAACTGCCGCTGTTTAAGTCACGAATGTCTTTTACACCATATTTCATCATTGCAAGACGGGTTAAACCTAAACCAAATGCAAAACCGGTATATTCTTCCGGATCGATTCCGCCTGCTTTTAACACTTCCGGATGAATCATTCCACAGGGACATAATTCCAACCATCCGCTGTGTTTACAGGAGGGACAGCCTTCCCCACCGCAAATTAAACAACTGATATCCAACTCAAAGCCGGGTTCCACAAAGGGAAAGAAACCGGGACGCAAGCGTACTTTAATGTCTTTCTGGAATACTTCAGAAAGCATAGTTTTCATAAAGAAAATCAGATTGGAAATGGAAATGTTTTTATCCACCATTACCCCTTCCATCTGGAAAAATGTGTTTTCGTGACAAGCATCGGTTGCTTCGTTTCTGAAACATCTTCCGGGAAAAATGGCTTTAATCGGTTTTCCTTCGTTGATTAAGGCATCTTTATATTTTTTATAAATCGCATTCTGTGCTGCAGAGGTATGGGATTTCAATAACTGACCGTTATCTAAATAATAGGTATCCTGCATATCTCTTGCGGGGTGATTTTTAGGAATGTTTAATGCTTCAAAACATTCATAGTCAGTTACAATTTCACTATAGTCTTCAATCGCAAAGCCCATAGAACGAAACACTTCTTCACACTGACGTTGTACCAGGGTGATGGGATGATAGGAGCCTCTATCCAATACCGGAGGCATTGACAGGTCAAACAAAGGCATACGGCTGTTTTCCAGTTCAATTTCCTTTTGTTTTAATTCTTCTCTTTTTGCAGTAATGGCATCATTTACTTCGTTTTTCAAAACGTTGACTGCCTGACCGAAGGTTTTCTTCTCTTCAGGAGTTAAGGATTTCATTTCCTGCATCAGTTCAGTAATGAAACCTTTTTTGCCTAAGTATTCCACACGGATTTTTTCCAGCTCTTCCATATTGGTAACACTGTTTAATGCCACAGAAAAGCTTTCTTTTAATGCTACGGTATCTGCCATAACAAGTTCATTCCTTTCTCTATCTTATGGTAATTTTAAAACATTTTCTTAGGAGACAGAAGCAATAAAAAACAGCTCCGTCACCATGAAGGGACGAGCTGCTAACCCGCGGTACCACCCAAATTCAAAGTTTTTTAACAAAAGAAAACTTTGCACTTTTAATATCTTTTGGCGTGAGATATAACACCCTGCTTATATCAATGATAGCAAAAAATAGCAAAAAATAGCAAAAACATCAAAGAATTTCGCAGAATACTCCAATGCTGAAATTCATCCAGTATCCTATCTCGGAAGCTTCCAGCCGATGACTTCCTTCTCTTTTTAAGAATCAGATACAGACTACTGACACATTTTCCTCGCATACTGTAACATTATAACAGTTATTTTTAAAAAAGTCAAGTCCCGAAAGACATTTTCTTTCGGGACTTTCGTTCCTGATTATTTTTTCTTTTTGCGTGCTATGATTACTCCCACAGCACCGCCAATTCCTCCACCGACTACAGCACCAACCAAAACGCCAATCACGATTGGAGTAGCATCAGGCTCTGCAACTGCTGCACCGTTTTTGGCATAGAGTTCCCGTTGCACATCTTCCGGCAGAAAGGTGTATAATTTGGCTAAATCCTCCCAAGTCATAGTGAAATCGCATTGAGGAAGTCTGCCCATCATTTGGCTATAGCGGTCTACTTCGCAAAAACGGGTAACACAGGCAAAGGTCACTTTTTCAAAACCGTCACTGAGTGTATCCTGACGGTGGTCTACGGTAATATATAAAATATCATCTGCCCAATCATCAGCACCCATTCTTTTTAGAATGGTATTTTTTACGTTTGTAATCATTACGTTATCGGAAAACTCATAAAACTTGTCGATATCAATGTCATATGTTACGCCATTTAGAGAAAAAGTAACTTTTTTGGCAAGTTCCCGACTGGTTCCCATATATTCGCTTAAGGTAATTTTTCTCCCCACATTCACCCGGGCGATTTCTTCTCTTTCGTATAAACCTTCGTCCAGATAGTCTTGAATCCGTTCGGAAAATTCATCGGTAATATGTAAGGTGATTTTATCATAGATACGGCTTTCTACTTCATAGGCATAAACTGCATTTCCGGGAAGATAGCCGAAAAAGTATTCTACTCCCTGTTTGGGTGTTGCTTTGGGAAAATAACATTCAGCGTAAGTTTGTTCCACTCCGACTTCCACCTCACCTTTGATTTTTAAAATGGGAAGTGCGGTAATTTCTTTCACATCAGAACGGTTCGCTTCATCGTAATCTGAAAAACTCACCAAAGTTCCAATAAATATTTTGGCATCATCCTCATAGCTTAAGGCTTCAGGGATATCTCCTGCCAACACGGGCATACAAGCTGACGCCAAAAGACAGATAACAAAAAAGATTGCTGTGATTTTTTTGGTTGTTTGTTTCATATTTTACCTCCTAACTTTTCTAAAATAGCTTCTATTTGTGAAAAATCAGATACTTCGTATGTAACGGGAATGTTCAGGCGGTTCGGAACTTTTTTGGGGTTATACCACATGGTATCCAGTCCCACATTGATTCCGCCTTTCATATCGGAAGATAAAGAATCCCCGATGATAATGGCTTCCGCTAAAGTAAAATGGGGAATCTTGGGAAATACCAAATCAAAAAACGCCTTTTCCGGCTTTTGGTACCCAATTTCCTCAGATAAAAAGATGCCGTCTGCCAGTTGATCTAAACCGGAAGCTTTGAGCCTGGGATACTGTACCCCACGGGTACCGTTGGTGACATAGTAAATTTGATGTCCCTTATTCCGTAAGGAAAGAAGCAGTTCTTTGGCACCGGGTATCAAAAAAGCATGTTTGGATAAATCTGCACGATAATAAGTGTCAAATTCTTTGGAATCAAAGGTGATACCAAATTCCGAAAACAACAAATCAAAACGGCGGTATAAAATGGTTGCCTTTTCAATCGTTCCCTTTTCAAATTCTTCCCACAGTTTTTCGTTAATTTCCGGATAACGGTTACAAATTGCATTACTGACAGGTAAGCCAAAATACCTCAATGCATTTTTTATTGCTGCTGCTTCGGAGCGGTCAAAATCCAGTAACGTTCTGTCTACATCAAATAGCAAAAATGTTTTTTTCATATGATTACAAAATTTCCTCACTGTCTAACACGATCGTGAAAGGACCATCGTTGATTAAAGACACTTTCATATCGGCACCAAACTGTCCGCATTGTACTTTGCCGAAAAGCTCTTTGCATTTGTCCAGCATATAAAGATACAGCTCTTCAGCCATATCAGGCTTACCTGCGTTAATGAAGCTGGGGCGGTTCCCTTTTTTACAATCGGCATATAAGGTGAACTGGGAAATCGCAAGCACCTCACCGCCTACATCTGCGATACCCAAATTTGTTTTTCCGTTTTCATCTTCAAAAATCCGGAGCTTTGCAATTTTTTCCAGCATTTTATCTGCGATTAGTTTGGTATCTTCATTGGCAATACCGATGAGCAGTAAATATCCTTTTCCGATTTGCCCGTGAAGATTTCCCTCAACGGTTACACTCGCTTCCAACACTCTTTGAATGACTATTTTCATTTACTTCGTTTCCTTTTTATAATTTCTTTTCTAAAAGAACCATATTGATCCCTGTCATCGAATGAAACGTACAGGGTACAATTCCGATTTCTTTGTATCCCAACTTTTCATACATTGTTCTGGCACGGATATTTCGTTCATTAGTATCCATCCGAAGATAAGAACAGCCTTGATTTTTAGCATATTGCTCATAAAATGCTACAAATTTTTTTGCATATCCTTTTCTTGCTGCTTGCGTTGAAATTACCAAGGTATGCAGCACCATAATTTCACTCTCACAAGCAGCGTACTGCCAGTTGCCATTTTGATATACATCCATCTGAATCTGATTAATAACAGCAGTTCCCATGACTCCCGATTCATCTTCCAAAACAAATAAATCGTGACGCATAAGTGCTTCCTTTGCTGTTTTTTTGGTAGGATAAATCTTTCGGTTCCAACCGATAACAGCTCTGCCCTCTTCTTCCTCGATATGATTTTCTAAATATATTTCCCAGATTCTTTCAATATCTGTTTCTTGTGCTTTTCTGAAGTGTATCATTTTTTTGATATATCCTTGTTTACGGTTTGATTGTTGCTAAAATGGATTTGAGGCTTTCGTCCTCAATATTGGTAATAACATGATAAAACGTTCGGATTTTCTCTCCTGCTGCTTTCTGAGCAATCAGGTTATCTAAAAATGCAAGAAGGCTGTCATAAAAACCGTCTAAGTTTAAAATCACAATGGGTGTTTCCATCTGCTCCAGATATTTTAATGTAAGAATCTGAAAGAATTCGTCCATAGTACCGATTCCACCCGGCGCAATCAGATAAATATCAGCATGTTTTTCCATTAAGGTTTTGCGTTCTGCCATGGTATCCACTTTAATGGTGTTATCACAGTCAAAAATATCTTCAAAATCCCCCATAAAACGAGGAGTTACCCCCATAATATAACCATTGTTTTCCCGAAAGCCTTCAGCAGCAGCCCCCATACAACCGGTAGCTCCTGCGCCGTACACCAAAGAAAATCCCTGTTTCGCCAGATTGCCGCACAATTCTTTTACAGCATCCTTATGAACATCTGCAATATTGTCGGATGCACCGCCATATACACAAACAAAATATTGTTTTGACATTTTAATTCCTCACTTTTTTATTAAGATTCTTCTACCAATATATGCCCGATTCTAAAAGACGAACCTATTCATAATCATATAAATCTAAATCGACAACGAAATTCGCTGTGGTGGTTCCGTGGGGACCTCCAAAAGGATAAACGCTCAGATTCACAGTATTGGAATTCTCCGGAACCGGTTCAAATGAAATATCCAATTCACGATCTTTATAGCCATTCAAAAATGTATCCAAAACATATCCACCTTGCTTGTTGATATACACAAGGAGCAACCCGTCAGCATCGTTTTCTACCATCAAAACGGTATAGTTATCGTTTTCAATTTCTTTAAGAATCCGATAATTTTCCGTAAAATATACTTTTGCTTCGTCATGAGTTTTGGTAGGAGTTTTATACGTTTTTATCAATTCAATTACTGCAGCAGGATTTTCAATATGCATCAAAGCTTCGTTCTGAGAATTGTTGGGATTTTGCACAACGGTGCCAATGACTAACTGTTCACCATGATGATCAAAATATAAAGGTTTCAGAGTATATCTGGACATACCCATTCCCGGACTGTATGTGTATCTCCCCGTATACTCTTCGCTGTGCTCAGAGGAAAATTCACTGCGGTCACAAAATTCATCAAAGAAAGTATAAATCACATTATCTTTAAACCTATGATAAACTTTGGATAATCCCAAAATACTGGCTTCATTATTCAGATAGGACTCAAAGCTGATGGTTCTGTTATCTGCATCCCAAACGCTTTTTCCAAGATAATCGGAATATCCGTAAGGTGCATTGGAACTATCCTCGGTATTCCCTAAATCTTCCAGACAAATTGCAGTTCTTCCGCCAATATTATACCCTTGAATCCAGATACCGTTATAATAGGTTTTGATATCTGTCTGATACACATTGCCAAGAACTTGCCCCACTTCCCCTCTTGTAATCGAAGCAGGATTGTTACTGCCCTGATGGAAATAGGAATCAATTTTTAAGCTTCTTGTTTCATCATTATATTCCACGTTAAATCCATATCCAATGAGATCTTCTGCAATCACAACGGTTCTTCCACCAATATTAAAGCCTTGGATAGGTTTTCTGTTCACAAAAGTTAGGATATCGGTAGAATAAACATATCCGACTACACCATTTTCAGCATATGCGGTGGTTCCAACAAAAGTCATAATAACTGCCATAAGAACAATAATCATTTTTTTCATACTGATTCTCCTTTCATATTCAATGATTCAGAAGTGAACTAAAATATCCTTAAGTTTATCGAAAGCTTTCCCGGTTATTTTAGAAATCTCCGGGAAAGCTTCTTATCAATTATCTGCAAATATTATTTTCTTATTTGTTATGCTTTTGTAGCATCCAAAGCAACCTGTTCTTCTTCAGATGGTTTTTTTACAAACAGCATACTCAAAGCCATTGCTACAATATATAAAACGATGGTTACGTAAAGCACGGTCTGATAGCCAACAGGATTTACCATATTACCAGCAACCTCAACAGTTTCTCCAAAATGATTTACAATCCAGGATGCCAGCTGGTTACCGGAAAGACCTGCAAATGCCCACGCGGACAGAGTAATACCATGCAGTGCACTGATACTTCCCATACCATAGTGGTCAGAAAGCAGAGTGGGAACGTTGGAGAATCCTCCGCCGTAACCTGCGTTGACTACCATAATCAGAATCAGCACCAAAGCAATCAAAACAACGTTGCCGGCACCGTTCACGATACCGCCGGTGAAGATTGTAAGAGCGGTGAACACAATAGAAAGAACGAAAATAATTTTATAAATGGTATTTCTGTCTTTCATTTTATCACCCCATGCAGAGAAACCAAGACGTCCGCCTGCGTTGAAAATTGCAGAAATGGTAGAAATCACACCAACAGAACCTGCCAGTCCAATACATTTTACAATCATTTTTTCCTGGGATAATAAGGCAAGACCACAAGTAATATTGATGTAGAACATCAGCCAGATGCCAATGTAATTGGTGATTTTTCTGGATTTGATAACCGACATAATGCTCTGTTTTGCATCTTTGCCCTGAGGTTCATGCCAACCTTCAGGTTTTTTCAGTAACAGATGTCCTACAAACATCATTACAAAATATACTGCACCTAAAATCCAGAACATTTTATAAATACCGCTTTCCCCCATGGAACCAAGCATTCCCTGCATAATGGGGCTGGCAATTGCTTTTGCAGCACCAAAACCTGCTACTGCCAGACCGGTTGCCAGACCTTTTCTGTCTGCAAACCAAAGCATCAGAGTTTTAACAGGGGAAAGATAGCCTGTACCAAGACCAATTCCCATAATTACGCCGTAGCACAGATAAATACCGATGAGTGCAATAGGATTTCCGGGATTCATACCACCGTAGAAAATAAATCCGCCGGTACCAACCATCCCCAATGAAAAACAGATCGTAGCAATCAAAGAAGATTTGTGAATATCTTTTTCTACTACATTACCTAAAAATGCTGCAGACATCCCAAGGAAGAAAATTGCCAAACTAAATGCCCATTCAGTTGCACCTTTGGAAAATCCGATATAATCAGCAATTTCCTGGCCGAAAATAGACCAGCAATATACAGTACCGATACTGCAATGCAGTAACAAAGCAGGAATTGCGGCTCTTAACCACTTATTCTCACGCCATCCTTTTGAACCTTTGCTCATGATAACATCTCCTTATGTAAAATTATTATAAGTCTCAGTAGCCTGTTTTGATAATCAATATGAATTTTACGAAATAAAATTCTGTATATTTCAATTATATCATACAAAACTTAAATTGGCAAGAGGATTTGCATATAAAAAAGGTGTTTCTGCATTAATACGGAAACACCTTTTTCAGACAAAAAACTAATTATTTGTTGTCTACGCCGTATGCGTATGCAATCAGGTCAACAACTTTGTTGGAGTAACCCCATTCGTTATCATACCAGGATACTAATTTAACGAATTTATCGTTTAATGCGATACCTGCATCAATATCAAAGATAGAGGTTCTGGAATCGTGAATCATATCGGAAGAAACAACTGCTTCATCGGTGTAACCCAGGATACCTTTCATTTCGCCATCTGCAGCTTCTTTCACAGCAGCTACGATTTCATCGTAGGTTGCGGGTTTTGCTAAAGTACAGGTTAAGTCAACAACAGAAACATCTAAAGTGGGTACACGGAAAGCCATACCAGTCAGTTTACCGTTTAATTCGGGAATAACTTTACCTACAGCTTTTGCAGCACCGGTAGAAGAAGGAATGATGTTACCTGCAGCTGCTCTACCGCCTCTCCAATCTTTTTTGGAGGGACCGTCAACGGTTTTCTGAGTAGCGGTGGTAGAATGAACGGTGGTCATTAAACCTTCAACCAGACCGAATTTGTCATTGATAACTTTAGCTAAGGGAGCTAAACAGTTGGTGGTACAAGATGCATTGGAAATAATTTTCATGGAGCTGTCGTAAGAAGTGTTGTTAACACCCATAACAAACATAGGAGCATCTTTAGAAGGAGCGGTGATAACTACTTTTTTAGCACCTGCTTTGATGTGAGCTTCTGCTTTGTCTAAAGTGGTGAATACACCGGTAGCTTCTGCAACAAAGTCTACTTTAGAAGCGCCCCACGGAATTTCTTCGGGATTCATAGAAGCGTAAACATCGATTTCTTTACCGTTTACAACTAATTTGTCACCTTTGATTTCGATATCGCCTTTGAACTGACCGTGAATGGAGTCATATCTCAGCATATAAACCATGTATTCTAAATCAATGAACGGGTCATTGATAGCAACAACGTCAACTTTGCCGTTTTCCATTGCAGCTCTGAATACTAATCTACCGATTCTACCGAATCCGTTAATACCAACTCTTGCTTTCATAATTAACACCTGTGCCTTTCTGGCACATTCCTTTCATACAAACTTGGCAATTTTGCCATATATAAAATTTTTTTATCAGAATTAAATGCGGATTTCGCAGAAACTTCCGCAAACCTAAAACATTATACTACATTGTCAAAAAAATATCAAGCTTTTTCTTGCAAAATTTGGAAAAAAATAAAATTTCGTTAAAATCAACAAGAATGTGACATTATTTTCCGATTGCTTTGTCTTTTAAGATAACGTCGTGAGCGCCACCTTCCACAATACTGGTGGATGAAACCAGAGTAAGTTTTGCTTTTTCCTGCAATTCTTCAATGGTCAATGCTCCACAGTTACACATAGTGGATTTTACTTTCTTCAAAGTAACATTTACGTTGTCATGCAAAGAACCTGCATAGGGAACGTAGGAATCCACGCCTTCTTCAAAGGATAATTTTGCCTGTCCGCCGCTATCATATCTTTGCCAGTTTCTTGCACGATTAGACCCTTCGCCCCAATATTCTTTGAAATAATTACCGTTAATGTTAACTTTCTGAGTCGGGCTTTCGTCAAAGCGAGAGAAATATCTGCCCAGCATTACGAAATCGGAACCCATTGCCAGTGCTAAGGTAATGTGGTAATCATGCACAATGCCACCATCGGAACAAATCGGCACATAAATACCGGTTTCTTTATAATATTCATCTCTTGCTTTTGCAACATCGATAACGCTGGTTGCCTGTCCGCGACCAATCCCCTTGGTTTCACGGGTAATACAGATAGAACCGCCACCGATACCAACTTTGATAAAGTCAGCACCAGCTTCCGCCAAGAAACGGAATCCTTCTGCATCCACAACGTTACCGGCACCGATTTTAATTTTATCGCCGTACTTTGCTCTTGCAAATTCCAGGGTACGTTTCTGCCATTCGGTGTAGCCTTCTGAAGAGTCAATACATAAAACATCTGCACCAGCTTCGACCAACGCAGGGATTCTTTCTTCATAGTCACGGGTATTGATACCAGCACCTACAATATAACGTTTATTGGAATCCAAAAGTTCAAGAGGATTTTCTTTATGAGAAGAATAATCTTTACGGAACACAAAATACATCAGATTGCCGTTATCGTCTACAATGGGAAGAGAATTGAGTTTATTATCCCAAATGATATCGTTTGCTTCTTTCAGAGTGGTATTGGCATTCCCTGTGATCAGTTTTTCCAGCGGAGTCATCAGTTCAGAAACTTTTACATCCAAAGAAAGTCTGGAAACACGGTAGTCTCTGGAAGTAACAACACCGAGTAATTTGCCGTTGGCTTTCCCGTTATCGGTTACAGCCATAGTAGAATGACCGGTCTTTTCCAGAAGTTCTAAAATATCTGCCAAAGTCTGATCCGGTTTGATATTGGAATCACTGTACACAAAGCCTGCTTTATGCGCTTTTACACGACGCACCATTTCTGCCTCTTCTTCAATGGTCTGAGAACCGTAAATAAAGGAAACGCCGCCCTCCATCGCAAGTGCAACTGCAAGCTTTTCCCCGGATACAGACTGCATAATTGCAGAAACCATCGGAATGTTCAGGCTGATGGGACACTCTTCCTGGCCTTTTTTATATTTGACCAGAGGGGTCTTCAGACTAACCTTGTCCGGAATACATTCACAAGAGGAATATCCCGGAACCAATAAATATTCACTGAAAGTATGGGATTGATTTTCAAAAAAATACGCCACTGTTTCTTCTCCTTTTCTCTCCACGATATGATAAAAGTAGTTATTAAGACTATTCTACAACATTTCTCAATTCTTGTCAATATTTTTTGACGATATTTCAAAAAGGTTTACTCTACAAAATCAAATTGTGTATCGTCGATGATAATAGTGTCCCCTTCCTTGGCCCCCTTTTCCTTCAAGGCAGCAATGATTCCGGACTTAATTAATGCTCTTTGCAAGTACTGTAATGATTCGTAATCGGTAAAGTTGGTAGAATTGATAAGCTTTTCGGGTAAATCCCCTTCCAGAATGAAAACATCGTTTTCCCGGATGATGGTAAAAGGTTCTTCCGATTCCCGGATCAGCAGTTCTCTGTCTACCACCTCAATCGCTTCTTCCGGCGGAATCTGAGACAACCGTTCTCTGGTGTAGGCCATCAGTTCATCCACGCCTTCACGGGTTGCACCGGAAATAAAGAATACTTTATAGCCTTCTGCTTCCATTTTTGTGCGGAATGTTTCCAAGGTTTCTTTGTCGTATACCAGATCAATTTTGTTTCCTACCACAATCTGTTCCTTACCGAAAAGACGTTCAGAATACTGTTTCAACTCTTCATTTATAGTATGAAAATCTTTGATGGGATCACGCCCTTCAAAACCGGAAACATCTACAACATGCAAAAGCAGACGAGTTCGTTCGGTATGTCTTAAAAATGCATGTCCTAACCCAACGCCTTCACTTGCACCTTCAATAATTCCGGGAATATCTGCCATCACAAAACTTTCTCCTTCCCCAAAATCCACAACACCTAAATTGGGAATCAAAGTAGTAAAATGATAATTAGCAATTTTAGGTTTACAGGAGCTTACCATAGACAGTAGAGTAGATTTCCCCACATTTGGAAATCCTAAAAGTCCAACATCAGCCAGCATTTTCAGTTCCAATTCAATATTTAATTCTTCTCCTTTTCTGCCGGGTTTTGCAAATCGGGGTGCCTGACGCTTGGGAGTGGCAAATCTGGCATTTCCAAAACCACCTTTTCCGCCTTTGGCAATGATCACCTGTTTTCCGTCTTCCGATAAATCTGCCAGATAAACTCCAAGATCGCTGTCTTTGATTGCAGTGCCAACAGGAACTTTGATCAACAAATCAGCTCCGTCTTTTCCGGTACAGTTCCCGCCTGCACCGTTGCCTCCGTGTTCTGCCGTATATTTTCGTTTATAACGAAAATCCATCAAAGTAGAAAGGTTACAGTCAGCAACAAAAATCACGTCTCCGCCCTTGCCGCCGTCACCCCCGTCGGGTCCTCCGGACGCAACATACTTTTCCCGATGAAAAGCAACTGCACCGTTCCCGCCGTTTCCTGCTTTGACAAAAATTCGTGCCATATCTACAAACATAAGAATCCTCCTTTTTCTGAAAAAGGTATATTAGTTACGAATCTGACCGTTTCCGTAAATGATATATTTTACAGTGGTTAATGCTTCTAACCCCATCGGTCCTCTAGCATGTAATTTCTGTGTGGAAATACCGATTTCAGCGCCGAATCCAAACTCAAAGCCATCGGTAAAACGGGTGGAAGCATTTACGTAAACGGCTGCCGCATCCACCGACTTTAAAAATTTCTGAGAGTTTTCATAATTCGAGGTCACAATACATTCAGAATGTTTGGTATTGTGAGTGTTTATGTGAGAAATTGCTTCCTCAATCCCCGAAACAACCTTCACAGAAATAATGTAATCATTATATTCGGTGTAAAAATCCTCTTTTGTTGCAGCCTTGACAGAAATAATCTCTCTGGTTTTTTCACACCCGCGAATTTCAACCCCTTTTTCTTCCAGAGCTTTTTTTGCCATAGGAAGAAACTCTTCTGCAATTTTTTGGGAAACCAATAAGCTTTCGCAAGCATTACATACAGAGGGACGTTGCGTTTTTGCATTGACTAAAATAGCTAACGCCATATTGAAATCTGCAAAATCATCCACATAGGTATGACAGTTTCCGGTTCCGGTTTCAATGACGGGAACGGTAGCATTTTCCACTACAGTTTTAATCAGTCCTGCACCCCCTCTTGGGATTAAGACATCCACAATGCCATTTAATTTCATCATTTCTTTCGCTGTTTCCCGATCGGTATCTTCAATCAGTTCTACACTGCTTTCAGGAAGACCGGCTTCGACAATAGCTTCTTTCATCACCTTAGTAAGTGCCAGATTGGAAAACAATGCTTCTTTTCCGCCACGCAGCAAAGTTGCATTTCCTGTTTTTAACGTCAGACAAACAGCATCCACTGTTACATTGGGGCGTGCTTCATAGATAATTCCTATCAATCCTAACGGTACTCTCTTCTTTCCGATGATAAGACCGTTGGGGCGTTCGGTCATACTGATGACTTCCCCCACAGGGTCTTGCAGTGCAACAACCTGACGAACCCCTTCTGCCATTCCGATGATGCGTTCTTTTGTTAAACAAAGACGGTCGATCATTGCAGTACGTACACCATTTTCTTCCGCTTTTGCAATATCTTTTTCATTTTCTGCTAAAATGTAATCAGAATTCTCGATTAATTTTTCTGCAATATTTAAAAGAGCATGATTCTTTTCAGAGATTCCTATTTGGGATAATACATAACTCGCTTCTTTTGCATGCAAAGCTTGTTCTCGGATCACAGACATTACACAGTCTCCTTTCCACTATGAAAAGCAGTTCCAACCGCTTCACCGTCAATAATCTGATAAATAATTTCGGGATCATCTCCCCGGGCAATCACTGTTGTGATTTCGTCCTGTTTTGCTATTTCTGCCGCAAGAATTTTGGTATACATTCCACCCGTGCCCATTTTGGAACCGGCACCACCCGCTTTTTCTTTAATTTCATCGGTGATTGTATAAATATCACGAATCAGTTTAGCATCCGGATTCTCTTTGGGATTCTCACTGTAATATCCATCAATATCTGTTAAGATAATCAGCAAATCCGCACCGACCAGCCGAGCTACATAAGCAGATAACGTATCATTATCACCAAACTCAATTTCTTCCGTCGAAATAACGTCATTTTCATTTACAATGGGTATAACCCCCATATCCAGCAAGGTGGAAAAAGTATTGACTGCATTGTGACGGGAATGTTCATTATCTATGATATATTTAGTAATTAAAATTTGTGCAACATCCTGACCGTACTGAGCAAAAAACTTATCATAAATCGCCATCAGCTGACACTGTCCCACAGCAGCAGTTGCCTGTTTTTCTTTCACTTCGGTTGGTTTTTTTTGCAAATTCAATTTGGCAACACCAACACCAATTGCCCCTGATGATACCAACACCACGTGCTTCCCCTGATTTTTTAAATCAGAAAGCACCATAACCAGTTTTTCAATTCTTCGGTAATTCATTTTCCCGTTGGGATATGTCAGGGAACTGGTCCCGATTTTTACAACAACGGTATCTGATTTTAATTTTCTCATAAGTCATTTCCTCAAAATCTCAATTTTTATTCCATAAATTCTGCCCGGAAGAAAAACTCATCGTTTCCCTCCGTTAAAGTGCCACACACTTTAACAGCCTTGAGCAAAAAAATCTCCCGCAAGCGGTTTACATTTCGTTTCTGATGACCAACCACCGTGGAAACCCGTCGTGGATGGCAACTGATTCTTAATCGTTTTCCTTTGGTTTCTTTCTCTTTTAGATAGTCGGTCAGCTGTTGAAAAAACACTTCTCCTTGTACCAGTTCACCGAACGCTTCGTGATAGCTTCCGATCACCTTCCCGGGAGAGATTTCTTCACTTGCCATCAATCCTACCCGAATCACAGGTATTTTGCTTTTGACAAACAGCTCATAAATTTGTGCTACATGGGAAACACTGTCCTCCAAAGGTAAAACCTGATAGTTTCCCTGTCGGTAGAGCTGATACAGTTGTGTATCTTCCAATACTACAGTAGGATATATCCGTACAAAATCCGGTTGGAGACGAATCATTTCTTCTGCAGTATAAATATCATCAGTCTGAGTGGACCCGTACATTGAGGTCATCATCTGAAGTCCCAGCGAAAAATCATACTTTTTGATCAAGCGGACTGCATTTTTCGTATCATCGGCACTCATCCCCCGTTGATTCTTTGTAAGAACGTGATCCACCATAGACTGAACACCAAGTTCAATCGTGGTAACACCGTATTCTTTTAATAATTCCAATGTAGAGGAAGTAATATAATCGGGACGTGTGGATAAACGGATTCCGCCAAAATAAGACCGGTAACGACGGGCAATTTCCAAATACCTGATTTGATCTTCTACGGGAATTCCTGTAAAACTTCCGCCAAAAAAGGCAATTTCGGTATCTTGTGGTGAATATCCAAGTTTTGATGCTTCTTCGAGAAGCTTTTCACAGGATTCTATCGTCATTGCCTGCGTCACACCGCTGATTTTTTTCTGATTACAGAACACACATTGATTGGGACAACCGTAATGTGTCACAAAAACAGGAATATTCTTTTTCATATCAATGCTCAGAATTCAGATCATGAATGAGGATTTCCATTTCTGACATTGCTTGCCCAAAGGCTTCCCAGTCATTGGCTTTGGAGGCATCTTGCACCTTCTGGAATGCCTCAGTCACTCTTGCAATGTCATCGGTTGGCAATAACGGTGTAGGTGTTGGAGCAGCTTGCTGAGTATCAGTTGGTTCCGGTGTCATTTCCGGTTCCTCTTCGGACGGCATCAGAGAAGGAGTCCCTTTAAACAAGGTATCCAGTGCTTGTGCCAGAGTCGGCTCAATGGAAATTTTATTATCGTAGGCTGCAATGACCATTTTCAGTTCCGGGAAGGTGTTTTTGCCTGAAGTGATATAAATGGGTTCCACATAAATCAACGAGTTCTTCACAGGAATCGTTATCATATTTCCACGGATAACCGAAGAGCCACCGGAACCCCACAGAGTCATCATCTGAGAAATTTCCGTATTGGAGTTAATTCGTTTTTCAATTTGCAACGGTCCGTATACATTTTTCCCTTTGGGAAATTTATAAAGCGTCAGTTCTCCGTACGAATCTCCGTCAGACCCGGCTGCAAGCCAGGAAACCATATTATCCTTATCCGTAATGGTGAACGGAAGCATCAACACCAAATCCACACCATCATTGATTTTCATCATATTGTAATATGGTTCCACTTTTTTCTTATCGGAAATTTCGTTGACTGTTCCATTCTGACCCGGGGTATCAGAATACATTTCGTATGCAACTTCCCAGATATCAGAACGGTTGTAGAAGGTTGTGGTATCAGTGGTATGATAACGTTTTAACATATCTGCCTGAATTTTGAAATAGGATTCCGGATAGCGGATACTATACTGCAAATCTTCAGGAATGGGAGTATCCATGAATGCATCGGGATAGATTCTCTCATATACGCCAATCAGCGGATCAGAAGAATCTGTAATATACAATTCTACCGTGCCGTCATAAGCATCCACAACCGCCTTTGCAGAATTCCGAATATAGTTATAATCATTGTTGTAAGGTTGAGCGTAGGGCAATTCGTTGGTTGTGGTATAAGCATCCACAATCCATTTCAAACGCCCTTCCTGATTAATAAGCAGATAGGGCTTTTCGTCAAAAGATAAGAACGGTGCAGCAATTTTCACACGTTCAATCACATTTTTATTCATCAGAATTTTGCTGTCAGAGGTAATAAATTTAGAAACCAAAAGCTGATAGTCCTTGTAATGTAACGAAAACAGCGCACGATTCATAAAGTTTAACGGAATCCCCGCCTGTCCCTGATACACAGTTTCCACATTGGTATCATCTTCTAAATAGTCAAACTCTTTGATTGTAGTGTTGACAATGGAGTAATCATCGGTGTATTCTCCATAATAGATTCTCGGTTCGGTAATGTTCAGATCTTTGATATCAGAAATCAAAGGAATATCCTTTACATATAGAACCGGATGTCCTTCGGGAGTTACTTCATTGACCGGGGATACAACCACTCCATACCCATGGGTAAAACGCATTTTATCGTTACTGTAGTTTTGGGTGGTAGGAGAATCTTCATCCTTTTTCAATTCTCTGGCAGATAAAATAATAGGTCTCTTTTCCCCGTTGATTTTATATGCTGCGATATCCATATCCATAAATTCATAATAATTCCGCAAGCCCTGTAACTGTCCCAAAATGGTTTTGGTGGAATTATAATCAATAATACGGATGTTTTGAAGAGTTGCTTTTTCTGCTTCCAGGTCTTGCTGCGTCAAGGTATTATCTACAGGAAACTCACGGTCAGAAATTTTATCCAAACCATAGGCATAACGTGTGGCATCAATATGATAACCGATATAGGGTGCTTCCACCTGAACCTCTGCAGGCTGAACATGGAAATACTGAGTCACCATTGCACTGACACCGACCGCAACTAAAACTACCGGGAAAATCAATGCAGTACAGATGGAAAATTTCAGTTTCCCTTTCCATAAAAAAATCAGAACAAACAGAATAATACCTGATAACAAATAAGGGGCAAAGCGAAAATATTTAAGCCAGATATTGATATCGGTAAATCCTGCACCGAATAGTCCGCTAAAATCAGCGTACAGTACATCTTCCGCACGGAATTTGTAACAAAGAATCCGAATGAGAAAAATCACCAGCACATTAAAAATTACGTGTCCCATAATTCGTTTATTGGAAACCAGTTCTTTCAGATTGGTTAATCCCAGTCTGGAATACAAAAGAAAATAAATGACAGCAGTTAAAACAGATATGAAAATAAACACGCCAATCAAGCTGTCAAACAAAGACATCACAAAAGGACGAATCAGAACATAATAAGACAAATCCTGCCCGAACACCGGGTCAGAGATTCCCCATCCGTGTGCATTGGAAAACATCAGAAACCGGGTATACACCGCATCTTTGATAAAATTACTTGCAAAAAAAGCAAAAACAACGGATAATACACATAGCGGGAATTTCTTTCTTAAAAAATCAAAACTGACATCAATTTTCAACATCGTATTGCGAATTTTTAAAAAAGTTCCGAAAATCAGTAAAAACACCACAAAAAAGCTGATGGTTTGCACCGACAGTTTTGTGATAAGATTTTTAGAAAAAACGCTGACAAAATTCGCTCCGATTTCTTTAACCTGGATGTATTCCATATAAAACTGATAACCAACAATGGCAGATACTGCCAACAATACAGCGACAATACCAACCATCAGTTTTGGCAGCACTTTTTTGATTCCGTCATTCATTTTGTTTCGCTCCTTCTTTTAGAAATCGCACCATTAATCAAACAGTTCCTCTGCATAGCTTACCGGGTCAAAATCCATTAAATCATCCAGTTGTTCTCCAACTCCGACCAGTTTGACGGGAAGTCCGGTTTTTTGTACCAGAGGAATAATCACACCGCCTTTGGCGGTTCCGTCTAATTTGGTTAAGATAAGACCGGTAAGACCTGCAGCTTCAGAAAAGCTTTGTGCCTGTTGCAATGCATTCTGACCGGTTGCAGCTTCCACAACCAATAAAGATTCAATAAATTCTGCACCAGTCTGTTGTTTTAAAATACGGTGCATTTTGGAAAGTTCATCCATCAGACCTTTTTTGGTCTGCAAACGTCCTGCTGTATCACAAATCAAGACATCTTTTCCGGTACGTTTTAAATGCTCGGCTGCCTGATATATCACAGAAGCAGGGTCCTGCTCTGCTTCCCCACAGAAGAAATCGGCACCGCTTCGTTCTGCCCATACCTGAAGCTGTTCAGTAGCAGCAGCACGGAAGGTATCCGCAGCGGCAAGAATTACAGACTTACCTTCTTTGGAGAACTGATGTGCCAGTTTTCCGGCAGTAGTGGTTTTTCCGGCACCGTTAACTCCGACCAATATCATAATATACGGTTTGTTTTCTTTTTTCAAGGTATGGTCAGGGGAAAGAATTTCTGCAATAATGGATTTGATTTCCCGTTTCACTTCATCTGCTTCGGTCAGACGTTTTTCTTTGACGTGTTTTCTGAGTTCTTCAATAATGTAAGCAGAGCTTTCTGCGCTGATATCAGACAAAATCAGAACTTCTTCCAGTTCTTCATACAATTCTTCATCAATTTTTTTAAAAATCTTAAAAGCATTGTTGATTCCTTCTGTCATCGCCTTTTTTGTTTTTTCAATTCCACGTTTAAACTTATCAATAAAAAACATCGTTTTTCTCCTTTATTCTTCTGATATAACATCCTTCATTTTCAAAGATACCAGTTTAGATACCCCTTTTTCCTGCATCGTGACACCATATAAGGTATCGGCATTTTCCATCGTACCCCGACGGTGTGATACCAAAATAAACTGTGTATTGTGTTTGTAACTTTTGATATAGTCGGCAAAGCGATACACATTCACCTCATCCAGAGCCGCCTCAATTTCATCAAAAACACAAAAAGGCAACGGTTTCAGACTAAGTACCGAAAATAAGAGTGCAATGGCTGTAAACGCCTTTTCTCCGCCGGAAAGCAAAGAAATACTTTCCAGCTTTTTGCCCGGTGGCTGAACGATAATGTCAATTCCGCTTTCCAGCACGTGTTCGGGTTCCGTTAATTTTATGGAAGCGTTCCCACCGTTAAAAAGCGAGCGGAAAGTTTCTTTGAAATTTTCCCCGATTTTAAGAAACTGTGTTTCAAAATCGTTTTTCATAACAGTGAGCATCTCAGAAATTAAATCTTCCAGTTCTTTCTTCCCTTTCAGCAGGTCTTCTTCCTGCTGTTTCATAAAGGTATAGCGTTCATTCACTTGCTGATATTCTTCTACAGAAGATAAATTAACGTCTCCCAATGAACGGATTTTAGCTTTCAAATCGTAAATCTGTTTCTTGTCGGAGGTTTCATCTCCTTCTTCAGTGGAAACCATTTCCAATCCCTGAGAATAAGTAATTTCATAATTGTCCCACAAATTTTGGGTATATAATTCAATATCAGACTGAATTTTTTCGCTTTTCACCGTAAAACGGGATAATTCCTGCTCCAAAGAAAGCAGAGCTTCTCTTGCTTGTTTTTGTTCTTCCTGCTGTTTGGAAAAATCCTCTTCCATACTTTCTTTTTGAGTATGAATTTCCGCAAGTTCAGAAATGGTAGACTTAAGATGCAGTTTTTCCTGATTGATTTGTTCGTTTTTAAATTCAATGTCTTCGGTTAATGCTTCGTTTTTCTGGAACAATTCTTTGATAATCCGTTCCTTTTTACGAAGACTTTCTTCATATTCTTCCTTTTCGCTCCGTACTGTTTTCTGATGTTCAATTTCTTCGTGAATTCCTTCCTCCAGGAAAGAAAGATATGCCTTTTTCTGATTCAATTCAGACAGACCTTCGGATAGTTTTTCCTCCTGCAAAATCTTTTCTTCAATCATGAGAGCAAGCTGTTGTTCTTTTTCCAGCATGGAAATCAATGTTTTATCAATTTGCTTAATCTCCTCATTCATCTCACGGATGGTAGCACTTTTGGACAGAAATCCTGTCGCCTTTAAAATATGCCCACCCACAATGGAGCCACCGGCATTGAACACTTCGCCTCCTAGAGTAACAATACGGAAGCTTGCATGATATTTACGGGACAATTCTCCTGCAGTCTGATATGTATCCACAATGAGAGTTTTTCCCAGCAAGCTTGAAATAATGCCATGAAATTCTGGCTGATAGGTCAATAAATCTACTGCTTTTCCAATGACACCGGGTTCTGTGAGTGCAGAACCGAAATCATACTCCCGCTCTTTTATTTTTTCTACCGGCAAAAAGGTTACACGACCAAGCTCGTGCTGTTTTAAATAATCAATTGCTTTTTTTGCATCCTTTTCGTTATTTACCACAACATTTTGCAAAGAAGTCCCAAGTACAGCATCAAAGGCAAGGGCAGTCTTTTTGTCAGCTTTGATAATATCAGCCAAAGTACCGTATAAAGTAGCACCAGAAAGGAAACCGTTGCCGGATGCCGAAAACAACTCTTTTACACTTTTCTGATAGCCTTCGTAGTTTTTTTCCATTTCGGAAAGATACATTGCTTTTCCCTGTTTGGTGTTGCGCTGAACTGTCAATTCTGAACGGTTCTGACGATTGAATTCCAGTTCGTGCTTTAAATCTTCGGTTTCCTGATGTATCCGTGCAATTTCCTCCTGTAAAGATGCAAAGTTTTTCATTTCTCCCAGAAGATTCTGTTGGTTCTGGCGTAACTGATTGATTTTTTCTTCCCGGTCCAAAAGTAATGCATCATATCGATTCAGTTTGGACTGATCTAGTTCTCTTTCATTTTTCAGACGTTCGATATCCTGTTGATTTCTTTGAATTTCCAATTCGTATAGCGTAATCTGATTTTCAAATGCAGCAATGTTATATTCAAAATTCTTTTCTTTTTTGCGAAACTCGTCGGTCAGCAAATCTGCTTCCCGACGTTTTTGAGTCAAGGCAAACGCTTCCTGGTCCAATTCTTCAATTTTTTGCTTGGATGCTGCAATTGCCTCACCCAATTGAGACAGTTTTTCTTCCAACTGGAGAAGCATGCCACGATATTCTTTCAAATAGCGGCACCAATAGCGAATTTCCAACTGTTTGAGTTCTTCTTTTAATTCCAAAAACTGCATAGCTTTTTTGGAAGATTTCTCCAATCCGGGGAGTCTCTGCCCCAATTCAGATAAAATATCATTCAAACGAATCAGATTATCGTTAGTTTGACTAAGCTTTCGTTCTGCTTCATCTTTTTTATGACGATATTTGGAAATTCCGGCTGCTTCTTCAAAAAAGTTGCGGCGATCCTGAGGTTTCCCGGAAATAATTTCATCAATTTTCCCTTGTCCAACAATGGAATACCCATCTCGTCCAAGACCGGTATCCATAAATAGTTCATTAATGTCTTTCATACGACAGGGAGATTTATTGATAAAATACTCCCCTTCTCCCGAACGGTAAACCCGTCGGGTAACCATAACCTCGTCAAAATCAATCTGCAAGGCATGGTCGGAATTGTCAATAGTAACAGAAACTTCTGCAAAATTCAGTGGTTTTCTTCTGGCAGTTCCTGAAAAAATAACATCCTGCATATTTCCACCACGAAGAGACTTTGCCCGGGATTCCCCCAACACCCAACGAATTGCATCGGAAATATTACTTTTTCCGCTTCCGTTGGGTCCAACGATGGTGGTTACTCCACTGGTAAAGTCTAACACAGTCTTATCAGGAAAGGATTTGAAGCCGTTTAGTTCAATGGTTTTCAAATACATAAATGCAGGGTTCCCTTTCGTAAAATCGAATCGAAAGAAATTTGCGATTCATTATCGTTTCATTATAACAAAAAAATGTTAATATTGCAAGCTTTTTTCAAGTATTTTTAGAATTCTTTTCACTTAATTTCTAAAATTTCCCATAAATCCATATATAAGTACAAAGAACCACATATCACAATCAGTTTTTTCGTCTTGAAAGCCTCCGAAAGTGCATCTTTCAAATTGGCATATGCTTTTCCGAAAACCCCGGCTTTTTTTCCGATTTCGCAAAGATGCTCCGGTGTTTCCGCTCGCTCATTATTCTTGACTGTGGTAAAATAAAAAGTCTCACCGGAAAACAACGATAGGCTTTCTTTAATATCCTTATCTTTCATAAATGCAGAGACAAACACTTTTTCGGTATTGGGATAATATCGTTCCAGGCTGACTTTTAAAGCAGCCATCCCGTTGAAATTATGTGCGCCGTCAAACAAAATATTCTCTCTGATTTTCTCTAACCTTCCGATATGTCGGGCGTTTTTAATTCCTTCTGTGATAAATTCCTCCGGAATTCCGAGCTGTAAAGCTGTTTCTGCTGCAAGACAGGCATTTTCAATCTGATGATATCCACTGATACCACAACAAATATCCAAAAGATGTTTATAGGAAAACACTTCGCAATGCCCGATTGGTTTCCAAACGATCGGAGTGGATGTAACTGTCAGCGGTGCTGATTTTTCTTTGGCACAAGTCATTAATACTTCCAAAGCATCTTTCTCTTGCGGCAAAGTAATCAAAGGCGTGTTTTCTTTGATAATTCCGGCTTTTTCATAAGCAATTTTGGCAATGGTATCTCCAAGATAAGAAACGTGGTCAATGGCAATCCGGCAAATCACTGTTGCCAGCGGTTTTTTCACCACATTAGTGGCATCAAACCGACCACCAAGTCCGGTTTCCAAAATCACAACATCACATTTTTGTTCTAAAAAATAACAAAATGCAACTGCCGTCCAGATTTCAAATTGAGATGGAATTTCCCCTGTTGCTTCTTTTACTTTGGGAACCAATGATTCTATGTTACCAAGCAACCGATGCAAGTCCTCATCCGAAATATCCATTCCGTCTACGCTGATTCGCTCATTCACACGAAGCATATTGGGTGAAATAAATTTCCCGGTTTTCTTGCCGGAGGCTGTCATAACAGATTGCAAAAAGGAACAAACAGAGCCTTTTCCGTTTGTTCCTGCAACATGAATGACTGAAAGTTGATTCTGTGGATTTCCTACACAATCTAAAAGTTTAGAAATCCGTTGTAATCCTAAATTAATAACCGTTTGAAAGCTATTGGCATACTGCACAAATTCTTGATTCTGTTTCATAGGTCCTCCAAATAAATCTATAGCTCTTTGATATGGGGTTTTAACACCCGACACAATAGCTGAATCACAAGTATCTGTACAGGAACGGTAATCACTACCATCAGAAGCCGTTCTCCCATAACAACCGGAAACAGTTGCCAGTTCCCACGATAAATAGTCGCCCAGATACTTCCCAAAAGTAAATTCACAAAAATCCCCTGAATCATCACGCAAGAAATAATCCGCAACCAAGTTTTTTGCTTTCGATATAAAAACAACCCATAGAAAAATCCGTGCAACACAGCGTTTAACGTCCAGGGGAAAAAGTAAGCCATTCCTTTTGAATTGACCAGCATCCCAAGAATATCGGAAGCTCCACCGGCCAACGCTCCCCAAAAGGGACCAAACAAAGCTCCAGCAAGAGAGATCGGAACAAATCCGAAATCCAACCTGGTAACAGGAGTCTGAAACGACAAAAGGCGCACAAACACAATGTTCATCGCAATGAGTAAGGAAAGATAAATTAACCGTCTGGTCTGTTTGTTTTGAGACATAAAAAAATCCTTTCTTGTACCACACTACAAAAAGGAAAGCAAAACGCCAAAAATATGGCAGATGTATTCTTTTGTAGCAACGGAATGCGGAAACAACATCGCAGATTTTTCTCTAGAAAAACCTTTCGTAAAAGAGACAACTTCCCGTCCTCTTTTCACTTGACGCATTGTTTCCTACTCTGCTATAAGCTCAAGCTCATTTTTTCTGTAACCATCATACACCTTTTGAAAAGTTTTGTCAAGGGAAGTTAAAAGAATTTCCCTTGAAATCAGGTAAAAAATGAATTTTTTTGGTTTTTTCTTGTATTTATACTTGTTTTTTGTGGAATTCTATGATATACTGTTCACAGTATTTTCACAAATCCGTCACAATTCCCACTGATGAACGGAATTTGTCGTGGTCTATAAAAATACATAAAGAGAGGTATTCTCCCAATGCAACGAAAAGAAGGCAGAAGAATTAAAAGCGGACCCCCTATGGATGCCGTTGCTGCATTCATTATGCCAAACCGTAACGGTTCTTCCAATCAGTTTTCCGCCACTGTCAACATTAAGAAATGTGAAGAACTAATTCAAAAAAAGCGTGCAGAAGGTCTGAAATCCTTCGGCATGATTCATATTTTTATGGCAGCATACACACGGATGCTTTCCGAACTTCCCGGCATTAACCGTTTTATCCGAGGACAGCGTTTATACGCCCGAAACGGAATTGAAATCTGCATGGCAATCAAAAAAGAATTGTCGTTAAATGCACCGGAAACCGTCATCAAGGTCTACGCCGACCCTACGGATACAGTAATTGATATTTATGAAAAACTTACCAAGGAACTGACGGAAAACAAACAAGAAGGCGATCACAACGCAATGGATGCTGCAGTCAAAGTATTGGTCAGCCTCCCCGGAATTCTTTTAAAATTCACAGTTTGGTTCTTAAAACTATTGGACTATTTTGGTCTGCTTCCCCGTTTTTTGACCAAATTAAGTCCGTTTCATGGCACCTTATTTATTACCAATATGGGTTCTTTAGGAATGCCACCCATTCATCATCATTTATATGATTTCGGCAACTTACCCGTATTTATCGCAATGGGTAAAAAACGAACCGAATACAGCATAAGCCCGGAAGGAAAAACGGTTACCAACCGTGTGATCGATTTTACCGTCGTATGCGACGAAAGAATTTGTGACGGTCATTATTACGCCCGGGGATTCAAAAAATTAAAGCGATTGTTGGAAGACCCCGTTTCCTTATTGACTCCTCCGGAATCCGTCACCGAAGACATTAAATAATTCAAAATGCAAAAAACCTGTTAACTTTTTAGCTAACAGGTTTTTCTTTTAGCGAAGTTTTATAGAATGTTTTTCCTTTTTCAAAAATGCCGGCGCTACTTTCAACAACATTTCATCATACTTATAGTAGTCAAAATCTTCGGGACGATACGTTTTACTACCCGTACTCTGATTCGCTTTTTCTGCAAGATAAGAAGAAACCTCACTGACCCCATGATAAGTGGTCAGACAAGCGTGTTTTTTTGCCGGATTATTCTTATTCTGGATTTTTAATTCAGGAAGACCATCATCTGTGACACCTTCACACTTCACAATCATCCGTTCCTTTTTCATTGGCAAATACCCCGACAGCAGATGGTAAGCATTCCAACGAAAATGTTCCTGTGCCAACAGTGCATTTTTCACATTTCTTTCAAAATAGGATCCCATTTTTTTATTTTTTTCTTCTCTAATCGGATAGTGTTCTGTCAAGAGGTCCAAACCTTCTCCACAGGAATCTTCCTGATAATCCAATCCCAAAAGATTGAGCTTGAGTCTAAGATTATTGGCAAGAAAAATATTGCTGTAACGGTTAAAATAGCTTGCTTTTTTCCAGTTCTCAATGCTTTCTTGCAGTAGAGAATCAGGGGTATAGGTTTCCTTTATCGAATCTTTATACTGTTTCAGATATTCCCGATCAATGGTCTTTGCCAGAGAAAGCAGGCTTTCGTCTACCAAAACACCATGAGTAAAAATATGTTTCAGGTTACCGTAAAACGATACCCGTTCCCCTGAAGTTTCAGACAAAAAATTATGATATACAAAAATGTGATAATGACTATCGTTGTTCAACAAAAGCTGTAATTTATTACTGATATCAAGATTCCGATATAAATCTCCGGTATCAATAATAAAATAATTCAAACTATCAGAATCGGTTCCCAAATCTAAGATACCACGCAAAGTTTCCATCTCACAAGGCATTTGCTTATGACAAACTGTATGATAAGGAAGTTCAGGCAGTTTAAAATATAACGATTCATTTTCTGATAAAATCTTCAAAGCGTCCTGAATTCCGGAAATCTCCCAGGACTCTTCGGGAATCATGTTATCATAGATATGATACTCAACAGGAAAGACACGGTATTCCCCATCACGATAGACAGCCAACTGATTATTGATGACCGAATTCCGATAGATTTCCTGACTCAAAGGGGTATAACCTAAGAAAAACATCCGTACCGAAACCGTTTCTTTTACAGAACAATCTTGTTCAAAAAAATCACTCGGCATCGATCGGGTAACGGGATATTGTTCGGTAAAAGTGCGGGCAATCAGTTCATTGCGGTTAAAAATTGTGATAAATTCCCGATAGGGAGTCGGGTTTTCTTTCAGATTGGAACGCTGGTCCTGATTATCTTTCAAATCGATCTGTTGCTGAACAAGTTCCAAGGTATTTTCTTTGGCTTCCAGATAAAAATGCAAATTGCTGTTAGCTTCTGCAGTTTGCAGATATTCACAAATCTGATGGATTTCATAAAATATATCTAATGATTCATCCAAATAAATAATATGATACTGTGTTTTTTTATCAAACATTCTGCTTTTTAAAAACTCAGCAGATATATTACGTTTAAAAACGGTATATCCGTCTTCCATCAGCGAAACAATGGTATCTTTGGTTGTGGTTTCCGGAGGCATCAGAACTACATTGGAATTATTCTTTGCATATTGCAACGCATCGGAATTGTTTCCAATTACCAAATCACAAACTTCAGCTTTAAAATATTTTTTACGGCGGTACCAGTTGCGAATCTTGTTACCAAACACATGGATTGCAACAGAAAAAGATGCCCATACTGCCAAAAAAGCGGCGAAGAAAAAGTTAAGAGCATACCAGGGATACAACGTTGTATAAGCATCTACCTTATGGGTATAGAATTCCCCTACAAACATTTTTCCCGTAATGTAAAAATTAGACATAGTATCAAAAAGCCAATGTCCGCTACCGGTGTTCACAATCGTATAACAGGATGGAATCAAATAGACCAAAAACGCCAAAACAGCAATGATAGCTCCCAACGTCAACGGCATAGTAGTTTTCTTTTTATATACGCTATATCCAAAAGCAATGAAAAGGATCAACACTTCCAGAATCAATAGTATCTGATTCAGATGCTCCCACATAAACAGACCTCCTATTGTTTTATTTTCTACAGTATAGCATTCTTCCAAAAAATTGTCAACGACAAAAACCTCAAAGAAACAACAAAACCGGATGTCAAAGAATCAATCCCTGACATCCGGTGGTTCCTTTAATTTTTATAATAAACGCTGTCTACATCGAAAAAGGTTTCGTTAATAAATTCGGTTTGATTTCGCATGTTATATCGATCCAGATTGAACCGTTCAGAAATCACAACTCCTTCCTCAGTAAAAAGGGTTCTCATCGCAGTGCTGACAGGGCAGAAATAAGTATACCCCATATTTTTCAAATACATAAGGCGCTCGTCGCCTTCGTGCAGATGATACCCAAAGGGACTGATGTAAATATCCGGCTGTAGCACCACATCATAAATCCGTTCTTTAAAACGGTTGGTATCATAGTGCAAATCTTCGTTGGAAACCATACCATCCTTAAAGTAGTCATTATGGGTATAACTATGACAAGCAATCAGCCACCCCGTATTCTTCAAGGCGGTTGCTACCCGGGTCGCTTCTTCCATCAACTTCTGTTTTGCTTCCCCTTCTACATCGATAAAGTTGTAACCAAAGGCACCTTCATATCCGGTTACGGCCACAACCCCTTTGGCTCCACGAAAAGAAAAATCAGGATGTTCTTTCACAAAGCCATCTAAAATAGGCATGACATCTCCGTGATAGGAAAGTTCTGTTTCCCCTTCCGGCGTAACAACCTCACATACAATTTCACCGTTTTCATCCACCAAAAGACGCTCAGCAAAGCCGTCGCCTTCCATATAATCATAATAATTCACGTCATCGATGGAAATAATCAGTGGTTTCTTTCCGGGTGGAAGCATCACCGGCTGATTTTCACGAATCAGATCCAGCGGATACAAAATAAAATCTCTTTCATAAAGCTGAGGAAGCATTGCACGAAATTCAGATACAGTAGTCATCCACATATTGTAACCTTCTGCTTTGTAATCTCCGTCAAATGCAAGTTCGGGATATACTACTAAACTATGAAAGAACACGTGATAAAAGTCTCCGTCATATTCAACCAAAGAAGACTGCTGTGCTTCTATTTCCTGCTGTAAAGCGACTATTTCCTCTTCCGATGGATAACCGCTGTCCGCTAAAGCCTGCAAAGCCTCTTCGTAAAAATAGCCCTGTCTGAGCTGATTCGCACTTGTGATCGCAGTTGCAACAGCCGCTTCTTTCGTTTTTTTCGCATTTGTAAAACGAACCCACACCACTACCAGACAAATTGCCAGAATCACAATTACCAACAACCGTCCGGGAAAGGTTCTTCTTCTACGTCTTCCTAACATCATAAATGCCCCTTTTTATTCTTCACTCTTTCACATGAAATAATAGAAAAAAGACACCCAAAGGATGTCTTTTTTCTTGGAGCTCCCGATGGGAGTTGAACCCATGACCTCATCCTTACCAAGGATGCGCTCTACCTACTGAGCTACGGCAGCCAACCAACGAATGATATTATAGCAAACAACTTCCTATTTGTCAATAGTTTTTTTAAATTTTTTTCATTTTTTAAATTGTATAATTAAATGCGAAAAGATTTTACAACGTCTTTTCGCATTATTTTTTATATTTTTTGGAGGTGTGAAGCACTATGGCAAGAAAAAAATACAAGCTTTTGACCTATGAGGACAGAAAGAAGCTTGAAGAAATGTACTTGAACAACGAACGCCCTTCGGACATCGCCGACAGCTTGGGCGTTCACACGGCTACAATTTACAAAGAATTGCAGCGGGGCGACACGGGAGCGCTTGACAAGAACTTGCGTTCCGAATATAGCGCCGAACTTGCACAGCGTAAAACAACCGAAAGTTTAAAGAACCGCGGCCGCAATCTTGAAGAAGCAGCCGTCGCAAATGCGTAAGGGGTGATAATGTGTTATTTAGGAAAATCGCTTCTTACTTTCGCGAAGCGGCAGAAGCCCGCGAAGAAAAAAAGGAAGCCAAAGCCGAAGCCGATAAACTTTTGCGGCTGCATTTTATAGAAGGCGAATTAAGCGCCCTTCTTTCAAAGATTGACCCAACAATCGAAGTTGCGGAACGCTTGCAACGTGGTTCGGCTGAATACGTCCGCGTACATTATAGCGGCGGCAGCTATTACGATGTAAATGTAACGGGCGACAGTTTGGGCGTTATGGCGATAGATGTTATCGAAAGAATTATTTAGGAGGAATAAAAAATGTTATCAATTAAAAACCAAAAGTACATATTCGAAAGGTTGTTGAAGGGCAACGCCGTTTCTTATGAAAAGTTAGACGATAAACGTTTCGTATTTACCGACGGCGTAAGGCTGTTTATTTTCTCGGAAGAACAAATCAAATTTGATATTACCAAATGCGCCCCGTCGGATAAATTAAAGAATGTTTTAAGGGACGCTTTGAACGGCCGCGAATTAAGACCGACCGAAGAAATAAGAGCGGACGAACGCAAAAGCAAATCTTATAGACGCTTACTTTCCCCCGACGGCGTATGTTCTATATGGATTGAAGACAAATTCGTCAAAGATTACAAAACTTGCTTATTTATTGGCGAAGGCCACAAAAAGCCCGTTTGTGTATTAGACGATTACGGCGACTTACTCGCGGCAATTATGCCCCGCGACATCGACAGAGAGGACGGCGACGAATAATGTTAAAATCACTCGTTGAAAACACGGTAACGGTTGCAATATGCAGCGTGTGCGACAAAAAAGAAATTATCGCCGTGGGTGGTTGTGGCGTATCGTGTTTGACAAGCTTATTGCGTAAAAAGAATTGGAGCGTTGGAAAAAATGAATTAAAATGCCCCGATTGCAGGAGGAAGCGCACTAAAGAAAGGAGCGACGGCGAAATATGATTACATTAAATATAATTCTTGGAATTGTGGCGGCGGTTTTGCTTATTGGCGTTATTGGTGAGAGGGACACGCAGAAGCAGCGTTCTATAACAATAGCTTTTGTCGGTGTAATTTTTCTTATAATAGCGGCAAATGCCTTTTTGAAATAGGAGGAAAACAAAATGGGGAATTTTGACAGCACAATAACGCTTACACATTCGGAATATAGACCTTGCATTGTTAAAGGTCGAAAGGCTTTATTTCATCGTTGGGAAGATAAATCCGAAATTCACAACGCAACCTTGCGCGGGACTTCTTCGGGAGTGATAAAAGGAACACTTGCAATAATTGAATACGAAGACGGAAACGTAACGGAGTGTTACCCGTACGAAGTGCGCTTTTGCGACGGCTTAATAAATGAATATAACTTTGCAAATATGTGTAAATACGAAATTGAAATCGCGGGCAGCGATAAAGGCGGCCGCGAATATTGCTTCGAAACGTGGCAACCTTCGCAGGAAGCGGCCGAAAACTACGCGCGCACGTTAGCCAAAGAACGCGGCTGCATTGTTACAAGCGTATGCAAAGCGGGTGAATGTGAATGACAACAGAAGAAGCAATCGCAGCTTTTAAAGCGCAAGTCCCGGTCGTTTCCCGAAATGTCGGATTTGATATTGAGTATTTAAAAATATCGGCGCTTATATATCGGCTTAACGACGAAGGCAAAATGCAACTTACGCTTGAGCTGTTAGACAAATGCAAACACAGCGTAACAATTACAAACCCTTCAATGGTTAAATTAAAGGAGGATTGAAAAGTGAAAAGCGAAAGCGCAGAAGCCCCGAAAATAATACTTGACCTTTGCGGCGGTACGGGTGCTTGGAGTAAGCCATACACAACGCGGGGGGGGTATTCGGTAACGGTTGTTACCCTTCCCCGATACAATATGTTTGATATAAGACTTGAAGGCGGCTTTGTTAAACTTTGGGACAACATCGACAAAAAGGAAATCGAAATACGCGCTTCCGAAGTTTACGGAATATTGGCCGCGCCCACTTGCACAATGTTCAGTTTAGCAAGAACAACCGCAAAAACTGAAAGAGATTTCGAAGGCGGATTAAAACTCGTTCAAAAGTGCTTATCGGTTATTTGGTATTGCAGACAGCAGCAAGCTTCAAAGCTGAAATTTTGGGCGTTGGAAAATCCTATGGGATATTTGCGTCAATTCCTCGGAAGACCGCCACTTGTATTCAGCCCGAACGATTACGGCGACAACTACACCAAAAAAACCGACCTATGGGGATTTTACAATATCCCAACAATGCGACGCAGAGAATTAACAGAAGAAGAAAAATTAAAGTGCGCCATAAACAACCGCGACTTACCGCAGCTTCCCGACGACTACATAATGCCCGAAGGGTGGAACGCGAAAGCCGCGCGGCGTTCAATGACAAGCGCACACTTTGCGGAAGCTTTTTATAAAGCTAATAAATAAGAAAGGATTTTGAACAATGGATAAGAACGTACATTCATATTTTAAAGGTTTTACAGACGGAGCGGCACAGAGAGCGGCAGCAAATACAGCCGCAGGAGCAAAAAGCATTACAAATGTTTCCTTATATATAAAGGAAGAAAACAAAGACCACGAACGCCAAATACGACGCGAAGCGAAATTACGCGCGCGTGCGGGTTGGACTTTCCTTGCGGGCCTTTGTTGGGGCTTAACGCCTTATTTCTTCCATATAGCACACATAGCCCGCGGAAGCAATGTTCCGGGCGGCGAAATCGTTATACCCCTTATTCCCTTCTTTTGCGCCTTGTTACATAGCGCAGAAAATAAAAGGACAAAAAAATAACTGCTTCCGCAGGAAACGAAAACAGTTAAACAATACAACGGCTTTTCGCCGTCGCTTATCAACATATTTATTATATCACGGCAGCGGCGAAAAGTCAATAACAAATACACACGGCCGCGGGCTGTTTTCGGCCTTGTATTTGATATTATCTTATCAACCACAAAGGAATACCAAAAGAGAATAAAGACCCCCGAAGCCCTACCCGAAAAAGAAAAAAGAAAAAATATTATTTTTTATATATGGGAAAATGACGGATAGAAAGGGGGTGCGCCGTTGGGGTGTGGTAAGGGTGTGTAAACTCAAAGAGTTTTCCACGCTTTCCATATCCCAACAAGCAGGGGGAAGGAAAGGTGTCATTTTCCTTTACTTTTTGCTTTCCTTCCCCCTTCTCTTGGGTTATTGACTTTTTGAAAGTTAGGTGAAACAATGATACGCGAAAAAAATATAATATCGGGCGCGATGTATGAAGCGGAATTTTACCCGGTATTTCCCAACGGCCGACGTATGCCGCAGAGAAAACCGAAAACCCGCCCAACATCAAAGGAACAAGCAAACCTTAACGACAAGAACGCCCGAAAAAAAATCGTCCGTTTGGTAAATGCGAATTTTGGAAAAGGCGATATTGTTATACACGGCACATATTGCGACAGCGAAATGCCTTCTTCCGAAGAACAATGCCGCAAGGATATTCAAAATTACATACGCAGGATAAAGCGATATAGAGAAAAGCAGGGCTTGCCCGAAATGAAATACATATACGTCATTGAAGCGAAGGTAAGTAAAAAAACGGGCCTTGTTCGGTATCATTTTCATATGATTACTAACGCAATGGATAGAGATACAGCCGAAGAAATGTGGCCTTTTGGCGATTGGACGAACGCCGACAGATTACAACCCAACGAAAAAGGGTGCGAAGCTTTGGCGAAATATCTTGTTAAGAAGCCCGAAGGCGGCAAACGTTGGGCGCAATCCCGAAATTTAGACAAGCCGAAAGAACCAAAACCAAAAGACGGTAAAATCTCAAAGCGCCATTTACAGCGCCTTGCAACTGAACACATAGACGACGCGCCATATTGGGAAAAGCGTTACAAGGGTTATCGCTTTATTGAAGCGGCCGCGCGATACAATGAATTTAACGGACATTGGTATTTGTCCGTCGTGATGTTCAAGAAAAACGAAACGGAGGTAATGAGAAAATGAACATTGAAAAATCGGTGCTTATTAGCGTTCAGCCGAAATGGTGTGGACTTGTAGCAAATCACATAAAAACGCGCGAAATTCGAAAAAACAAACCGCAGCTTCAACCGCCCTTCAAGTGTTATATTTATTGCACAAAAGCAAAGCAACGTTTTACACACGGGGGAATTGTAGAAACTCTTGACGACCTTTTCCGTATGCCAAACGGGAAAATTAAATACGGATATTCGGGCGAATTGATGTGCAGCGACGAACCGTATTGCGAAGATAATTTTTTAAACGGCAAAGTAATAGGCGAATTTGTATGCGATGAAATCGGAACATACGAAATTGAAGGATTTGACAAAAATAATACACTATATCAAAGCATTAGAAGGCACATATACGACGAAGAATTCGAACACGCCTTGTCATTTACAGAGTATTCAAACGATATGGAACAAGACGAAATCCCAGAAGAAGGTTTATTAAAACAAAGTTGTCTTACTTTCGAAGAAATAGCCGAATATATAATCGGCGACAAAGAATTCAACTTTTACACATTTTACGGGTGGCATATATCCGACCTTGTAATTTACAATAAGCCGAAGGAATTAAACGAATTCGTCGTGGAGCGTTACCCGTGTTTGGCGAAATTAAAAAGGCCGCCGCAAAGTTGGTGTTATGTCGAAGACGTGAAAGGCGGTGTATTATGAGTTATAAACCATACGTTCACGAAAACGTCGAACAAACTTGCCTTTTTAGGTGGGCGGCTTATGAACAAGGCAAATACCCCGAATTGAATTTGCTTTATCATATCCCGAACGGCGGCAGCCGCAACAAATACGAAGCGGCCAACTTGAAGCGGCAGGGCGTAAAAGCGGGCGTACCCGATTTGTGTTTACCCGTCCCGCGCGGAAAATACCACGGTTTGTATATCGAAATGAAAGCAGGAAAAAACACGCCTTCCGACCTTCAAAAAGATTGGTTGAAGGCACTTAACGAACAAGGCTTCCTTGCTGTTGTCTGCTATGGTTGGGAAAAGGCTTCGGAAGTCTTAATACAATACCTTGAAGGGAGGATTGACGAATGAACTATATTGCATTTTTATTTACGGCCGCTTCAATCGTGGGAACGCTTGCAAACAGTTTTCAAAAAAAGTGGTGCTTTTATATATGGCTTTGCACTAATTCTTTTTGGTGTATATATAACACCATTAACGCGCAGTATGCGCAAGCCTTGCTTTATGTCTTTAATTTGGCAACGTGTATTATAGGCCTTTACAAATGGCGAAGGCCCGTTCAAATAGCGGCCGACCTTTCAAACGGACACGATAAAGGCTGTATTGTGGAATATCGAAAAACAAAAAACGGCATAGATGTTTTGTCGTGCAAATATGACGACGGAGCGGCAACCGATACAAAAAACAGCAAGCCCACGTTTTACGGCGACAATACAAAAGAATTAGTTTTGCCACCTTTGCGCCGATGTGCGCATTGCGGAAAAACGGGCGTATATTACGGTGAAGTCTTCGGCCACGCTTCTATGCGTATAGATGCTATTATAAAACATCATAACGCAGACGGCGAAGAAGTTTTATTATGCCAAAATTGCCATTTAAAAGCACACGAAATAAAACCACATACAGACGACGGCCTACGCGCTGACATTGCAATAATAGACGAACCAAAAGAAGCCGAAAAACCTTCGGAGGAAATCGAAGACCCATATACAAGAATGTCAAAAGCATTGGCCGACTTATCAACGGCGCTTATAGATGCGGTACGTCCAACGTTCGAAGCGCTTACCGACGTATTTTTCAAGTTTGCAAAAACTTATTGCAACGGCGATTATGAATTCTTAAAATGGCAATATGACAACGCAGACCCGCGCTTGTTACATAGAGCATATAACGCGAAGCGATACAGAACGCGCAAAAAGAACCTTGCGCGCCTACATCGTGAATATAAAAAATATATCAAGAAAGGCGGCGGCAGGAAGTGAAGAAAGATTTTACAAGAGATTATGCAACAGAAGCTTTCCGGCTTTATGCTGCTATGGGTAAGCCGTCATATGAAGAAGCCACAAAACAGATATACGAAGCGGCCTTGAATGATTGCGAATTCAAAGACCCCGAAATCGCCAACTTATCAGCCGAAGCAGCGGTAAGCAATGCAACGCCGCTTTTGCTTGATATTCTCGCGGTCGAAAAAACTATTGACATTTTGGAGCGGGGCAACAAAACACATATTGCCCGCGCTATATCCGACGTTTACTTCGTGCAGCCCGAACAGCCATTGCGTCGTGGCGACATTACCGCGCGCGTGCGCCGCTATTCCCTTACGGCTTTTGCAAGCGAACGCAATGTTTATTTATGGCTTAAAGAAGCCCGCTTATTATTCGCGGCCGTCCGTGGCCTACGCATAGCGGAAGCCGACGCAAACAAATATAAAGTTTGCAGTAGTAGCGTATTGTAATGTGTTATAATAAACACGATGAAAGTATATAAGCCTTGCGCCTTCGGGTGCAGGGCTTTTGTATTTTGTGGGGTAACACGTTGCATATTGCAAGGGGCGGGAGCGGCAACGAATAACAAAGGGTTAGTGCTATGAAAGAATATGCAAAAAGTTTTTACTTGTCGAAAGCTTGGCGCAAGACGCGCGACGCATACGCTACAAGTCAAAACGGTTTATGCGAACGCTGCAAGCAAGCGGGCGACATAGTACATCATAAACAATACATAACGCCAAAGAACATAAGCGACCCGCTTATTACTCTTGATTGGTCGAACCTTGAATTGCTTTGTCAAGATTGCCACAACAAAGAGCATATGAAGAAGCAGAATTCGCGTTATGTGTTTGACGAAAACGGAAACATACTTCCCCCCGGGGTGCGAAAAAAATAAACGCCCACGGGAACCGATGAAGGGGAGTTAAAAAAAACTCCGCGGGCGCGCACGCGTGAGGGGGGGTCAACGAAAGGCGGTGAATTTATTTGGCAACTTCGAAGAATACCGAAATTTTGGTAAATGATAGCGTGATTAAGAAAGAAAAACGCAAACTTATGAAGATTTTTGAAAAGGCTGTAAAAGAGGTCGGCGACGACGGCAAAAAGCGCTTTACCGACAAAGGAATTATGCTTGAAGGGCTTATCGACGAAGCGGCTTTCGTCCGTTCCGTTCTGCTTGAAGCAAAGCGCCTTATAAAGACCGACGGAATAGAAACAACCACCATAAACGGCAGCCAAAAATACAAAAACGCAACACCCGCAACAAAGATTTATGCGGAATATTTGCGAACTTATACGCCGCTTGTAAATTCACTTCTTGAACATATCCCCGAAAAGAAAGAAAAGAAGCAAGCAAGGCTTGCGGCGCTGCTGATTGACGACTAAAAATTATATTTACGAATACCGCGACGCAATCGAGACGGGGCGCGTTACCGTCGGCGTGTGGATAAAGCTTATTTTTGATATTTTAATACGCGGAATTGAAAATAAGACTTGGTTTTACGACGATAAAAAGGCAAAAAAAGCAATAAAATTCATCGAAAATTTTTGCCACCACAGCGAAGGCCGCAACGATTTATTAAAGCTTGAATTATGGCAAAAATCCATTGTTTCGGCAATATTCGGAATAGTAGATTGCGACGGCTTCCGACAATTCCGCGAAGTGTTTATAATTGTCGCCCGTAAGAACGGAAAAACCCTTTTTGCGGCTGCAATTATTGCATATATGGCATATCTTGACGGCGAATACGGCGCGAAAATATATTGCCTTGCGCCGAAGCTTGAACAAGCCGACCTTGTATATGACGCATTTTACCAAATTGTGCAAGCTGATGAAGAACTCGGCGACCCCGACTTCACAAAGAAGCGTCGTTCCGACATCTACATACAGCAACTTAATACATCAATAAAACGCCTTGCCTTCAATTCCAAAAAGTCGGACGGCTTCAACCCGCATTTAACAGTATGCGACGAAATAGAAGCTTGGCCGGGTGAACAAGGCTTGAAGCAATACGAAGTTATGAAATCCGCGTTTGGCGCAAGAAAACAGCCGCTTATATTATCAATAGCAACAGCGGGTTACGTCAACGACGGAATTTATGACGAACTTATGAAACGTTCGACCGCTTTTCTAAAAGGCGGCGACGAAATGCGCTTGCTTCCCTTCTTGTATATCATTGACGATGTGCAGAAATGGGACGACATCGAAGAATTAAAAAAATCAAATCCGAATATGGGCGTTTCCGTTTCCGAAGATTTTTACATTGAGGAAATAAAAGTGGCCCGCAATTCCCTTTCTAAAAAAGCGGAATTTATGACGAAATATTGTAACATCAAGCAAAATTCTTCGGTTGCTTGGCTTGATTTTCAAGACGTGGACGACGTTTCGGGCGAAAAATATTCCCTTGAAGATTTCAAGGGCTGTTATTGCGTCGGAGGTATTGACCTTTCACAAACAACCGACCTTACGGCCGCTTCAATCGTTATTGAAAAATCAAAAAAACTGTATGTATTTACACAATTCTTTATGCCGCAAGAGCGGTTCGACAAAGCTTGCGAAGAAGACAACGTACCTTACAGCATTTACCAAAAGCAAGGCTTGTTGACTTTATCGGGCGAACATTACGTTGATTACAAAGACGTGTTTAATTGGTTCGTTACGCTTATAAAACACTACAAAATACGGCCTTTGAAGGTCGGTTATGACAGATATTCGGCGCAATACTTAATACAAGAAATGGCGCAATCGGGCTTCCATATGGACGACGTTTTTCAAGGCACAAACCTTTCGCCGCTTTTGAAAGAATTTGAAGGAATTATCAAAGACCGAAAAATCAATATCGGCGAAAATAATTTGTTAAAGTCGCATTTGCTGAATGTCGCTGTTCAAATCAACAGCAGCGACGGCAGAATGAAGCCCGTTAAAATTGAACCGCGTATGCGTATAGACGGTTTTGTTTCTGTTATAGACGCTATGACGGTACGAAGCAAGTATTTTTCCGAAATCGGAAAACAGCTTGAAAATAACGCAGCGTAAAAGGGGGTGAAAAGAAATTATGAAATTGCTTTCAAATATGGCGGCATTTTTCACCGGGCTAAAAAGGCGCATTTTCCTTTCCGGGCGAAGCGAAAGCGTTTATTTCGGCAGCCTTCGGGAAAACGAAATTGTCGGAGCGATTGCGAACGCTGTTGCTTCCAACGTTGCGAAGCTTACGCCGCAGGTAATACGAAAGACGGCCGCAGGGGTAACAATCAAAAATGATAAACTTTCGCGGCTGCTTGAAATTCGACCGAACGCCGAAAACTCAACGTATGATTTTTTATACAAAATGGCTTCGGATTTGGTTTACACTTCAAACGCCTTCGCGGTTGTATTCTTTAACGATGATTTTTCCGAAATCACGTCAATACAGCCGATAACGGCAACAAGCCACAGAATTTTCGAAGTTGACGGCGTTTTATATTTCAAATTCGTATGGGAATATGACAAAAAAAGTTATACCGTCCCTTATCAATTTGTTATTCACATAAAAGGCAGATACAACCGAAAAAGATTTTTAGGAACACCCCCGGACGCAGAATTGCAAAATTCAACCGAACTTTTGGGCGTTACCTACAACGGAATTAAAAACGTTATCAAGAATTCCGCTTCCCTTCGCGGATATTTAAAATATAACAACTTCGCCGATGAAGAAGAATTGCGAAAAAAAGTCGGCGAATTTCAATCGGCCTATATGTCGGCTGATAACGAAGGCGGCATTGCGGGCCTTGACAATACAATGGAATTCCACGAAATCACGCAGAAGCCCCCGGCTATTCCTATAACACAAGTAAGCTTCTTCCGTGAAAACATATACCGTTATTACGGAGTAAATGAAAAAATATTAAATTCAACTTACACCGAAGCGGAATGGAATTCGTTTTACGAAGGCGTTATTGAGCCTATCGCAATACAACTTTCGCTTGAATTTACTTTCAAGCTATTTACGGAAGGCGAACGCAGCTACGGAAATAAAGTCATTTTTACGACAAACCGCCTTCAATACGCAACCTTGCAAACGCGAAATACCATTGCGGGAAATCTTTTTGACCGCGGTATTATCACGATTAACGAATATCGTGAATTTATGTATTTGCCGCAGATAGACGGCGGCGACGTTCGTATGGTATCGCTTAACTATGTAAAAGCCGATGAACAATCGGAATACCAAATCGGCAAAAAAGACGGAGCGGAAACCGACCCGCCCCCCGACGGTGTGGCAGTAGTTAAGTATATAAAATGCAAATTGAAAGAAGGTGAAATGAATGATTAAAGGATTGAACACCGGGCAGCAGCCAAAAGACAATTTAAAACAGTTTTTAACCGTGAAAAATTCGACGCTTGCAACGGCTGATTTATATTTTTATGGTGATATTGTTTCTTCTTGGTGGGGCGCGTGGGACGATACCGACCAATACCCCGAAGCGATACGCGACTTTTTGAAAGAGCAGGAAGGAAAAGACCTTAATATTTACATAAACAGCGGCGGCGGTTCAGTTTTTGCGGGCCTTGCTATTTACAATATGCTTTTAAGACATAAAGGCAAAAAGACGGTACACGTTGACGGTATGGCGGCTTCGATTGCTTCTGTAATTGCGCTTGCGGGCGATGAAATTATCGTACCTTCAAATGCGTTCTTAATGGTTCATAAGCCGTGGAACGCTTGTTGCGGCAATGCCGACGACTTCCGCAAAATGGCCGACGACCTCGACACAATCGAAACGGGAATAATGAACGCTTACAAAGCACACCTTGCCGAAGGCGTAAGCCTTGACGACGTACAACAGCTTGTAAATGCTGAAACGTGGTTGAACGGCGAAGAAGCTTCAAAATATTTCAAAATTACCGTCGCCGACGCGAAAGAATACGCGGCGCAAATTACCGACGACGTAAAAGCGGCGTACCGAAATATCCCCGAACAGATTATCAAGTCCGCGCAAGCGGCCGATAATACAGCCGAAGCAAAAGCAACGGCAAATAAAATTTTAAGCCTTGTAACAAAAGGTATATCGAAAGGAGTTTGAAAAAACTATGACAGTAAAGGAAATGAAAGCCCGCTTGCGTGCGATTAACGCAGAAGCGGCAAAAACCACAGACACAGAAGCCCTCAACAAGCTTTTGCAGGAAGCGGAGGACTTAAACGCAAAAATCGAAGAAGCGGCCAACCGCGCAAGATTACAGCACCTTGCGGACGGCGCGGGCGAAGAACCCGAAGGCAACCCCGCGGGCGGTGAAGGCAGCGGCGGCGAAAGCGGAACAGACCCCGAAAATAAAGCCACAAAGAACGGAAAAACCCTTATGGCGGGCGGTAAAGTAACACGCGCTTTCAGTGTAAAAAATGCGATTACTTCTTCTTCCGCTGTTCTTGCAAATCACACAGCGACAGACGTAAAACCCGGCTTCAACGAAGTTTCTTCGCTTGTTGACCGCGTAAAGGCAATTCCCCTTCCGGGCGGCGAAAGCTACAAGCGCGGATTTGTGAAAAGCTACGGCGAAGGTGATTACACCGAAGAAGGCAAGAACTACAAGGACGCAGAACCGACATTCGGTTATGCTGAAATGGTTAAAACCAAAATTACAGCATATTGCGAAGAACCCGAAGAAATTGCAAAGCTTGCGCCCTCCGCGTACAGCGATACAATCGAAGGTTCAACAGAAATTGCAATCCGTAAAAAGCTTTCAAGACAAATTCTTGTCGGCGAAGGTGGTACGGGCAAACTGTACGGAATTTTCTATAATCCTACTGACAGCGCGGACGATATTATCGACCGCAAAACAGATATTGCGATTTCCGCAATCGACAAAACAACCCTTGACACTATTATTTATTCATTCGGCGGCGACGAAGATGTCGAAGACGTGGCCGTGCTTATCCTTAACAAAGCAGACTTGAAGGCGTTTGCAACCGTAAGAAATGCAGACGGCAAAAAGGCATATACAGTTATTAACCACGGTAACACAGGAAGCATTGACGGCGTTCCTTATATTATCAATTCCGCTTGTAAGGCTGTTTCAGCAGAAGCAACCGCGGCGGGTGATTATGCAATGGCATACGGCCCGTTATCAAATTATGAAATGCCGATTTTCTCGGACATCGACATACAGCGTTCAACAGAATACAAATTCAAGCAAGGACAGATTGCACACCGTGGCGACGTATTTGTCGGCGGTAACGTTGCAGCGCATAACGGCTTCTTGCGTGTAAAAAAAAAGTAAATGACGCGGCGGCATATGGCCGCAACGGGAGCGGGGCAACATTGACAATCACTTCCGAAGCGGGTACAACTTCGGGTAATACCCGTATAACCGTTTCCGAAGCTTTGGCCGACGGCAACGGCTACAAATATAAAATCGCAGCAAATCCGACAATTCCTTCTGTTGGTGATACTTGTTCTTCGGGTTACACTAATTGGAACGGCAGCGACGAAATAACCGCAGAGAGCGGAAAAACAATCGTTGTTGTAGAGGTTGACGGCGATAATGTGGCTGTTGCTGTTGGTTCTGCAAAAGTTGTTTCCGCTGAATAAGGGGGCTTTATATGGTTAAAGAAGACCTTTTAAACGCGGCAAAAACGCGCGTAAGAAAAACGCGCAGCAATGTTCTTGACGACGATATAAAACAGCTTGCAGAAGTTGCAATCGCTGATTTAAAGCGTATAGGCGTATCCGACAAATTCTTGTCGGATTGCGCCGACCCTATAATACGCGAAGCGGTTTTGACATATGTAAACGCAAATTACGGCAGCAATCCCGACAGCGAAAAGCTTATGGCTTCGTATGATATGCTTTTAACCAAAATCAAAGGGGGAAAATATTTCAATGTATGACGATATTGTGATACTTGTTCACGAAATAGACGACGAAACGACCGAAGAAAAAGAAGTGTTCGCGACCGTCGAAAGCGTCGGACAAAATGAATTTTTTTCCGCAGCGCAAGCAGGGTTAAAAGCAGAATTTAAAATTTCCTTATGGATAGACGATTACGACAACGAAGTTTATGTCAAAATCAATGGCCGCAATTACGATATTTACCGAACCTATATGCGAAGGGACGGCAAAATCGAACTTTATTGCGGCAAAAAAATAGGTGTTTAATTATGGCGGGAATTCAAATCGGGCAATTAGCCGACGCAATTTCGAAGGAATTAACCTTGTATTCGGAAGCTATAACAGAAGGTATAAAACAAGTTGTTGACGATGTTTCCGAAGATTTATTGCAGAATACCCGCGCGGACGCACCCGAAGAAAGCGGAAAATATAAAAGGGCCATAAGCATTAAAACTGTTTACGAAAGCCCGACAGAGCGCCGCAAACGTTGGTTTGTAAAAGCGCCGCGACATACGCTTCCGCACCTTTTGGAAAAGCCGCACAAAACGCGGAACGGCGGCACGTCCCGCGCTTTTCCTCACATAAAGGAAAATGAAGAAAAAGCCGTCAAGGACTTTGAAAGCAAAGTGGAAGGAGTGATAAAAAGCGGTGGACGTTGAAAAATTACTTGCAGGGTTGGGGCTTCCCGTTGCTTTTGAAAAATTCAAGCCGTACAAAAACAAACCACTTCCCGACCCGCCTTATATTAAATGGTTTATAGATAACGAACATCATTACGGCAGCGACGACAAAAACTTCTTAAATCGCTGTAAAGTTACGATTGAGTTATACACAAAAAGCAGAAACAAAGAAATCGAAGGGAAAATCGAAGCGGCTTTGTCTTCTGTTGAATTTGATATATGGCGCGAACATCTCGAAGACCAAAAATTGCACTTGGCTTCGTATGAATTTGAAACAATTATAAAGATTGGAGGAAATCAAAATGGCTAAAAAAGAAAGAATTGTACTCGGCAGCGGCCATACTTATTTTATGGAATACACGGGGGAAATTCCCGCCATTGAAGAAATCGAAAAGGAAGAAAACCGCCTCGGCCGTACATCGGGCGGCGCTTCTCTTGAATATACGCCCGAAAGTTATACAGCTTCGGACGATTTCGGAACTGTAACAAAAACAGTTTTAACAAAGGAAGAAGCCTTGTTGAAACTCGGCCTTTGTACTTGGTGCAGAAACGTTGACAAGCTTGTATCTACTGCAAGAGTTACCACAGAAGGCAATAAAAGAATTGTCAAAATTGGTGGCCTTGATAATGACAACGGCAAATCATACGTTATTCTTTTTGCACACAAAGACAAAAAGGACGGCAATATGTACGTTCTTATTGTTGGTAAAAACAGCGCCGCGCTTACAATCACTTTTGCGAAAGACGCGGAAACAGTTGTAAACCCCGAATTCAAAGCAGAACCGCAGGACGACGAAGGCACTTTAATTCAGCTTATCGAAGAAATTAAGGACGACGGCGCGGCTGCAGCTTCAACCGAAGACGATAAAACCCCGGATGACGGCGAAGAAGCATAAGGGGGCTTAAATAATGCTTGATTACACCAAAATTCAAAAAAAGACCTTTACCGTAAAACTTTACGACGGCACAACGCTTATTTGCACAATGCCGAAAAAAAGGACTTTTGAAAAAATGGCGCTTATGAAGGATATAAACGCCGACACATTGGACGAAAAAAGCATAAACGACCTTTACGAAGTAACGGCCGAAATTCTTTCTTGCAATATGCAGAAGAAGAAATATACAGCCGATGAAGTCGGCGAAATGTTCGACATCGACGACGTAATAATGCTGTTCAATGAATATACAGAATTCACGGGGTACGCAACGGACGACCCAAACTAAAAATACCGCTTCTACCGGGCGACGACGAAGACGCGGTAAAATATAACATTCGGACGATTTCGGAAAGGCTTGTTGCAGAATATACGGGCCTTTCCTTCGCCGAAATCGAAGAAGTACAATACGACATATATTTGTCGTTACTCCGCGACGCTTTTATATTCAAAAAAAGCCAAACGGAAGAAGGGCGCGAATATCTTGAAACTTGTTGGATTTTGGAACAGACAAAACCCGACCGCAAAGCCCTTCGGGAACATTTTTCAAAAAAGGAGGGCTAAAACGTGGGAGCGGGCATTAAAGGAATTACAATCGACATCGGCGGTAATACCGCGCCTTTAAATAAGGCTTTGTCGGAAGTCAACAAGACAAGCCGAAATCTTCAAAACGAACTTAAACAAGTTGATAAACTCTTAAAATTAGACCCGAAAAATACCGAACTATTAGCCCAAAAACAGAAGCTTCTTTCGGAGCAAATCGAAAGTACGAAAGGAAAGCTTGACACCCTCAAAGAAGCCGAAAAGCAAGTGCAAGCACAATTTGAGCGCGGCGAAGTATCGGAAGAACAATACCGCGCCTTGCAGCGTGAAATCATTAAAACCGAACAAGAATTAAAAACGCTTGAAGAAGCAGCCAACAATTCAACGTCGGCACTTGATAAAATTTCGGAAGTATCAACCAAAATCGGCGAAAAATCCGAAGCAGCGGGAAAGAAAATGTTACCCGTTACGGCGGGAATTGCTGCAATCGGAGCGGCAAGCGTTGCTTCGTTTAACGAAATAGACGCGGGCTATGACACAATCATAACGAAAACGGGCGCAACGGGCGAAGCGTTAGACGGTTTACAAAACAGTATGAACAACGTTTTTTCCGAAATACCGACCACGGCCGAAAATGCAGGAATTGCAATCGGCGAAGTAAATACAAGGTTCGGCGCTACGGGGAAGGTTCTTGAAGACCTTTCAAAAGAATTTATACAGTTTGCGGAGATTAACGAAACAGACTTAAATAATTCGATTGGTACAACAAAAAAGATTATGGAAGCTTGGAACATCGAAGCGGAAAAAACGCCGAATGTTCTTGGCCTTATTACTTCGAAAGCGCAGGAAACGGGAATTTCCGTCGATGTTCTTATGAACAGCGCACTTGAAAACAATTCCGTCTTCAAGGAAATGGGCTTAACCTTCGAACAATCAATCGGACTTATGGCCGAATTCGAAAAGAACGGCGTAAATTCAACAACGGCCCTTGCAGGACTTAAAAAAGCGGTTGTAAATTATGCAAAAGAAGGGCTTTCAATGGAAGAAGGCTTACAAAAGACCATTGACAGCATTAAAAACGCTAAAACGGAAACCGAAGCTTTGACAATAGCGCAAGAGATTTTCGGAACGAAAGGCGCGGCCGAAATGTCGAACGCCATTCGTGAAGGTCGATTAAGTATTGAAGATTTGTGCGCGTCTATGGACGAATACGGAACAACCGTTGCAGACACCTTCAATGCAACACTTGACCCGCCCGACAAAGCAGCGCTTGCACTTAATAATTTAAAGCTTGCGGGCGCGGATTTAGGGAATACAATTCTTTCTTCCCTCGCACCAATGCTTGAAAAGTTTGTTGAAAAAATCAAAAGTTTTGCACAATGGTTTACGGGCCTTTCGGACGGTTCAAAAACCGCAATCGTTGCAATAGGTGGAATTGTTGCAGCGCTCGGCCCGGCTTTAATAGCCTTCGGCAAAATGGCAACGGGCGTTACATCAGCAATAAGTGCTATGCAGAAAATAGGTTCGGTAATTTCGACGGTTAAAACCGCCTTATCGTCCTTCAACATCGTTCAAGCAGCGCAAGCCGCAATGACAAAAGTAGTCGCCGCGGCGCAATGGTTGCTTAATGCTGCAATGAACGCAAATCCGATAGGCTTAATTGTCGTCGCGATAGCGGGACTTGTAGCCGCGTTTGTTCTTTTGTGGAATAAGTGCGAAGGCTTCCGAAACTTCTTTATCGGCTTATGGGAAGCGATAAAGACGGCTTTTCAAGCGTTCCTTGATTGGATAAGCCCCGCGATAGAGGTTATAAAAGGATATTTTCAAGGCCTTTGGACGAAGCTTCAAGAAATTTGGGCGTACATAGTCGAAAGTTTACAGCCCGTAAAAGACGCAATTTCGGGAGCATTTCAAGCAGCTTGGGAGCTTATAAAAGTTGTTTGGGATTTAGTAAAACCGTATTTCGAAGCAATTTGGCAGAACATACAGACAATTTTTTCGGTTGTCAAAGATGTTTTAAGCGGATTTTTTGAAGCGGCTTGGATAGCCATTCAAGCAATTTGGGACGTTGTTTCTTCCTATTTTGCGGCTATTTGGGACACTATAAAAGCCGTATTTTCGGTTGTTGCTACATATTTAGGCGGTATGTTTGAAACCGCTTGGACGGCCATAAAAGCCATTTGGGACACCGTAACGGGGTATTTTACCGCGATATGGGAAACAATCAAAGGCATATTTGCTGTTGTAAAGAATGTTTTAAGTGGTAATTGGTCGGAAGCTTGGGAAGCCATAAAAGGCATTGTGAACACTTGGGCGGGCTTCTTTTCGGGAGTATGGGACAGCATAAAAGCTGTTTTTGCTTCTGTTGGTTCGTGGTTTAGTGATACATTTTCCGCAGCTTGGACGGCTGTAAAGAATGTATTTTCAACTTGGGGTTCGTTTTTTAGCGGCCTTTGGGACACTATAAAGAACACCTTTTCAAGCTTGGGTACATCTATTTCAAACGCAATCGGCGGCGCGATAAAATCGGGCATTAACGGCGTTATTTCTATGATACAAAATACAATTAACGGCGCAATCGGCCTTATAAATGGCGCAATCGGCCTTATTAACAAAATACCGGGCGTTTCCGTCGGAAAGATTAAAACATTATCTTTACCACGTCTTGCGGAAGGTACGGTTTTGACGAAGGCAACCCCCGTTATAGCGGGCGAAGACGGCGCGGAAGCAATTATGCCGCTTGAAAAACATACGGGTTGGATAGATGTTCTTGCAAAGAAGATAAATGCTGCAATGAATAACACGGGCGGCGGTTCACGTTATGCAATGCAAGAAATCAATAACAATCTCGGCGGCCTTAATGTCAATATAGAAAAATTCGTAAATAGTACCGATAAGGACTTACACCAAATTATGGGCGAATTTATGGAAATTGCCGAAGAATATATCAAACGTCGCGGGGGTGCTTTTGGGTGATTAGAGAAAATACAAATCGTTTTATTTTTCGCAACGTATCTTCCGCAGATATGGGCTTAATTATCACAGAAACGCCGCACATCACAAGCCCGGAACGTGATGTTGAATTTATATCCGTACCGGGCAAAGACGGCGACGTGATAAATGACAACGGGAAATTCAAAAATGTTTCCGTTACCTACCCCGTGAATTTGATTTCGGACGAAAGGCCGCTTGACCTTATGGCAAGAAAAATAAAAGCGTGGTTACAATCCGAAGTCGGTTACTTCACACTTACGGACACATACGACCCGTTATATTATCGCAAAGCGGCATACGTCGCCACTTTGGATATTGAAGACAAAGTAAAAAAAATCGGTATTTCGTCAATAACATTTAATTGCAAACCGTTTAAATACCGTAAGGACGGCGACCGCGAAACAGTAATAACACAGCCGACAACGTTATACAACCCCGAAGCGTGGAAATCTCAACCGTATATAAGAATATACGGAACGGGAGCGGTAACGCTTCAAATTAACAACAATTCGTTTTTCATTTCGGATATAGACGAATATATCGAAATTGACAGCGAATTGCAATCGGCATTTAAGGCGGCAACGCTGCAAAATAATAAAATAAGTTTTAGCACCTTCCCTTCCTTCGGAGCGGGTGCAAATTCTGTTTCGTGGGTTGGCGATGTATCGAAAATAATAATTAAAACAAGGTGGTGTTGCATTTGATACCTATTCTATACGATAAAGACGAAACGGCGTTCACAAGTAACGGTATAGGTATTTTAAGCGATACCACTTTTTGCAATGTTACAGAAGAACGCAACGGAATTTATGAAATTACTTTTTCATATCCGATTGAAGGCGCGCTTTTTGAACATATACAAGAAGGTTGCTTCGTTAAGGCGAAGGCCAACGAAACAAGCGAAGCGCAGATATTCCATATATACAAATCTTCAAAGCCAATAAATGGCATTGTTACTTATTACGGCGAACATATTTCGTATGAACTCACGGGAAACCCGGTCGAAAAAGTCGTTATTACCAACGCTACGGGCGCGCAGGGTTTAAACAAGGTTCTTGAAGCGGCGCTTGTTCCCCACTCTTACAGCGGGTTAAGCGACATCGCTTCCCGAAAATCAACGGCGCTTTCGCTTTTAAGTGTACGCGCAGCGCTTGGCGGTGTTGAAGGTTCTTTGCTTGATGTTTACGGCGGCGAATATGAATTCGACAATTTTACAATCAAGCTTCACGAAAGCCGCGGCAGCGACACGGGTATTATAATAGGCTACGGAAAAAACCTTACCGACTTACAGCAGGAAAAAAACATTTCCGAAACTTATACGGCGCTTTTTCCTTATGCGAAATATACACCCGAAAAAGAAGAAGGCGACGAAGAAGACCCGGAAGAAGTTGTTGTAACGCTTTCGGAAAAGATTATATATTCTTCAAACGCTACACGCCCGAAGGTTCTTACAATGGATTTTACGGACAAATTTTCGGACGATGAAGAAATCACCGAAGCGGCCTTACGTCAAAAGGCCAAAGCGTGGGCGGCTGATAGCGGATATAATAAACCTTCCGTAAGTATAAAAGTCGCTTTTACTCACCTTTGGCAAAGCCCCGAATATAAGCAATATGCAATTTTGGAGCGCGTAAGCCTTTGTGATACGCTAACGGTGAATTTTGAAAAGTTGGGAGTATCAGCAAAAGCGAAGGTTATAAAAACCGTTTACGATACCTTGAAGGAAAAATATGTTTCTATTGAGTTAGGCGACGCAAAAAGTAATTTTGCGGACAGTATAAACCAAACGACGCAGGAAATAGAAAATATAAAAACCGAAGTAAAGAAAAACGAAACAGCAACCGCGAAGAAAATTGCTGCAGCCGTGGCAAATGCAACGGCACTTATTACCGGGCAAAATGGCGGGTATGTTGTTTTAAATCCTTCAAACAATCCGCAAGAAATCCTTATAATGGACGCGCCTTCAATAAATGAAGCCGTTAAAATATGGCGTTGGAATTCGGGCGGGTTGGGCTATTCCTCCAATGGATATAACGGCCCTTTTGCAACAGCTATAACGCAGGACGGCGCAATCGTCGCCGACTTCATAACGGCGGGCGAAATCAACGGCGCTTTAATAAAGGCCGACACCGTTTCTTCCTCCGCTATTTCGCAAACCTTCAAAAATGAAATCACGAAAGAAATTTCGGACAACATAACAGAGGTAACGGCGACAATTACACAGCTTTTCGAAGCGGCCGACGGAAGATTGAAAAGTGAAATTGAAGCGCATATAACCGAAACGACACAGACGCTTCAAACGTCAATCGACCAAAACGCGCAAAAAATTACTTTAACGGCGACCGAAATTCGGGACGAAGTAAATTCCATTAAAGAAGGCCTTGAAACCGAAATAAGCCAAAATGCGGAAAATATCACAATGACAGCAAGTCAAATTTCGGCATTAAGTACGACGATGTACGAAGAAACAACCACGCTTCGTGAAAACCTCGCAGCAGCGGAAGCGAAGGTTGACGAAAATTCGGCCGCGATAGATGAAGCAGAAGCGAAAATCGAAGAAAACGCGGGCGCTATTTTGGACGCTAACACCAAAATACAGCAAAACGCCGAAGCAATAACCCTTACGGCAAATAATATTCGCGGTGAATTAGTAGAGGTTGAAAACGGCTTGCAGGAGCAAATAACAGCAAATCAAGCCGACATCGAAGTAAACGCCGATAATATAAAAATGCGTGTTGCAAAGTCTGTTACATATGAAACAGCAACCCGCGCTTCGGCTGTTCCGACTTATTCCAACACGACGGCAGCGCAAAAAAAGAAGCTTTATTTTTGCACTTCTACCGAAAAATACTATTACTACAACGAAATTTCTTCAAAATGGGTTGAAGTTGCGGACGAATGTATTTACAGCGCTTTCATACAAACCGCGTACGGCTTTGAGTTTAGTAACCTTGTAGAAATCAACGGCGATTTAATTGTTTCGGGAACAATCAGCGCCGACAGAATAGACACAGAAAACCTTTCTTGCACCCGACTTTACGCAAAGGATAATTTTGACGGTTATAGCGTAAGGCTTAACGGATATGTCGGCGACTTTGGTATATACAATTCGCTTGCTTCCGACAGCGAAAGTGCAGACAGCACACGTTGCTTATTCGGCGTATATAATTCAGTACCAAATGTAAATTTTTATGTGTACGGACACAATTTTATGGGGTGCAATGTAAGCGACGATACTATTTGGGCGAAAGGAAGTTGGAATTTTTCTAATGCAACTGTAACAGGGTTAAGCACATCAAACGCAACGGCGATTTTTGGATAGGTGGCGCGATATGAGTTATAAATTTACTTGCTATTTTCAAGACGAAACAATCGCCACTACAACGATGTATGTTTCCTACATCGGGCAAACATACATCGGGTCGTACGGCGACGACTACAAATCAATTAGCGGGCTTGGTGATAATTGGTCAACGCGCTTCACCGCAAACCCCGCGGAAGGGTGCGAATTCGTCCGTTGGGTTTACAGAATAGGAAGCACGTCGGCAGCGGTACAATACAGTTACGACAATCCCTTTACATATTCGGGCGGCGCTGACATCTATATACGCGCCGAAGGAACTTACAGCGGCGGCGAAGAACCCGACCCCGAACCAACTTGGGGCGTTACATCTTCAACAATCGGCCAAATTTCAACGAACTACACAAAAAAAATAAGCGTATCTAACTATACGATATATCGGTACAAAGTAAGTTTTGAAAGAAGCGGCAAAGCTAATTTTTACACACAAGGGACAATAATTGACACACTCGGCTATTTAAGCACTTCAAGCACCTTTGACAGCGAAACGGGCGAACCGACAAATTGGCTAAAAAAAGACGACGACAGCAACGGCGCACCAAACTTTTTTATATCATATAACGTAACAGCGGGTACGCAATATTATATATGGGTAAGATGTTATTTTGGCGATAATTCGGGAAGCACAACGCTATATATAGACCCCCCGCCTTCCCCTTGGACGCTAACAACGGGATTTTTGGGAACTCTCGGAACGGAAGAAAACCACGTTAGTTTTATTCTTGGCGAAAAACAAATGCAACGTTATTCGGTTAGCTTCGAAAATAGCGGAACAGCAAACTTCTTCACTATGGGAGATTACGACACTTGGGGCTATTTAAGCACTTCAAGCACCTTTGACAGCGAAACGGGCGAACCGACAAATTGGCTTGTCGAAGACGGATATTCCGGCCCGGGCGACAATTTCGCAATATCATATAACGTAACAGCGGGTACAACCTATTATATATGGATTTGCGAAGCAGGAGGAGCGGCAACGGGCGCTATTGACTTATATATACAACCCCCCGCAAAAGCGGTTGACGTTGAAAAATGGAGTTGGACGAAATCGAATAACAATGCGACAGCTTCCCAAACACAAAAAGCATATACCGCAATTACGAACAAAGGATATGTAACGGACTTTTCCTATATTGTTTGGAATGATTTAGTTGACAAGGTAAAAGAAATTTTGGACGCAACGGGCGACAGTTGGGACGCTTCTTATACCACCTTCGCCGCTGCAAAAATGACATCAAGCGACAAAACCTTAACAGCAGCGAAATTCAATTCATTACGTTATAACATAGGTTCGCACTACTCGACGGGAATAACCGAAAAAACCCCCGGCGATTATGTGTACGGGTGGTATATAACTACACTTGCGGAATGTATTAACGGTTGGATAGACAGTTTATAAAATCGGAAAGGAGGAACAAAAAATGAATGTTACATTTAATAACGGCCAAACTTTCGCGGCTAAAACATCGGTAGAACAAAAAATTTACCGCGACGGCGCGCCCGTGGGTTGGGTTCTTTCGTTATCATTAACGGGTAACGCCAATTCGGAAACGATTGACGCTTTATTGACGGAAGAAAACATCAGCAAAATTACAATAACTTCCGAAACGGAAGAAGTAATTTTAACGGGTTACGACAAAACAACGTCTTGTGTATTAAAATACACCGAAGCAAGCTTTATTGCAGAAATTCAGCTAACGAAAGGAGTTTAAGAAATGGAATTCATAAAGGAAATTACCGTCGAATTATCGGGCGAAATGCTTTTTGAATACATAACAGCGGTTCAAAGCGATGTCGGCCGAAAAATAAAAGTAATTTTGCTTGCGAATAATCAGCCTTACGAAATCCCCGCAGGGGCAACGGCTGTTCTTCGCGGCAAGAAGCCCGACGGCAAAGCAATTCTTAATAATTGCACCATAGACGAAAACGGGGCAATTATTGCAGAACTTACAAAACAGACCCTTGCCGTATGCGGCAATGTTCGTTGTCAAATTACGCTTTATTCTTCCGAAGGCGGCGAATTAACAAGCGTTCCTTTCGTTGTAAAGGTAACAGCCAAAAGCGCCAACGATACAGAAGTAAAAAGCACTAATGAATTTAACGTAATCGCCGAAGCGGAAGCGCTCGCACAATCAGCCCGCGAAATAGCTTCCGAAGCTTTGGAAAATGTTTCGGAGGTTGAAGCAAGGGTTGAAGCGTCAACACTTGCGGCCGATGAAGCGGCAGCGGCAGCCATTGAAGCAGCTTCCGACGTAAATGTCGTAAAAGAAGCAGCGGCAGCCGTTACCATTGAAGCCAACGACGCAGCAGAAGCGGCAAACCTTGCGAAAGAAAATGCAGACACGGCCACTTCAAACGCTGAAAAAGCAACTTCGGCAGCAAATACAGCCGCAGGAGCAGCAAGCGGCGCAGCCAATGCAGCGAACACGGCCGCCGACAATGCAAATTCTGCAAAGGAAGCAACCGAAAAGGCAACAGAAGAAGCCGCAGCAGCAACCGAAGCCGCTAACACAGCAACCGAAGCCGCGCAGACCGCGACGGCCGAAGCGGAAGCGGCAACAACCGCAGCCAATGAAGCAGCGGCAGCGGCCGAAAATGCGCTTGCAGAAATTGAAGGTTCAACCGTTACCCGTTACGGCGTTAAATTCGGCGGCAGCGCAAACAGCGGCGCAACCGTTCAAAGATTATACAACGCCTTCGGCCTTGTTGCAAATGTCGGCACAGACACAGCAACAGCAACAAACGATTTCGACAATATTTACCCGTGGAGCGGAAGGAAACGTGCTTGCGGATATTTCGACGACAACGGAAACTTTGTTGTAAATGCTTATGAAGGCGAACCCGGCTACACTACCGACGGCAGCAACGGCGAAGTGTGGGTTGAAACACCTTTATTCTATTATCTGCATACATACAATGACGACGGCAGCGAAGAAATCGTAATTTCGGCGCACCCGATAGGCGGTTACAAGCCTTCACCGATACACATTAACGCAGACGGAAGCTTGCGACAGAAAGCATACACCGCCGCTTATCCTATGGCGTTAGTTGACGACAAGCCAACTTCCCGAAGCGGTGTATATACGCCGATTATGTCGTTAAATTCGGGTATGTCAAACGCCCGCAAGCTTGGCGACAAATACACAACGACCACAGCGGCCGAACAGTATGTAAAATGCCTTCTTATGTGGGTTGAATTCGCGACACGCGACATTCAAACAAAAATGAAGGGTTGTTCCTCACTTTCATACAGCGAAAGCCACAAAGCAACAGTTGCGGAAGAAGCGGCCAACCGCATTATAATTTCAAGCAGCTATGCGGCGGCGTACGTTATCGGTCAAGGTATCGCAATAGGAACATCGCTCGGAAGTACAAACGTCGCAAACAATAGAACAGTTACCGCGATAGATGTTTATGACGATAGCAACAGCGCAATTACATTCGACGGCGACCCCGTAAATATAGCGGTCGGAAATATCGTCTTTGCGATTGCGTGGAAGACGGGTTCTTGCGATAACGTTTTATCTTCTTCGGGTTCGCCCGTTTCCAATACAAACGGTAAATATACTTGTATATACCGCGGCGAAGAAACGCCGTTCGGAAATGCTTTTGAGTGGATTTCCGACGTACTTTTCAAGAGAGAGGGCAGCGGCACGACCGAAGACCCGTACAAATATGATATTTACTTCTTGCCCGACGCTACCAAATACAGCAGCGGCAGCATAACGGACGATTATGTGAAAGTAAATTATCAGTTACCGACGGCCGACGGGTACGCTAAAAAGCTTGGTTATGATGAACGTTTCCCGTTCCTTCGTATTCCTTGCGAAATCGGCGCTTCGACAACGACATATTATGCCGATTACTATTATTACCCGCGTGCCGCGCTTACCGCGGCGAGTGTCGGCGGCAATTGGACCGGTGGGGCTTCTTGCGGGCCGTGTTTTTGGTATTGCTACGTTGCGCCTTCGCGTACGGATGTCCTTCGCCGCGCGCGTCTTTCTTACCGCCGTTAAAACGGGGGTTTGGGGGCGGGCAGCCCCCATATAGGGATTTAACACGCAAACGCGGCGAATGTCGGCGGCAATTGGAACAATGGGGCTAATTGCGGGCCGTGTTATTGGAATTGCAACAATGCGCCTTCGAATACGAATGTCAATCGCCGCGCGCGTCTATCTTAATACATTCATCGCGTGTTATTTCCCTTGCCGCTTGGCAAAAATACATCGCTACGGGCGGGGTTAGTAAGAAATTGAAAGCCTTGCAGATAATTAAGAAAGAAGCTGAACCGATGAAAAGAGCGGGAAACCTATTTGAAAAAATATGCGATATTGATAATATACACGAAGCTATCATAAACGCAGCCCGCGGGAAGAAAAGCCGAAGGACGGTTGCTTATGTTTTAGAAAATCAAGACAAGGCCGCAGGACTTATACGGGATATGCTTATAAATAAAACGTATAAACCGAAGCCGTACCGAACCTTCGTAATAAAAGACGGGCCACGTCAAAAGGAACGTACAATATTTTGTCCCGCCTACTACCCCGACCAAATTATACATTGGGCTTTAATGCAAGTGCTGCAGCCCGTTATAATGAAGGGTATGTATGAATTTTGTTGCGGAAGCATACCGGGCCGCGGCGTACATTACGGGAAACGGTATCTTGAAAAGTGGTTGCGCAAAGACAGAAAGCATACAAAATATTGCTTAAAGTTGGATATAAAGAAATATTATCCACACATTGACAACGAAGTATTAAAAGAACAATTCCGAAGGAAAATCAAAGACCCGTCGGCATTATGGCTTATTGATTGCATAATCGACAGCCACGCCGAAGGCTTACCAATCGGCAATTATACTTCGCAATGGTGGGCGAATTTCTATTTGCAGGGTTTAGACCACTATATCAAGGAAGAATTGCGTATAAAACATTATCTTCGTTATATGGACGATATGGCGTTATTTTCTAACAATAAGAAGCAGTTACACAAAGCGCGAAAACTTATCGCGGAATATATAAAGCCTTTGGGCTTAACCTTAAAAGAAAATTGGCAAGTGTTCCGCGTCGATGAACGCCCGGTTGATTTCTTGGGCTTCCGCTTCTATCGAAACAAAACAACATTACGGCGCAAAAATTCTTTAAGAATACGCCGCCGGGTGAAGCGGGCTTCCAAAAAGCCGAAGCCGTCGTTGTCGGACGCACGCGCAATATTAAGTTATATGGGTTGGATAAAACACAGTAATTCATATTACTTTTATTGCAAATACATAAAACCATATGTAAATATAAAGCAATTAAAGGAGGTTGTAAGCTATGCAAGCAGAAAGCACAATCAAGCCGAAATCGTATTATGTTGAAAATTGCGGAGGTACGGCCGAAGTCGTTTTGTATGAAAATATAAAGAAGCATACCCGCAAAGACCCCGAAACGGAAGAAACTTCGACATATTACACATACGACGAACACAGAATAAACGTTCCTTTCCGCGAAAACTTATCGCAGGAAGTAAAGGACAACCGCGCGGCGTGGTTAGCGGCTGCTATCGCTGCAGAAAATGCCGCAGCAGAAAAAAAGACGCTTGAAGAAGAAATCGCGTCGCTTAAAGCTGATAATGAAATTATGGGCGCAGCCCTTGAAGAAGTTATCGCAGTTATTGCAGGGGGTGAATAATAATTATGGCTATGTTTTTAGCAAAAAGAATTATTAAAGGACAAACAACCTTCGCGAAAGTGCCGCCGACGCTCAAAGAAGCCGTCGCGGATATTCTCACGAAGGAAGGATATTCAAATCTAATTACGGAGGTATAAAAGCTTATGGAAAAAATCGCAAATAAAATGAATACATTATGGGGCGCAGCCGTTGCGCTGTTCGCTTCCACATTCGGGGAATTTTGGTTCTTGTTTGTGGCCTTCTTCGTCCTTAATGTAGTTGACTACATAACGGGAGTTGCAAAAGCCCGCTTTTCAAAGAAGGAAAATTCAAACAAAGGCTTAAAAGGCATTATAAAAAAGGTTGGATATTGGGTTGTAATTGATATTGCCTTCTTTATCGCCTTATCCTTTGAAGAAATGGGAACAAATATCGGAATAAACCTTGCGTTCGTCGAAATGCTCGGTTGGTTTACTCTTGCAACCTTTATTATTAACGAAATTCGTTCAATCCTTGAAAACCTTGTTATTTTGGGCGTGGACGTTCCTGTTTTTCTTACAAAGGGTTTAGAGGTTGCAGCGGCAGCGGTACAATCTAAAACAGAAAATATAACGGAGGACAAAAAAGAATGAAAATATTATTGATTGCAGGACACGGAAACGGCGACCCCGGCGCGTGCGCTTGCGGCCTTAAAGAAGCCGACTTAACAAGAGAGGTTGCGGCCGCCCTTCTTCCGAAGCTTAAAGCGTACGCCGATGTCGATTTGTTCGACACATCAAAGAATATGTATTCATATTTGAAAAATGGCGGCGTATGCAATTTTGCAAATTATGATTATGTATTCGAAATTCATTTCAACGCAGCGGCAGCCGATACAGCAGGAAACGGCAAAACAACGGGCGCGGAAATTCTTATACATACCACAGAGAGCGGCGCAAGCGTCGAAGAAGCTATTTTAAGCAATATTGCAGCGCTTGGCTTCAAAAATAGGGGCGTTAAACGTCGTTCCGATTTGCGAAATATGAATGTTTGCAAGAAAAATTACGGCGTATCTTATGCGCTGATTGAAGTTTGCTTCATCGACGACCGCGACGACGTGAATTTGTATCAGCAGAAAAAAGCCGAAGTTATAGACGCTATTGTAAACGGTATTGCGTCGGGCTTCGGACTTGCCAAAACAGAAACGGCGGCGGCAGGGTTCAAAGACGCAAAGGGACATTATGCAGAAGCGGCAATAAATGACCTTTTTAAAATGGGTATTGTGAACGGCGACGGAAACGGAAATTTTCGCCCGGACGATAACATCAAGCGCGGCGACGTTGCAATAATGGTTCGTAATGCCATAAGATATATTACGGGAAAATAAAAAAAGAACGGCAGCGGGAAAACCCCGTCGCCGTTTTTTTGTTAGTCAATCTTTTTTCCACAGTAAGGACAATAATGTTTCTTTTCTTCTTCCGCTGCTTCTTCTTCCGAAATGTTTTCAATGAAGCCCGCTGAAATAATACCCGTCGGAACTGCAACAAGGCCAATTCCCAACATTGCAATAATAGCGCTTAATATTTTACCCGCTCCCGTTATTGGGTATATATCGCCATAACCAACCGTTGTAAATGTTGCAACCGCCCACCAAAGACCCGAAAAAGCATTTTTGAATACGTCGGGTTGTACGGGGTTTTCAATACTATACATCAATACGGAAGAAATAACCATAAGAAGCCCCACAACGAAAACCGACGAAACAAGTTGGCTTGCTTTGCTTTTAAATACCTTTGCTATAAGCGAAAGCGAATTCGTATAGCGGTTTACCTTGAATAAGCGGAACAGCCGCACAATACGAAGCGTTCTTAACACCCTTAAATCAATCGGGAATATGTAAGGGAGGTAAAAAGGCAGGATTGCCAACAAGTCGATAATTGCCATAAATGAAAATATGTATTTTATGTATGCGCGCGGAGCGGATAAGCCCGGATATAAAAGCCGCGCCGTCCATAGACGCAATAAATATTCAATCGTAAATACAATTACCGATACAAATTCCAAATATTCAAAGGCCGTTTTTACAGCGGCAGGAAGTGAAAATGTATCGGCAATAACCATTACAACATTTATTATAATAAGCGATATTATAAAAACATCGAATATTTTTTCTGCTTTTGTTTCTTTTTCGTCGGGTTGCAGCATACAAAAAACCCATTGTTTCAAATTCTTCATAATGTACCTTCTTTCGCAATTATTTAATACGTTATAAAATATTATATGAAAAGAAGTCGGCGTTTTCAACTAAAAACGTTAAATTCTTATCTTTAACACAATTATAACGAAAAAATGTGTTAAAGTCAAGAATAGTGCTGAACATTAGCACATCGCACAAAGCAGCAAAGAAGGGATTTTATGAAAATATACGATTATAACGGGAAAAAGAATATTTGCGGCCGTCGCATACGGGAAGCGCGCTTCAAGCGGCAATTAACACAATCCGACCTTGCGGCGCAAATGCAGATTAACGGCGTAATTATAGAGCGGGACAGCATTTCAAGAATAGAAATCGGAACGCGCTTCGTTACCGACTACGAATTGAAGGTATTTTCAAAAGTATTAAAGGTTGAAACGGCGTGGCTTCTTGCGGAGGAAGCCGAAAACGAATAAATCGGGCTTGGATAAAACCAAAGCCCGAATTTTTTTAAATTTTTTTCAATTATTTTTATAAAAACTATTGACATAGGCGTACGACTATGTTATAATATATATAGAAGTTAAGGAAAGGAGGAAACAGCAATGCAGAACATAACAAAAGCCTTGCAGGATTTGGCAAAAGCTGTTGAAAGTAACGACACCGTCCAAAATGTCAAAGTTACAATCACATTGAAAAAGCCGAAACCGAACAAGGCTAAACCAAATAGCAAGTAATGCTAAAAGGCAGAGAGGGCGACGGGGTCGCCCCTCGTAAGTCCTATTATAGCACTTTTATATAAAATTGTCAATGATACGGAGGAATTAAGCGTATGAGAATTGAAAAGGACGGCCGCGCCTATATCGTTACAGAAACCGCGAAGCAATGGAATGTAAAAACCGACGTTTCAAAAATGGGTGTTTCTTATAATATCCCGAAGGAAGTATGCGGAACTTTCGACGACCTTAAAAAATATATAGCAGAAAACGAATTATTTTAAACGGGGGTGCTTATTATGGAACGTAAAATAACGCCGCAGGAGCGATACGCAAAAAAGAATAAAAAGCAATTTAAAATTGATTGCATTGTTACCACCGAAGCCGACATCATAAAGAAGCTTGAAAGCGTACCGAACAAGGCCGGGTATATTAAGCAACTTATACGGGCCGACATAGCAGCAAATAACAAATAAGCGTTTTTATAACCCCGCAGCGAAGCGGGGTTATTTTTTTACAAAGGAGGAATATTCAATGCGTAATTTCAAACATTTTACACGCGACGACAGATTAAAGCTTGAAGCGTATATAAGAGCAGGAAAAACACCGCGCGAAATTGCGGGGCTTCTTCATAAGCATATTTCTTCTATATATAGGGAAATCGGCCGCGGCCGCTATGAGCATAAAAACAGCGATTGGACGTTTGAAGAAAGATACAGCCCGGACATCGCCGAAGAAAAATACCGCGCGAACCTCGCAGCCAAAGGCGCAGACCTTAAAATCGGCGCAGATTTGGAATTCTCGCAGTATATAGAAGATAGAATAATAAACGACAAATATTCCCCCGCTGCTGTTTTGGGTGAAATCAAAGCGGAAGGGCTTGTTTTTGATACAACTATTTCCGTAAGCACTTTATACAGCTATATTGAAAAAGGGATATTCCTTCACTTAACAAATAAAAATTTGCCCGTGAAAGGCAAAAAGAAAAAGCGCCACTATAACAGAGTTAAGCAGAAGCGCCGCAGCGCGGGCGAAAGTATCGAAAACAGACCCGCGGAAATATTAACGCGTGAAGAATTCGGCCATTGGGAAATGGATTGCGTCGAAGGTGCAAAGAGAAGCCGCAAAACCCTTCTTATGTTATCGGAGCGGAAGACGCGCGACGAAATTGTTATACCTATAAAAGCAAAGACGGCCGAAAACGTCGTTGCAGCGCTTGACGCATTAGAAAAGAATTGGCGAAATCTTTTCCCACTTGTATTCAAATCAATTACAGTTGATAACGGTTCGGAGTTTTCCGACGTTGAAGGTATGGAAAAATCTATTTTTGGAGGAAAGCGCACACAATTTTATTATTGCCACGCTTACAGCAGTTGGGAACGTGGAACAAATGAGAATATAAACAAAATGGCGCGCCGCCATTATCCGAAGGGAACTAATTTCGAAAAGTACCCGGACGAAGAATTATTAAAGCTTAATGAATGGATAAACAATTACCCGCGCGGGATATTTGGTTATCGCTGTTCGGCTGAATTATTCAACAATGAAATAGCGGCGCTTTTGTAGAAAATGAATAAAATTAAAATATTTTCAATTATTTTCGCATTTACTCTTGACATTTACAAATTTTTTTCATTTTTTTTCATTTTGTCATAATTTGCAAAATCGGGTCCCGATTTGAAAAGAATAAGAACCCGATTTTTTGTTTTTTACAGCAATTTTACGAAAGCTTATCCTTCTGTCGATATACATAGCAGAAAGAATAATCGGAAACACAAAAGCGCAAGAGGTTACCAGATAATCTCTATGAAACAGCGAGACAACCAGGCTTGTCACAATGGCTGCATAAATCACAGAATGATTCTTTGTCCGGTAGCTGACCCCTTCTTTCCTGCAAATCCACATTGCAAGAAAATGCACTATCAGATTCATACCAATGGGCGTCACAACACTTTCCCATAAATAGGTACATCCAAACGAAAGCGTATGAAGTCCCAAAGATACAAAAATAAAGTACGCTACAATTTCTACCACAGAAACAATGCTGATGGTTACCCGATGTACCATCAGAAGCTGTTCCCGATATTGATTGATTAATTTTTCGTTATTCATTTTTTCAGTCCGATTATCGTAAATATTCAGGCAGATTGTCTGCATCGTCCTCAATCTGCCAGTCAATTGGTGTCTGTCCTGTCATCTGCAAAAACTGATTGGTTTTAGAAAAATGTTTACAGTCCCAAAAGCCATTATAAGCAGACAGCGGGCTGGGATGTGCCGCTTTCAAAATCAAATGCTGCGGTGCAGTAATCAGCCGTTCCTTTGTCTTAGCATTGGCACCCCATAAAATAAAAACAATTGGTTTTTCTCTTCCGTTCAGCATGCGGATTACCTGGTCTGTAAATTCTTCCCACCCGCAACCTTTGTGGGAATTGGCTTCGTTTTCACGGACAGTGAGTACATTGTTAAGCAACAGCACCCCCTGTTTTGCCCATTTTTCCAAGAAACCGTTTCTCGGAATTTTACAGCCTAAATCATTATGTAATTCTTTATAGATATTCATCAGAGACGGTGGAATATCCACTCCTTTTTTCACAGAAAAAGAAAGTCCGTGTGCCTGTCCTCTTCCGTGATAGGGGTCTTGTCCGATGATAACCGCTTTCACCTTGGAATAGGGCGTCAGTTTCAGACTGTTAAAAATATCATACATATCAGGATATACAGTGTGATGTGAATACTCGTTCACCAAAAAAGAACGAAGTTTCAGATAATAGGGTTTATCAAACTCCCCTTTTAACACAATGTCCCAATCATTTTCAAATTTAACCATATCATTTCCCCCAAAACAATTAATCTTTACTCATAATATGAATGACAACAGCAACCACAGTTCCTACAACCGAACCTACAGGAACCGCAAAAGCAAGGTAACAGATAGCATCCAGTGTAGTGAAAGGACACCAGGACGGATTCACCAACATCCATACACCAAGCATAGAACCATACAACCATAAGACAGAAAGAAGGCTGATCAAAAGATATACCAATAGATTGGTTACTTTTTCATAACGAAGGGTGCATACCGGAACGAAAGAAAACAAAATCACACCAACTGCCGCGCAAATTTCCCAGGAGTAGCCTCCAATTTTCTGAAGCGTAAAATCTGCACCGAAGAAAGGCTGCCATCCGGTTAACAATCCTGCACCAACCACCAAAAGCACATATACCAAAAAGGAAATGGCTCCTGACATAATTCCAAATAATAACGATTTTTTTAATGAATCTTGCTTCATAGTTTTACCTCTTAGTTTCCTGTATATTTTGATACCTGCATGGCTACTCACTGCCTAATGTAAGAAAAACCAGTTCAGGTCTGTTAAAGATTCGGGGAAGCTTGGTATTTTCCTTTGACAATCCCCTGCTGACAATGAATTTCTGATCTCCAAAGTCATATAATCCCCCTGCAAATTCCGGAAAGAATCCCTGGTTGGGAGCGTATAATCCATTCAATATAAACGGGATTCTGCCCTGACCGCCGTGGGCATGACCGGACAGAACCAAATCAAAATCATAAGTTAAATATTGCCTGATGTTTTCCGGGCGGTGTGCAAGCAAAATGTGATAATCGGACGATTCATGAGCATCTGCAATTTGCTTTAGTTGCTGTTCTGAATCGGGATAAGAGCTATCATACTTTCTGCAATCTAAATCATCAATTCCGCTGATAACAATATGATCGCCGTTCAAATTCAGGGATGAGCTGTCTCCTCTTAATACGGTAACGCCTGCGTGATTCAAATACGCAAAATATTCATAGGCTCTTTTGCTCCACCATTCGTGATTTCCGCTGACATAGTACAGTTGATACTTCTGAGCCAGATTATCAATCAGAATCTGACTGTTTTCATTCACATAAACATCATCAAAGATATCTCCGCCAAATAACACAGCATCGGGACCGAAAGAATCAATCGCTGCAATTAAATCCGATTGATTTTCTCCATATAAACAGCTGTGTAAATCTGTAATCAGTGCCAACTTCACTTCACCGGAAAGCTTCTTTGAATCAAGATGATAACTCACACATTTGAGACGGGTATCAAACGCAAGCAACAAAAGAATGATAACAGCCAAAAGTAAAATTGCTATCGATTTTAAAACTTTTTTCATCACGATGTAACCCTACCGTATAGCATTTTTTAATTAATCAACTAAAATCAAAGCGATCAAAGAAAGTAAATCATTCCCGGTATTTTTAATGGAATGTCCCTGACCGGATGGAGTAAAAGTGACCATTCCGGGAGTTACCTCCACATTAGTTCCGTTATCATTGTAGATCCCCTGACCGGGTGCGACACGTTTCTAACTGAAAAGGTTAGACGTGAAGTCAAAATATGTGCAGATTGAAAGGAGCTGCCAAAAGATTTCATAGAACTGATAATTCGATAGGTAGAATGATGGGGTAACGCCCTGAAATGCCTCCATAATC
>JAGAKI010000075.1 GCA_017625695.1 Clostridia bacterium | reverse complement strand
GTTTCCGGATCGGAACATTCCCGGAATCGTTGTCGGTATTGATCAGGATACATATGACTGGGGAGTAAATATTCTTGAAACGCAAGGTAATGAAATCGCTAACTGGGGTGCCAGTTACGCAGTTTGTTGTCTGGGGTGGAATTTTACTTTTGAAAACAATTGGAAAATCCTTGCTGTATTGCTGGAATTCAAAAATACAGTCCAGTACCTCAATGCAGCACTTGAATTTATTATGCAGAACCGGAAGGAGGCCGCGTAATGCTGAATGTGGAATACAATCAAAACTGCGAAGAATACAAACTCAATAAAGCAATTCTGTTTTACGGAAACGGTTACAAAACTTTGGCAACACTTCATAAAATTGAAAATAAAAAACTTCTCGCCGGAAAAAGTCTTTCCGTATCCGATCTGGAAGAGTTGTTTCATTCCCAGACTCATAATCAGAAAATGAGCTATTTCCCTCCGGAAATCCTGGCATGGTCACGCAATGAGATCATCTGGTTTGCTAAAAGTGCAGTCAGACCGATATTCTTCAATGTTCCGGAGAAAAATCGTTTGTTTCTGAATAAACTCTCCGGCAAAAATGTCATCTGGCCCAATATGGTTTTCCGGATTTCAAGAGGAAACATATACTGCTGGTGTGTAAAAAACAATCGCCGTCCGACAGAAAATACTCAACTCTACAACCCGCCTTTTTCCAATATATCAAGGGAGTACCGCTTTTGTCCGCCTCCGCAACTCCGCGACTTGCAGGAAGAGGATATTATCAAATACGCAATGTTGGCAATGGATATATTCTTTCGCGGACACTTTTCCCATATATCCGGCTTTGATATCAACAAAAAAGTGATGCCGTGCGGTCGGGATAAATTCTGGAAAAAGATGATAGAGGATTTTGAAGCAGGCACAGTAAAGACATTTCCTTCCCATGTACTTGAAGCAAGCAAACTCAAATTAAAGGATATTTTGCGATGAAGCACCAAACACCATCAGAATTTCATACAAGACCGGTATATATAGAACTTGTCGGTGCCGGAGCAACCGGATCACTGATCCTTGCCGGATTGGTCAGACTGCATATGGCAATCAAAGAGCTGGGGCATCCCTACGGGATGGCTGTCCGCTGCTGGGATCCCGACACCGTTTCTGCCGCCAATATCGGCAGGCAGCTTTTCTCTGAACAGGAGATCGGACAAAATAAAGCCGTCACGCTGATTTCCCGGTATAACTACCACTTTGGTCTGGAGTGGTTTGCAGTACCTAAAAAATTCTTGCCATCAAAAAATTATGAATCCGGAAATGTCGTCGTTATCTCTGCCGTTGATACAAGAAAATCCAGAGCCTCGATCAATGCCGGATTGAAACAATATTATAATGCATACCTGATTGACAGCGGTTGCGGTAAAGATTTTGGGCAAGTGTGTATCGGTAACGGTTCAAAAGAACTTCCGTACCCGTGGGTGATCCATCCGGAATTGCTGGATGAAAAACTTGATACCCCCGGCAATACCAGTTGTTCCATGGCAGATTCTCTGGAACGCCACGGATTATTTATCAACCAGTTTGTCGCCACCGGAGTATTGGAAATACTCTGGCAGCTTTTCCGACACGGAGGACTGGACTATTCCGAACTTTATTTTAATCTCAAAACCGGCAGAATGATGCCGAAAATGATTACTGAACAAGTTTCGACTTCAGACAAAAATCCCTCTTAACTGTACTGAATTATATGGCTAAGAAGGCAAAATGGTATAAAAAACAGCAAAAAATGCTCCTTAGCCATACTGAACAGTATGATTAAGGCATTTTTTCTGGAAAGAGATTTTTAATATATGGGGGAGTTTAATTTATAGTAAAATCACCCATATAATGAAATGCC
>JAGAKI010000074.1 GCA_017625695.1 Clostridia bacterium | reverse complement strand
TACTACTACCGTAACCTTAGGCGAACTGTTCACCGCAGGCTCTTACACCATTCAAGATGTAACTGTAACCGGCGGAACCTACACTAAGGGCGCTACCTGGGATAAAGGCACCGTAACCGTAACCGGTACCGGCACCTTTACCATCACCATTACCGATAACTTCTACTGTAACATCGCAACTGCAACCGTTATCGTGGAAGAACCCGATATCGTACCCGAAGAAAAATTCGTGAAGAAATTCAACAAAACCGACTTTATGTACCGTATCGGTAACCAAAACGAGGTTGCTATCGAAAAAATCTTCGTTCCTGTTGATGGTTTTGTTCCCACCAATGCAACCGTAACTGTAACTCCTGTGGAATCCTCCCAGGTAACTGCAGATATTACTGCAACGACTCTGAAATTTAACGGTACCGGTGTGGCAAAAGTATCCATCGTAGATACAGCAGATCCTGCTTGCCTGCCCACTGAACTGTACTTGGAAGTTGTGGATGCAACTAACGTAACCGGTGCAAACGGTACCATTTCCGGTAACGTAGTACTGGTAAACAATGCCGGTACCAACGGCTTTACCGTATCCGGCGATAACACCTTCTACGGCAACGGCTTTACCGTAAGCAATACCAATGACGGACGTTACTTAGGATTAGGTAGTGGCTTGAAACAGGGTATTATCACCGTAAAAGAAGGCGGTACTTTAGAAAATACTGTGGTTCGTGCAAGTATCTTCCCCATTGCAGCACTCTATTCCAACCAGATTGAAGATTACTATGAAGTGGATAGTGTAACGCCTTCTAAAGTGAGATACTACTATCAGCTTTCCGCTGTAGCGGTAAGTGGCGATTCCACCATTTCCAACTGTCACATTTACGGTGCAAGAAACAACTTGTATGTTGGTGCCGGCAATGTGACCGTGAAAGATTCCGTATTGGAAGCAGGCGTTCTTTCTAATATGCAGATTGAAAGCAGCAGTGATTATACCGTAACCTTGGATGATATTACCACTATTCAGTATCAGAATAAACCCACCGTTTATGCAAATGACAGTCTGAAAAACAATACCATGTTAGGCTTCGGTGTAATTGTCGGACCCAACTCCGAAACCAACCCGACCCTGGTATTAAAAGGCGAGTTCAAACAGTATAACTGGATCAATGCAGACGATCAGAGCGCAGTAACCGATTCTTATGCACAGTCTGCTATGAGCAGTGCGTTGGGTGTATCCAAATATCAGCATACCGTAAACGGTAAAACAAGCGTCAATATGGGTATTGTCTTCTTAAATACCAAAACTGCAACTGTGGATAATCAGACCGGTCTGCCGTACTCTTTAGGAAGCATTTCTGTCAGTGGTGTTTCCGGTCAGGCATATTCCTTATCCGGTGCAACTTCTGATCAGATTTTCTCTGATTACGAAAATGCAGACAAAACGATCGCAACCGACCTGTATAAACCTCAGTTCAAGTTTGATGAAACTTTAGGCGGACAGTTTATCGAAAACGTAGAAGGCTGTGACGAATACTGCTATGTCACCGGCAAAACAGTGAACGTTCTGTTTGTGGATGGTGATACCAAAGTGCTTGATTTGGCAGGTTTGGTAAACATTGAAAAATACACCGGCGAAGATTTAGGTATGACCATTAGCTGTTTGGATGAAAATGGCGTGGCGGTTCCCGTAGACGGAACAAGCGTTTCCTTAACGAATAAAGGAACTTACACCGTAACCTACACCGTAACCGATACTTTATTCTATAATAAAGACGGTCAGGTTGTGGCAGATACCGTAACCTATACCTTCCCGATTACTTTATCTGTTTCCTTAAAAGACAATGCAGTTCCCGATGCACGTTTTGCATTCAACAATGACAGCCAGAAAATGGGTTACTATAAACCCACCATCGGTGATGTAAAACAGTATTTACCCTTCTTAAAAGGTTTACAGATTTATGACCACAACGGTCAGAGCGAATACTTACGTTTCAACGGTGATTCTGATTTCAACAAAATTGCATCCATCACCATCACCGGATATTCCAGCAATAAAGCATTAGTAGAAGTAAAACTGACTGACGGCGGTGTGATTAACACCAGATTCTTAGCCCGTGCAAACAGTGGCGGTGCTTCTACTTATACCGGTTCTATTAAAACCAAAGATAACACAGTTTACTTTGTAAACGGCGGTGGTACCAGTAACTCTGCTTCCACCACCACTTCTGCATACTGGTATGTGGATTACTACACCTTTACCGGTAACAACGGGGTAACCATTACCTCTGCTCAGCAGACCTTTAATTCCAGTGGTTCCAGTGTTTCCACTCCTTCCGGAAGCTTTAGTACCACCATTAATGCAACGGTAACCTATGATGCAAACGGCGGTTCCTGTGTACAGACCATTGGCTATGCAACCTCTGTGGCAACCTCCGTAACTCTGCCCACGCCCAAACGTGGCGGATTCCTGTTTGCAGGTTGGTACACCGCACCCACCGGCGGAACCCGTGTGGGCGGTGCAGGAGAGTCCTATACTCCTTCCGCAAATGTTACCTTATACGCACAGTGGGGTAAACCCTGTGATGTGACATATGACGCAAACGGCGGTACTGCTGATGTGAGTGTTCAGACTTACACCGGCACTGCTTTAACCTTACCGAATGCAAGTCGTGACGGTTACTGGTTCTTAGGTTGGTACACTGCACCCACCGGTGGCGAAAAAATCGGTGATGCAGGCGAAGGTTATCATCCGGGCGGTGCAATTACTCTGTATGCACAGTGGCAGGAAGCGATTTCTTACACCGTTACCTACAATGCAAACAGCGGCAGCGTAAGTCCTGCTTCTGCAACTTACGAAGGAACTGCATTAACACTGCCCACTCCCACCAGAACCGGCTATAAGTTCAACGGTTGGTATACCGCTGCAAGCGGCGGAACTAGAGCAGGTGGTGCAGGTGAAAACTACATACCCACTGCTGACATTACTTTATATGCACAATGGACAGGATATACAGTAACCTATAATGCAAATGGCGGAACTTGTGGAACTACAAGTGCAACTTATGCAGGAACTGCATTAACCTTGCCTACACCGACTCGTGATGGTTATAGTTTCAACGGTTGGTACACTGCGGCATCCGGCGGAACCAAGATTGGTGATGCAGGCGCAAGCTACACTCCTACTGCCGATATCACCTTATATGCACAGTGGACAGAAGAATCCAGTGGAGGCAACTGTATCGCTCCTGATACTTTAATTACCTTAGCAGACGGTTCTCAGGTTCGTGTGGATTCCTTAACCGGTGACGAAGAACTGTTGGTATGGAATTTAGAAACCGGTAGCCTGGATTCTGCTCCCATTATGTTTGTGGATAGCGATCCACAGGCAGAGGTAGAGGTGGTTACTCTGACCTTCTCCGACGGAACTGATGTCAAAGTAATCTACGAACACGGTTTCTGGGATTATGACTTAAACCGTTATGTATATCTGGACGAAAATGCAAGCGAATACATCGGTCATACCTTTGCAAAACACAATGGCGACACCTTAGAAAAGGTTCAGCTGACTGACGTTGTATTGGAAACCGAAGTAACCACTGCATGGAGCCCGGTTACCAAAGGACATTTATGTTATTTTGTAAACGGTATGCTGTCTATGCCCGGTGGTGTTGGCGGTCTGTTCAATATCTTTGAGGTAAATCCCGACACTATGACCTACGATTACGAAAAGATGGCAGAAGACATTGAAACCTACGGATTGTTCACCTATGAAGAATTGAATGAAATTGCACCCTTATCAGAAGCAATGTTTGAAGAAGCAGGCGGTGCATATCTGAAGATTTCCATCGGTAAAGACAATCTGACCATGGAAGAGCTGGTTGCTATGATTAACCGTTACTCCAAATTCTTTGAATAAGATTCATAGAAGGTAATTTAACCCACAAAAAAGCCCTGCAAGATTTCCTGCGGGGCTTTTTGTTTGGATTTACCATATAGAGGAAACGACACGTAAGTAGTTTTCTACGTTGCCGTTAGGTTCCCTGTTGTCATTCCAAGAGACATCTCGGTGGGAGAGGATGGAATTCTTTATTCTGCTCCCGGTAACAGGGTGGAAAATTAATTTTGTGAAAAGGCCGAATATTTGCTTGAAAATGCCAAAAAACTTGACAAAATACCTAAAAAAGTGGTACAGTATAAATGAGAATAGATAAAATGGAGTTGCATCGCGCTTTTCTGATTTTGAGACATTTTAATTTACTATAGACGATCGCACACTCCGATAAAATCAAAGTGAAAGGGAAATCATTTTATGAAGAAGATTCTTTGTGTTTTGACCGCTTTTGTTTTGCTTTTAGGGATGTTTTCTGCTCTTGGTGCAGTTGCTTCCAACTTGGGAGAGGTTGTATTTTATAACGAAAAGGGAGAAACAATCACCGCTCTGGATGGTTGCGATACCGTTACTGCCAAAGTTTCCTTTACTCCGAATCAGAAAAACACGGCGCAAGTTCTTGTGTCTCGCTATCGTGTGGACGGAACATTGACGGGAATGGACAGTATTACCGATGTGTCTGTTGCTTCGGGACAAACCAATGAGTACACAACTCCCGCAATTTCGGTGTCTGATACCGAGTTATTAAAAGTGTTCTGTTGGGACAGCACCGATTCTTTGACTCCTTTCACTGCTGTTGGTGAAATTGAGAGAAATTTATTAGAAAATTTACCCACTGCAACCGTATCGGAACTGGAGATATCCAAGGTAACCGATGTGAATCTTCTCTGCGGATTGAATTTTAAAGCAGATCCCGTGAGTGAAGCACAGCTTGCATTTTACTCTGACTGGTATGCGGATTTTGAAATTACTTTAAATAAAACAGCAACCTTTAATTTAGACGGTTCTAAAGACGGTTATTTAGCAGGCCAGTATGATTCCTGGAGTCCCGCTTGGGTTCAGGTACCCAAAATGGATATTACCCTGCAGGCAAATACACCGTTAAAGATTATGGAAACCGCAGCTGAAAGCTATGGTAAGCCCGGGTTAAAATATACCTATGGGGAAGTGTATGAACGAGTAAAAGATTTCGATTGTGGTGTATTCTTTTCGGAAGAATATTTACTGGAAAATCCCGATTTACAAGTGAGTTTAGCACTTCGGATCTATCATCCCGAAGAGGAAAGCATTTCTTATACCATTGGGGAGGTTTATACCTACCTTCCTGAAATCCCAGTAGTAACCAAATTTATTCCCAAAGAAAACTTGTCTTATGAAATGCAGGCAGGAAGCCCTGTCACACTTACCTTAGGAGACCTGTTCTCAGAAACCGGATATGAAATCAAAACCGTTACCGTTACCGGTGCGGATGAAGTTGTGGTTCATGAAAACTGGGCAGAGTCCACACTGACATTCCAAAAAGGCGGCATTTATACCGTAACTGTAACGGATTCCTATTATTGTAATCCAGCAACTGCAACGATAACCATTACGGAACTGGCTCCTCCCCAGGTTGAAAAATTTGATACCAAATTTATTAATCACGAAACATATCTCTATCGTATCGGGAACCAGAACACTGTGGCATTAGGCAGTATTTTCAAAGCTTTAGACGGTGTGACTGTAGGAAGTGTGAACGTAGAGGTGGAAGCTTTGGAAAATACTCCCTCTGTTTCTGCTACGTACACCGAAAACACCGACTGGACCAAATCTACTCTGAAATTTAACGGAACCGGCGTGGTGAAAGTAACCATTTCCGATGAAGAAAGCCGTCCGTATTCTTTGTATTTGGAAATTGTGGACGCGAAGAACGTGACCACTGCAACGAGTGCAACTGCCAACAACGTGGTCTTATTAAATGATATTTCCGGCACCTTCAATGTATCCAACGGCTACGCCTTCTACGGAAACGGTTTTACCGTAACCTGTTCCGGCAAAGGAAACCCGGGACTTAAGCTGTTGACCTCCGGTTTTATCAATGTGTCGAAAGGCGGTATTTTGGATAACACCCGAATCCTTTGTGATGTTTTCCCCGAATCTTACCTGTATACCTCTGACGCATCGGGTTACGATTACTTTAAATCCGCTGTCCTCTTGACAGACGATTCTACTATTTCCAACTGTTATATTTACGGTGCAAGATGTAATATCTTTATCGGCGGCGGTAATGCCACTGTCAAAAATACCGTGACCGAAAGCGGAAGCTTTGCCAATATTCAGGTGGTAAGAAGCTCCGATGCATTTACTGTTACTTTGGAAGATGTTACTACCATTCAGTATATGACCACCTCTTCCTACGATCCGTCCAAAAACGTAATGGGACTTGGCATTGCAGTGGGGGATTCCGATACAAAATCCAATCCGTATATTCTGTTAAAAGGCGACCTCAAGCAATATAACTGGGTAACCAGCGACCATTCCTCTGTTTCCAACAGCTATGCCAAGGGCGTGTTGGAGGTAGCACTAAAAGAAAGTGCATATCAACATACTGTAAACGGTAAAAATACGGTGAACTTAGGGATTGCATACATCACCTCTTATCCTGCCAACATCATTGATGAGCGTACCAATAAGGCAGAAATTCCCTATTCCTTAAATAAAGTCAGCTTCTTAGGGGCAACGGGACGGGTATATTCCGTAGCGGCAGGAAGTGCTGTAACTGCTGATTACCGTTACAATCCCGAAACCGATGGCGTGATTCCCTACAACTGCGGCGGCAACGGTTGGTATGAACCGCAGATTCATCCCAATGCTACCTTAGGCGGTCAGTATATTGCCAATACCGATGGCTGTGACAAATATTGTTACCTGGATTCTGATACCTTAAAGGTGATGATTCCCGCCGGCGAATCCATGAAACTTGATTTTACCAAGATTTTTGATATTAATAAGTACGCAGGACAGGATTTACAGACCCAAATATCCTGTATCGATGAAGATGGCACTGCGGTATCCTTAACCAATGGAACACTTACGGTTTCCGATGCGAAAGAATATACCGTAACTTATACCCTGACCGATACTATTTTCTATAACCAAAACGGGGAAGCGGTTCCGCAAACCGTCACCTACACCAAGAAACTGCCTGTTTCGGTGGCGTTAAAGGATACTTCTACTCCCAATGCGGAATTTGAGTTTGATTCCACCAAGCAGGTGATTTACTACAACAAGGCACTGTTAGGCGACAAAGTTCAGTTTATGCCCTTCTTAGCAGGCTTAAAAATTTATGACTATATGGGCGATACCCGATACCTTCGCTTTGACGGAGACAATAACGCCTATCAGAAAGTGGTTTCTGCCACCATCGAAAACTTAAATACCACCGGCGAAGCCAAAGGCTATCACATTATCACCGTGAAGCTTACGGACGGTGGGGTGTTAAAAATCGACCTGGATGTCAAAGCAACCTCAGGCGGTTCTACCCATTCGGGTTCTATCAAGACCAACAAAAACATCTTTTATGTGGTAAACGACGGCGGTACTGCCAACAGCGGTCAGATCTGGCGTGTGTATGACTATGAATTCACCGGAAACAATGGGGTAGTAATCAATTCCGGTGCTGTGAACTTCGGTACTTCCGGAGTGGATGCCTCCAGTGCTACCAAACCCACCGGTACCTTTTCTGCAACTGTTTCTGCTACTGTGACCTACGACGCCAACGGTGGCTTATGCGGACAGAGTGTTGGTTATCAGACCAATTATTATAATACTTTAACCTTACCGAATCCCACTCGTTATGGATATGTGTTTGCCGGTTGGTACAACGAACCCTATCAGGGTACTCGTGTTGGCGGCGCAGGGGACAGCTACACTCCAAGCGGTGATGTTACCCTCTATGCACAATGGGGCAAACCCTGTACCGTTACCTTTGATGCGACAGGCGGTAGTGTAACCCCCGAAACGGTAAACTACAACGGAGAACAAATTGTTCTGCCCTTACCTACAAAATCTGGTTATTGGTTTACCGGTTGGTATGAAGATGCAGATTGCACCAAGCGTTACGGTATGGACGGTGTCATCTTAAATCCCACCAAGAATACCACTCTTTATGCGGGCTGGAGCCCTGTTTATACGGTAACGTATGACGCAACAGGCGGCAGCGTTACACCCACATCACAGGACTACACAGGAACCATTCTCACCTTGCCCTTACCCTCCGACCCTGCCCGTGCCTTTGCCGGCTGGTATACCGCAGAAACCGGCGGTACCTTCATCGGTATGGGAAATGACACCTATCTGCCCACCGAACATATCACCTTGTATGCTCATTGGGAAGCACCTTCCGTAGTGACCTATGATGCAAACGGCGGAACCTGTGCAACCGGAAACGAAACTTATATGGGTACACCTTTAACGTTGCCCACACCCCAGAGAACGGGTTATACCTTCCAGGGCTGGTATACTGCAGCATCTGGCGGAACGAAAGTGGGAGACGCAGGGGCGAACTATACGCCAAACGGCAGCATCGCGTTATATGCACAGTGGATAAAAACCCCTTATACTATTAAGGTTAATACCAACAATGCAACTGTAACGGGTGTTACCAACGGACAAACTGCATATTATGGAGATACTGTAACCGTAACGGTAACCTTCAGCGAGAGTCGATCCTTGTCTCTGACTGTTACCGACAGCAACGGAAACGAATTACTGAATAAATCTGCCGCAGGTACCTATACCTTTACCATGCCTGCCTCCAATGTAACCGTATCTGCTTCCTCCAGCGGAAGCTGTTTCACCGAAGATACCTTAATTACTATGGGTGACGGCAGCAAAAAAGCTGTGAAAGAGATTACCAAGGAGGATACCATTTTATCCTACAACTTCTTTACCGGAGAATATGAAGCAAAAGATGTGGCACTCTTCATTTCTCACGGTGTTGACACCTATGAAGTTGCAAACTTAACCTTCTCCGATGGCACTACCTTAAGAATTGTTGGAGACCACGGTGTGTTTGATTATGACTTAAATGAATATGTATACTTCACCGTAGATAATATGGATGCATACATCGGACATACTTTTGTGAAGGAAAACAAGGAAGGTTATGACCTGGTAACTTTAGTGAAAGCAGAAAAAACCGAAGAAACTCTGGGAATCTATTCCTTAACCTCAGCCGGCAATGCCAACGCATTTGCAGAAGGTATGCTGACTATGGCACCTCCCGGAGACTTCTATAACTGGATCAAAATGGGCGAAAAACTCCGTTACGATACCGAAAGCTTCCAGAAAGATATCGAAACCTATGGTTTATACACCTTTGAAGATTTCGGCGGATTGGTAACCTACGAACAATTCGAGGAATTAAACGGTGCCTACTTAAAGATTGCTGTAGAAAAAGGTATCTTCACCTGGGATTACATTGTGGAATTAATTGGAATGTACTTATAAAGTATTTTGATAAAGGAAGTGATTTTTTTGATGAAATTTGATCGAAAACGGATTGTCAGTATGATTCTGGCAATTTCGATGATTGCTGTTTTGCTTACTTCTCTTGTGGTAAGAGCAGAGGAGCCGGGAATTGTGTTTTACAATGCCGAAACCAACAAAACCATTACCACATTGGACGGTGTAAATACCCTTTATGCCAAAGTCACTGCCACAGTTCCCAGAACCGGTATGGTTTCTGTATTCGTTGGACATTATGAGAAAGAAAGCGGAAAGCTAACAAAGATGGAACCCATTGTGATAGCTGATGGTTTGACAGGAGATATTCTGACCGTTCCAACGGGAATTGTTACCGTTGGAGATACTGAAGTTATCACGGTATTCGGTTGGAGCGATGCGGAAACCATCTGTCCCTTAGTACCCGCCAAATCCATTGGATATGCACCTGTCTTAACCGAAAAATTTGAAGTATTATTCCCCAATACCGATGCATATTTATACCGTGTAGGTAACCAAAATGCGGTTCCGGTCAACAAACTGTTTTCACCCATCGATGGCGTGGAAATCGGGAATGTAACCGTAAGTGCCGAAACCGTGGACGAAACAGGAGTGATTGCAACTGTTTCCGAAGAAGCTGATTGGCAGAACAAAACGATTACCTTCCAAGGTACGGGACTTGTGAAATTATCCATTTCCGATGATACAGAAAATACCACGCCCACCGAGCTCTTTTTGGAAGTGGTGGATGCGTATAATACCACCTCTGTCATGAATGCTACCGACCGTGACATCGTTTTATTAAATAACGTAGGCTTAAGCCAGCAGGTAGTGTCCGGCGGTCATACGATTTACGGTAACGGCTTCTCCATGACGGCAACCTCCGACCAGGCTGCCCTAGACCGTGGCTATGCATTTATGACCGTGAACAACGGGAACTTAGATAATGTGCGGATTATCGCACCCAATTTCCCCTATCCCATTTTATATGAAACCAACAAGAAGGACGACCCCACCGAGCCTCAGATTGACGGCACCAAAACCCGTTACTATAACATCAGAAGTGCAGTAATGGTGACCGGCGACTGTACCATTTCCAATTCCTACATTTCCGGCGGTCGTGCGGCACTTTATGTAACTGCAGGGGATACCGTTTTAGATAACACCACCATATATGGCGGTGCGGCAGCAAATATCCATTTGAATGCAGCCAACAGCCTGACCTTGCGGGATGTTACCTTGGTTCAGGAACCCATTCAGGCAACCGTTCACGATACCACAAAAACCCTGATGGGCTTAAGCTTATTCACCGTTGCAGATTCCGAAGGAAATGCTACTCCCATTACCTTGGAAGGAAAACTGACTCAGTATGCCTGGGCAAATGAAGAATATAAGGTGTATGTTCCGGCAGAAGCACAGTCTATGGTAAACTATGTGCTAAGTCAGGAAGACTACATTCATCCCATTACTTATAAAGACGGCATTACCCGTGATTCCTTAAACTTAGGCTTTATCTATATGGTAGAAGATGTGGGAGCCGAATTGAATGACCCGGTGATTTACGATAACCGTGTGAATCAAGAAAGTGTACCCTATCAGAATCTGGATTTGACTTCTGTGAAGGTATATTCCTATACCAATGCAAACGGTACCGATCCCGAGGTGGCAACCTATCCCACCTACGAATCCACCGAAAACAGCAGTATTTTGGCAACTGCTGTTTATTCGGAAACTGACGAAAACAAAGTGTTAACCCACGAATATATTAATGAAACCGGTTGGATTAACCGTCTGACCGTAAATTTAGACCGCGGTGCTTACAACTTTGATTTTTCCAAACTGACTCTTACAAAATACGGCAAAAACTTGTCCTACACCGTTACCCAAGACGGTGTAGCTGTGGATACCACCAAAGCGATTCCCGTAACCGTGGGTACTCATATGTATGAGTTAAACGTTACCGATCACATTTTCTATGATCAGAATGGGGAAGCGGTAACAAACACCGTCACCTATACCTATCCCTTCTATCTAAGCGGCACCGAATCTGATAAAAATGCACCTGTTCTGGCGGCTTCTAACTGGGAAGCTGGTCTTTGCGTGGCGACCTCCAAGGGTGGCACCTGGCACGGTGCGGCTCCCGTATTGGAAGGCTTGGAAATTACCTACTGGAGCGTAGCGGAAAGCCAGTATAAAACCATTCTGCTTTCTGATTATACTCCCACAACCCTTGGCAAACAAAACGGCACCAACACTACTTGGACCTATACGCCCGAAAATGAAGACTTTACCTTAACCTTAACCGGCGGTCTGGTTCATTCCAGTAAGAAATTGTATGCAATGCCGGTTGTGGTAGACAATAATGGAACCAACAAGCTCTATTTTGTGGCATCCAATTCCAACGGTCTGGTAAATACCGGAAATACTGCAAGATCGGTTCCCGTGTCTTATGTATTTACCGATAAAAACGGTAAGAGTCTGTCCTTCTCTCATACCTGGAGTGTTGAAGAAGACCAGGACAACGAATATGATTACATCCAATTTTGTGACGGAATCCTGGAAGCGGCAAAGGATGACGGCTGCTTTACCGCTGATACCGTAATCACGATGGCAGACGGCAGTAAAAAAGCGGTGAAAGATATTACTACCGGGGATGCCATCCTTACCTACAACTTCTTTACCGGTGAAACCGAAGCAAAAGATGTGGCACTGGTGGTAAATCACGGCGTGGCAGAATATCCCGTTGCCAACTTAACCTTTTCCGACGGTGCGGTATTAAAAATCATTGCAGAACACGGTATCTTTGATTATGATTTAAACAAATACGTTTATATCACCGTGGATAATATGGAAGCATATGTTGGTCACAACTTTGTGAAAATGAATGTGGACGGTTATGAGCTTGTTACGTTGGAGAAAGCAGAAAAAACCTACGAAGTAACAGGTGCATATTCTCTGACCTCTGCGGGAAATGCCAATGCAATTGCCGAAGGACGTTTAACTGTTGCTCCCCCGGATGATTTCTATAACTGGATTCCTATGGGCGAAAAACTCCGTTACGATACTGAAACATTCCAAAAGGATGTAGAAACCTACGGTCTATACACCTACGAAGATTTTAAAGACTATGTGACCTACGAACAGTTTATCGAATTCAACGGTGCATACTTAAAAATCCCCGTAGAAAAAGGGATGTTTACCCGGGATTATATTCTGAAACTCATTTCGCTGTATGTGAACTATCAGTAAGGAGGTATCATCCCGTTTGAAATCCTATGAAATTATCATTGAACTGGACGGTAACATTGACCGTCAGGTTGTGGAGGCGGAAACTCCGGGAAAGGCAAAAAAACTGATACAAGAACAGTATCCTGACCGAAGAATCGAATTTATTATGGTAAAACAAGTGGTATAACCACAAAGCAAAAAAAGAGGGCGTTGCCTCAATTTGGTGAATAAAATCATCGATTGAGACACGCCCTTTTTGCATTCATATTTTATTTTTTTTCGGGTTGGACCGTATAGCCGTATTTGCTTTGATAGCCGTATTTGCTTTGATAGCCATATTTTCTGTAATAATAGCCGCCTTTTTGCCGTTTGGTGCTGTTGCGGATTACGCCCAGCATTTTACAACCGCTTTTTTCGATGGTATCCACTACCATCTGTGCAGCTTTATAATGCACTTTGGAATTGGAGATAATCATTGCCACGCCATCACATTGTTTGGCAATAACAGCGGCATCAATTACCTGACCGAGAGGCGGCGTATCTACAATAATGTAGTCATAGTTTTCCCGGCTTTTGATCATCAGTTCTTCAAAATATTTTGAGTTTAACAGTTCAACGGGATTGGGAGGGTATTTTCCGGCGAACAGAATGTGTAAGGAAGAGTTTTCTACCGGGTAGATACATTCTTCCAACGTATTAAGTCCCGTTAAAACCTCGCTCAATCCACGGGGCTTGCTGACGGTGGTATTTCTGCCGGCAATGACAGATTTTCTCATATCCGCATCGGTTACGTGAGGAGTAACGCCGGAGCCGGAGGCATTCTGACGAAGAATGTACATAGTAGTTGTGGAATTATAGCGGGGTTCAAAGGTCAAACGATCCACAGCGAACACTGTTACGGTTGCCAGGACTGCAACCAATCCGATCATCCAGAGGCGCTGAATAAAAATATCCCATAGATTTTTCAGATTTACAACTTTGATTTTTGTCTGATTATCCATATTATTTCCTTTCCGAGGTAACGTTAAAGAGTCGCTCCAAAGCATGATCTCTGCACAGATGCTTTGCATAGGCTTCAGAATATTTTTTCGTAAGATATTCGTAACACAGAGTCATTTTTGGGGTTCTGTATTGAATGTCGTGAGTGTCGGTTGCAATAAAGTCACAAAGACCTCTCGACAGAATTGATATGCACCTCCAAAAGTGTCTAACTTTTGGGGTGCATATCATTTTGATTTTGGATTTTTTCTCTGATTTTTCAAAGGAAAAACCCCTTTTTATCTATTATTTTCAAAACATAATTTTCATTATGTGGTAGAGTTGTCAGGCATATGAATCAGACCAAGATTTTGTATTCGATTGCGATGAATTTCGCCATTTTCTATGGTGTAAATCCGGGTCGTATTGATGTTGGAATGACCGAGAATATCAGCAAGTCTAACCACATCTTGTTCGTGGGAATAGTAAGTTCTGGCAAAGAGGTGCCTTAAATTGTGAGGGAATACTTTCTGATGTTCTACCCGGGCGACCTTGCAAAGCTGTTTCATTTCCGACCAGATATTGCTTCGGTCAACAGGATTTCCGGTTCGGGTAACAAAGATACTACCGGATTGAATCCGTTGTTCTTTGCAATAGGCAGACAACATAGAGCAAAGACTGTCCGGCAGAATTACGGTTCTGACTTTTCCTTTGCACCAAACAGTTGCATACCCGGATTCTATAGAGGAAACCGAGATGAATTTCAGTTCTGAAACCCGGATTCCTGTTGCACAAATCGTTTGAAGAAGGTAAAAAAGTCTGTCGTTTTTCTTATTATGTGCAGCAGTTAACAGACGCAGATATTCCGTTTTTGTCAGTTGGGTGCCAGTATCGAAAAAAGGTCGAGATTGCACGCGGATGTTCTTGACCTTCAAATGCATCAGATTTTGCCAGCCAAAAAAACAGTTGAGGGAGGCGAGAACTGAATTTACGGTGGTAACAGTGTAGTGTTTGAGCAAATCTTGTTTATATCCAAGTACGATGGTTTTGGTAGGCGATTTGAAACAGCACCATTGAAGAAATTTCGTCACATCTCTCAGGTATTTTTCTATGGTAGCAGGAGATTTTTCTTCCTCAAGCAAGTGCTGCCGGAAATTGTTCAGTAAGTTTTTTCTGATAGATTCATAGCTTAAGACCGTCCTTTTTTTCCTTTATTGTAGCATATGATTGACGAAACGGTATGAATTTATGCAGTTATACTTTTTTATTTTAGTAGGTGAAATTGATTTTTGTCCTCAATCAATTCCTTCTATCATCCTCGAGAGAAAACTGCTTTTGCGACTGAATGGCAAAAGCAGTTTTCTGATTCTTTTTTTAGGAAAAATTTTGTATGGTGAATTTTTGACACAAAAAAAGGTATCGGACAATACCGATACCTTTTTTATCATAAAAATCCTTATTTAATCGCGTCTTTGAATGCTTTACCAGCTTTGAACGCAGGTGCTTTGGAAGCAGGAATTTTGATTTCCTGTTTGGTCTGGGGATTTCTGCCGATTCTTGCAGCTCTTTCTTTTACTTCAAAAGTACCAAAGCCCATAATAGCTACTTTGTCGCCTTTCTTTAATGCATCGGTGATAGCATCGATGGTTGCTGCCAGAGCTTTTTCAGCATCAGCTTTTTTAAATCCTGCAGCTGCGATTGCTGCAACTAATTCCGCTTTGTTCATGTTTCGTTCCTCCACGTAATTTATAAAAATATTTTTTTAGCAGTTAGGATTCAAAACGAGCAATATATTTTTCATTCTGATGATACATTGCTGTTTCCAAATCAATTTTCTGTGCTACAAACAACTCTACCAGAGTCGTCATCATTTCGCACAGAATTTCTTTGTGAGAAGATGTTTCCTCATTTTCTATATTATCCAACATTTCCCGCAATTTGTCAATATTTTTTGAAAAAATAATTTCATTTTTGTGCATTTTTTTTGATTTTTCCGCTAAAATCGACGCCCGAAGCACCGAAGGCAGATGTTTTGCGGTACTTTTTAAGGAGTACTCTTCCTTTTTTTCACTTTTTTTAATTTCTTCCCAGCGAGTCAGAATTCCTGAAACTGACTGATCGGTTACATCTCCGAACACATGGGGATGCCGGCGAATCATTTTTTTTGAAATGGTATCCACCACATCTTCCATGGTGAAGGTGCCTTCTTCTTTGGCAATCTGGGAATTCATCACAATCTGAAGCAAAACATCACCCAACTCGTCGCACATTTTTGCCGAATTGCCTTCAGAAAGTGCATCAATATACTCATAGCTTTCTTCAATCAGATTTTTTTTCAGACTCTCGTGGGTTTGCTCTCTGTCCCAGGAGCATCCGCCCGGACTTCTCAGAATCTTGATGATTTCACAAAAATCTGAAAAACTGTATCGTTCTTTGTTTACATCCATAATATTTCTCCGTTATCTTACATAGTTGGACGGGTTTTTTGCAACGCCGTTCTTTCTGACTTCAAAATGTACATGAGGTCCGGTCGAGTTTCCGGTGCTTCCGATGGCACCGATGGTAGAGCCTTTGGACACTCTCTGTCCGTTTTTCACATAAATACTGCTCATGTGTGCATACCAGGTTTCCAGACCGTTTCCATGACTGATTTTCACCATTTTTCCGTAGGAACCGTTCCAGCCGGCAAAAACAACTTTTCCTCCGTCTGCCGCACGGATTGGATCACCGGTGGGACCTGCATAGTCAATACCGGTATGGTTTCTTGCCCAACGGGAACCGCTGGCACCGAATCGTGCGGTAATGGTACCGCCATAGGGACGCATCATCGTTCCGGTTGCTGAGGTGGTGGATTTCGCTTTGGTTCCCACTGCAACCACTTCGGTGGTGGGGTCGGAGAGGATTGTTTCCGACAATGCTACTTTTTTGGTGACGGTATGATTGACACGGGTCACTTCATACACCACATCTTTTTTACCGTTGACCCCTTTGGTCAGAACTTTTCGGCTACCCTTATACATTGAGCTGTCATTTTGTTCCTTGGTTTTATAGGGAATACTTTCCCGGACCGTGATCTGTTCCACCGTTTCTACCGCAATCAAAGGCTGAGGAGCACTGACGGTGATGGTTTCTCCCTGTTGGAGAAGCTCCGGTTCAATTCCCGGATTGGCATCCATCAACTCCTGTGTGCCTACCCCGTAGTTTAACGCAATGGAAGAAAAAGTTTCTCCTACCTGTACCCGATGGGTCAATACCGCGTCTTTGGTTCCGTTTAAGACTTTGACTGCATCTTCTTTGGAAACCACCATGGCGGGCTTTACACGGCACTTTGAAATCGTGACATCGTTGGTATAATGAGCTTCATTGTTTTCGTTTTTATATTGAGCTTCCACTTCCCGGAGTGCTTCGTAGCCGTCCAGTTCCACTTCCAGTGCAGTCACTATTTTCCCGTCTACCACAATGCCGTAGGCAGATACCAAACCGTCAAAAGCACTGGAAATTTTATCCTGCACCAGTTCTTTGGTTTCCACCTTGTCCCGGCTGACCGGTACCAGATGGAAGGATGCTTTTTCAAATTTATAGTCTGTACCGCGGGTTGCAACAATGGCGTCATATGCCTCTAAAATAGCTTTTTCTGCAATTTTCTGAGAGGAAACAGTGCCGAAGGTCTGACCATTGACCACCACACGGTAGCCGAAATCCAGCTTCATGTTCATGCCCAGTGCAATCATAATCAACAAGTATAACAAAAACGAACGGCGCATCGTGGTGTTTCCGCTTTGATTTGCCGCTTTTTCTTTCACAAATCCCAAAATCTTTTCGGGAATCAGATTTCGACGATCTGACTGTTTTGAAAAACCGAGCTTCCCAATGGGGAATCTGAATTTTCCAGCCACAAAATCATCCTTTCTGCATGTAATCTCAAGGGTAGTTATCGAAAAAGAATTCTGAAGAATCCTGTAAAAAACACAATGTTACAAATGTATTACAAACTTCATTCTAACATATCCTGTAAAAAAAATCAAGTCTTTATGCATATTTTTCATTTTTGGCAAGTAGGATGGAAGTGACTTCGTAAATCCTAATGTGAACTTTTGCTGTCCCGATTTGTAGTACACTTACCCAAAATCCAACTGTCAAAGGAGAAATTTATCATGTTCATCTGTTCTGTCACACTCACCAAAGAAAAAATAGCATTGCTTCTGGCAATTTGTCTGATGATCATCTTACTCTCAGGAGTTTGTATTTCGTTTTTTACCTCCGAACGTTACGATACCCATTCTGAACGCAGAGGTTTTTTGGAACAATATGGTTGGAAAACCGCTGACAAGCCTTGTTTCAAAGAAACCGTGACCTTACCCAAAACAGTAGAGGAACTTTCAGCGGACTATGAAACTTTACAGAACCGGCAAGGCTTCAGCATCGTACCCTATCTGGGAAAAACCCTGAAAAAATATACGTATACGGTGACCAATTACCCCAACTCTCCGGCATCCGTATATGCGAATGTGCTGTTGTACCGGGGGAACATTGTGGCATGCGAGATTGTGTGTCCTGATTTTAAAAACGGCTTTATTGAGCCTGTGATACGGGAAAATGTACCCGCCGGTCAGGACGTGATTCTGAAAGAACATAATCATAAAAGAGGAACAACATTATGAATGCAATTATTTGTTTGAACCAAACTGCCAATTCCAACTGCTTGAATAAGATGTTTTGGACGGCAGATACCGTGGTAACCTCCCGTCTGGGAGAAGAAACGGTAGAAATTCACTCTTTCAATCCCCGGTACCGTAAACGATTCCCGAAACTGATTTCCAAAATCAGACAGCATTGCACTCGGATTTATTTTACAGAAGCAATGGAACAATATCCCGAAATTTATCATTTTGTTTCTGCGGGAGACTGTTTCTTTCGTCACCTTCCCCATATTCTTTCCCAGATGGCATATCGGGATGTACGGGATGTGGGAATTCTCTGTGAAAAAGAGGATCCCCGGTTGATTCCTCTTGTGGAAATTCTTAGCCGGTTTTCCCCCTCCGTGAGTATTCTGACTGAAAACGATGCATTTTTTGAACGGATTTCTCAAATTTTACTGGCATCCCACGGAATGTCTCTCAATCAGAAAAACAGGAATACCATGGGAAAAAAACAGGTGTTGTTTCTCTTAAACACCACGCTGACCGACTGTTCCGCCATGGGTGAATTTCTGATTGATTTTAACGATACCAAGCCTCTTTTTCATTCCAATCAGCTTTGGGATATTACTACCGGAGAGATTTCGGCATTTTTTCAGACATTTCACATAACCGACATAAAACATTGCTATTTTGTACCTAAGCAAGCCAGAGAACTAAAATTAATTTGGAAAATTTCAAAAAAAAGTTGACAAATCTCAAAAAATGAATATAATAGTATTTGCTATGTCATTTTGCCTTTTTATCATTCCGGGAAGGCTTCTCGCAAAAACCACCGGAATAAAATTGAAAGTAGAGGATGATATCTAATGGAAAAAGCAACGATTCTGACCAGCGAAGGGTTAAAAAAATATGAAACCGAACTGGCATATCTGAAAGATACCAAGCGTATTGAAGTAGCAGAAAAAATCAAGGAAGCACGTTCTTTCGGCGATTTATCTGAAAATGCGGAATATGATGCTGCGAAAAAAGAACAGGCAGAATTGGAAGAAAGAATTGCTAAAATTGAACATATGTTAAAAAACGTAACCGTTGTGGAGGATGACGAAATTTCTACCGACACGGTAACCATCGGCTCCAAAGTGAAGGTTTTGGATGTTGACGAAAAAGAAGAACTGGTTCTGCAGATTGTAGGCTCCAACGAAGCAGATCCTTTCAATGACAAAATTTCCAATGAGTCTCCTGTTGGTGCGGGACTGTTAGGAAAGAAAAAAGGAAAAACCGTTACCATTACCACTCCCGGCGGTTTTACCACCAAATACAAAATTTTAGACATTTCCAAATAAGCAAACCAAGAAGAGCCGTGCAAGCAGTTTTTTAAAATAAGACCGCTTGCACCTCGTTTTTTCTAATCATTCCAAAGAGAAAGGATGAATCCCCATGGAAGAAAAGGAATTATCACAGCTGTTGCAGGTAAGAAGAGACAAGCTTTCCGAGCTTCAGGCAGAGGGAAGAGACCCGTTTCAGATTACAAAATATGATCGTACTCACACTTCAAAACAGATTACCGAAGGCTACACCACCGAGGAAAGAACCATCACCGTAAGAGAAGAAGAACAGCAGATTACTGCTAAAATTTCTCCCTTAGATGGCGAAACCGTATCTGTTGCCGGAAGAATTATGTCCAAACGCGGTATGGGTAAGGTTGGTTTCTTACATATTGCCGATATTGACGGGCAGATTCAGCTGTTTGTGAAAAAAGATATTTTAGGGGAAGATGAGTATAACCGTTTCAAAAAACTGGATACCGGTGACATCATCGGTGCTGTGGGTGTAGTATTCACTACCCAGACCGGCGAAATCTCCGTCAGAGCAGAAAAAATCACTCTGTTGTCCAAATCCTTGCAGCCTCTTCCTGAAAAATTCCACGGTATGACCAACACAGACTTAAGATACCGTCAGCGTTATACCGACCTGATTATGAACCGTGACGTAAAGGATACCTTTATCAAACGTTCCAAAATCATTTCCACCATCCGTAAATATTTAGACGGTCAGGGCTTTTTAGAAGTGGAAACTCCTATGCTGGTTTCCAATGCAGGCGGTGCGGCAGCACGTCCTTTCTTGACCCATTCCAATGCGTTGGGTGAAGAATTCAAACTCCGTATTTCTCTGGAATTGTACTTAAAACGTCTGATTGTAGGCGGTCTGGAACGTGTTTACGAAATCGGCAGAGTATTCCGTAATGAAGGGGTTGACACCCGTCATAATCCCGAATTCACCTTAATGGAATTGTATCAGGCATATACCGACTATCACGGTATGATGGACTTAACTGAAAATCTGTATCGTCACGTGGCACAGGAAGTGTTAGGCACTACCAAAATCGTGTACAACGGCATTGAAATGGACTTAGGAAAACCATTTGAACGAATCACTATGTTAGACGCTGTTAAAAAATATTCCGGCGTGGACTTCAATGAAATCCATACCCAGGAAGAAGCGCAGGCAGTTGCCAAAGAACATCACGTGGAATTTGAAAAACATCACAAAAAAGGCGACATCTTAAATCTGTTCTTTGAAGAATTTGTAGAAGACCACCTGATTCAGCCTACTTTTGTTATGGACCATCCGGTGGAAATCTCCCCCTTAACCAAAAAGAAACCCGAAAATCCCGATTACGTGGAACGTTTTGAATTCTTTATGAACGGTTGGGAAATGGCGAATGCTTATTCCGAGTTAAACGACCCCATCGACCAGAGAGAACGTTTCAAAGCTCAGGAAGAATTACTTTCTTTAGGGGACGAAGAAGCAAACACCACCGACGAAGACTTTATGAACGCTCTGGAAATCGGTATGGCACCCACCGGCGGCATCGGCTTCGGTATCGACCGTATGTGTATGCTTCTGACCGACTCCTTGGCAATCCGTGACGTTTTATTGTTCCCAACAATGAAGCCATTGGATAACAAATAATCAAAAAAGTGCAGTAAAATAGCGGGTTTGACGAATTGGCAAAGTTGAAAAATACGCCAATTTACGCCAAACTTACGCCATAATATGCAAAAGGTTATGCACTAAATAGGAACCTTAACTATTAAACTCCTTGCAAATTTATTGTTGCAAGGAGTTTTTGATAATATTGAATGTTTTCATTTCTATTGTTATAATAAAAATACAAATGAAATTGTAAAGACAAGTAGGTAAAAGACTATGGAAATCAAAAAAAGTATTAAAGAAATAAAAAAATATGCCGACCAGGGAAAGTTAGTTCTTTTTATAGGATCAGGCGTATCACGCAATTCTGGGTATCCATCTTGGGAGGGACTAGTTCGTGAATTTGATAAAGTAATTAGCTATTCAGAAGATCCTTCTATTAAGAAGTATTCATCAGATGAAATGCTAAAAATTCCTCAGTATGCTTTTTCAAACGAAGCAAAATACTATGAGGTTCTTTTAGAACAATTCAAATTGAGTGATGAGACACAGAATCCGATATTGGACTCACTTATGTCGCTCAATCCACAACACATTATTACTACAAACTATGATATCGATATCCACCATCGATACAATACACAATGTATTGCATCAGGTATTCGATTTAGCAGTGGATGATAACTGCATCCGCTCAAACCCTACTGACAAGATGCTCAAAGAGCTGAAACAAGCTCATGATTTCGAAATCAAAGAGCGAAAAGCATTAACGGCAGATGAGCAAAGATTATTTCTGGACTTTTTGAAAAGAAAGCCTCAGTATAATCATTGGTATCCTCTATTCGCTGTAATGTTCGGCAGCGGAATGCGAATTGGTGAAGTATCAGGGCTTAGATGGTGCGATATTGACCTGGAAGAAGGAGTTATTGATATCAATCACACTCTCGTCTACTACAGCACAGGCAAAGGCAAGAAATGTAAATTTGCAATCAACACACCAAAGACGAAAAAGGGATACCGCAAAATTCCAATGATGGACTTTGTAAAGGAAGCATTCCTCCTTGAAAAAGCAAATCAGGACGAAACAGGTGTTAATTGTCAGATAACCATTGATTGCTACACAGATTTCATATTTGTCAATCGCTTCGGCAGTGTGCAACACTACGGAACTGTCAACAAAGCAATTCGTAGAATTGTCCGTGACTACAACGATGAAGCATTGTTAAAAGAAGAAAACCCTGTCTTAATCCCCAACTTCAGTTGCCACAACCTTAGGCACCCTTATGTCAAGCTAAAACTAAAAAATTTATTTAGTTTATATTGCCGCTTGAACTGTGCAGAAATCCTGCACTTTCCATACAATCTCAATTCTCTTATTAGGGTAAACATACACTTTATCTATGAGCCTGTCAGCCAAGCTCTGTGATAAGGTGTTTTCTTTTAACACTTCTTTTGCTAATTTCTTCACTTCAGAATTGGTCTTTGCAGCAAGAGTGTTTTCTTCGATTTGTTTACAGCATCTTTCAAGCTGCTGTTGTGCATAAGCAATTTTTTCATCAAAGGCCTTTTTCATTACTTGATATTCTACAGTAGTAATTTCTTTTCCCATCAGTTTTTCATAAAGGTTTTGTTTTTCTCTTTTATATGTGTCAAGCTGTGCCTGTATTTCTATCTGCTGTTCAGCCTGTAGAGTAGATGCCGAAACTGTACCAATGCTTGAAGTATTGAAGATAACCTCTGCCTGTTTTGAAATAATATCATAAATTACTGTATGCAGTTCTTCTTCCAAAATCCCCAAGTCATAGCAAGGCTCGGTTTTATCATATTTAGAGAAATAATCACATTTGTATATTGGTTTCAAGTGGTCAAACCTATGTAGAGTATGTCCACAATGTCCGCACACAACTTTTCCTTTAAGTGGGTATTGATGATACACCCTGCCTTTATAATCTTTTTTTACTCGTCTTGCCTGTACTTTATCAAAAAGCTCCTGCGATATGATTGCTTCGTGATGATTAGGGTGCTTATACCATTCGCTCTCGTCTTTTCGTATCATCTGAGTACAACCTACATCAACAACAGTAGATTTACCCATTACAAAAGTACCGAGATATTGTTCATCATCAAGCATTCGTAAAATCTTACTCCTGTGCCAACGCTTACAGTTTGAAACATCATATTTTTTGCCGTTCTGTACTTTGTATTGGTTAGGGGTTAGAATTTGTCTGTCTGCAAGTTCTTTTATAATAGCACTTATGCTGTAGCCTTCGCTGTACATCTTAAATATCAGTACAACATTTTCAGCAACATTATGGTCAACGACCATTTCGCCATTCTCACCACGCATATAACCATAGCAGTAAATACCGCTTTTCATTTCGCCGGACTTCATTTTAAGATGCTTTGCCGACTTTACTTTTACAGATAAATCTCTGCTGTAATATTCGTTGACAAGATATTTGAAAGCAACTTCCATACCGCCTGTATCGCCTTTATGGTCATCGCTGTCATATCCGTCAGAAACAGAAATAAATCTTACATTGAAAAGAGGAAATACTTGTTGTGTGAAGTAGCCGACTTCAATGCTGTTTCTGCCAAATCGTGAAAAGTCTTTTACGATAATGCAGTTTATTTTCATAGCTCTAACATCGTCTAATAGTTCCTGTACGGCAGGTCTTTCAAAATTAGTTCCACTATATCCGTTGTCAACATATTCTACGATTTCAATATTATCTATCGGCAAGTCAGCGGCGAATTTACGGAGTAATTGCCTTTGCGACTCAATACTCATACTTTCAACCTTTTTATCATCAATAGATAACCTTAAATAGATTGCTATGACATATTTAAGCATTTGTAGCCACCTCACTTTCATATTCATTTTCAAAGTTATAAATTATCTCAACTTTTCTGCCTTTATAAACATAAATTTTATCAATCAGCTTTCCAATCAATTCTTTTGTTAAGGCATTGTTTTTTACAATCTTTTCAACTGCATCAGATAAGTCGCAATAATAATTATACTTTTTTTCGGCTTCTGATTGCACAGTTTCCAAGTTGTGTATTTTCTTTACGGCATCACTTATTTTATCGCCGTAGTCCTTACGCATAGATTGATATTCTTCTGCCGTTATAATGTTATTTACAAGGCTTTCATAAAGGCTGTTAAGGTAGTTTTGGTTTTTACCTATAAACTGTTTTAAAGAAGCGATTTCAGCCTTTCTTGCTTCAGCCTGTTGTCTGTCTGTGAGAGAGTACAAAACAAGCTGTTTTTTATTAACAAGAACAGATGCTTGCATTGATATTGAAGTTATCACAGCCTGTAATAGTTCATCTTCGGGAATACAACTGTTATTACAACCGCCACGCTCATATCGGGTATTGGTTAAGCAATAAAGATAGTAACCGTCTGCTTTAGTCTTGAACTTTTTTCTCTGCCTGTGTAAAGCTCTGCCACAATCTCCGCAAAATATTTTACCTTTCCATATATTCTCGGTATATGGGTTTATGGTTAAACTGTCCTGTCGCTCTTTTAATAAACGCATACGCTCTTGTGC
>JAGAKI010000073.1 GCA_017625695.1 Clostridia bacterium | reverse complement strand
TTCGCCCGAACCGGGAGCGATAGCCGTTTCTGGGATGGAAATTTTTAGCAAGAGAAGGCGAAAGCACAGCAAATACTTTGTGTATTTGCGAGCATTTTAACGCACTATTGCGTAGAATTTACTCACAGAAACCGAATGTAAGTTCAATTTTCTGATGCCATCATTTACAAGCGTTGATAATGGTGGTGAAGTCTTCGCCTTTTAAGGAAGCACCGCCGATCAAACCGCCGTCGATGTTAGGCATAGCCAACAGTCCTGCTGCATTTTTCGCATTCATACTGCCACCATATAAAATTCTTACTACGTCGGCAACGTCAGCAGAATACAGATCTTTTAAGCAAGCACGGATAAATGCGCAAACTTCTTCTGCCTGTTCGTCAGTTGCAGTTTTGCCGGTACCGATTGCCCAGATGGGTTCGTAAGCAACAACCACTTTTTTCGCATCGTCTGCAGAAATACCGGCGAAAGCTTTCACAACCTGGTCTTTAATTAAGTCGTTGGTGATACCTTTTTCGCGGTCTTCTAATTTTTCACCCACGCAAACTACGGGAACAATATTTTTTTCTAATGCTTTGATGGTTTTTTTGTTCACGGTTTCATCGGTTTCTGCAAAGTATTCTCTTCTTTCGGAGTGACCGATTACCACATAGGTAACACCTAAGTCTAACAGCATATCTGCGCTAACTTCACCGGTGTATGCACCGCTTTCCATAAAATGAAGGTTCTGTGCGCCGATGTTTAATTTGGTGCCTTTAGCAGCTTCCACTGCATTTGCAATACATACGAAGGGCACACAAGCCAAAACGTCACAGTTTGCACCGTCAACTGCACCTTTGAAGGAGTTGATCAGTTCTGCGGTTTCGGAGGGTTTTTTATTCATTTTCCAGTTTCCTGCAATTAATTTAGTTCTCATTATATCAATCTCACTTTCTATCAATTATGCTGTATGCAAAAATTACGCCGTACGCAAAAATATGCCGTACGCAGTACTATTTATCGTTTAAACAATCAATACCGGGCAGAACGATGCCTTCTAAGAATTCTAAGGAAGCACCGCCACCGGTAGAAATGTGGGTCACTTTGTCACCGAAGCCGAACTGTTCTACAGCTGCAGCAGAGTCACCACCGCCAATGATGGAGATAGAATCAGATGCTGCAATTGCTTGTGCAACAGAGATGGTACCTTTTGCGAAGTTGGACATTTCAAATACGCCCATAGGTCCGTTCCAAATAACGGTTTTTGCATTTTTTACAACATCAGAGAATAAAGCAATGGTTTTTTCGCCGATGTCCAGACCTTCCCAATCGGAAGGAATTGCTTTGGAATCAACAGTTTTGAAGTTTGCATCGTTAGAGAAACCGTCTGCAACAACGGTGTCAACGGGCAGATACATTTTTACGCCTTTTGCTTCTGCTTTTGCCAGCAGTTCTTTCGCTAAGTCTAATTTATCGTTTTCGCAGATGGATTTACCGATTTCATAGCCCTGTGCTTTTAAGAAGGTGTATGCCATACCGCCGCCGATGATTAAAGAATCAACTTTTTCAATCAGGTTGTTGATTACGCCGATTTTATCGGAAACTTTTGCACCGCCTAAGATGGCAACGAAGGGTCTTTCGGGATTGGATAATGCTTTTCCCATAATGTCGATTTCTTTCTGAATCAGATAACCGCAAACTGCAGGTAAGTAATCAGCAACACCTGCGGTAGAAGCGTGTGCTCTGTGAGCGGTACCGAATGCATCGTTTACATAAACTTCGGCGAGGGATGCCAATGCTTTTGCAAATTCGGGATCATTCTTTTCTTCTTCTTTATGGAATCTAACGTTTTCCAAGCAAATAACGTCGCCGTCTTTCATATCAGCAACCAATGCTTTTGCACTATCGCCAATAACATCTTCCGCTAATTTTACTTCTTTGCCTAAGATTTCGGATAATCTTTTGGTAACGGGAGCCAAGCTGTATTTCATATTGAATTCGCCTTTGGGACGACCCATATGAGAGCAAAGAATTACTTTTGCCCCCTGACCCATTAAGTATTTAATGGTGGGAAGTGCACCGTTGATTCTGTTTTCGTCGGTGATATTCTTGTTTTCATCCAGGGGAACGTTGAAGTCACAACGAACCAGGACTTTTTTGCCTGCTACCTGAATATCTTCAATAGTCTTTTCATGAGAGTATGTCTCCTTCGCCTTATATAATATAAATTTTTATGTATGGTGAAAAAGCAGACAAAATCTGCCATATACTATAATACTACATTCCCCCATAATTTTCAAGTGAAATTTTTATTTTTTTAAAAATTTTGTTAGCATTTTATCAATATTTTGGTTTCGGGACAGAAAAATTATACAAAAGTCCTGAAAAAACAGCGTGTATTTTTACACCTTTTCTATTGATTTTTTTGGGAAAATCTGTTATAATAGGACCAACTATATTATTCTTACGAGGATGCTATGAGGAAATTCACCGTCAACCGCAACGATGCGGGTTTAAGACTTGATAAATTTATCAAAAAAGTGCTGAAATTCGCCCCCGATTCACTCATCTATAAATACCTTCGGAAAAAGCGGATTAAAGTGAACGGCAAAAAAGAAGAAATCTCCTATAAATTAACTGAGGGAGACGTGCTGGAATTCTACGTCAACGATGAACTGTTTTTTGACGCAGAAGAAAACGAAAATTCTTTCCTGAAAATCAAACCAGACTTAGATATTGTATACGAAGACGAAAACATCCTGCTCATTCACAAAAAAGTAGGCGTTGTGGTACATACCGACGAAAAAGAGAATTTCAATACCCTGATTTCCCATATCTTATCCTACTTGTACCAAAAAGGAGAATACAATCCCGAAGAGGAATTATCCTTCCGCCCTGCCCTTTGCAACCGGATTGACCGTAATACGGGCGGTATTGTCATTGCCGCTAAGAATGCCGTAGCACTTCGTGCGGTGAATGAAGCAATTAAGCAAAACGAAACGGAAAAGAAATATCTGTGTCTGGTCAACGGTTTTCTGCAAAAAAAAGAAGCCACATTAACAGCGTATCACCATAAGGACGAAGTAAAAAAACAAGTCTATGTGTCCGACCGTAAGAAAGACGGCTACAAAGAAATGATTACCAAATACCGTGTGATAAAAGAAACCAATCTGCACGCATCTCCCGTGTCTTTGGTGGAAGTTCATCTGATTACCGGAAGAACCCATCAGATTCGTGCTCATTTTGCACATATCGGGCATCCGTTAATCGGAGATGGAAAATACGGCAAAAACGAAATCAATAAAAAGTTTAATGCCAAATATCAATATCTTTATGCGTACCGTTTCCGTTTCACCTTAAAAGACAAAGAAAATCCGCTGTACTACTTAAACGGACGGATTTTTGAAATTGATAAAATTCCCTTCTTGGAATGGGAAGGACTAAAAAAATAAGGATTTTTTTACTATGTTAGAACGTTTACAAGACTATCTGTCCCAACAAAATATCACCCCGACAGACGAGATGATGGACCGGTTCCAACGATTTTCAGACCTGCTTCGGGAATGGAACGAAAAAATCAATCTGACCGCCATTACGGAACCTGATGAAATCGAACTGAAACATTTTATCGATAGTTTAACCATTTTAGAAACCAAAAAAGTGCAGGGTCGTGTCATCGACATTGGTTGCGGTGCAGGATTCCCCTCGTTCCCTTTAAAAATTGCACATCCCGATTTAGAGGTTACCTTACTGGACTCCTTAAACAAACGAGTGCTGTTTCAAAACGAAGTTATCAAAGAACTGAATCTGACCAACATCCATACGGTTCATTCCCGCGGAGAGGATGGAGGAAAAAATCCAGACTTGCGGGAACAGTTTGATATTGCCACCGCACGGGCAGTTTCTTCGCTTCCATCCCTCGTTGAACTTTGCATTCCCTTTGTGAAGGTTGGCGGATATTTCATCGCTTTAAAAGGCTCCAGTGTAGAAGAAGAAATCGCCGCCTCCAAAAAGGCGTTAAAAGAACTCTCAGCCGAAATTGAAACGGTGCTTTCGTTCACCCTGCCCCACTCGGAAGACAAACGAAACATCATCGTTATCAAAAAACTGGCAAAAACCTTGCCAAAATACCCTCGAAATGCCCCCAAGCCTATCAAGCAGCCATTATAAGAAAGGATATTTATTATGTTTATTGATATTAAAAACAGGCGGGAAGTTTTCTGGGAAGATTCTATGATTATTCCCGAGCATACCACCGCAGAACTGAAACTGCATAACCCCGTAAAAAAAGAACACATCTTCACCTTTGACGCTCCCTGGGAAACAGCAGGAGTTGGCTATACCATCACCGTAAAAGACGGTGACATCTACCGGATGTACTATGTGTGCGACCGTCCTGCAACCCACGGCGTGTATGCAACCCGTGTGGTTTGTATGATGGAATCCACCGACGGCAAAAACTGGATTCGTCCCAATCTGGGTATCTATGAACACGACGGCTCCACCGACAATAACATCATTTTAGTCAATACAAGCGATGATAAATTACAGGAACCTTTTGATAACTTTTTCGTATTTATTGACGAAAACCCCGATTGTCTGCCGGAAGAAAAATTCAAAGCTCTGGCACTTTGCCGTAACTTAGAAGAAAAGGAACACATTCACTGGTTAAGCCCACGTGAAATGTGGTTATATACCTCTGCGGACGGAATTCATTTCAAGAGAAACCGCATGGTAGTAAATTCCGACTTTGTGGGGCGTGGCGGATTTGACAGCATCAACACCGCATGGTGGGACAAGGATGACAAAAAATATCACTGCTTTGTGCGTGTGTTTATGAAAGACAGAGTGCGTGACATCAAATATATGGAATCCACCGATTTTCACAACTGGTCTGAACCCGTTCTCTTAAACTATGGGGAAAGCGAAGAATACGAGCTTTACACCAACCATATTATGAAATACTATCGTGCGCCACATATGTTCATCGGATTCCCCGAACGCTACATTCAAAGACCGTCTTTGGGAAAAAACTTTGAACAAATGAACGGCGAGGAAGGGGCAAGACTCCGCAAAGAACGTGCAGAAAAACTGGAACTGCGTATTGGTACTGCTATCACCGAAGGCATCTTTATGTGTTCCCGTGACGGAAAAAACTGGAAACGCTACGATGATATGTTCTTCCCTTTGGAACAGGAACACACCAATAACTGGGCATATGGGGACAACAGCTGCCCCATGTATCCCTTATTAGAAACTGATATGCCTGCTCCCTGGGAAGGGAAAGAAATCTCTTTCTATGTTACAGAAGGGTCTTTCTCTCCCAATCCGCACAAATTATACCGTCACTCCATCCGCTTAGACGGCTTTGCCTCCTATCATGCAGATTATGAGGTGAAGCAGGTAACCACCAAATCCATTCTCTTTACAGGAAATGAACTTCACTTAAACTTCTCCACTTCCGCTTTAGGCTGGATTTATGTGGATGTGCTAGACGCCAACAACAAACCCTTAGAGGGTTGGCACAGCTGTGAGCTGTTTGGTAACACCACCGACCGAACCGTATACTTTGGTGATTCCAAAGAGGTATCTTCTCTGCAAGGAAAAGTAATCCGTCTGCGTTTTACTATGCGACAGGCAGATATTTATTCTTATCAATTTGAATAATTCTTCTGATCTATACTAAAAAACGACACAAAAGGAAGGGACATACTATGTTTATTGACATTAAAAACAGACGAGAAGTTTTCTGGGAAGATTCTATGATCATTCCCGAACATACCACCGCAGAATTAAAATTACATCATCCTGTAAAGAAAGAATTTGCACTTTCCTTTGATGCTCCCTGGGAAGCAGCAGGGGTTGCTTATCCGATGACAGTAAAAGACGGCGACATCTACCGGATGTATTATGTTGCATCCCGTCCCAATGTTCACGGGGCAGTAGGTACCCGCATTGTTTGTATGATGGAATCCACCGACTACAAGCACTGGACCCGTCCTAATGTAGGACTGCACGAATACAACGGCAGTACCGACAACAATATTATTTTGGTAAATTCCAATAACGAAGATTATGGCGAACCATTTGACAACTTTTTCGTGTTTATCGACGAAAATCCGGATTGTCTGCCGGAAGAAAAATACAAAGCCATTGCACTGTGCTACGATTACCACAAGCACAACCGTACCCACTGGCTCAGTCAACGGGAACTGTGGTGCTACACCTCTCCTGACGGAATTCATTTTAAACGGAACTTTTTAGTAATGGATTCCGACACCGCAGTCCGTGGAGGCTTTGACAGTCAGAACGTGGCATGGTGGGATAAAGATGATAAAAAATATCATTGTTTTATCCGTGTGTTTATGAAAGACAGAGTACGAGATATCAAGTATATGCATTCCACCGATTTTCGTAACTGGTCTGAACCGGTACTTTTAAACTATGGAGAAAGCGAAGAGTATCAGCTATACACCAACGAAATTATGAAATATCCCCGTGCACCCCATATGTTTATTGGGTTCCCCATGCGCTATGTGGAACGCACCTCCCTGGGCAAAAACTTCGAGCAGATGGGTGGCGAAGAGGGAGCAAGACTCCGCTTTGAACGTACCAAAACGAAAGAGCTCAGAATGGGTACCGCCATCACCGACTGCCTGTTTATGTGCTCCCGTGACGGCTTAAACTGGAAACGTTACGACGAAATGTTTATAGAACGAGAAGAGGAACATCCCTATAACTGGTCCTACGGTGATTACTCCACTCCCATTTATCCCTTCATTGAAACCAAACTGCCCTCCCCATGGGAAGGAACCGAATTCTCCTTTTTTGTGCAGGAATTTGCCGGACCCGGCTTACCGCCCACGTTGTACCGTCATTCCATGCGTCTGGACGGATTCGCTTCCTATCACGCAGATTATGAAGTGAAACAGGTAACTACCAAATCCATTCTCTTTACAGGAAACGAACTTCACTTAAACTTCTCCACTTCCGCTTTAGGCTGGATTTATGTGGATGTGTTAGATGCCAATAACAAACCCTTAGAGGGCTGGCACAGCTGTGAATTGTTTGGCAACACCACCGACAGAACCGTATACTTTGGTGATTCCAAAGATGTATCCTCCCTGCAAGGCAAAGTCATCCGTCTGCGCTTTACCATGCGTCAGGCAGATATTTATTCTTATAAATTTGAATAACTAAAAAAGGAGAACAACTATGCTTCATTTAATCCCCGCTCCCAAAAAACTGATTGAAGTAGCAATTTTGCTCAAGAAAAAAAGTCTCACTCTGATGAGTGAGCTTGCAGATTCCCGTTTACAGATTGCCATAGAAAAGTTGCCCCTTTCTAAAGACGGAATCCCGCTTTCTATTACATACGGTAATCAAACAGGCGAAGGCTACACCTTAACCTTAACCAACGAAAAAGCAGAAATCATCGGCGAAAGCGCTCAGGGTGCTTTCTACGGTATCCAGACCTTGCGTCAGATTTTCACCCACGATGAAATCACTGAATTGACCATCTCGGATACCCCTGATATGGGATACCGTGGTTTCTATCACGATACCACCCGCGGTAAAGTGCCGAAAGTGGAAACCTTAAAAATGCTCATCGACCAGATGGCGTACTACAAATTAAATTCCCTGCAGTTTTATGTGGAACATTCCTTTGATTTTAAGGAATATGCAGGCACCAAGGAAAAAACAGGGTACTTCACCGCAGAAGAAATCAAAGAACTTGACGACTACTGCTACGAAAACTTTATTGAATTTATTCCCTCTTTGTCCTGCTTTGGCCATTTGTTTGAACTCTTGGAACAACCCGAGTACAAACATTTAAGAGAATTAGACACCTTCGAGCAGGAATATATGACATGGTGGGAACGTATGGCACATCACACCATTGACCCCACAAATCCCGAAAGCTTTGAACTGATTAAAAGCTTAATCGACCAGTATATGCCCCTGTTTCGTTCCAACAAGTTCAATATCTGCTGTGACGAAACCTTTGATTTGCAGATTGGACGTCATTGGAATCAAAATGCAGGCAATCTCTATATTGAATTTGTGAAAAAATTAGTTGCGTACTTACAGTCAAAAGGTAAAACCGTTATGATGTGGGCAGATATTTTGCTACATCATCCTGAAGTGATTTCTGAATTACCTGCCGACGGTGTGGAATACTTAAACTGGTGGTATGAACCTGAAATCCACGAAAACGATATTGAACTGTTTGAAAAAATGAAAAAACCTCAGATCGTTTGCCCTGCCACCTGGAGCTGGGAAGGCGTTGTGGAATGGGTGGAAAAAGAAGAAGGCAACATCTGCAATATGATTAACGCAGGTTACCGCCATGGTGCAAAAGGCGTGTTAAACACCAACTGGGGAGACTTCGGTAACCCCTGTACCATCGAACTTGCCCTCTACGGTATGGTATTGGGCGGTGCAAAAGGCTGGACGGTTGCAACCGAACCTACTGACGAATTTAAAGCAGATGTAAACCACCTGCTGTATGAAAATGAAAAAGGTTACCACTATTTAAGAACCTTAAGTGACTGTCAGAAAGATTTGCGCTTCACCTTTGTGGCAAATGCGTATTCCAATACCTTGTTTACCAAAAAACGTCTGTTTGACGCTCCCTCTCCCAAAAGAGTGGAAGAAATCAGAACCATCTGTAAAAATGTGATGGACGAATTATCTAATCAGACCTGGAAGCAGGATGAATTCCGCAAACAGATGATTATTTCTGCAGAAGGCATCATCGTGATGGACGAATTACTTGCCAAAGTGGCAGACTATTCGATCGAAAGAATGTCCGACACTAAAGCTTGGCTCGAAAAATTCTCTGAAGACTGGCTGAAAAAGAACAAAAAGAGCGAGTTAGACGCAGTAATGGATATTTTCTTAACCTTAGACAAAACCTATTCCAAATAAACAAATAATAAAAAAGAAAAAACACTTGCGAAAATGCAAGTGTTTTTTTCTTGAAAGCAAAATATCTTTTGAGAGAAAAAGTACTTTTTAATCTTGTTTTATATGGGATGTAAGATAAACAAAAAGTTCATCCCAGCTACCCGATGGATAATTGGAAATATCACGATTTTCGTGATTGATGAGGCAATCCGTCAATAAAAACACACGCATCCCTAACTCGGTAACCACCATATCGTCTGCCACGTCATTTCCCACCATCACACATTCTTCGGGAGAAAGCTGCAGTTTGTCTAAAATATCACGATAATAGTTCAGATTCGGTTTGGAATACCGACAGTTTTCATATGTGGTATACAGGCAAAAATCCTCGGGAGAAAGCCCCGCCCATCTCATTCGTTTTTCGGTTGCAACAGACGGAAAAATCGGATTGGTGGCAAGAACGGTCAATATGCCTTTTTCCTTTAAATAGGATACCGTTTTCTTTGCCATCGGATGATTGCCGCAAACCGATTGTACCCGATCAAATTCCTGCTGATAGAATCGGTCAAAATGAGGGATATCCTCTTTTGCTTTTTCTCCGTATGTACTACAAAAGCTCTTCCAGAACACCTGTTCATTGGTGTCGGAACCATCGTTGTGAATCATAGCCTCAGTTCCCTGCCATACAGCCCCCACCAGCTCTTTCGGGTCGTAGCCACGGGATGTCAGTGCTGTTGACAGTCCTTTGAAATAGGCTTTGACAAAGATATCCTGGTCCATAGGAAGAAGGGTTCCGTCTAAATCAAACAATACTGCTTTTACTGCCATTCTCATTCACTCCGATTACTTTGTGAAGAATCCAATTGCAACAATGCCAGGGCCTGCATGAGTACCGATAGTACTACCCATCAGAATGGATTCGTCGGGTACATCTTTTCCTTCCCAGAACGCTTTGGTATTTTCTAAAAACAGTTTCATTCCTTCGTCAGTCTGACCGCTATGACCAAACAAAACAGGCTTTGTGAAATCAATATCTCCAACTTTCTGGATTTCCTGAATCAACACCTGATTGCCCTTTCTTGCACCCTGTGCTTTGGCAATCTGATGAATGGCTCCATCATACACCTCTACAATGGGTTTAATGTGTAACAAGCTGCCTGCCAAAGCGACTGCACCGGATATTCTTCCACCCATTTTCAGATATTTTAGGGTGTCTACCATCGCAATGATATGAACCTTACCTACTTCTGCATCCAGAATTTCCTTGATTTCTTTTGCAGACTTTCCTTCTTTTAGTAAACGGAATGCATATTCTACAATAACGCCGGAGCCAACTGCAACATTGCCTGAATCCACCACATAAATGTTGTCAAATTCCATTGCCGCGATATTGGCACTCTGACAGGTACCGGAAAGTCCGGAAGCAACGGTAATAACCACCGCTTCATCCCCAGCATCTGTCACTTCCTGAAACACTTGACGGAATTCTTCGGGAGTTACCTGAGAAGTAGTGGGAAGCTGTTCCACACTTTCTAATTTCTGATAGAATTCTTCATTTGTGATGGTAACGCCATCGATATATTCTTCTTCGCCGAATCGCACCGTCAACGGTATCACAGTAGCCATATCTCTGAGCGTCTGTTTAAAATTGGCAGTGGAATCAATAATAATTCTTGTTTTCATGTTCGTGTTCTCCTATCTGATATTACAGTCCTTCTTTGCTGATTTTATGAAGATTGTCAGCAATTACCTGAAGGGCATAATAAAAATGTTCCCGTTCTTCATCAGTGAGGCCGGCTCCACCCTTTTCTACTGCTAATTTAATTCGTTCTCTGAGTTCGTAAGTGGCTTTTCTGCCGGCTTCGGTCAAACGGATTTTTGCACGGTAACTGTTTCCTGTCACCTTCTCTTTTTCCACCAGTCCCTTTTTTTCCATGTCGGAAATTACCCGGGATGCTTCTGCCTTATCTCTGTGACAAATTTCCGAAAGCTTGGCACAGGTTAACCCTTCTTCACTCTTATATAAAGCTATCATATACACCGAAGCTCTTCCTTTGAGTCCAAAAGGTTTTAATTCTTCAGTAGCAATTTTGTTCCATCCGCTTGTCAGCTGAGACAACCCCAATGAAAAAATTTCAAAGCGTCCGATCATAAGTTAATCGCCTCATTAAAAATAGACTTATTGAAAAATCAACAAGTCTATTTTACCACAAAGATGTTGAATTGTCAACATCTTTGACAAAATATTCCAAAAATTAAAAATTCACAAGAACTTTCGGATATCCATTGCCAGAGTTTCTTCCAGATCAATCAACCGTTTGGTAATGTTTTTGGAATCCTCATCTGCCGCCCGGTATTGATTCAAATACATATGAAGCGATTTCACTCCCATATTGCAGCCATCGGTCATTAAATCAGCAATGGTCTGGTCAGAAGCGTTCATCATCAGTTTCATATTGGTTTTCATCCAGGACATCCCCTTGGCAATCAATGCAGGTTCTTTCCCGTCATCTTTGTACTTGTCTAACAGCTTTTCCAGATCGCTCTGCAGTTCTTCATGACGTTTTTTGCAATCTTCCAGCAGTTTTTTGAGTTCTCCGTCGCCAACCAGAGAAATCACATCATCCAGAGAGGATATCCCCATTTTTACTCCGGCATCACATTCCCGTAACAGTTTTATGGTATCTTGTTCTACCATACGCTCACAACCTTTTTTCCTTTAGTATGCCACAGCAAAATTTTTTTATTCCTGCAAAATTTTCTTTTCGCAAAAAAACTGTTGCATTTTTTGGAAAACTATGCTATAATTATTGTGCGAAATCAATTTAATAGTTTGAAACGGGGTATTTTTATACCTTTTTTTGGGGTATATCAATCATGCGAATATTGCAAAAAATGCAAATTCCTTGTGATTGACATGCCCTTGTGCTCCGTTCAATTAAATTGGTTTCGCGACTATCGGAGTTTGCATTTTTATGCGTCTGCTTCGGTAGGCGCATTTTTTATTGCGCAGAATTTTCTGATTGTTTGCAGTGAAATTGAATATTGCTCAAAGGGAATGCGAAAGCAGAGAAAACAGAAAAAGGGAAACACTATCACAAAATAGTGTTTCCCTTTTTCGTATTATTCCTCGTCTTTATGACGGAGTTTATAAAAAATCAAGGAGCCAACCATCATTACAATGACAATGGCAAAGGGAATCCAGAATTCTTTTGACATAGGATTTTTCAAGGCTTCTCCCATAATGGAAAAGGGAATCAATGTAGGTACCATTGCTAAAAGAGACAGTCCCAAAAAACTCCAGTAACCGTAACCGCTGCAACCGCAGACTAAAGAAATCAGTTCCACGGGGAAAATGTTGGATGCCCGTAACGCAAACAAAGTGACGTTGCTTTTTTCGGTATCTTCCATAAACTTTTTAGCCTTTTTGGAACGGCTGACAATCTTTTCCACAAAGTTTTTTCCAAGCTTTTTCCCTAAGAAAAAAGTGAGGGTCAAAGTAAGAGAAACGCCCAAGATATTTAATAGAATGCTGTACATTGGAGGAAAAAGATTTCCCGTCAGAATATAACAAAAGGCAATAGGAATGAAAAACAATACCGATTTTACCGCATAGATGAGCAAAACAACCCCCATCTCAATGAAAACATTTCCACCGGCAAAGGCAAAAATATCATCAGGCGTCAAACCGGTAATTTTTTTGGTCAGCGTGTAAAGAAGCACAATGAGCACAGGGAGAAGAAGAACTCCCAAACCAATCCATAAAAAGGTTTTCTTTTTACGTTGTCTGAATGCTTCCATACTAAAAACCGCCTTTCTCAGTTACTTATTTCTGATACCTAACAGTCTTACAATCACGGGACTTAATACTAAATTAAAAGCAAGTTCTACCGGGAAATTGATTCCCACCAGTCCAAATACCGCATAACGGGCAACATCGTTACCAAATCCGAATTCCTGTGCCCAGGCAGTAATCGTTTCCATAAAGAATACCGAACATCCCAATAAGAACACGCCGGTATTCACCAAAGGACAAATCACCGCTGCAACCACAACGGCAAGATAACGGTTATACTTTTCCAAAAGCTGATATCCCCAACCGGACAACACTCCGCAAAGAATACCTTTTAACAAAACAGTAATAATCGTTCCCGGTACATTCACCGCAAAAAATGCAGCTGCATCTCCGCTTAACAAAACGGTAACGCCAAATACCAAACCCAGCCATCCGCCGATGCCAATCCCGCAGGTTGCCGCACCGATAACAATGGGGATTAAAACCAGAGAAATGGAGAATGGTCCAAACCGAATAAAGCTTCCCATCAACTGAAGCACTACTACCAATGCGGTCAACAATGCTCCCAATACCAATTTTTTGGTATCCATTTTATTTCTTTCTATCATCATTTTTTCCATCATTAAAATCCTCCCAAAAAAGTTAAGCTTTACAATTCATCTGATACACCAGATCCAGTCCGGTAAGTAACAGATTTTCATTATACACGATATTCTGTTTGCAATGAGGGATGATATATTTTGCGTGTCCCCCGGTTGCAATCACGGTAGCAGGAGTTCCAAGCTCCTCTAAAAACCGTTCAATCATACCGTCAAGCATAGATGCCCAACCGTAAACCATTCCGGATTTCATAGAATCCACCGTATTGGTTCCGATCACTTTTTTAGGATTCTCCAGGTTAATGCCCTGAAGCTGTGCCGCATTCTGAGAAAGTGCATTTAACGAGATACCCACGCCGGGCGCAATAGCACCGCCACGGATATTTCCTTTTTCATCGGTTGCCGAAATTGTGGTAGCGGTTCCCATATCAATCACGATAACGGCACCACGGTACAAATGCCGTGCCGCCACATTATCTACTACAATATCCGACCCAAGCTGAGAAGGATTGTCAATGGTAATGTTCAATCCTGTTTTGATTCCTGGCCCCACAATCAGCGGTTCTTTCCCGATAGTTTTTTCGACTGCTTTTGCAATCACGTTGGTAACAGGAGGAACCACACTGGAAATAATTCCACCGGAAAAATCCGAACCATTCATCTGATAAAGACTCAGAATTTCCCGAAAATAGATGGCATACTGATCCTCGGTACGGCACCCCTCGGTTGCCATCCTGGATACAAACTGCACCTGACTGTCATGGATGGCTCCAATCACAATATTGGAGTTTCCCACATCAATTGCTAAAATCATAGCCAAATTTCCTTTCACTACTGCTCCCTTCTTGGGGATGCAATGTATATTTAAAATTTTTTTGCTACATGATTAGTATTTTATTTTTTTAAAAAAAATATCAAAAAACTAAATATCTTTTTTCACCCGGAGGGTTCGTCTGATTTTTGCTTTCCGACGCTGTTTTTTCTTACGGTCGGCATCTAAAATGTAGTAAATCACCACACCAAGTAAAAATACAACAATCACCAACAGACTGAGTAATACAGTTTTTAACACATTATAAAAAGTAACTTTCTTGGTTGCAACACCGGAAAGCGGAATCTGAAACAACTCCTCTTCTCCCACGCTGACTGTCACTGCGGCATGATATTCCCTGGCGGTTTTATAGCTTTTTTTCACATCATAACGGTAGTCCAGATGTTCCACACCGGTTCCATTGGGAAGCATCACTTCTACATCTTCTTCCAATGTGAAGTCTACCTGCCCGATGGAGCCAAACCATCCCGAAAGCTTTGCCACAGGCGGCTGCAGTACATCTTTACTGATTTTGGTTTTATAGTAATTGTCATAACAAAAATCCAAAAGCTTTGCAGCATCGGTGTACTTGTCTGCAGCATTCACACAGTCCAACACCACACAAATCAGTTCTAAGCTTCCCCGCTTGGTTTCCACCACCATCGTGTTATTTGCCTGAGTGGTATAGCCGTTTTTTCCGAACTGTGCATATTCATAATAATGAGTTCCCTGCTTCAGCATTGCATTCTGATTGGAAATCACACGTTCTTCTGTCTGCAGATTGGTAGGTGACATCGTGTAAATCACCGTTCCGGAAATCCGCACAAAATCAGAGTTCTTCATAGCTTCTCTGGTAATTAACGCCATATCATAAGCCGTGGTATAATGACTTTCATCGTGTAAGCCGTGAGGATTGACAAAATGGGTATTTTTTGCACCGATTTCTTTGGCTTTGACATTCATCATCTCGACAAAATCTTTTTCGCTTTGACCGATATGTTCCGCAATCGCAACCGCACAGTCATTGGCAGATGCCAACATTAAACCGTAGAGTGCTTCCTCTAAGGTCAGCACTTCTCCGGGTGCCAATGCAATATGACTGGTCCCGCTCACCGAATACACTGCGTGTTCACTAACCGTCAGAACATCAGTCAGCTTCCCATGTTCCAATGCCAGCATAGCAGTCATAATTTTGGTGATGCTGGCAGGGAAGATTTTTTCTTCCATATTTTTCTGATACAGAATCTGCCCGGTCTGAACCTCCATCACAGCGGCTCCCCGGGGTGCTATTTCAAACTCCGGCACAGGCCCCATTGCCGAAGCAATTCCCAGTGTCAGAATCAAACAAATCAGAAGACTAATAAGTTTTTTCACAGTAACTCTCCATTATTTCAAAAATTTATCAAACAAATCACAATAACTCAACATATAGTATAGCACAAAATTTTTCCATTTGCAAGAAATTTGAAAATTTTTTTCAATGTTTTCTGATAAAATAAAAAAATACAAAAAAAGACTTTATTTTTTTCATAATCTGTGCTATAATGTTTAGTAAGATTGTAAAATTGGTTGTAGTGCGGCCTTGTACTCATCAATGTTTTATGGAAGGTGTGACCCATACTTTGGAAAAATATATCATTAACGGCGGATTCCCTTTGCAGGGCGAAGTTACCATCAGCGGTGCAAAAAACGTTGCAGTTGCTATGATTCCGGCTGCTCTTCTTTCGGATACGCCCTGTGTTTTGGAAAATGTGCCGGATATTTCCGATGTCCGGATTATGATTGATATTTTAAAGCAGATGAATGTAGATGTACAATACAAAGAACCCGGCGTGTTAGCGATTGATTCCTCTCATTTGTCCGGAACAACCGTCCCTTACGAACTGGCAACCAAAATGAGAGCCTCTTATTATTTTTTAGGTGCTCTTTTGGGAAAATATCACCATGCGGAAGTTGCACTTCCCGGTGGCTGCAATTTAGGCAACCGCCCCATCGACCAGCATATCAAAGGCTTTGAAGCGTTGGGGGCTGAAACCGAACTGAAAGGCGGCGCCATTATTGCCGATGCAACCGAACTGACAGGAGCTTCTGTATTCTTCGACCAGGTTTCGGTTGGTGCCACCATCAACGTGATGCTGTGTGCTTGTAAAGCCAAAGGCACCACCACCATCGAAAATGCTGCAAAAGAGCCGCATATTGTTGACATTGCAAACTTCTTGAATTCCATGGGTGCCAAAATCAAAGGTGCCGGTACCGATACCATCAAAATCGTGGGAGTATCAGAATTAAAAGGCTCCACCTATTCCATCATTCCCGACCAGATTGAGGCGGGAACTTATATGGTTATGGCAGCAGCAACCAAAGGGGATGTACTCGTGAAAAACGTCATCCCCCGTCATATGGAATGTTTGACTGCAAAACTCACCGAAATGGGAATCGGCATTGAAGAAGGCGACGATTCCATTCGTGTTTATTATAAAAAACGTCCTAAAAAAGCAATGGTAAAAACCTTGCCCTACCCCGGATTTCCCACTGATATGCAACCTTTGATTGTTACATTGTTAAGCGTGGCAGAAGGGACCAGTACCGTCACCGAAACTGTTTGGGATTCCCGTTTCAAATTCATTGACGAACTCAAAAAAATGGGTGCCGATATCAATGTCAGCGGAAACATGGCAATGATTACCGGTGTGGACGAGCTGTATCCTGCTCCTGTGAAAGCGACCGACCTTCGTGCCGGTGCAGCTATGGTGATTGCGGGACTGATGGCAAGAGGCACCACCGAAATCTACGATATTTATCACGTAGAACGGGGTTACGAAAGAATTGTTGAAAAAGTTAAGGGATTGGGCGGAGACATTCAAAAAGAAGTATAGAAAAAAATCCGCTGAAAGAACGAAAAGCTATGGAGTCACTGAAATTTTGTCCGTTATTCTCCGGAAGCAACGGAAACTCAATATTTGTTTCTTACGGGAATACCCGTATTCTCATCGACTGTGGATGCAGTTTTAAAAAAATCAAAGAAACGCTACATACCATCGGAGAAGATATCTGCAAATTAGATGCGGTATTTTTAACGCACAGCCACACAGACCACACTTCAGCACTTCCCATGATTTTAAAAAATCTGGATGTGAAAGTCTGCGGTTCCAAGGGAACTCTCATTGAGCTGTACCCGAAAATCTGCGACTATACCGACAAAATTTTTCAGATTGGTCAGAATCAGAGTGTGGGTGTGTTGGATTTGCAAGTAGAATCCTTTCCGGTCCCTCACGATGCCTGTCAGACCTTGGGCTACAATATTTCCAACGCAAACCGTAGTATCAGCATTCTGACAGATGTCGGTTTTTTAGCAGAAAATCTGTATTCGGATGTCAAGGGAAAAGACTTGGTATTTTTGGAATCCAATCACGATTTGAATGCTTTGGAAAACTGCTCATATCCTCTGCACTTAAAACAGAGAATCCGTGGAGACGGCGGACATTTATCCAACGAAAATGCAGGCAAATTTGCCACGCATCTGGTAAACGGCGGTACCAAAAAAATCATTTTGGGCCACTTAAGCGGAGAAGCCAATACCACAGAGTTAGCATACGAAACCGTTAAGGATGTTTTAAAAACAAATTCCATCACCGCAAACCGTGACGTGATGCTGTCTGTATCCGAACGGGGAGCTTTGGGAGAAACGGTGCTGTTATGATAAAAACAAAAATTATTTCTGTGGGCAAATTAAAAGAAAAAGCCACTCGTGATTTACTGTCGGAATATGAAAAACGCTTAAGCCGATACACCGAGTTTTCTCATATTGAGATTGCGGATCTGTCGGTCAGCGACCATCCCTCCGACAAGGAAATCGAAACAGTTCTGCAAAAAGAAGGTCAGCAAATCTTAAAAAATTTACCAAAAAATATGGTCACGGTTGCAATGGCGATTGACGCAAAACAATATTCCTCCGAAGAATTCGCCTCCCTCATTGACCAAAAACAAACCCAAGGGGGACTTTGCTTTGTCATCGGAAGCTCACACGGCTTGCATCCCGATGTGATAAACGCCTGTCAAATGAGAATTTCCCTCTCCAAAATGACCCTGCCCCACAATTTAGCACGTCTGTTTTTAACCGAACAGATTTACCGCGGATTTAAAATTTTAAATAACGAAAGCTACCATAAATAATAAGAACCTGACGAGATATTAAAAAATCGTCAGGTTCTATTATTTTACTCACCGATTCACCGAATCGGTAACATTGCAGATTCCTTTATGGCAAAGCCGAGCAATATAGATGCAAATAAAATAAGCTTTGCGAAAGCAAAGCCACCTCAACTTCTTCCTTATTCTCTATTCCTTATTACTTTCCAAAAATCCGTACACCTATGAATTTTAGGTAATAGTGAAGAGTGAATAGGTAATAAGTAAAAATCCCCGTTCTTACGAACGAGGATTTTTGGTTGCGGGAGGCGGATTTGAACCACCGACCTTCGGGTTATCGCTTCGCGCCGGTTGGCGGTTCCCAAAACTGCTTCTGACTCGCTCTCGCTCGTCGCAGTTTTGACCGCTGCACCAGTGATTGCTCTCTTTCTCCGCCTCGCGGCGTTCGCAATCACTGCCCAACGAGCCACGCTCGTCTGTCTCATAACCCGATATCAAAATCACTCTATCTTTCCCTATCGCACGAAAAAAGGCACTTCATTTGAAGTGCCTTTATGGTTGCGGGAGGCGGATTTGAACCACCGACCTTCGGGTTATGAGCCCGACGAGCTACCAAACTGCTCCATCCCGCGTTATAAACGCCTGAACAAGAAATTATGGTGCCGGAAACCGGAATCGAACCGGTACGGGAGTCACCTCCCACAGGATTTTAAGTCCTGGGCGTCTGCCAGTTCCGCCACTCCGGCGTACATCTCTTGTTCAAGCGCTAGAATATAATACCATATTCTAAAGCAAATGTCAAGAGATTTTTTAAAAAAATTTATAAAAATCAAAATTCCGGCAAAATTAAAACCAAGTTTTTTTAAAAAAGCATTCCCAACTGCCGGGAAAACAGGATAATTTCAAGCTCTCCGGCAGTTTGGATCTGCTTTTTTGATTTCCGCTAAAAATCGGTCAGATTTTCCATAATTTTGCCTGCAGTTTTCATCATACGGCAGGCTTTTTTCTTAAGATGCTGATTTTCCCGGTCAGAACGGATGGGGTCAAAAATCATTCCCGCAACGGCTCCCATCACCAAACCGGTCACCACACCTTTTACATAAGGACTCTGATGCATACGATTCCCTCCGCATTGGTTTCTAAGAAATTTTTTCATTTCTCAACCATAGTTTCTGCAAAAATGATCTGAAATATATCTTTTAAAAAATGGCAAAATTTTTGAATGTTCACTGCATCGTTTTTTGAATTTCCCGCTTTAGTTTTCCAATGATTTTCTTTTCTAACCGGGAAATATAGGACTGAGAAATCCCAAGCAAATCCGCAACTTCTTTTTGAGTTTTTTCTTCCCGTCCGAAGATACCGAACCGAAGTCCAATAATAAACTGTTCCCGCTGATTCAGCCGACTGATTGCCTGCAACAGTATCTCTTTATCCAGCTTTTTTTCAATCGTTTTATGAATGATGTCGCTTTCGGTTCCTAAAATATCCGACAAAAGAAGTTCGTTACCGTCACCATCCATCGAGAGCGGTTCGTCTAAAGAAACGTCATTTCGCTGATTGGAAATCTTTCGTAAATACATTAAGATTTCATTTTCGATACAACGGGATGCATAAGTTGCCAGTTTAATTGCCTTTTCCTGATTGAAAGAATTTACTGCCTTGATGAGTCCTATGGTTCCGATCGACGTTAAATCCTCCAAGGAAATCCCCGTATTTTCAAATTTTTTGGAAATGTAGACTACCAGTCGCAGATTATGTTCGATTAAAGTTTTACGGGCATCCTCATCCGACAGATGAGCAATGAGTGCTTCTTCGTGTTCGCTATCTAAGGGAGGCGGAAGAGTATCGGTACTTCCGATATAGTGACAACCGCCGGAAAAATATTTTAGGAAAAGCTGAACAAACCATTGATAAATCGAATATTTCATAGAAACAATTCCTTTCTGATATTTATAATAAAATCAGCGGATGAAACACCGCATCGTATTCTTCCTGATTCAAACTGTCTGACGCTGCCACCACAGCACGTATGGTTTTTTCCTCGCAAGTGAGCAAATCCGGTTTTAATCCGTATAACATTCCGTTGCCGTCGGTAACGGTTCTGCAAGGGATCAGGCGAAGGTTTCTGACAGTTTCCGGATGGGAAAAGTCGGCAATTTCTTTTAATTTTTCTTTTTTTACTACAATCACACTCAAATGCTCAATGGGTTCTTCCAGCATGTTTCCCGTATCAGAAAACCCTCGGAATTCTATGGTTTTTCCATTGTATGTAAGTCGGAATGTCTGTTCGGGCGGTAATCGTTTTTTACGAAGTTCCCTCACATAAAATGGTCCAAAGACAAAGGCAAAAACAATTCCGGCAATCACCGCCATAAGAGAGACAGAAATCCGGCTATCCGAAAGAAAATTTGCTGCAAAACGAATCCCGCCCGCCAGCAGAAAATTCATCAGATAATACAGAAAAAACAATTTTAAAAAACTTTGGAATTCCCGCACCGAAAACGCAGTAAAAATCATAAAAGCAGACACCAAAAACTGAAAGCAAAAATGCTCCGGTACACCGTAAGAAACCGTACACAAAGCACAAAAATAAAAACTTCCAACCACAGAAGCAACAATTCCCCGCCACCACGAAAACGCAAATGAAGCGGTGTACGCTACCAAAAAAAGGAGCAGTAAATTGATGATAACATTATACAGAAACAAAACATCAAGATACAAATAAACAGTTTCCATAAAATTACCCCTTTTTTCAGATGTCACCATCAGATATCCCGGAAGTTACCCGAGGAATTTCAGTATAACATACTCATTCCGAAAATTTTAACCAATTTTGTCGGGAGAATCTCAATTTCATCCCACAAAATCTCTATCTTTTTTTGTTTTTTTATTGTAATTTTTTAAAAAATATGCTATACTGATAGAAACCTACAGAAAAAGACATCATAGGAGGTTTCGTTTACGTTGACGGATTATTTGAAAAACCACTCACAATTAGTCAGGAATTTCTTATCTCATAAACTGACCATTGAAGGGAAATCGCCATTGACCGTAAAGGAATACGCCTACGATTTACAGACATTTTTCCGCTACATCGTTAAACGGCTGGAGCATCGGAAAGAACCCTTGGAAGAGATTGATATTACCGGCGTAACAATTGAATTGATTCGACGCATCGAAATCACGGATATCTATGAATATCTGATGTTTTTAAGCAAAGAAAAACAGAACGGCGTAAAATCAAGAGCGAGAAAGCTCTCCGCTATCAAGTCTTTTTATAAATATCTTTGTGTTAAAGTGCATCTGTTAGAGCATGATATTGCCAAAGACTTAGAAATGCCAAAAACGCCAAAAACTCTGCCGCGTTATCTGGAACTTGGGGAAGCTAAACTCCTTTTGGATTCGGTAGGCGGAAAACAAAAAGAGCGGGATTATCTGATGCTGATGATTCTGTTAAACTGCGGTCTTCGTGTCTCGGAGCTTCAGAATATCAAACTGTCGGACATTCGCAATGACACACTGACAGTCACCGGAAAAGGAAACAAAGAACGGCAACTGTTTTTAAACGAAGCCACCCAAAAGGCTTTACAGGATTATTTACAGGTCCGCAAACACAATTCCTGTGAATATTTACTGTTATCCTCCCGAGGGGATGCAATTTCGGTTGCCGGAATTCAATATACCGTAAAAAATTTACTCAGAAAAGCCGGACTGGATGCCACCAAACTTTCCACCCATAAGCTTCGCCACACAGCGGCAACTCTAATGTATAAGCACGGAAAGGTGGACATCAAAACCTTGCAGCGGGTGTTGGGTCACGAAAATTTAAACACGACTGAAATCTACACCCATACCGATGATTCTATGGTGAAAGAAGCCATTGACCAGAATCCTCTGGCACATTTTGAACAAACAAAAAAAGACTCCAAATAAATCAGAAAGGATGTTGACAATGATTAAATGCAATCTGGTAACCGGTTCTGAAGGAATGTATAACATCACTTCCGAATTGAAAGCACAAATTGAAAAGCATCAGATGAAGGATGGAATTCTGGTAGTATACTGTCCTCACACCACCGCCTCGATTGTTGTCAGCGAAAATGTGGATATTGATGTGAAAGCAGATATTTTGTCTGCGCTCTCTGAAGCATTTCCAAAAAAAGAAAACCATCTGCATTATGAAGGCAATTCCTATGCCCACATCCGCTCCACCGTTTCCGGGGTTTCACTTCCTTTGATTGTGGAAAACCAAAAGCTGGTTTTGGGGCAGTTTCAGGGTGTCTACTTTATGGAATTTGATGGTCCCAGAACCAGAGAATACTTTTTAAAATTTATTGCCTCCAACTAAAAAAAGCAACCAGTTAAAAAGCGGTATTGCAAAGCAATACCGCTTTTTAAGTTGCGAAAAAACATGGAGGAATTCGCAATTCATTCCAAACGTAAGCTTTAAAAAAAGCTTATTTCATGTTGTTTTCGTAAGACTGAATCATTTTTTTAACCATCTGGCCACCAACGGAACCTGCTTCTTTAGAAGTTAAGTCACCGTTGTAACCCTGTTTTAAGTTAACGCCTACATCCTGAGCAGCTTCCATTTTGAATCTGTTCATCGCTTCTTTTGCTTCGGGTACCAAGTTTTTGTTGCTTGCCATAATGTTTTAATCTCCTTCAATAATTTCTTTTTGCCTTTTGGAAAAAGAAATTATTGAAGTGTTCCAATCCTTTTCTTTTCCCGAAAGACAGTCATAGTTTGTGTCTGCACAAAAGAAAATATTCTTGGAAATTTTTTGTTAAAAAAGTGATAGACATTATGCGCTCACCAGCTCGAATTCTATCTTTCCTATAATGGTATCGGCGTGTTTTACCATCACAGATACCTTTTGTCCTAAAGAATAGATGTGTTTTGTCTGTCTTCCTGAAATCTGAAAAGATGCTTGCTGATATTCATAAAAATCTTCTTCCAGAGAATGAAGAGGAACAAATCCTTCTACCGTATTGGGAAGCATGACAAAGAATCCGGTTTCACACAATCCCGAAATATATCCGTCGCAGATTTCACCCACACGGTTTTTCATATACTGTGCTTTTTTGATATCATCAGCCTCCCGTTCCGCAAAAAAGGCGTTCTGTTCTGCCTGACTGGACTGTTCTGCAGCATCTGCCACAAATTTTTGATATTTTTTAACGGATTTTCCCAAAAGATAATCGGATAGAATCCGATGAATCACCAAATCGGGATATCGGCGTATGGGAGAGGTGAAATGGCAATATTTTGTAAAATTCAAGCCGTAATGAGAGCTGCATTGGGAGGAATAGACTGCTTTTTGCATACTGCGCAGTGCCAGCTGATGCACCGCTTCCCGATAGGGAGTTCCCTCGGCATTTTTTAAAATTTCATTCAGTGCGGCAGGTGTGGGCTGAACTGATTTTGGTGTTTTCAGTCCAAATAGCTTTAAAGTACTATATAGCTGTTCCAGCTTTTGAATTTCAGGGGACCCGTGAATCCGATAGACAAATGGCAAATTCTCTTTCATGGCATAATCAGCCACCGAAACATTTGCTGCCCACATAAATTCTTCAATCATTTCGTTGGCAAAACTGACTTCATACGGACCAACCCAATCGGGGATTCCGTCCTCAGAAAGATGAAACGCAGTTTCCGGGAAAGAAATTTCCACATATCCTGCCTGCTGCCGTTTTTTCTTTAAAATCTGATACAATTCAAAGCATAGTTCCAGTGTAGAACGGATGCCTTCGTATTCCGGAACAGATTCTCCTTCTAAAAATGCCTTCACTTTGGAATAGGAGGTTCTTTGTCTGGATTTAATATACGATTTCTCCAACCGGTAGGATACAATGTTTCCTTCCCGATCAATTTCCATCACACAAGAAAAGGTCAATTTGATTTCCCCGGGATGGAGACTGCATAAGCCATTGGAAAGTTTTTGGGGCAACATAGGTACCGCACGGTCGGGCAGATAAACACTTGTACCACGGAAAAACGCCTCATTGTCCATAGGGGTTCTCCCTTTCACAAAGTAACTGACGTCCGCAATATGAACACCCAGTCGGTAATGTGCGCCTGTCTTCTCTATGGAAATAGCATCATCCAAATCCTTGGCATCATCCCCATCTATGGTAATCACAGTTTGTTGGGTGTAGTCCACACGGGATGCAAGCTCTTCTTCCGATATGTCGGGGAGAGGCTGTTCTGACACTTCGGGAGAAAATTCCTCGGTAATCCCATACTTGCGAAGTACCATAGTCATATCGTTCCCTGTTTTTTCAGGAGATCCCAATACTTCTTTCAGATAAATCGTGGGCGGATCGCTGTCATAGCTGATGATTTCGCCAACTGCAAGATCCCCCGGCACAGCACCGTTTAAATGTGCTTTTTTTATAAAAAAATCGTAGGGCAGATTTTTCTGATAGGGTTGTAAAAAATAATGGTTGCCAACCTGGGTAACAATCCCCGTAACAACCGAAATCCCCCGTTCTAAAATCTTCACAATTTCACATTCCTGTTTGCCTTTTCGGAGTACGGTTTTTGCTTCTACAAAATCTCCGTGAAAGGCACCATTTAAATGCTTTTGGGAAACAAAAATGCCGCAGTTTTTGGATAAGTCCACAAAACCGTAGCCTTTTTTAGTGAGAGATAATACACCCTGAACGATTTCTGTTTTTTGATTTTTATGATTATTTTTCGTCTTTTTATGATATTTTTTCTGTTTCATAATACAGTTTGATTCCTCTGTTTTTTCTTAGTATACCCAAGAAATCAGGCTGTTAATACTTTTACCCGAACACCGGAAAGTCTACCTAAATTTCCTGACAGGGAATTGATTTCATCGGGAGTAGCATCCATCACCACAGAAATAATGTTCACATTCTTTTCCCGATACGGAATTCCCATTCTTCCCACAATTTTTTCTGCATACTGATGCAACAGTCCATTCACTTGATCGCTGACAGACACATCTTCAATTAAAATGGCAACCACGGCAATTTTTGCCATATGATCCATAATTTTCTCCTCTTTTTCAAAGAAAAGGCGAGCTAAATGCTCGCCTTTTCCATTGTTTTATTTCAATTACTACGTTTTCTCCGCCTACGATGCAAAGCATTAAGAAACCGAATCAAGGTAACGCCTTGACAAGCCCGAAGACGTATATGCTATACGCCGAATGGTGAGCGTCATTGAATCTGCACATGGTATCCGAACACCCTTAAGGCTATTCCGTTTCTATAATGCCATACTTATCATCTTTACGTTTGTATACGATGTTAATCTGGTCAGTTTCTGCATTGCGGAATGCGAAGAATGTGTGTCCTAAAAGATTCATCTGCAAAATTGCTTCATCCACAAACATGGGTTTTAAAGAAATCACTTTGGAACGGGCAACGATAAACTCGGTTTCTTCCGGAGCATACAGTGTGTCCTTTTCTTCTTCGTCTTCCTCAAAATCTTCAAACGTTTCTGCAATGGCAGTCGCTTTTTTCAGTTTGTTTTCCAGTTTGGTTTTATACTTTCTGATTTGTTTCTTTAAGTTTTCCATCAGTTCGTCCATTGCGGTCCAGATATCGGCATCCGCTTCTTCCACACGGAAGATGGTGTCTTTATAATAAATGGTTAATTCCACAATGTAGGTATCTTTGATGAGAGACAGGGTAACGGTTGCTTCCGCAGTATCGTCAAAGATTTTGTCGAACTTGGAAAGCTTCGCCCGGAATTTTTCTTTAAAACTGTCTTTCGCCTGGAATTTTCTTTCGTTAAAAATTACTCTCATACTGATTCTCCTTTGTCTTAGCCGATTCGAATGGAAAATCCGTAAATCTTCGGTTCCCAAACATCGAACCGAGCCATTATTTTTTTATGGAATGTGAGAAGAACTCACTCCGTAACGAATTAAAGAACCTTTGTAATATGGCGGGAAACATGACAACAGATATTCACTGCAACGGGCATCCCTGCAATATGAGTGGGATGGTCAATGATGTTTACCCAAAGTGCAGTAGTCTGACCGCCTAAGCCGCCGGGACCGATATCAGTGCTGTTGATTTTTTCCATCAGTTCCTTTTGCATTTTCTGATACAAAGGTTTTTCGGGAACTGTGCCGATGGGCTGGGTCAATGCCACTTTAGAAAGCTTCGCAGCCTGTTCAAAGTCACCACCCACACAAACACCAACCACAATGGGGGGACAAGGATTGGGACCTGCAGAACGAACTGCATCCAATACTACATTTACTACGCCTTCATAGCCAGCAGAAGGAGGAAGCATTGCGATTTTACTCATATTTTCACTACCAAAGCCCTTGGGAGCAAAGGTAATTTTCAATGCATCTCCGGGAACAATATCGTAATGAATGATAGCAGGAGTGTTATCCTGAGTATTTACACGGTCTAACGGGTCTGCTACCACGGATTTTCTTAAATATCCGTCCACATATCCCTGACGGACGCCTTCGTTGATTGCATCAGTTAAATTGCCGTCTACATAAACTTCCTGTCCAACTTCGATGAAGAATACGGCATAACCGGTATCCTGACAGATGGGAATTCGTTCTTCTTTGGCAATATCAGCATTGATCACCAGCTTTTCCAACAAGTTTTTTCCAATGGGATTGGATTCAATTTTGCAAGCACTGCAAATGGAATTGTATGCATCGTCCGGCAAGATGGTATTGGCGTCAATACACATCTGCCGAACGGTTTTTGTGATGTCAGTTGCTAAAATAGTTTTCAATTATAATCTCTCCTTTTACTGTATTAATTCGACATTTTTTAGAAATATCCTTTTTTTTGGAAAAATATTTTTTTATTTTATGCAAAAATCTTCTCATTTAAAACGTCCAGTTGGGGATGATTTTTAACAGTTCCACATACGCCTGAGGTGCTGGGATGCCCGTAAGAACGGGATAGAATGCTCCGTACATTGCCACAGCAATTACGCAAAGAGCCACAGCACACCAGGGAGTCTTTCCTTTTTCTGCCACAAAATGCTTCCAGTAGAACCCCATTGCCAAGGCTAAAAATGCCACCATGGGGAAATAGTGATACACAAACGTACAACGGGTAACAAACATCCAGGGAAGAATCTGAGAAAAATATCCCGCAAAAATCACAAAAGCGGAAAGCGGCAGTTTTTTCTGTTTCACACACCATACTGCAGTGTAAATAATACCTGCCAGACCTCCCCATACCAAAATGGGGTTATTCATAGTAGCAATGGTTTCTCTCTGTCCGTTATCCAACAGCACGCCCTGATGCATCCACAAAGGACGCAAATCAATAATCCAGTCGTACCAGGTTGCACTGTAAGGATGAGTTGCTGTCAATCCACTATGGTAGGAATACATATGCTTTTGTGCACCCCAGAAGCTTTCAAACGTGAGGGACTGACCAAAGCAAGCAAAATATTCCAGATAGGAAAAATAATAAATTAAGAACGGAATCAAAGCATAAAGTCCCAAAGACCAAAGCAGAAGGCTAATGATTTCATCACTGCTTTTTTTGGTTTTGTAACGAGTCACAATCGCATAGATGTAAAGGGCACATAAGCCGATGCCGGCATAAATCGCTGCCCATTTCACCGCTGCACCGCAGCCGAACATAGCACCTGAAATACCCAGAAAAATCTTGGCTTTTTTTGAGTTTCCGTTCGCCTTATATTCCAGATAAAATTCTACCATAAAGGTAAAGGCTGCCAAAACAAAGAAAGTCATAAAGGAGTCAATGGAAGCGATTCTTGTATGGGACAGCCGCATAAAGTCAAAGCTGAACAAAACGGTAGTCAGAAGTGCAATCCAATTATATTGAAATAACCGGCGGGACAGCTGATAGAAACAAGGAATCATCAGGATTCCGAACAGGACACCCATAAAGCGATAGCCAAAGGGATTCCAGCCGAAAAAGCCGATACCAATGGTCATCAGAAGTTTGCCAAGGGGAGGATGGGTGGTTTCATAAATGGGAAGATCATTCATATATTCATAGGAAGTTCTTCCGTGATAAATTTCGTCAAAGTAAAAACTGTTTTCGTAAGAAGGCACCTCGGGAATGGTGTGAGGTTCATCGGAAAATGCAGATACTTCCACGCCGTCAGATGCTAAAACAGTATACGGAATCAGATTGCCATTCCTATCGTAAAATGCCATTTCGCCCCATTCGGTAACAGCATCAGAACCGTCAGCAAGCACTTCTAAAGTAATGGCAGAAGCCGAAATGCTACCCACCTTTTCCTGCTGCCAACTGAATACATAGGGAGATTTGGTCTGATTTCCGGACAGCATCAGATATTGGCTGATATCGGTTCCCGAATATCGGAACTGGTATTTACGCAATCCGTAGCCGACAAAATAGCGAAGCTCAGATACCTGAACTTCTCCGTTAAACTGAAAGGTAACCTGTTCCCCTGCCGCAATTTTTGCATGGCTTTGGGGTGTGTTTTCGGTGCTTCCCAAACGATAGAATGCACTGGAGCCGAATACCAGAATAACACATAACAGTGCAACTGCACTTTTTACGGTAAAGGTTTCGCCATAGGTCTTTTGTTTCGGTTCTTTCTCGGGATATTGTGAACGAATCAAACAGAATACTTCCCACAAAAGGTAAACTAAAATTGCCAAATTCATCACAGTGGCAATCACAAAAACCATACGGTTTGTGGGATCCTGCACGCCGCTTAAGTAATCCAAGGCAAACACCAGATTCAAAAAGTATGAAAGGTCCAATACACTTGCAATTCCAAAATATTTCCGGTTTCCGGTAGTGATGAAATGAACCATAAATAACACCGGAACAAAATACCAGTACCGTTCGTGCATTTTGGTACCTAACATCACAATGGCAAATAAATAGGTTCCGAAAATCAAAAACAGATTTTTCTTATCCTGATTGAAAATCACTGCCAACATACCACCCAGCACACAGACTGCCATCAGAATGGTGCCCCATTTTGCATAGGTCAGAAACAGGAATGGCTTATTGATATCAATCATATTGCCACCCAGAAGTCCGAACAGATTGAACGTATTTAAGGAAGCATAGGGATAAGAAGAGAACGTTTCTGTATATTTGGAAATCAAGAAGAGTAAATCGGGAACACCGTTTCTGAACGGAATCACGGAAATACTCATAATTGCCAATGCAAATATAAAGGTTACAATCAGATTCCAGATGATTTTTACTGCTTTGGGGAATTTATCTTTTAATTTGGGAATTAAAATCAGAGAATCGCTCTTGATAAACAAAATTGCAATGAGCGGTGCAAACAGAAAACTCTGGGGTTTGGTTAATGCAGAAAGCGTAAACAGCAATGCAGAAAGCGTCAGCTTATCTTCCAGTAAGAACCGGAAGGTCAGAAGCATTAAATAACAAAAGATACCGTCAGTCTGTCCCCAATAAGTTCCGGTAATCAAGAAAGATGGCAGAATTGCAATCAGTAACGTAAAGGCTGTCTGCTTGCTTTTGGGGTAATACTTACTGTAATAACGCAACAGTTCGTAACCGATGAGTCCTTCGGCAATGATGCCGGGCATTTTCACAAACAGTTTGGTAACATACTCGCCACCGCCAAACAGATTCCGAATCCAACCAAAAAGACCGGTCATCATAATATACAAAGGCGGATAGTCACAAAAATAGCCATCGGCATAAAACCCATTCAAACCGCCTGCCGCCCGCTGCATCCAGGCAGTATAGGTTCCCATATCTACCTCATAACCTTTAAAAGCAGGTGCTAACAGAATTTTGACAAGGGTTAAAATTCCCAACAGCCCAAGACATAGAGGAGTTGGTTTTCTTTGGTCGTTGATTTTTTGCAGACGGTTGTTCTGGTCCTGATACAAGAACCATAAAAAAGCTGCAAATATTAACACAAGAATCAGAGAAGGTTTCAGCATAATTTTATTTCCTTTCCCGGTAATCAATTTTTATTGGTTGGCAGCATCTTCCTGCCATTTGCACTTTCTGCGAAGCATGGAATTTTTGGGAAACGGCTTGTCACAGCTGATACTTACAATCTGTTGTGCGTGAGGAGCCGACTCCATTTCTTCCCCATCGGGATTTCTAAGGTCCGTTGCAGAAAGTAACACACTTTCGCCCCCGGTGGTCAACACATCTAAAATGTCGTCCCGATAGAATTTATTTCGTTGCTCAATATAGAGCCGTTTATTTTCACTGTCATAGTCTGTCACTACGCCGACCAAGGTGTAATCTCTCACATAATCAGAGGTATGCACCAGTTGACCGTCTGCATAGGGATTGCCAAAGTAAAACCCTTTGCAGTATTCTCTGTGGCTGACTTTGTTTACTTCCTCTGCCACTTCAGGAGGCAACTGATAATGGTCGGGGTCTTTCTTTAAAATATCCAGTGCTTTGCGATATGCATTGGTGGTAACCGCTACATAGTATGGGGTTTTCATTCGTCCTTCAATCTTAAATGAGGTGATTCCCGCCTTTGCCATTTTGTCTAAGTGTTCAATCATACACATATCTTTGGCATTCATAATGTAGGTCCCGTGTTCCGAACCACCGATGGTAAAGGGATAATCAGGACGTTTTTCTTCGTAAAGCTTATACTTCCAGCGGCAAGGCTGTGCACATTCCCCACGGTTGGAATCTCTGCCGGTCATATAGGCAGAAAGTAAGCATCTGCCCGAATAGGAAATGCACATTGCTCCGTGACAAAAGGCTTCCAAATCCAAGTCGGGATTGGTGTTGGCGCGAACGGTGGCAATTTCGTCTAACGTCAGTTCTCTTGCTAACACCACACGTTTTGCACCCATATCATAATAGGTATTGCAGGCAACCGAATTTAAAATATTTGCCTGAGTGCTCATATGAACTTCTAAATCGGGGCACCATTTTTTAATCAGGCACAACGCCCCCAAATCGGAGGCAATGACTGCATCTATCCCCATTTCGTAAGCTTCTTTGATGGCTCTTTCCAAAGTGGAAAAATCGCCGTCACGCATCACCATATTGCAGGCGCCGTACAGCTTCATATTGTATTTTTTCTTAATTTCGATTGCTTTTTTTAAGTAATCTCCCGTGAACAGCTGCTGGGGTGCCCGAAGAGAAAGTCCGTTTAAGCCGATATAAGCAGCATCCGCACCGTAAACCCCTGCGGTTTCCAGCTTTTCCAAGTCTCCCGCAGGAGATAAAAGCTCTAAGTTATCATAAATTTTTTTCATGATTTGAATCCTCAATTTTCAGATAATTACCGTTTTATGGTTAAGGAAACGCCGTCTCCGATGGGGATAACCACCGTTTCCAGTTCCTCATCGTGACTGATAGCATCTAAGTACATCCGCAGACGCTTCACAATGGTTTTCTTTCTTAAAATCAACAAATCATCGTTGGCAACCATCCCTTTATAAAGCACGTTATCGGTAACCAATACCCCACCCTTGGGAAGAAGTTGTTTTAAGTACGGAATATAATCATAATACTGACCTTTCGCACTGTCCAAAAAGATAAAATCAAAGGTTTCTCCCTTAGCTACCAATTCTTCCAGCACGTCCATTCCGTCACCGTTTTTGGGGAAAATGCGATTTTCCAGCCCGTTCTCTTGGAATAATTTACACGCTTCCTCGTAATTCTCAGGATTTTTTTCCACGGTGATAATGGTGGCATCATCATTGATGGCTTTGGACAAAATCACGGCGGAACAACCGATACCCGTCCCCAACTCCAACACCTTTTTGGGTTGCTTCATCATCGCCAGAAGATAGAGAAGCTTGGTGGTTTCAGGCTTTGCCACAGGGATATCCTTATCCATAGCAAAATCGTATAATTTTGTCACATCCTCCGTCACAAGTGATCGGATATAGCGAAGTATAAATTCAAAATTGATATACTGTTCTTCAATCATAATACATTTTCCTTTTTGTTTGGCAAAGGGGATAAACAGGTTAGACACAATCCTTTTTGGTATCAGATTCGCGTTAAGTTAGAACAAAAAACACCATACTCTTAATTATCAAAAAACTCGTTCACATTATACTCTTTATAGTTGTCTTCATCAACAGGATATGGATAACTTATTGAAAAATCTGTTTCTGATAACCATTCGCTTGAAAAAGGAACTGTTCCAATCTTATGCCATTTTGAAAATAAGCCTTTTTCCTTTAAGTAAAAAGAACCGCGATATCCAAAACCACCTTTATCTATCCACCAACTAACTATTTGATAATCACCATTCGGGGATTCATCTATAAAAATTTCACATCTTAAAATGCCAAAAATTACAAATGATAACATTGCAAAAATAAGTACGATTGTTAATACAATCCCCCAAACTTTCTTTTTCATAATGCAACTCCCTTCGACTGTGTTCAACATTCTTACTATGATTACATCGAGTCAGAGATAAAAATTAAGTTCCAAAAAATTGCATTACGCCAAACGAAGTGCCAGTCCGCACCAGTCGTGGTCCACGATTTTTTCAACTAACTGGAAGCCGTTTTCAGTAGCAGATTCTAAGATTTCGTGACACCGTTCTTCCAAAATGCCTGATAAAATCAACACACCGTCAGGATTTAAGCACTGTTTCACATCTTTTAATAAAATGAGAAGCACATCCACGATAATGTTGGCGGTAATCATATCAAAAGTTTCTTCTCCAACGCAATCAAGTAAGTCGCCACAACGAACATCACAAATGTCAGAAAAACCGTTTTTTTCAATATTGATTTTTGCAGTTTCTACCGCTACCGGGTCAATATCGGTTGCCACCAGTTCACTAACGCCCAGCATACCGCCGATAATGGCCAAAATACCGCTACCTGTACCGATATCCAACATTTTGGTGTGATCTTTTTGGTATTTGCAAATCAGTCTTGCACAAGCCTGGGTGGTTTCGTGGGTGCCGGTACCAAATGCGGCACCGCTATCCAATTCCAGCACTTTTTCGTGAGGTAATGGTTCGTAGTCTAACCAAGCGGGTTTTACCACTAAAGTATCGGTGATTTTTACAATTTTGGCAAACTGTTTCCAGTTATCTTTCCATTCGGAATCATTGGCACTCCGAACAGATACCGAAAAGCCGGTTTCGGTGAGTAAGGTGAACAAGTCTTCCGCTTCTTTTGCGGTTTCCAGACACACGGTGATATAGGCATCACCAGTATCTCTTTCATCCTTTAACAACCATGGCATTTCTGCCATAATGTCCGCCTCTAATTTAGGATCGGTAACAAAATAGTTATAAACATCGTGAATGACCAAAAAGTTTTCCGCTTCTTCGGTATTGCCTGCTTCACAGGTGATTTTCAACTCAAAATAATTCATTTTCTATCCTTTTTTCTTGTTTCTAAACGTGCAAAAAAGGGGTCGGAGAACCCCTTTTCCACTTTATTCTTCTGTATTTTCAGTAGTTTCGGCAGTTTCTGCACCTTCGTTAGTTTCGGAAGGTTCTTCCTCTTCTTCACGGGGTGCTCTTGCTACAGATACTACTTTCACATCCGGATCGGGACGCATTAAGATGACGCCCTGGGTGTTTCTGCCTACGGTGTTGATATCTTCCGCTTTTAATCGGATGACAACACCCGCAGAGGTGATAATCATAACATCGTCGCCATCCTTAATAGAACGAACCCCTGCAATATTACCGGTTTTTTCAGTGATTTTATAGGTTTTAACCCCCATACCGCCACGGTTCTGCACCTTATATTCAGAGTAGGGAGTACGTTTTCCAAGACCGTTTTCAGAAACAATCAGCAGTTCGGTATCGTCGTGAACCACGCTCATACCAACCAGTCTGTCGTTTGCTTTCAGCTTGATACCGCGAACCCCACGGGTTACACGTCCCTGACTTCTGATATCGCTGATTTTAAAGCGGATAGACATCCCTAAATAGGTAGTCAGTACCACTTCGTGGTCATCGGTAACAATTTTTACCTGCATCAACTCGTCATCTTCGTCCATTGCGATAGCTCTTAAGCCACCGGAACGGTTGGTATCATATTCCATCAGCTCGGTTTTCTTAATGACACCGTTTTTGGTGGTCATGACAAGATATTTTCCTTCCTCGAAGTCTCTCATGGGAATGGTTGCCGAAATAGTTTCACCCGGCTCTAAGTTGAGCAGGTTCACAATTGCAGTACCTTTCGCCGTACGGGATGCTTCGGGAATCTGATAGGCTTTTAATTTGAACACTCTGCCTGTGTTGGTAAAGAACAGAATGTAGTTATGAGTAGAGGTAACGAACAACTCTTCCACAAAGTCTTCTTCACGGGTGGAAAGGCCTGCAATCCCTCTGCCGCCTCTATGCTGACTCTTAAACGTGTCGGTGGGCTGACGTTTTACATAACCCAAGTGAGTTAAGGAGATCACCATATCTTCTTCTTCGATTAAATCTTCATCGTCAATCTGAGAGTAGTCGAAGGTGATTTTGGTACGGCGGGCGTCACCATATTTATCTTTAATTTCGGTTAATTCAGTTTTAATGATGTCTAATACCATCTGTTCGGATGCTAAAATCTCTGCATAGTAAGCAATCTGCTTGATGATATCAGCCAGTTCGTTTTCGATTTTCTCTTTTTCCAAACCTTGTAATTTCTGGAGTCTCATATCCAAAATTGCCTGAGCCTGGATTTCAGAGAACCCAAATTTTTCTACCAGGTTTTCTTTCGCATTGTTATAGGATGCACGAATGGTAGCAATGACTTCATCAATGTGGTCTAACGCTTTCTTTAAACCTTCCAAGATATGGGCTCTTGCTTCCGCTTTTCTCTTATCATAGATGGTTCTTCTGATGATGATATCCTTCTGGTGGTCAATATAGCAATCCAGCACTTCACGGATGTTCAATACTTTCGGCTGACCATCTACCAGGGCTAACATAATAACCCCGAAGGTATCTTGCATCTGAGTGTATTTATAGAGATTGTTCAACACGATATTTGCCGCCGCATCTTTTTTCACTTCGATTACGATACGAACGCCAACATCCTTATCGGATTCATCACGAAGGTCGGCAATGCCTTCCAAACGTTTTTCATGTACCAATTCTGCAATTTTTTCAATCAGTCGTGCTTTATTCACCTGATAGGGCAATTCGGTCACGATAATTCTCTGACGGTTGCCATCATCCTCGATTTCAGCCTGAGCACGCACAATCACCTTACCACGACCGGTCTGGAAATAAGAACGGATGCCGCTTTTGCCCATAATATTCCCTGCGGTGGGAAAATCAGGACCTTTGATATATTCCATGATTTCTTCGATGGTGATTTCGGGATTATCAATGGTTGCACAAATCGCATCAATACATTCGGTTAAATTATGAGGCGGAATGTTAGTCGCCATACCAACCGCAATCCCCGCAGAACCGTTCACCAAAAGATTGGGAAAACGGGACGGCAACACGGTAGGTTCTTTTAAGCGTTCATCAAAGTTGGGTGCAAAATCAACGGTTTCTTTGTCAATTTCTTTTAACATCAGCTGTGCTAAACGTGCCATTCTTGCTTCCGTATAACGGTAAGCAGCAGCAGGGTCCCCGTCAATGGAACCGAAGTTCCCCTGACCGTCTACCAACGGATAACGAAGGGAGAAATCCTGTGCCAGACGAACCAAAGCATCATAAACGGATGCGTCACCGTGGGGATGGTATCTCCCCAAAACGTCACCAACGGTGGTTGCACATTTTCTGTATGCCTTATCGGGCGTTAACCCGTCTTCGTGCATGGTATATAAAATTCTTCTGTGTACCGGTTTTAAGCCGTCACGGACATCGGGCAAAGCTCTTGCCACGATAACCGACATGGAATATGCCAGATAGGCAGATTTCATCTCATGGACCAAATCAACCGGAACAATATGTTCATTTTCAAACATTTGAGTATCCATAAACTGTTCTTCCTTTCTGACAAATTAGATATCTAAGTTTGATACGTATTTTGCATTGGTTTCGATGAATTCACGACGGGGTTCTACTTCTTCACCCATTAACACATTGAAGATTTTATCTGCTTCAATGGCATCTTCCAGGGTTACCTGCAGCACCGTTCTGGTGGCAGGGTCCATCGTGGTTTCCCAAAGCTGGTCGGGGTTCATTTCACCAAGACCTTTGTATCGCTGTACGTTAGCGTCGTTACCAATTTCATCCAGTGCTTCTTTTAACTGTTCATCGGTGTAGGCATAGCGGGTGTTTTTACCTTTGAACACTTTATAAAGAGGCGGCTGAGCCAGATAAACATGTCCTTCTTCAATCAACGGACGCATATAGCGGAAGAAGAAGGTAAGAAGCAAGGTTCTGATATGGGAACCGTCAACATCGGCATCGGCCATAATGATGATTTTTCCGTATCGGAGTTTTTCCACATCAAAATCTTCTCCGACCCCTGCACCCAACGCAGTGATAACAGGGAGCAGCTTTTCATTGCCGATAACTTTATCAATACGAACCTTTTCTACGTTTAGCATTTTACCCCAAAGCGGTAAAATTGCCTGGAACCGTCTGTCTCTGCCCTGTTTTGCACTACCTCCCGCAGAATCCCCTTCGACGATGTAGATTTCGGTAAATTCGTTATTTCGTTCGGAGCAGTCTGCCAGTTTGCCGGGCAGACGGGTGTTTTCCAGAGCAGTTTTTCTTCTGGTTAATTCTCTCGCTTTTCTTGCCGCTTCTCTTGCACGGGATGCGGAAAAAGCTTTTTCTAAAATCAGTTTGCCTACACCCGGATTTTCTTCCAAATAGGCAGCAAAGGCGTCCTGCATCATACCTTCGGTAGCAGTTCTGGCTTCGGAGTTACCCAGTTTGGTTTTGGTCTGGCCTTCAAACTGAGCTTCCTGGAGTTTTACGCTGATGATGGCAGTCAAACCTTCACGAACATCTTCCCCGCTTAACGCTTTATCGCTGTCTTTTAGCATATTACGCTTTTTCGCATAATCGTTTAAAATACGGGTCAACGCTGATTTAAATCCGGTTTCATGCATACCGCCTTCGGTGGTATTGATATTATTTGCAAAGCTTACCAGATTTTCGCTGTAGGAATCGGTATACTGCATTGCAATTTCTACAATCATATTTTCTTTCTCTTTGGAAAGATAGATAACATCAGGATGCAAGGGAGTTTTTTCCTGATTGATATATTCTACGAAGGATTTGATACCGCCTTCGTAATACAATTCGTTGAAAATTTCCTCGCTGGGACGCTTGTCCTTGAAGTTGATATGGATTCCCTTGTTGAGGAACGCCTGCTCTCTTAAACGGGTCAGAAGAACATCGTACTCAAACTGAACGGTTTCAAAAATCAGAGCATCAGGCATAAAGGTAACCGTGGTACCCTTCTTATCAGTATCGCCGATAATTTCCAGCTGGGATGCCACTTTTCCCCGTTCGTAACGCTGTTTAAAGACGTGTTCCCCGTTGGATACTTCTACTTCCAGCCATTCAGATAATGCGTTTACAACCGAAGAACCTACCCCGTGCAAACCGCCGGACACTTTGTATCCGCCGCCACCGAATTTACCGCCGGCATGGAGAATGGTGAATACTACTTCCACGGTAGGAATCCCCATTTTGGGATGGATACCGACCGGAATTCCACGCCCGTCATCACGAACAGTAACCGAATTATCGGGATTGATGGTAACATCAATATTCTCGCAATACCCTGCCAGTGCTTCGTCAATGGCGTTATCCACGATTTCGTATACCAAATGATGGAGACCTCTTACAGAAGTAGACCCGATATACATACCGGGACGCTTCCTTACAGCTTCCAAGCCCTCCAATACCTGTATTTGATTCTCGTCATAGACTGTTTCCACTTTTTCGTTCAATTCTTCAGCCATCTATCTCATCCTTTCTTGTGGGATTATCTCGTTGGTTACAATATCAGACCCTTACGGTTCTGAATGGTACGGGAAGCCAGAGGAGATAAATACCCCACTTCCATTCCGTCGGTTACCGCAAGCACAAACGACTTGGGGATTTCTTCCGAAACCGAAACCAAACGGTTTTCTTCTTCTAACAGTTTTAAGTACTCCATAGTGAATCGGGAGGTGGCAATATGGTCAAAGTCAAACACACCGATAATGTCTTTTTCATTCAACACAAAATCGTTACCAATATGTAAATACAAAAAAACACCCCTTTTGGATGCTGTTTAAAAAACCCTTTCCTTTTTCCCTACGGGAAAAAGGAAAAAATATAAAAACAATACACCTATAATAGTATAACACAAAACAGGTGTATTGTAAAGTAATTTTGTTAAAAAAACTATATTTTTTTCAATTTTTTCCAGTTTTCGTCCTCTTTTGTTACAATGACACTTTTCTCGTTGCGAAAAAGGGTCTCCAATGTCTCATATGTACTGTCAGAACTTCCGGTATCCACCAGCACAATTTTCCGTTCGCAAAGGCCGGTATCGTTCTTAAAAAGCTGAAACAAAAGTGCATCTGTCATCAGCTCCGCATTGCAGGCTTCATCTTTCACAAACACCAGCGTATACAGACATTTTCCCTTGAGATATTTACGCTCCATCGAAAAATCTTTCAGAAAGAATAAAAAAGAAAAAATTCCATATGCTGAAAAAAATGTCACAAGTGCATACAGAAGCAATTCGCCCATAAAAATCCCCCTCACAAACAGTTTGCAAAAATTTCCTCCGATTGACTACTTTCATTGTATGACAAAACGCTTCTTTGGTGAAAGAAAAAAGAAAAATAAAAAAAATATTGATAAATTGGAATTTATGTAGTATACTGTTACTATCTATGCAATTTTGAAACCATCGGAACCAAACAGAAAGGAACACTTACTATGCAAGCACCAAATCCCACCCGCTCTTACCAAAGTTTATGGATTTTACTGGCTTTGGTGGTTTGTATCTGCCTTTTGATTTCTCTGGAAACGTTCCGACCCAAACATACCCAAGAGACGTTGGTTGCCGAAGCGGAAACCGCTGTAATCCCCTCACAACAACCATCTCCGACCCCGGAACCTGTAAAAGAAGCAGAACCCACTGTCACTCCCGGCGAAACTCCAACCCCCGCCCCCTCTGCCACCGAACGGCCGTTGGCACAAACCGCCACAGAAAACGACCCCTATCCGGAACTCTACGGAGACAACCCCGAACAGGTGTTCCAGCCGGCAGATAATCAGATAGTGTATTTAACATTTGATGACGGTCCCTCCACCTCAACCCCTATGCTTTTGGATGTGTTACGGGAGGAAGGTGTTACGGCAACCTTCTTTGTGGCAGGAACGAGCAATTTCAAACGGGAACTGCTCAAACGGATTCACGAAGAAAACCACGTGATTGGCGTACATACTCTGACCCACAACTACCAATATATTTACGAAAGCATTGAAAATTATCTTGCTGATTTTTCCGCAGAATACCATCAAATCTGGGAAGCAACCGGCTACCGCCCCCGGATTTTCCGCTTCCCCGGCGGTAGCGTGAATTCCAAAAACAAACATCTTTGCCGAGATTTGATTTGGGAAATGAACCGACGGGGATTTGTATACTTTGACTGGAATGTAACTTCCGAAGATGCCGTAGGCGTAGAAGACCCCAAAGAACAGCTCGCCGAATTGATTACCCAATCCGGAAACAGACCCCGCATTATTGCCCTGTTGCACGATTCAGATCAAAACCCAGACATTGGATGGGTTGTCAAAGAATACATTCATCATATGAGAGAACTCGGCTATCGGTTTGAATCTCTGGATTCCACCGTAGCTCCCATGAAGTTCCCCTTTTAACCTATCAATACAGATACAGAAAAGAGGTGTCGGACATTGGAAACCGAAAAAGTATACCGTACACTGGAATTTGATAAAATTCTTCTGCGCACACAAGATTATGCCATTATGGAAGAAACCCGCGAGGCAATCCGCACCTTACAGCCGGAGACCTCGTTATTTGAGGTACGTCAAAAGCTTTCCCGCACCGAAGAAGCGATGGAGTTGATTACGAAAGCAGGAAGTCCGCCCATCTATCAGTTCGGTGAAATGAGCAGCATCGTAAAACGGCTTTCCATCGGCGGTTCCCTGTCTCAGCGGGAGCTTCTGAATGTAGCAACCCTGCTGAAATCTTCCCGCTGTCTGAAACAGTATTTGGGTGAAAATCAATCCGAAGCGTTTTCGGATTATGAATGTCGACTGACCGTTCAAAAGCGTCTGGAAGAAGAAATTTTTATGAAAATTATTTCGGAAGACGAAGTTTCCGACAATGCCAGCGACGAGCTTTATAAGATCCGCCGTCAGAAGATTTCCGCCAACAATAAAATCAAAGAAACTCTGCAAAAATTCATCAATTCGCAGAATTATAAAAAATATCTGCAAAACGCTGCTGTTACCTTAAGAAATGACCGCTTTGTACTTCCTGTAAAACAAGAATTCAAAGGGGAAATTCCCGGCTTGGTACACGATTCTTCCGATTCGGGTGCAACGGTGTTTATCGAGCCGATGGCAATTGTGAATTTAAACAACGATTTAAAGGAATTAGAATCCAAAGAAAAAGAAGAAATCGCAAAAATTCTTATGCACTTAAGCGGACAGGCAGCAGGTATCTGTGATGAAATCGACCAGACCCGCCAACTGATTCTGGAGCTGGATTTTCTGTTTGCAATCGCTAAATACAGCCGCAGTATCAAAGGGGAAATCCCGCTGACCAACGACTGTGGTCGAATCTATTTAAAAAAAGCACGGCATCCCCTGTTAGACCCTGAAACTGCTGTCCCCATCGACATCACAATCGGAGACGAATGTGACACTTTGGTGATCACCGGGCCAAACACAGGAGGAAAAACCGTTTCCTTAAAAACCTTGGGACTTTTCACTTTAATGGCACAGTCCGGATTTGCGATTCCTGCTTTTTCAGGCAGTGAAGTCGCAGTCTACGAACACATTTTTGCCGATATTGGGGACGAACAAAGTATTGAGCAGTCCTTATCCACATTTTCGTCCCATATGAAAAAAATCGTTTCCATTTTAAATCAGGCAACCCATAACAGTCTGACCCTGTTTGACGAATTAGGTGCCGGAACCGACCCCACCGAAGGTGCAGCACTCGCCATTGAAATCATCGAATTTTTACGAAAACGGGGGGCAACTGTTGCCGCAACCACCCACTATCCCGAACTGAAGCTGTATGCATTATCTCAGGAGGGAGTACAAAACGCTTCTTTAGAATTTTCTGTCGAAACGCTGAAGCCTACCTATCGTCTCATTATGGGAATGCCAGGCAAAAGTAACGCCTTCGCCATTTCCAAACGATTGGGACTGTCAGACGAAGTATTGGAAGCTGCTGAAAAACGGTTGTCTGCCGATGCCATCCGCTTTGAAGATGTGTTAACTGTCATTGACGAACAACGTCTCCGGGCAGAAAAAGACCAGCAGGAAGCCGAACAACTGAAAGAAAAAATCCGTATTTTAGAAAAAGAACTTTCCTCAAAAAAAGATGATGCGATGGCAAAAAACCGTGAAATCATCGAAAAGGCACGCAAAGAAGCGATGGAAATCATCGAAGATGCCCGTGAAAAAGCAGAAAGCATTATCCAAAAACTAAATGCCGAAGCGAAAAACCAGCGGGATCGTGCCAAAGCTGTAGGTGAAGCCAGAAAACAACTTGCAGAGGAACGACAAAATCAGGCAAGAAGGCTGGAAGCTGAAGAGAAAAAGAAACAAAACCCCTTAAAACCAGGCGAAATCACCGTGGGAATGACTGTTATGATGGATGATTTCGATACCCCTGTTACCGTAGATACTCTCCCCGACCAAAAAGGAAATCTGACAGTATTGGCAGGGATTATGCGAATCAAAACCAACCTGTCCCGTCTGTCCCGTGCCGGAATTCAAAAACAAAAGGTACAGCACAGTCCTTACCGCAATGCCAGTGCAAGGAACAAAGAAATCCGTCCCGAGCTGGACCTTCGTGGTATGAATCTGGAAGAAGCAGAATATGTCACCGAAAAATTCATTGATGATGCGGTGTTAGCCAACATCCCCTCTGTAGTGATTATTCACGGAAAAGGTACCGGTGTGCTTCGGGCAGGAATTCATCAATTGTTAAAGAAAAACCGTTCGGTAAAAGCTTTCCGGCTGGGCAACTTCGGAGAGGGCGAAGCCGGCGTAACCATTGCAGAAATCAAGTAAGGAGATTTTTTTGATTATGATACCAATCGGAACCAAATACGAATACACTTTCACCGTAGAAGAAGCACACACCGCTCTGAACATCCAAAGTGGAAACGCACGGGTACTTGCTACCCCGCATCTTGCCGCAATGCTGGAAAAAGTGGCACACGAGCTTTGTCTTCCCTATCTGGAGGAAGGCTGTGCAACTGTAGGCACCAATCTGAACCTCAATCATCTGGCGGCAACTCCTGTAGGTATGAAAGTAACCGTCTCTGCCACCGTGACCGAATCGGAAGGCAGAAAAACCGTATTCGCCATAGAAGCCTACGATGAAGCGGAAAAAATCGCAGATGGAACGCACACCAGATTTGTGGTTTTCAAAGAAAAGTTTCAAACAAAATGTGACTCTAAATTATCCAGATAAAAAAGAAGCTGTTGCAAAAGGCAACAGCTTCTTTTTTATAATACTGTCAGTTCTTTCTCCAACGTAGTGGTAGAATACAGTTGTCCGTTTTCCAGATAACAGGTATCTTCAATGCGGATGCCGAATTCTCCCGGCAGATAGATGCCCGGCTCAACAGAAAACACCATCCCGTTTGCAAAGAGTTCGGTGCTGTTTTGTCCCAAGGTGGGATGCTCATGAACCTTGACACCCACGCCGTGACCTAAACTGTGTCCGAAAGCACCGGGGTATCCTTGTCCGTCAATGTAATCTCGTGCGATTTTATCAGCACCGGCACAGGATTTGCCCACAGCGATCCACTCCTTTGCCAGTTTGTGTGCAGTCAGTACCGTTTCATAGGCATGACGTGCTTTTTGGGGTGCTTCGCCAAAAAATACTGTTCGGGTAACGTCTGAGCAGTATCCCTGATACAAGCATCCAAAATCAAACAGCATAACATCTCCGTAAGAAAGTGTTCTGCCTGCCGGTTCTCCGTGAGGAAGTGCAGCATGCGGACCAAAGAGGCAAATGGTATCAAAGGAAGGCTTCTGTGCACCATATTTTGCCATACGATATTCCAGCTCTGCCTTTAAGTCCAGTTCCGATACCCCCTCTTTCACAAAGGAAAGCATTTCAAGATATGCACGGTCAGCAATCTGTTGTGCTGTTTTCAAACAGTTCAGTTCTTGGGAATCTTTGCAAAGACGGATATCCATAATCATACTTCTCACATTGGGAAAATCAGTCTGCGAAAAATGATCCAAAAGCATTTTATAAAAATGAACAGTAAGATATTGCTGCTCGATATAGACGGTAGGTTCTGTCATAATGTCCTTTAATTTAGAAACCAAAGACCCCTCCGAAAGAACCAAAAATCCGGCGTCATTTTCTCCAGCAGCCTGCTGATAGCGAAAATCGGTAAGTAACCAGGCTTTTTCATGGGTAATATACAAATGAATATTGGAGGAGTTTATTCCTGAAAAATAAAAAGCATTTTTTGGGTCGCTGACCAATATTCCTTCATTTTCTTTCAGTTGATTTCTCAGTTTTTTCAATCGGGTTTGATAGCAATGCTTCATAGCAGGGTTCCTTTCCGAAACGTTTTAGCGTTCTGTCATAGGCGTGTAGGGTTTTCGTTTTGCAATTGATTTATACGCAGGACGAATAATTTTTCCTGCATTGACCAGTTCTTCAATTCTGTGGGCAGACCAACCGGAAATGCGGGAAATGGCAAACAAGGGAGTAAAAAGCTCCGTAGGAATCCCAAGCATCCGATACACAAATCCGGAATAAAAATCCACATTGGCACTAACACCTTTATAGATTTTGCGTACCCCGGCAATGACCTGGGGTGCCAGCCGTTCCACACGGGCATACAGACGAAATTCTTCAGACAACCCTTTTGACTGTGCCAATTCTTCTGCCGCAGATTTCAAGATAACTGCACGGGGATCAGAAATCGAATAAACTGCGTGTCCCATTCCGTAAATCAAGCCGGATTTATCAAAGGCATCTTTTTCTAAAATACGGGTCAGATAGGCACAAATTTGTTCTTCATTTTCCCAGTCTTCTACCCGTTCTTTCAAATCTTCAAACATTTCCACCACTTTGATGTTGGCACCGCCGTGACGGGGACCTTTCAAAGACCCCAAGGATGCCACGGTAGAAGAATAGGTATCGGTTCCGGAGGAAGTCACCACGTGAGTCGTAAAGGTAGAGTTATTCCCGCCACCGTGTTCTGCATGAAGCACCAATGCCAAATCTAAAATTCTGGCTTCCAATTCGGTGTACTGTCTGTCAGGACGAAGCAAACGCAGGATATTTTCCGCAATGGAAAGTCTGGAATCAGGCGAGTGAATAATCAGACTTCCGTTTTTATGATATCGCTGATGTGCCTGATAGGCATACACACACAACAGCGGAAACTGTGCAATCAGCCGCAAGGACTGCAAAATCACATTGTCAATGGAGGTATCATCGGCTTTGGAATCGTAGGAATACAAAGTCAGAACACTTTTGGACAATGCGTTCATCATATCCTTACTGGGAGAATCTAAAATCGTATCCCGCACAAACCCTTCCGGCAACTTCTGCAACGACGAAATTGCTTGACGGAAAGTTTCATATTCACCGTCATCAGGCAAATGTCCGAACAAAAGAAGAAAAGTAGCTTCTTCAAATCCAAACCGTTTGTCTTTTAAAAAGCCGGAAACCAGTTCCTCCACATTATAGCCACGATAAAAGAGTTTCCCTTCGCAAGGAATCATATCGTTATTTTCTACGATATATGAACGGATTTCCGAAATCTCGGTCAGACCGGTGAGTACCCCCTTTCCGCTGATGTCACGAAGTCCACGTTTGACGTCATATTTGGAATACATCTCAGGGTCAATACCGGCACTTTCAGTTGCATAACGGGTATAGCGAAGCAAATCTTGCTGTTTTAATTTGATAGAATCCATAATCAATCCTCCAACAGTAGTTTTCCTGGTCCCGAAAAGCATTTTTTCTACAGTATATTGTATCAGTCCATAAGTTTTCTGTCAATAAAAACCACAGAAAAAACATATTGCGACGGCTGTTTTTCTTTCCCAAACAAAAATCAAAAAAGAAAAACTTCTTTTTTCGATTTTTTACAACCGGCTTCCAAAAATTGCAACCGTTTTCAAAAATTTTTGAAAAATTTGAAAAAATTAAAAAAAAATGTTGACATCCCAATGATTATATATTATAATATCACTTGTGAATTTATGATATGAAATCTATCCGGCGTAACTGATCGCGTTTACGGGAGGAGGGACAAACCAAGATGGCAGAAATCAGATTAAAAGATAACGAATCTTTAGACAATGCGTTAAAAAGATTTAAAAGACAGTGTGCAAAAGCAGGTGTTCTTTCTGAAATCAGAAAAAGAGAACATTATGTAAAACCCAGCGTTAAAAGAAAGAAAAAATCCGAAGAAGCAAGAAAGAGAAAATTTAAATAATTTTTTCCTTCTTCAGTCCTAATTCCACTAACCTTTTGGGAGATTATTTCTCATGATGTACCATTTCTCGCAGATGGTCAGTGCGCTGATACTATCATAAATGAACAGGATAGTGAATTACAAAAGCAGTTCCTTTTTTTGGAGCTGCTTTTTTAGTTGCTTCAAAGAATGAATTCAGGAAAAAACTCCAAGGGAAACCAACGGTTTCCTTGGAGTTTTTAATCTTTATGAAAATGGGCATATACTTCCCGTTTGGAAAGATTGCGGTCAATGGCAATCTGCTTGATGGCATCCTTTTGAGCAATTCCTTGTTTCAGATAGAACTTCAGATGTTCCTCCAAAGAAAGCTGATTCAAGCTGCTTTCTTCTTTGACACCGCCCTCTGCCACAATGACAAATTCTCCTTTGACAGGATTGGTTTCAAAATGATTTAATACTTCTGCCAATCTTCCTCTGATATGCTCTTCAAATTTTTTGGTAATTTCCCGGGAAACTGACACTCTGCGATCTTTCCCGAATACTTCACACATATCAGAAAGTGTTTTCAACAGGCGGTGAGGTGCTTCGTAAAAAATCAAGGTTTCTTCCCGATGTTTCACGTTTTCCAGTTCTTTTTTTCGGTCATTGGCTTTGGCGGGTAAAAAGCCAATAAAGCTGAAACGCTTGGTAGAAAATCCGGATACCGTCAAGGCACACACAAAGGCGCAGGGACCGGGCACGGGGATGACTGTAATGTTGCGGCGGATACATTCTTCCACAATGTCTTCCCCCGGATCGGAAATAGCGGGAGTGCCGGCATCGGAAACCAGGGCAATGTTCTCTCCCTCTTCCAGATGACGAAGTAACAAAGAGCTTCGCATCGCTGCATTATGTTCATAATAACTGACCAGTTTTTTCTCTATTCCAAGCTTTTTTAAGAGTGCACCTGTCACACGGGTATCCTCAGCGGCGACCAAGTCTGCCGATTTGAGCACTTCCACCGCACGGGGAGATATGTCGCCCATATTGCCGATAGGGGTAGCTACAAGATATAAAGTTCCCATCATATTAAAACTCCTGCATCAGACGAAACTCTTCCGTCATTTCGCCGTTTTCATCATAGAGATTCAAAGGTGGCAGACAATCCATCCACACACCGCCGTTTTTCACAGCTTCCACCAAAAACAGATTGGCGTCTTTTTTGGGATTTCCATACACCATACGAAGTCGTTTGGGTTCCAAACGGTGTTCCCGGAGTCCTGACAATATTTCTGCCAGATTTTGTGCCCGTTGAATCAGGAAAATTCTTCCTCCGTCCCGAAGAATACGATAAGCTTTCAAAAACAGAACACTATGGGAAAATTGCTGGGTATGACGGGCAGTTTTTAAGTTTTCATTCTGACTTAGCTTTCCGCTTTTCTCCAAAAAGTATGGCGGATTTACAGTAATAACATCTGCCATCACACCGTCAGAAACCGAAAGGTCACGGATATCGGTACAATAAAACCGGCATTTTTCTTCTATGTCATTATAGGAAGCCGTTTTTTGCGATAACTTTGTCATCACGGGATCAATTTCCACAAAATGAATTTCTTTGGGGTCATACAGCAATTGGCAAAAGAACCCAACCGCTCCCGTACCGGAACAAATATCAAACAAAACATCTTTTTTCCGGATTTTTGCAAAGCGGGACAACAGCACCGCATCGGTGCCGAATTTAAAGCAATCTTCCCGTTGGAAAATGGTGAAATTTTCGCTGATATGAGATGAAATTTCCCTGTTTTGTTCCAACTTGCTCGCTCCTTAATATTTCTTTAATATTTCCAAAATTTCCCGTTTATTGGGAACAGACAGATTATCCCGCAAATAATTTTCAATATATTTTTGTTGTTCTTTGGTCAGGCCGTCCTGCATCATCATTTTGCTGACTTTCAAAATGTCTGAGGTAGAAACTGCACTCTGACACAAAGAAATGATTCGGGTTTTGTCTTTGGGAGACATATTTTTCAAGGCTCTTGCCAGATGTTCCCCTGAGAAAACGCCCATCGTCGTTTTGACAGCCTGAATATCGGTATCAGGTTTTTCTCCGGCAGGGGTTTTTTCATCGTTCGATACACCGTTTCCTTGTGGTGCAGGTTTTTCCGAAGGACTTATCTGAGCATCGGTATCAGAAATCTGAGAAGAAACACTCTCTTCAGACGCATCCAAAGGAGCTTTGCTGTCCGGTTCGTCTCCCGAAGTTTTTTGAGAATCCGTAGTACCATCAGCATCCGACTGTGGATCCGTAACCTCTTCAGGCAAAGACTCAGAAAGAGATTGTTCCAACTTGATAAAGGCATTCAGATTGTGATCCACCAGATAGTCAAATACCAACGGTGCGACATAAGGATATGCAATTTTATAGGCGAGAAATCCGACCAGAATCAAGCAAACAAGAACCAAAAGAATTCTTCTGACAATTTTCAAAATTACACTCTCCTTTCATTTCCCTTTACCATTTTTAAGAAACTCTTGCCATCAGTTTGATAATCAGAATCAGAATCATCACCACAAAAGCAAATACAACGGCGATGGTTAAAAGAAGCATCGTGTAACTTTCCTGGTTATCGGTCAATTCAATTCTGGAGGACTGGTATTCAGAATACTCTCCGGTATAATTCAAATATTCCAACAGTGCCTGACCTTCCGAATCATATTCTTCTAAAACCGGCTGCATTTCAAAAATACCGTAGTCATTCAGTCCGGATAAAATGCCGGTGTTGCTGGCAATAATCAACGAAGTACGGTCATCGTTCAGATTCAGGCTGACCCCGTTATCCAAGGTCATTTTTACCACACGTTTTCCCGGCTCGTTGTTTAAGTTAACCTGCACCCGAACCCCGGAAATCTGGGGGAATTTTTCAGTTGCAGATGCCGGGTCAACCATTCCGTCCTCCAACAGAGTAATCCCGGAAAGACCGCTTTCCAAAGCAGTTTTCAGAATCTTAGGGGTAATCTTTTTGGTCTGAATGGAATGATTTTTGGGCAATATCGCAAGAATGCTGGCTTTGGTGATATCTCCTGTGGGAATTCCCACAGCAATGCTTCCCGCATCTACCAGGGCAACAGTAGCCTTGGTTTTTTCACGGTAAGCATCTGCAATAAAGTTCCCTAACGGATGAGACCGGAATAAAATATCATCGGTATAATCGATATCCACACGGGATACGGCAACACTTTCTTTTAAAAATTCGTTCTGCTGTGCAACAATGGACTCTTCCAGTGCAACCAGAGCAGGATCCATAGCAAGGCTCTTGGTTGCTTCGTAGAACCACTGAGTAGTGGAAAAACCGGTAATCTCTTTCCCCGGACCGAAATGTAAATCTAACTGTACCAGCTGAGTTCCGCCTGCACCGGGATTGATAATCATAGTGTCACCAATAAAACGTCCGGTTTCTTCTACGTGATCATGACCGTCAAAAATATAATCAATACCGGATACAAAGGCTGCAATCTGGTCAATACCGGAGCCACTCTGATTTCCCATATGGCTCACAGCAATAATCACGTCTGCACCCTGCTGTTTTAAGGAGTTGACACTTGCCTGTGCCATTTTGCTGGCATCTTCCAAATAAACATCAGTTAATTCCTGTAAGCTGGCAGACAATCGGAGTTCAGGGTTCAACAGAGAGAAAAATCCAACTCTGATACCTTGTACATCAAGAATAATGGTATCTCCAAGCAAAGGTGTACGGTCCAGACCGGTGGTTACGTTGGAAGAAAGCATATGAAATGCTGCTCTGTCTTTTACATCCTTTAAAACCGCAACACCGTGAGCAAGATCAGTTTCCCCGATCCCTGCAACATGATATCCAGTTGCATTCATTAAGGAAAGAATGGAATTCACACTGTCTTCCGATACAAATTGGCCGGAAGATAAATAGTCACCGCCGTCCACTAAAATGCTGTTCGGAACAGAACGGGCAATGGCATTGATACCGGAATATCCCAACACGCCGGTTTTTTCATCACGCTGGAAATTTCCGTGAATATCGGTGGTAAATAAAATCGAAACATCTGCACTTCCTAAGTAAGGCAAAGGTTGTGGAGTGGGAGTCGGTTCTCCTGCTACCGGAGCTGTAGCCACAGGTTGCTGTGCAACCGGAGCAGGTGCTTTCACCGCCGGAACAGGTGTCGCTGCAGGTACTGTCACAGGGGCAGTTTCCTGCTGTACGACAGGTGCCGCAGTTGCAGGTTGCTGAGGCACGGGATTAGAAGGAGCCGCTGCTTCTTGTTCCACCGCAATCGGTGCATTTTCAACAGGCTGCACAGGTTCCGCTGAAACACCCAGCATCATTACGTATACCATCAATATCAATAACACAATTTTTTTCATTTTCCAAACCGTTCCTTTCTGTATCAAAAAACGAAACTATTTTTATTTTAAGAAAGCTGTAACGCCAAAGCAATTACCTTGGCAGCTTCTGCACGGGTAGCTAATTTCCGGGGATAAAAATATCCGTCTGCATACCCGCTGACACAACCCGATTGCTGTAATTCAGAAATAGGGTCATAAGCATAATTGGCAATTTCCGAAAAATCCAGAAATTCCACGCCGGGTTCTTTTTTCGGTGGAAAAATGTCGCTTCGGCGACACGCCCGGTAGACAATGGCACATAGCTCCTGACGGGTAACCGGTTGTCCGGAATCAAACTCCTTGTCATAAATCCACTGAAACAATGAGTAATATTCTGCCGTCAGTAAATCCTGATAATACCAATCTGTTTGGCACACATCTGAAAATCTGCTGCTGTCATAACAATAGGACTTATCCAAAAACGCTTTGACAATCAGATGGGTCAGTTCTCCTCGGGTCATAAACCGGTCAGGTGCATAAGTTCCGTCCGCATATCCCGAAATCAAACCATCCCGATACAGCATACTGATGTAGGGGGTCGCCCATTCATATCCTGCCAAATCTGAAAACGGAGGTTGTGGTGTTGGAGAGGGGGTAATCTCCGGCTCTGTTTCCGGATTACTGTCATCCCACAGTTCAGGCTCCTCCTCCGGCGGAACATATGCCAGGCTGTTTCCCATCACAGAAAGGAAAAACAGCTCCATACTTTCCGGAATACGTCCGGTTTCCGCCATATAAACAACTTCGTCCTGGAAACTGCGATCAAAGGCAACTACCACCGGAGCATACTCTTCCTGCTGAAAGATGTACATAAACAGCAGTCCCAAAAAGAAATATTCCAGATTTTCACGGTCATCCGGTTTCTGAAGCTTGTCTGCCTCGTCATCCAGAATCCCCATAAAATCTTGAATCATCTCGTCTTCCAGTCCGCCTTCCCGGAACCGCTCAATCAATACAGGGTCCATACTGAAAAGAACTTCATAAGTAGATACATTTCTCGCAAAGCAAACAGAGACCTGTGAAACAAGCAAAACAACAGTCAAAAAAAATGAAATCAGTTTTTTCACACTCTGTCAACTCCTTCGGGAAATTCCTTCGATTTCATTGCAGAAACCATCTATTATATTTTACTTTATTTTTGCTGTTTCGTCAAGGTGTTTTCAAAAGATTCCACGAAAAAATTATGTTTTCTTTGTTTGTTTTCTACGTTTTTTTCGTAAAAAAGATTGACGGAGAAAAACTTTCGTACTATAATAGCACCATGGATGATTTTAAACGTTCCAAAATGTGGAAAACAGTATTGTTTCATTTCGTAGAACTTTATTCTTTTTTAGCCGTCTGAACATAAAAAAACGTACATAACAAGGAGAACTTAATATGCGTAAACCATTCCCGTTTTTGATAAAATTACTGACTGTGTTATCCCTGATGCTGCAACTATTTCTATCAACCGGTTCAGCAGATGACGGGCTAACTGAAATAACCGCCTATCAACCGGTCAACGGTGTGGAGGTGCGTCTGATTGATACGGTTGTAGACGGAGAGTTTTTCAAATATCAGGTTGTGGAGTGTGACCTTTCCAATCCCAATCTGACCTTTACTTCTCTCTACCCGTCAGACGGAGCAAAAGTCTTAAAACCCACACTGACCATTGCCGGAGAAAACGGTGCCAAGGTAGCGATGAATGCCGATTATTTCAATCGGGGAAGCGAATCCGGACAAGGCTCTGCAGTCGGCTACAATGCCAAAGACGGCAAAATGATCAGTAACGCTCTGGAAGAAAGTGTGTATTCCTTTTCCTATCGACAGGATGGACAGTATTCTTTTGATATTTTTTCCACCCAAATCAAAATTGGATTTTCCGACCGAGTGTTTGAATATGTGAAAACTTATAATAAACATTCCTCTTTAGAGGGCGTTGCCCTTTTTGACAGCCATTGGGGAGAAGAATCTCTGGGGTCTTACGGAACGTTAGTGGAGCTTGTAATTGAAGACGGTATGCTAACCGAAATCCGTCGGGATATGCCACCGATAAAAATCCCGGAAAACGGCTACGTCCTGGCAGGGCTATCCGATTTGACCACCTTGTTTGAACAGGTGCAAGTCGGTGATACGGTTTCTCTGGAAATTCTTACCACGCCGGACTTATCCTTTGTTCCTGATTTCACCGTAGGTGGCGGTTCCCTCCTGGTCAAGGAAGGGGAACTTGTAAAAAAAATGTCTTATCCGAAATATTCCGACTCTTTCCCCGCATTGGGAATTTCAGAAGATGGAAAAACCATTTGGATGATTACTGCAGTCAATCAGAAAGGTCTCACCCAGAAAAAGATGGCTGAACTTTGTCAGAAAGAAGGTGCCTATTACGCTTTTTCTCTGGATGGCGGCGGTTCTACCCAATGTGCGGTCATCGACAACACTACCGGTGAGCTTTCCTACATTCACGAGCTGGCAAGCGGATATGAGCGTCCCGTTGCCAATGCGGTGGGACTGATTTCTGACTATCCCGATGCCAAACCCTTTGGCATCGTAGCAGAGGATATGTTACTTTACCGGAACATTCCTCAAAAAATCAATTTCTCTGTATATGATGAAAACGGTCTTCCAATCACCATTGAGGAAACAGACGTTTCTTTCTCGGTAAAAAACAATACCGCAACGGTAAAAGACGGTTTTCTCTATGGAGATACCGTCGGCAAAGACATCCTTGTGATTGCCTATGAAGATGTGGTAAAAGAATTACAGATTACAATTGTAGAACCTGCCATCGCAGGAGTAAAACAAAAAAATGGTACCTATCGGGTAACCAACCAGGATGGCTACACCCGGACTGTAACCGAAGAAGAATTCCAACTGAGTGACGAGATTCCGGTAGCAGACACCCTCCCTGTTGTTGATAAAATGGCAGAAAACAGTGAAGCCCCGCTTGCCTTTTCTTTCTATGACGGCGGTAATCGTGACAACACCCTGTTTGAACGGCTTCTGCCTGCAAAAACCTTAGAAAAACTTCCCAGCGGGGTGAACCCTTTCTCCAAAGAATTGCCGGAACATCCCTATCTGGAAATGGTTTATATTGACAATTCAGGCGGACAGATTTTAGGAAAAGATATGACCGAATGGAACAAACTCACAAAAACGCTTGATTCCCAGAAAAACAATCTGATTTTCGTGATGAAAGAGCCGCTCATCTTCCTTCGGGAGCAGGAAACTGACTTGTTTTACAAAACGCTTACCACTGCCCATGAAAAAGGAAAAAATATACTGATTCTCGTTCGCGGCAAGGAAACCAAGCTCCAAAAAATGCAGGATGGAATCCGTGTGCTTTCCTTAGAAAAAGAAGAAGGCACCATTGATACCTTCTTAGAAAAAGAAACGCATTATCTTTCTGTTTTTTGCAATGAATCACAAATGAACTATCAGATTTTCTCCAAGAAACTGTTTGAAAATTAAACCGTAAGGAAACAAATTCTCCATGAACCAAAAAAACATTACTCTCATCTATATCGGCATCGCCTTAAATCTGGTGCTCTTTGGCGTGGCACATTACTTTCAGTTGCCTCTGTTGCCTTACCATACCGGTACGTTGTACACCTCTGCCCTTTTGGGAACCGGTGCAGGAATTTTATGTGCATCGGTCACCATGCTTGCCATTGCCTGCCTCATACACGGGCAGTCTTTTGTATGGTTTCTGTTAAGCGGTGTGTTAATTGCCATTCTGGTAGGCGGTCAGTTAAAACAAAAAAGCACCCGCTTAAACAGCTGGTGCTTTGTCGCCGGTGAAGTCTTTGTTTGCGACTTGTTTTTCTATATTCTGTTCACCATTTTATTTCATAACAGCATCCCCTACGATTATGTGGGACAACGGATTTTTATGTTTTTCTATGAGCAGGAGATGGAAGAAGTATTCGCCGTTTGTATGGCAGGTACCACCGTGGTACTGATTTCTTCCATCCAGGCAGTGATCACCGCTTTTTTAGGAATTTTATGTACCCCAAAAAGTTGGATTTGCCCTCCCGAAGCAGAAGAAAAACCGCTAAAACAAAAGCGCCTTAAGAGCAAGAAGAATCAGAATTGAACCGCCGAACACTTCCGCTTTTTTCCCTAAAAATTCTCCGAACTTTTTGCCTATCAGCACCGCAATGAAACTACAGATAAAAGTTGTCACACAAATAATCGCTGATGAGGACCAGATGGATACACATGTAGTACAAAAAGCAATTCCCACTGCAAACGCATCAATACTGGTAGCAATTGCCTGCACAAAAAGAACCCCGTAAGTCATTACAGTGGGTTCTTTTTTTTCTAACCTTTCATGAGAAAGTCCCTCTTTTACCATCTTAGCTCCCAAAAAACCTAAAATGAAAAAGATAATCCAACCCGAATACCGAACCAACCATTTGGAAAAAATGCCACCGGTAAAGTAACCCAGCAAGGGCATCAATCCCTGAAAAATCCCGAAAAATACGGGCATCATAAATTTTTTGTCCTTCCCCATCCGATAAACCATACCGTTAGTTAGGGAAACGGCAACTGCATCCATACTAAGACCGATGCCAATCATAATAATATCAGTAAAATTCATAAGTATTCCTTTTTATTCCACATCCGATAAACCGAAGGTTCGGATTTTATAGATATTATTTCGCCAGTCACGGTTCACTTTGACCCAAAGCTCCAGATGAACTTTTTTCCCGTATTTTTTCTCAAGTTCTTCTCTTGCCATGGTACCGATTTTTTTTAAGAACGAGCCTTCTTTTCCGATGATGATTCGTTTATGTCCGTCTTTTTCGCAATAAATATTGACACCGCATTTTAACAAATTGGCAGACTCCTGCATCTGTACGGTTTCCAGAGCCAATCCGTGAGGAATTTCCTCATTTAACAGTTTCAACAGCTTTTCACGGATGATTTCACAAATCTGCATCCGGGGATCGGTGTCAGTTTTCATATCCTCAGGATAGAAGAACGGCCCCTCAATCAGATGTTCTTTTAAAATGCTGATGAGCAGGTCAATACCGTCCCGTTTCAAAGCGGAAACAGGCACCACTTCGATAAAATCATACAGCTTGGAATATTCTAAAATCACCGGCAAAAGCTTTTCCTTGGGAATGGTGTCAATTTTATTTAACACTAAAATAGCAGGAATATTGTTCTTCTTGAAATTCTCAATAATTTTCTTTTCAATATCACCGGGGAGACGGGGTTCTGCCACTAAAACGGTCAGGTCGCAATCTGACACCGCACCGTTTGCCGCCGACATCATTTCCTCTCCCAGCCGGGTTTTGGGCGTATGGATACCGGGAGTGTCTGTAAACACAATCTGGTCATCCCCTTGGGTTAAAATGCCCACAATCCGGTTACGGGTGGTCTGGGAACGATAAGACACAATCGCCACTTTTTCTCCGATAATACTGTTTAATAAAGTGGATTTTCCCGTGTTGGGACGCCCCACCAAAGCAACAAAACCTGATCTTGTCATAGTGTTTTCCCTTCTCCGATTCTCCGGAAAATGTCTGTTTTCCCAATTTTCTTTCCCTGAGCCATTTCTCATGCTCTAACCTTGAACGATGAGAAATGGATGCAGTATTTATAAATTGATTTCCACTACTAAGGTGAAGAAAAATCGATGACTAATCAAAAAACCGAACCCGCAGGGGTCACCCGACGGCGTACATATTGTACGTCGAGTGGTGAGGTTCATTGATTAGGTGCGATTTTTCAAGCCCCCATAAATGCAATATAGGAACGGTATGCTTCGTAGATGTCTGCTTTGTGTGCTATTTCATAGGGTGCATGCATCGACAACAGCGCTACGCCGGCATCAATAACATCAGCACCTAAGTTGGCAATATACTGTGCAACAGTTCCGCCACCGCCTTCATCTACTTTCCCCAGTTCTGCAAACTGAAACGTTACATCGTTATCATCAAAGATTTTACGGAGTTTTGCAACCATTTCCGCGCTGGCTTCCGAAGAACCGCCTTTTCCCCGGGAACCAGTGTAACGAAGCAGGGTTAAACCACATCCGAAAATGGGAGAATTTTGTTTTTCGTACACTTCCGGATACAGGGGGTCATAGGCTGCTGCCACGTCGGAAGATAAACACATGGTATTTGCCATCACTTGATTGAGGCGAACACCGGGCTTCACTTCTTCTAAAAAGTATTCCAGAAATTTAGACTGCATTCCGGAATTTCCCATGCTACCCACTTCTTCACGGTCAGCAAGTAATACTACCGCAGTTTTGTTGGGGAGATTTGTTTCAAGCAATCCTTGAAACGCAGTATATGCACATACTCTGTCATCATGACCGTAGGCTGCAACCATACTTCTGTCGAATCCTAAATCACGTGCAGCACCGGCAGGTACCACTTCGATTTCCGCAGAATAGAAATCTTCTTCCAAAATATTATATTTTTCTTCTAAAATTTTTAATAATGCCGTTTTCACTTCTTCGCTCTCTGCATCCAAATCGGGATTGGAGCCGGACAACACCATTAATTTTTCTCCGGGAATCCCCTCGGTCATTTTTTGAGTCATCTGTTTGGAGGCTAAGTGAGGCAGCAAGTCAGACACCATAAAAATGGGGTCATTTTCACCGTCACCAACAGCAATTTTTACGGTTTCTCCGTTTTTCTTGACCACCACACCGTACAGTGCCAAAGGAGTTGCCACCCACTGGTATTTTTTGATACCGCCATAGTAATGGGTACGAAGATACGAAAATCCCCCTTCTTCGGTTACGGGTGCAGGCTTTAAGTCCAGACGGGGAGAGTCAATATGTGCGGCAACTAAGTTGATCCCACATTCTAAATCCTCTTTACCAATCACACAAAATACCGCAGAACGGTTTCTGTTGATGTAATACACTTTATCACCGGGTTTTAACTCTGTTTTATCGGCAATATCAGAAAAACCGTTGGCTTTTGCCTTGGCTTCAAAATATTCCACACATAACCGTTCGGTTTTTGCGGTTGTTAAAAAGGCTTTATAATCTTCCGAAAACGCTTCCGCTTTCGCCTGGTAGTCGGTGCCTTTATGTTTTTTAAATAAATGTTCTTTTTTCATTGGTTTGCACTTCTCTTTCCTACAGAATATTTTCTAACATCCGGTCGATTTTTTGGTAGAACTCGGGAAGAGTTCCGTTATTTTCTATGATGAAATCTGCCTGTTCATAAATTTCCTGTGCGTTGATACGGTTTTTGGCTTCTTCTTCTGTGAGAAGGTCTCTTGCCATAATTCGCTTTAAGGCAACATCGCTTGTTGTCACCACAGTTTTCTGACAGAATTTCAAAATATCGGTAGCATAAAGCACCGCTCCCTCAATTACGATATGCTGACGGGGATGGGCGTCAATCTGCTCTTTCACCTTGGCAGTAATCAAAGGATGGGTAATGGCATTGAGCAGTTGCAGACCGTCGGGATTGGAAAACACATAGTCTCCCAGTTTTTTTCGGTTCAGGGTACCGTCGGCGTTCAAAAATTGGGTTCCGAAAGCATCAATCACTTGCGACAGACCGAGTTTACCGGGCATCAGGATTTCACGGCTGATTTTATCTCCGTTGATCACATAAAACCCTTTGGTACGCAGATAATTACAAAAGGTGGTTTTTCCGCTTCCGATTCTGCCGTAAACACCGATAATCATAGCAAAAAATCACCTCATTCTGCCAGTGCCGCTTTGATGGCAATGGCACATTCTACCCGTTTTTTTTGCATCTGGCAAGCAATATCATAGGGTTTGTATAAATCTTTTTCATATTTCAAAGAACTTGCGCTGCAACCGGCACTGCAGTAGAATTTTGCAAAGCAGGAATCACAGCCTTTTACGGTATAGATGTCACGCTCACGGAACTGTTCGGGCATTTCATAGGTTCCGTCCAACACGTTTCCGATTTTATATTCAGGTTCATCGGCAAACTGATGGCACGGGAAAATGTCCCCGGAGGGAGTCACCGCTGCGTATTCACAACCGGCACCGCAACCGGAAATACGGCGTAACGCACAGGGACCGTTATCCAAATCAATCATAAAATGGAAAAAATTGAAACGGTTTTCACCGGATTTTTCTCTTTTGATGATTTCTTCTGCCAGTTTTTCGTATTCGGCGAAAATTTCGGGTAAGTCTTCATAGCCGATTGCCATAGGCGATTTTTCGTCTAAGGTTACAGGTTCCACGGAAATCTGCTTGAACCCTAAGTCTGCAAGGTGCAAAACGTCCTTGGTAAAATCCTTGTTATCTTTGGTAAAAGTTCCTCGGATATAGTAATCCATCTGTTTTCTGTCATTGGCAATTTTGATAAATTTGTCAATCACTTTATCGTAAGTGCCTTCGCCGGAAACGGTTTTTCGGTTCTTATCGTGCACTTCTTTTCTGCCGTCACAGGAAAGGACGATATTATCCATATTTTTATTCACATATTCCATCTGCTCTTCATTGATGAGAAGGCCGTTGGTAGTGATGGTAAAACGGAAATGTTTGCCGTGTTTTAAGCCTTGTTCTCTGGCGTATGCCACGGTTTCTTTGACCACATCAAAATTAAGCATGGGTTCACCGCCGAAAAAGTCAATTTCAATGTTTTTTCGGTTCTGAGATTTCGCAATCACAAAATCGATGGCTTTTTTAGCAACTTCTAAGGGCATAATACTTCTGACCCCGTGAAATGCACCGGTTCCTGCAAAGCAGTAACGGCATCTTAAGTCACAATCATGCGCCATATGAAGGCACAAAGCCTTAACGGGAGGAGTCTTGGTTTTGGCATCACGGAACGGTTTATAAATATCGTGAGAATACAAGGTTCCGTTTTCCTTTAATTCTTTGATTTCGGAGATTGCCTCTGCCAAAATTTCTTCGGAATATTTTGTTTTTACTTCTTCAGAAATATTATTTTCATCAAAATCGTATTCGCCCAGCAAGTCATACACGGCGTCGGAAACCACGTGCACCGAACCGGAATAAATGTCCAGTACAATATTATTCCCGAACAACTGATATTTATGTATCATACTAAATTCTCCTTTATTTCCAATCGTATTTTGTGAGTTTTCCTTCCAAGCGGAAATGGGAAAATCCGTCCTGACGGAAAGCCTCATACGCCACAATGGCAACCGAATTGGAAAGGTTCAAGCTGCGGATTTCCCCAATCATGGGAATCCGCAGACAGGTTTCTTGGTTTTCTAACAGAATTTCTTCAGGAATTCCTGCCGTTTCTTTCCCGAAAATAAGATAGCAACCGTCCTCAAATGTTGCTTCGGAGTAATCACGGGGTGCTTTGGTGGTTAAATAGTACATCGTGCCCTGATTTTTTTCGTAAAACTGGGCGATGCTGTCATAATAAGTAATATCCACATCGTGCCAATAATCCAGTCCGGCACGTTTTAATTTTTTATCGTCAATGGTGAATCCCATAGGACCAACCAGATGGAGCTTCGCTCCCGTTGCAGCACAGGTACGGGCAATATTCCCGGTATTCTGTGGGATTTCCGGCTCAAATAACACAATATTCAAGGTCATTTTCTATTTCTCCTTACGAACGGCTCTTTGCAAAGGCTTCCAACCGTTTTAAAGCCTTTTTGATATTTTCCTGAGAGTAAGCATAGGAAATCCGCACATACCCTTCTCCCGAATCCCCGAATGCAGTTCCGGGAACTACTGCCAAACGTTGCTCTGTAAGTAATGCCTGGCAAAAATCTTCCGAATCCATACCGAATTTCCGGATGGACGGAAATACATAAAATGCACCGTAGGGATTAAAACAGGTCATTCCCAAATCGTTTAAAGCGTCCACTAAAAATTTTCGACGGATGTTATACTCTTCTTTCATCCGTTCAATATCGGGTCTGCCGTTTTTTAATGCCTCGATTGCCGCATACTGGGAAAAGGTAGGTGCAGACATAATTCCGTACTGGTGAATTTTTAAGATTGCAGACAACACATCCGGATGAGCGCAGGCAAAGCCCAGTCGCCAACCAGTCATAGCAAAGGCTTTGGAAAAACCGTTAATCACCACGGTTCTGTCTTTCATTCCATCAAAGGTAGCAATGGAAACGTGCTTACCGGTATAGGTCAGCTCCGAATAGATTTCGTCGGAAATCACCATCAGATTGGCTTCTTTGATGATGGGAACGATTTTCGATAAATCGTCTTCGGTCATAATGCCACCCGTGGGATTGTTGGGGTAAGGTAATACCAACAGCTTGGTTTTTGAAGTAATGGCATTTTGTAACAGTTCGGGTGTTAATTTAAAGCCGTCCTCCGCTTTGGTTTCAATGGGAACGGGAATTCCGCCTGCCAAAACGGTGCAAGGTTTGTAGCACACAAAGCTGGGTTCCGGAATCAAAACCTCGTCTCCCGGTTCTATCAATGCACGAAGAGTCGCATCCAAAGCTTCGGATGCCCCCACTGTTACCACGATTTCCTTTTCGGGATGGTAAGACACGTGAATGGTTTCTTCCATATAGTTGGCAATTTCTTTTCGCAATTCCAAAAGACCTGCATTGGCAGTATAGTAAGTGCGTCCCTTTTCTAAGGATTTCACCGCTTCAGAGCGGATATGCCAGGGTGTGACAAAGTCAGGTTCTCCAACACCTAAGGAAATCACATCGTCCATAGTTGCCGCAATATCAAAAAAGCGGCGAATCCCGGAGGGTGGAATATTTCTGACTTGCTTGTTTACAAAGGAGATTGGATTAAAAGAATCCTGATTATTTTTAGTACCATTCATTAAAGTGTAATCACCCTTTCATCCTTGGGTTCATCGGCATACAGAACGCCGTCAACTTTATAGTTTTTCAACACAAAATGGGTAGCCGTAGACAGCACTGTATCCAGTGTAGACAGTTTTTCGCCCACAAACATAGCAACATCCTTCATAGAGTTGCCAACAACCGTTACCGCTAAATCATAGCCGCCGCTCATTAAAGTGACACTTCTCACTTCGGGAAAGGCATAAATTTCTCTGGCAATTTTGTCAAACCCCTCACCTTTTTGGGGAGTTACTTTTAATTCAATAATGGCAACGGTCAATTCAGGCGCGATTTTTTCCCAGTTAATTAACGTTTTGGTACCCAAAATGACACCTGTTTCCTGTAAGCGTGCAATTTCTTCCGCCACTTTTTTCTCATCTTCTCCCAAAAGCTCTGCAATATCTTTGGCGGTGTAGGTGGCATTTCGTTCCATCAGATGTAAAAGTTTACGGGTAAATTCCATTGAAAATTCATCCTTTCTGTTTCGTTTTTTACAAACAAAAGCCCGTTGTCATTCCGAGGTAAGAAACCACCAAGGAATCTCAGAAAATCATTGTTACATCAAACAAGAGATTCTTCGCTTCGTTCAGAATGACAAACGAGTATTCTTTTTAAGTTTTCAAATCTTAGCGGGCTTTGGTTTCTGCTTCCACTTTCAGTTCTTTGATGAACTCATCCAGTTTCAGACTACCTTTGTCGCCGTCTTTTCTGGAACGGACGGAAACGGTACCTTCTTCCGCTTCTTTTTCCCCAACGATAACCATATAGGGCAATTTTTCCAGCTGTGCTTCACGGATTTTGTAACCGATTTTTTCGCTTCTGTTATCCAGTTCCACACGGAAACCGGCAGCTAACAGTTCATCGGTTACTTTCTTCGCGTAGTCAAAGAAACGTTCGGAAATGGGCAACACTTTCAACTGAACGGGTGCTAACCACAAGGGGAATGCACCTGCATATTTTTCGATTAACAAAGCTAAAGTTCTTTCGTAGCAACCGATAGAGGTTCTGTGAATAATATAGGGATTTTTCTTGGTGCCGTCTGCCGCTACATATTCCATACCGAATTTTTCTGCCAGCATCTGGTCAATCTGAATGGTAATGAGAGTATCTTCCTTGCCGTGAACATTCTTAATCTGAATATCCAGCTTCGGACCGTAGAAGGCAGCTTCGCCAACACCGATTTTATAATCTAAACCGATATCGTCTAAAATTTCTTTCATAATGCCCTGTGCTTCGTCCCACTGTTCTTGGGTTCCGATATATTTTTCGGTATCTTCAGGGTCCCACTGAGAGAAACGATAGGATACATCTTCATATAATCCTAAGGTTTTTAACATATAGTTGGTTAAATCCAGACAATTTCTGAATTCGTCTGCCAGCTGTTCGGGCGTACACATCAAATGGCCTTCAGAAATGGTAAACTGACGCACACGGATTAAGCCGTGCATTTCACCGGAGGCTTCGTTACGGAACAATGTAGAGGTTTCTGCCAGTCTCATGGGCAGGTCTCTGTAAGAACGTCCGCGGTTTAAAAATGCCTGATACTGGAACGGACAAGTCATTGGTCTTAAGGCAAACACTTCATCGTCGGTTTCTTCATTGCCCATAATAAACATACCGTCTTGGTAATGGTCCCAATGTCCGGAAATTTTATACAAATCGCTTTTTGCCATTAAGGGAGTTTTGGTGAGTAACCATCCACGCTTCTGTTCTTCATCTTCTACCCAACGCTGTAATAACTGAATCACTCTTGCACCTTTGGGGAGCATAATGGGTAAACCCTGACCGATAACATCCGCAGTAGTAAAGAGTTCCAATTCTCTGCCAAGCTTGTTATGGTCACGTTTTTTTGCTTCTTCCAATTTGGTAACATGTTCTTCTAATTCTTCTTTCGTGGGGAAAGAAATTCCGTAGATACGGCGGAGCATTTTGTTCTTTTCGTCCCCTCTCCAGTAAGCACCGGTGATAGACAACAGTTTATACGCTTTGATGGCACCGGTAAAGGTCAGGTGAGGTCCTGCACACAGGTCGGTAAAGTCTCCCTGTTCATAGAATGACAGTTCGCTGTCTTCGGGCAGGTCGTTGATTAATTCCACTTTATAGGGTTCTTCTTTCACTTTTTCTAACGCTTCTGCACGGGATAAGGTGTAACGATTCAAGCGGGTGTTTTTCTTGATGATTTTTTTCATCTGGCTTTCGATTTTTGTTAAGTCTTCGTTGGTGAAGCCCGGGTCATAATCGAAATCATAATAAAAACCGTTATCGGTTGCAGGACCGATTGCCAGTTTTGCTTCGGGATATAAGATTTTCACGGCTTCTGCCAACACGTGAGAAGTCGTATGCCAATAAGTTTTCTTTCCTTCAGGGTCGGAAAAATCAAACAGCGTGATTTCACCGTTTTCGGTAATTTCTTCGGACAAGCCTACTACTTTACCATTGACTTCGGCACATAACATGCCTTTTAATACCTCAGGATTTTCTGCTTTTACCGCTTCAAATACAGATACAGGAGCAGATACGTTGGATAAATTCACTTTAATCATATTATCAATCTCTTTTCTTTCATTTTTTTTGTTGGAAACTGTGTTGTCGTTATATTTTTTTACCTGTGGGATGTGCACAACCGATCATCTCGTTCACATCCGCAATGCCGTTTTGATCTAAATAAGCGTTCAGTCCGTCAATCACCTTTAAGGGAGTGAAGGGATCTTTAAAATTCATGGTACCAATAGATACCAAGGTAGCACCGGCTGCCATAAATTCTACTGCATCATTGCCGTTGGCAATCCCACCCATACCAATGATGGGTGCTTTGGTTCTTTGGTAGGTCTGATATACAGAACGGACTGCAATGGGTTTCACACAAGGTCCGGAAAGACCTGCCACAATGTTATGGAACACCGGTTTTCTGGTTTTCAAATCAATCGCCATACCGGAAACGGTATTGATTAAGGATAACCCGTCGGCACCGCCATCCATAGCAGCCTGTCCGATTGCTGCAATATCTGTCACATTGGGAGAAAGCTTGATACATAAGGGAGTGGAAATGGCTTCTTTCACCAGTTTGGTGATTTCAAACACGGTGTCGGGATTGGTACCGAATGCAGCACCGCCCTGCTTCACGTTGGGACAGGAAACATTCAGTTCGATGATGTCAACCCCTGATGCATCCACAATTTTACAAGCCTCCACATAGTCGGAAAAAGTGCTTCCCGAAACGTTGGCAATAATCTTCAAATCCAGTTCTTTTAATTTTGGCATGATATGCTTGGCAAAGTAGCGGACACCGGGATTCTGAAGTCCCACGCTGTTTAAAATACCTGCAGAGGTTTCAAAAATTCTCGGTGCGGGATTCCCCTGACGTTCGTTTAAGGTCAATCCCTTTACGGTGATACCCCCTAATTTTTCGATGGGATACAGTTCGTTATATTCCATTCCGAACCCAAAGGTACCGGAGGCAGTCACCACCGGGTTTTTAAATTCCACACCCAGGTAGTTTACTGTTAAGTTTGCCATTTAGAGGAGCACCTCCTTTGCATTGAACACGGGACCGTCTTTGCAGACGTGAAGATGTTTGAATCCTTCTTCCCCGTCATCTTCCACTTTGATGTTACAGCACAGACAGGCACCGATGCCGCAACCCATCCGTTCTTCCATCGAAATCTGACAGAAAATGTTATTTCTGTCGGTAATTTCCTTTAATGCTTTGAGCATAGGCAAGGGACCGCAGGCATATACGGTTTCATAAGCACCGCTTTCTAATTTTTCTTTAACTGCCTGCAAGGCATTGCCGTGGAATCCGTAGGAGCCGTCATCGGTTGCAATGTATAAGTTATCGCATTTGGTTTTAAATTCGTCTTCTAAGGTAACCAACTCTTTGGTACGAAATCCCAACGCCACATCGCAAGGGTTTTCTTTGGATGCCTGTTTTGCCAGCTCATATAAGGGATACACCCCGATACCGCCGCCTAAGATTAAGGATTTTCCTTTACGGACCGCAAAGCCGTTCCCCAAAGGTCCTAAAATATCTAAACTGTCACCCACTTGTTTTTCCGAGAGACGTTTCGTCCCTTTTCCACGAACATCAAAAATAAAACGGATGCCCGAATCGGTCACTTCACAAATACTGATGGGACGGCGGAGTACAAATTCGTCTCCGCAATCAATATGCACAAACTGACCGCACCTGGAAGCCTTGGCTAAATATTCATTTTCCACGGTCACATCATAGATGGTACCGCAAAGATTAGTCATTTTGATAATGTTGGCTGTTGCAACCTGATATTTTTCTAAATGTTCCATAGTTTCTATCAATCCTCACAATCTTCTGCCAATGAAATAGCAGAGGTGATATCTTCTTTCATACGGATTGCTTCTTTTCTTGCATAATCCGCAAACGCTTCGCCTGCGGCACCTGCTTTCTGATATGCACACATAATGCCGCGGCTGGAATTTACCACAGCGCCCATACCGTCTTTGTCAAACAGATGAGCGATGTCTTTTGCGGTTCCGCCCTGTGCACCGTAACCGGGTACTAAGAACACGGTCTTGGGCATAATGGCACGGAGCTTTTTGGATTGTTCCGGATAAGTTGCACCCACAACTGCACCAACAGAAGAGTAACCCAAATCATTGATGGTGGATTCACCCCATTGGTTTACCATTTTGGCAACTTTCACATAAATTTCTTCGCCGTCCAACACCAAATCCTGAAGTTCGCCGCTGGAGGGATTGGAGGTTTTTACCAGTACAAAAATTCCTTTATTGAATTCTTCGCAACGTTTTACAAACGGTAAGATACCGTCGCTTCCCAGATAGGGATTGACGGTTAAGGAATCGGGAAGAAATGCACGGTTGGTTTCGCCAAACAGCTGAGTTTCTCCCAAATAAGCAGTAGCGTAAGCATCGGAAGTGGAACCGATATCATTACGTTTGCCGTCTGCGATTACATAAAAGCCTTTTTCTTTAGCGTACTTGATGGTTTCATAGTAAGCACGAATTCCTTCCAGACCATACATTTCGTAGTATGCGGACTGGGGTTTTACTGCAGGCACAATGTCGCAGAGTGCATCCATTAAGCCTTTGTTGAATTCTAAAATTGCTTCTGCGGCAGCTTTAAAGGTCTTGCCGTGTTCTTTTTCTGCTTTTTCTAAGATATAAGCCGGAATATAGGATAACACCGGGTCTAAGCCTGCCACGGTGGGGTTGTTCATTGCTTTCATCTTTTGCAATAATTCTTTCATATCAAAAGTCCTTTCTTTTAGGATAATTTTAAGGTGCCGTCGGTAATTACAATTTTCACTTTTCCGGTTAACTCTTTGCCGTAGTAGGGAGAGTTTTTACTTTTGGAAACGGTATTTTCCGGAGTGGGTACCCAGGTTTCGTTCAAGTCACAAACGGTAATATTCGCAGTGGCACCTACTTTGATTTCAGCGGGAGTGATATTTAAAATTCTGCAAGGGGTATCTGCCATCAGTTTTGCAAGCTGGGGCAGAGTGAGTTTTCCGGTTTTATACAGATAAGTGCAACCCACTGCAAAAGAAGTTTCTAACCCTATGATACCGTTTAAGGCATGGTCAAATTCAATTTTCTTTTCGTCAAAATGATGGGGAGCGTGGTCAGTTGCGATGGCATCAATGGTGCCGTCCATGAGTCCTTCAATCATTGCCGCTACGTCAGACGCTTCTCTTAACGGCGGATTCATCTTGGCGTGGGTATCATACCCTTCGCAAGCTTCGTCGGTCAAGGAGAAGTAATGAGGACAAGTGTCACAAGTGACTTTCACACCTTCTTTTTTTGCGTACCGGATAAAGTCGACGCTACCCTTGGTGCTGATATGGGTGATATGCACCGGCACGTTATAGGTTTTTGCTAAAATAATTTCTCTGGCAATTGCCGCTTCTTCTGCTGCACGGGGAATTCCGCGAAGTCCCAGACGGTCAGCCGTTGCACCTTCATTCATCACACCGCCGTTTACCAGTGATAAATCTTCCGAGTGACAAACCACGGGCATGCCAGCCATATCTGCATAGCGTAACGCTTGTCTCATTGTATTGGAATCGGACACCGGTTTCCCGTCATCAGAAATCGCAACCACGCCATGAGCTTTTAACTCCATCACTTCGGTAAGTTCTTTGCCTTCTAATCCTTTGGTGATTGCCGCCACAGGGAACACCTTGGCATAGCCGAATTTATTTGCTTTATTGATGATATATTCTACCACAGGCACATTGTCGGTCACGGGGTTGGTATTGGGCATTGCTGCGACTCCCCAGAATCCGCCGTGCATTGCTGCTTTTGTTCCGGATTCGATATCTTCCTTATAGGTGAAGCCGGGGTCTCTCATATGGGTATGCATATCGAAAAATGAAGGGAATGCAGTTTTCCCGCTACAGTCCAATATGGTATCTGCAGCATTGGTCAGATTGATACCGATATTTGTAATTACCCCGTCAGTAATTAAAATATCCTGACCTTCGGTAACGGAATCTACGGTAACAATGGTTAAATTTTTCAGTAAAATAGTCATATCGAGTTCCTCCTTTATGCACGGTGAATGAAGGTATCTAACACAGCCATACGAACGGCTACCCCGTTGGTTACCTGTTCGTCGATGGATGATTTATCGGGAGCATACAGCACAGACTGCAGTTCCAATCCTCTGTTAACCGGGCCGGGATGCATAATGAGTGCCCCCTCTTTGGCCAGTTTCATCCGTGCTTCGTTGATACCGAAATATTTGGAATATTCATATCCGGAGGGGAAGAAGCAGTTTTTCTGACGTTCCAGCTGAAGACGCAGAGGCATTACCACATCGGCATCGCGAACAGCCTTGTCCACATCAGTATACATCTTCACGCCTAAGCTTTCCAGGTCATTGGGAAGCAATGTTCTGGGGCCTGCCATAACCACTTCGGCGCCTAATTTTAACAATCCGTAGGTATCGCTTCGTGCCACACGGCTGTGGTAAATATCACCGATGATGGCAATTTTCTTTCCTTCCACGGTACCCATTTTTTCATACATGGTAAAGAAATCCAAAAGTGCCTGGGTGGGATGTTCATTCATACCGTCCCCGGCATTGATAACGGTGGCATCCACATTCTGTGCAACCAAATGGGGTGCCCCCGCATTTTCGTGACGGATGATGAAACAATCTGTGCCCATGGCATTAATAGTTCGGGTGGTGTCGATTAAGGTTTCGCCTTTTTTCACAGAGCTGGAAGATACTGCCATATTGGAAGCAATTGCGCCCAGATATTTGGATGCCAGTTCAAAGGAAGTTCGAGTTCGGGTACTGTTTTCAAAAAACATAGTCATCACCGATTTTCCTGTGAGATTTGTGGCTTTTTTACAACCGGAGAAGATGATTTTTTTCATATCTTCCGCTTTTTTCAAGATGTAGTGAATCTGGTCGGCATCTAAATTTTTGATGCCCAGCAAGTCTTTTTCAAATTTCATAATCCTTGTGTTCGACTCCTTCCCGTTATTGGTTCCTCTATAAAAAATTACAAATTTATACTTATATAGTATAGCACAAAGTTTTTTGTTTGTCTATAGTTTCGCCCCATTTTTTTCGTGTTTTTTACAGGTTTTCCGCCACCTTTTCCCGGTTTAAAATTGACAAATCTTTTTTGGTATGCTAAAATGAAAGAATCCTTCCCGAATGAGAGGAATTTTTTATGAATCACTACCATTCTTTATCACCCCAACTGCAGAAAAAAATCTGTGAGGATTTCCGGGACAGTTACATTTTAGAAAACACTGCGATCCGACGGGATCCGAACCACGACAAACCATCCCTCTGGAGAAGCTGTTACCTGCGGGATGTGGAGAAAATCATGCATTCTCCCTACTACAACCGCTATACCGACAAAACGCAAGTGTTTGCTTTTTATAAAAACGACGACATCAGCCGCCGTGCCTTTCACGTGCAGTTGGTGTCAAGAATTGCCCGAAACATCGGCAGAATGTTAGGGTTAAACCTGGACTTGATTGAAGCCATCGCCTTAGGTCATGATATCGGGCACACACCGTTCGGTCATGCAGGAGAACATTTTTTAAACCAACTTTCTATGGAATATACCGGCAGACAGTTCCACCACAACGTGCATAGCGTGCGGGTACTGGACGGAATTTTTCGTCACAACATTTCTCTGCAAACCTTAGACGGCATCCTATGCCATAACGGAGAAATGGAACAAAAAGAATACCGCACTGCACCTCTTTCTGACTTTTCGGAATTTGACCACAAAGTGGAAACCTGCTACACCACTGAGGGAGCGGTCAAAAAACTGACTCCCTCCACCAAAGAAGGCTGCGTGGTGAAAATCTGCGATCTGATTGCTTACTTGGGCAAAGACCGCCAGGATGCTTTAAAAACCGAAACACTCCCCTCAGAAGAACTGTTTTCCGAGACCTCTTTAGGGAAATATAATGCTGTAATCATCAATAATTTATGTGTTAATATCATCGAAAAAAGCTACGGAAAAGATTGCATTGCAATGGACGAAGACGCCTTTTCGGCACTATCCAAAATCAAAGAAGAAAACTATCGTTTTATTTACGGAAGCAAACGGGTAAAGGAGATTGAAGCTCTTTTAAAACCCATGTTCCGGGAATTGTATGAAAAGCTGAGAAAAGACCTTCTAAAAAACCGCACAAATTCTCCCATTTTCCGCCATCACCTGGACTTTATTGCAGAACACGGAAAATACTACCGTCAGAACAATTACCGGGAAGAAACCTCACCCGACCAGACGGTCATTGACTATATTGCAAGTATGACAGACGATTACTTTATCGAACTGTATGAATATCTGTTCCCGCATCAGAAATCACCTCTTACCTATACACCCTACTTTAACTGAGAAAGGATGAATCAATATGAAAATTGGATTTATCGGTACCGGAAATATGGGCGGTGCCATGATTGACGGTATTTTAGCATCGAAAATGGTAACTGCAGCCGATATTTTTGTGAGCGACATTTCCCAAACTCAATTACAAAAATATCAGGACAAGGGCATCAACACCTCCACCGATAACAAAGTGACAGCAACCAATGCTGACTATATTTTCTTAACTGTAAAACCCCAGTTTTACGAAGCGGTGCTTGCGGATTTAAAAGAGTTTTCCGATAAAATTTATATTACCGTAGCACCCGGAATCACCACGCAATTTCTTAGAAATATGCTGTCTGCCACTACCAAAGTAGTCCGCACAATGCCCAATACTCCTGCTCTGGTGGGAGAAGGAGTCACCGCAGTTTGCCGCGGTGACAATATTACCGACGAAGAATACGAAACAGTCAAACAGCTGTTATCTGCATTTTCCGAAATCCACGAATTGCCGGAAGACAAAATGGACGCCATCATTTCGGTTTCCGGTTCTTCTCCTGCTTATGTGTATCTGTTGATCGACGCCATGGCAAAATCAGGAGAACGTCAGGGAATCCCATACAAGACCGCCCTCAGAATGGCAGGAAAAACAGTCCTTGGGGCAGCCAAGCTGCTCCTTTCTTCCCAAGATTCTGCAGAAGTTCTTGTAGATAAAGTCTGTTCCAAAGGCGGCACCACCATCGAAGCAGTAAACCATCTTCAGGAACATGATTTTTACCAACTCATTGACAATGCCATGGAAGAATGCACCCGCCGTGCACTGGAACTAAAAAAATAGGAAAGGAAACAAAATTTTGGATAGCAAAGAGATTATATACGAAGAACTGATGAACCGTATGAAAAAGGGTGTCTGTCCCATTTGCGATTTTGTGGAATTCCGCCTGGCAGAAGCTTTAGAGCGTTTTTTATACGAAGGCATCAACACCCCTCATACCCGTGCCAAAATCGAGTGGACCAACGGTTTCTGCAACCATCATGCCCACCGTTTGTCAGAATTGGGCGACCCACTTTCCCACGCAATTTTATATCACGATTTTATGAATAACGTGATGAAAGACGTACCCGATAAAAAATCCAAAACTGACCGCAGTAACCACAAAGAATGTTTCTTCTGCGATATTCAGAAATCCAACGAAGACGACTACACCAAAGCGTTTCTGGAATTCTACCAAAATGAAGAATTCTCATCCCGTTACGAACAGGAAAACAGTCCCCTTTGTGTCCCACATCTTATTACAATTCAAAAAATACGGTTTGCCAACAAAAAAACAGTATCCCGGATTGTAGAAGCAACCATGGAAAAGTATAAAGCTTTAAACCAACATTTGTCGGAAATCAAACGAAAAAGCGACTACAGAAACACCCACGAAACCTGGACCGAAGAGGAAAAAGAAGCATGGAAAAAAGCAGTGTTCACTTTTAACGCCCATCCTGGAATTCGCCCCTGATTCTCAGAGCCATCTGTCCGCAAGCAGAGGACATTTTTATCACAAATTATATCATTTTTCTGTATATTTTGATGAAAACTTTTCATTTTTTTGTGTATTAAGAACAATTTTCTCCCCAAATTGTCCGTCATTTTGCCGAAAATAGAAAAAATTGTTTACAAACAGGGAAAAACGTTGTATAATGATGTTGTTAAAAAATGAAGAAGGGGTAATATTGACAGGTATTGTATAATATTGCCGATACTTGTCCGTATTACAAACGGTGAAACTTATGCAAGTTACAGACATCCGAGTTCGTAAAGTGAACTCTGTCGGCAAGATGAAAGCAGTTGTTTCTGTGACTTTCGATGGATGCTTTGTGGTTCATGACATCAAAGTGATCGAAGGAAAAGAACGCCTGTTCATCGCAATGCCTTCCAGAAAAACCGCGGAAGGCGAATTCAAAGACGTTGCTCATCCGATCAGCTCCGAATTAAGGGATGAATTGCAAAGCCTGATTTTAGCAAAATACGAAGAAGCTTTGCTTGAGACACCTACAGAAGAAGCATAAAGTTTTATGAACGAAAGTGGATAATTGAAAAAATTATCCACTTTTTTCATTTTTCTTCAGAAAATCCCTTGAATTTTATCGAGAAAAGTTGTATACTAATAATGTGTGTGCAAATCACAACGGTTTTTTTGATAGATACAACCTACCAAAAACCTTCTCTTCTGTTTAAAAACCGTAGATTCTATTGTTTAAATTTTGACATCAGAAAACAGAGGAGGTTTTCCAAATGGAACTGGTAAGTTTACAAAAAAGATTGAAAATCAATCGTCGTCTGGCAGAATGCGGTGTGATTTTTTACGATATTGCTACCTGTTATATCGACGAAGAGGTCGTTATCGCAAGAGGGACGCAGATTCTTCCCAATACAGTCATTATGGGAAAAACCGTAATCGGAGAAAACTGCATCATTGGTCCCAATACGGTGATTTTTGAATCTCATATCGGCAACAAAAACGAAATCCGTGCTTCCTATCTGACAGAAGCCACGGTGGAAAACGAGGTCACAATCGGACCGTTTGCCTATCTGAGGCCCAAAGCACACATTAAAAATAAAGCAAAAATCGGAGATTTTGTAGAAATTAAAAATGCAACCATCGGAGAAGGAACCAAAGCCTCCCATCTGACCTATATCGGAGATGCAGATGTGGGAAGTTTTTGCAACTTCGGTTGCGGAAGTGTTGTTGTCAATTACGACGGCAAACAAAAATATCGTTCCACAATCGGGGACCATGCATTTATCGGTTGTAACACCAATCTGGTGTCACCGGTTACAGTTGGTTCCCATGGATATACAGCTGCCGGCAGTACCATCACCCGAGACGTGCCGGAAGGTGCTTTGGCAATCGCCAGAGCAAAGCAAGAAAACAAAGAGGGATGGGTGAAAGAAAGGGGTATTTAAATAATGATTACTCACGGGAAAGACATTAAGATTTTTTCAGCAAATTCCAATCCGAAATTAGCTGCTGATATTGCATCCAACTTAGGATTATCGGTTGGTCAGTCAGCAGTAAAACATTTCTCCGATGGTGAAATCTCGGTAAATATTTTTGAAACTGTCAGAGGTTCCGACGTGTTCGTAGTGCAATCTACCTGCAATCCCGTTAATGACAATTTAATGGAACTGCTCATTATGATTGATGCATTCAAACGTGCTTCTGCTGGTCGAATTACCGCAGTAATTCCCTATTTCGGATATGCACGTCAGGATAGAAAAGCAAAAGCCAGAGACCCGATTTCCGCAAAACTGGTTGCAGATTTGATTACTGCTGCCGGTGCAGACAGAGTTCTGACGATGGACTTACATGCAGCACAGATTCAGGGCTTTTTCAATATTCCCGTGGACCATTTACTCGGCTCCGCAATTTTATGCCCCTATTTTGCAGAGCACATCAACACCGCTGACACTGTGATGGTTTCTCCTGACTTAGGCAGCGTTACCCGTGCAAGATATTACGCAGAACGCCTGGATATTCCCATGGCAATTATTGATAAACGCCGCCCCAAAGCCAACGTGTCAGAAGTTATGAACATCATCGGTGACATCAAAGATAAAAACGTTATTATGATTGACGATATGATTGACACCGCCGGTACCATCGTCCATGCAGCCAACGCCTTAAAAGAAAGAGGCGCAAAGAAAATCACTGTAGGATGTTCTCACGCTGTATTCTCCGGTCCCGCAATTGAGAGAATCAAGGAATCTCCCATTGAAGAAATGGTGATTTTAGATACCATTCCCCTTCCCCCGGAAAAAATGCTGGACAAGATTACCGTTCTTTCTTCCGCCAACGTGTTTGCTGAAGCAATTGACAGAATTTACGAGGACCTTTCAGTAAGTACCTTGTTTGTATAATTTTTCCACAGGGAAATAGCTTGACATTTTTGTTCATATTCTGTAAGATAGAACATACTTTTAATACATATTCAGGAGGCTCTTATGAAAATCGTGGTTGATGGCTTCGGTGGCGATTATGCACCCAAGGAAACCGTCCTTGGCTGTGCAATGGCACTGGATGCCCGCAAAGACTTAGAGCTGATTGTTACCGGAAATGAAGCTTTGTTAAAAAAGCTTCTCACAGAGGAAGGTTATACGGTGTCTGACCGGTTGCAGTTTGTCAATACCACAGAAATTGTGGAAAATGAAGATGACCCCATTTCTGCCATCCGCAGAAAAAAAGATTCTTCTTTGGTGGTGGGGCTTCGGCTGGTCAGCGAACAGGCAGGAGATGCCTTTGTCAGTGCCGGAAATACCGGTGCAGTATTAACCGGAGCAACCCTCATTATCAAACGGATTCAGGGAATCAAGCGCGCGGCACTCTGCCCCACCATTCCCACAAAAAAAGGAAAAGCGGTTATCATTGACGTTGGAGCAAACGCAGAATGTAAACCGGAGTTTTTTCCTCAGTTTGCTATGATGGGTTCCGTCTATGCTAAAGAAATATTAGGAATTCAAAATCCCAGAGCAGGTCTTATCAACATTGGTGTGGAACACCACAAAGGTACTTCCACCATCGTGGAAGCACACGCTATGCTAAAAGAGGATAAAAATATCACCTTTGTGGGAAATGTAGAAGCACGTGATATCTTAAACGGAGATGCCGAAGTGTTGGTGTCTGACGGCTGGACGGGAAATATCGCTCTGAAAACCTTAGAAGGTACCGCAAGCACTCTGTTTTATTTCTTAAAGCAGGTGTTCTATCAAAATATCATCACCAAGCTGGCAGCAGCCATCTTGAAGCCGGGTCTTAGTACCATCAAAAAAATGATGGACGCCAAAGAAGTAGGCGGTGCTCCCCTGTTGGGACTGAATGCTCCTGTAGTAAAGGCACACGGAAATTCTGACCGTGTAGCATTCAAAAACGCCATCTTATTTGCGGCAACCCTGGCAGATAAAGACCTTTGCGGAAAAATCCGCAAACATCTTTCTTAATTTTGTAAAATGAAAAATGGATACATATAAAGGAGGTTATAACACAAGATGTTCGATCGGGTAAAAGACATTATCGTAGAACAGTTGGGAATTGATGCAGACAAAGTAACTGCAGATTCCACTCTGGTTGACGATTTAGGTGCAGACTCGCTGGATGTAGTAGAACTCATTATGGCTTTTTCTGATGAATTCGGAATCGATATTCCGGATGACGCAGCTGACAAAATCAGTACCGTTGCCGATGTGGTAAACTATTTAAAAGAAAACGCATAATTTCCCGGCAAACGGGTACCTAATATAGAAAATAATAAACAAAAAACTGTGTGAAATCAATGATTTTACACAGTTTTTTATGTTGTTTCTTAATATAAAAAAACCACAACTACCTTACGGGCGATTCGTGAATCGTCCCGACAAGCCTTTCCCCTGAAAAACACCGGATAAATCCCTACTGTCATTCCGAGGGAACAAAGTGACCGAAGAATCTCAATATTTTCGCAAGATTCTTCACTTCGTTCAGAATGACAATCGCTATTGATGTTGCAGGAGGGATAGCACAGAACATTTCCTGAATCTGCCATATAGTTCGACAAAAATTTGCGTAAGGTACTGTTTTAGTGATTGTGGGGTGCAAAAACTACTGATTATTCTACAATAATATCAGCAATTCCATACAAAGAAGTTGAATTGGTTTTTAATTCTATTTTTACTTTTAATGCCCCATTCAACGGTACAGAATATTTTTGCGGCAACGCATCCACTTTTATCGTATGTTGTTTATAAAGTTTATCGTCTATGTATATAGACAATTCTGCGTCATCATCAATTCTTGTATTATCAATATGCCCTGCTACAAATGACATTGTTTGATATTTACCGTCTAAATTATATATTGCATAACAGTCTATAGCACTATTAAATCCGGGCCCTTGCATTGCAAAGCCATTGGAATAGCTTTTTCCTGCCATTTTAAACGAACGACCATTGTTAGAATTGTATGAACCATCATAGCTTTTTGTTTGAAAGGGCTCACAAATATCTGTAAGAAACTGTTTTTCTCCGGGGACTGCACCCAAATAAACACTTTGTGTTGCTCCATCCCATGTAACAGGTTTACCAACAGCTTCACCTACTGCACGTACCGGTAGGTATGTAGTTCCATTATATATAAAAGGTTCTACTGTATTTCCGTTAGCATCTTTGGAGTCAACTTTGATGCCATCAACATAGATTTTAATGTTGTTGTAAATGGCTTCAATTGTTTTTGTTGTACTTGCAGCATAAGCAACGCAACCAAGTAACAGTACTGTACTTAACACTCCGATAAAGTATCCTTTTAATGTGTTTTTCATGGTAATTCTTCCTTTCATTTTTAATTTGCGCACTTTAAACTAAAATGAATGAAAGAGCACCCCAATCTCACATTTCACTTAAAAAAATGCGCCAACCGAAGTCAGCGCATAAAAAACGCAAACTCCGATAGTCGCCAAACTAATTGATTAAGACAAGAACAGATCTGTATCATCTCAATTGGAATTTGCATTTTTATCAAATTCTTAGAAGATGATACAAAAAATATACTTATCCTATAAAAATAAGAAAAGTTCCTGTCAGATATTCAATTAGTTTGGCATAATCAGTATACCACACCAATTGGAAAATGTCTATGTTTTTTCAAAAAAAGATTGTATTTTCCCGTTGTTTGCAGTATACTATAGATATCAATTCTAAAAAATCCGGGAGGAATCCTTGTTATGAAATGCTGTATCATTGCCATTGGGGCCGAAGTGGTTTCAGGCGATATTTTAAATACCAACGGTGTCACCATCGCAAATTATTTAAAGCCCTACGGCATCAAAACCGTAATGCAGCTGACGGTGGATGACTGTAAAAAAGATATCGTAAAAGCCATCAAACGAGGCTTAAAAAAGGCAGATTTAGTCATCACCACCGGCGGACTTGGACCTACCTATGACGATATTACCAAAAAAGCGGTGGCAAAGGCATTGGACCGTGAACTGATTCGGGATGAATATTCGGTAGAAATGCTGAATTTGTATTTTCGCCGAGCACAAAAACCGATGCCCCAAAGCAATTTAAGCCAATGTTATTTCCCAAAAGGTTCTCAGATTGTGCAAAATCCCAACGGAACGGCTCCCGCTTGTATCACCGGAACCAAAGAAGGAACGGTGATGATGTTGCCCGGCCCTCCCATCGAAGTGGAAGCTTTGCTTCGTACCGAAGAAATCACTTCCTATTTTGACTCTTTAAAACAAGGAGAAATCGTAGAAACCACCTTAAAATTCTTTGGCATCGGGGAATCTCACTTAGAAGAAGTTTTAAGTGATTATATGAAAAAAGAAAAAAATCTGATTCTTGCTCCTTATGCCAAAACCGGAGAAGTTCAGCTGAAAATCACCGCAAAAGGCGACACCAGAGAAGAAGCGATCACGCGGACAAACACCTTAAAGGAAAAGCTGTATGAACTGGTGGGTGAATATATCTATACCGAAGGGGACCGCAAATTAGAAGAAGTGCTATTGGATTCGCTCAAACAAAACGGTCAAACTCTGGCAACTGCAGAATCCTGCACCGGCGGAATGATTGGGCAAATGATAACTGCCATTCCCGGCTCCTCGGACAGTTACTTTGGCGGTGCCATCACCTATTCCAATGAACTAAAGCAAAAAATCTGCAACGTCTCTTCGGAAACCCTTTCGGAGTACGGAGCAGTTTCCAAAGGAACTGCCTGTGAAATGGCAGAGGGAATCCGTTTGTTCACCGGTGCCGATATTGGTGTTTCCGTCACGGGAATTGCCGGTCCCGGTGGTGGTACTGAAGAAAAACCGGTAGGACTAGTATATGTAGGGATTTCCACTTGTGATAAAACGGATGCCTTCCGATTCCATTTTGTAGGCAATCGGGATAAAATCCGTCAGTTATCTGCCAAAAACGCCCTGCATCTGGCACTTTGTGCGTCCAAATCTCTCGGAGAAATCAAAAAATAGAACATTTGTTCGATTTTTTGAAGAAAATCTATTGACATTTTTCATTTTTTTGTTATAATGAAGGTATCAAATGCGAAAATCCTTAAAGAGAAAGGAACTTTTTAAAAATGGATATGGATTTGGAAAAACGCAAAGAGGACCGTCAGAAAGCTTTAGCAGCTGCGATGGCACAATTAGATAAACAATTCGGAAAAGGTACTGTTATGCGCCTTGGAGAAAACCTGTCAATGGATGTAGACGTAATTCCTACCGGAATTATGACCTTGGACCGGGCGACCGGTGTAGGCGGTGTCCCCAGAGGCAGAGTGATTGAAATATACGGACCGGAAAGCTCCGGAAAAACCACCGTTGCTCTGACTATCATTGCAGAAGCACAGAAAAACGGCGGAGAAGCGGCATTTATTGATGCAGAGCATGCACTGGACCCCATCTATGCAAAACGGTTGGGCGTGGATATTGACTCTCTGCTCATTTCTCAGCCGGATACCGGGGAACAAGCCTTGGAAATCTGCGAAGCGTTGGTCAGAAGTAATGCATTGGATGTTATTGTAATCGACTCGGTTGCCGCCTTGGTACCCCGTCAGGAAATTGAAGGCGATATGGGGGATTCCCACGTCGGTTTACAGGCAAGACTGATGTCTCAGGCACTCCGTAAATTAACCAGTGTCATCAACAAAACCAAAACCACCACCATTTTTATCAATCAACTTCGTGAAAAAGTGGGAGTCATGTTCGGGAATCCCGAAACTACAACCGGTGGCAGAGCACTCAAGTTCTACTCTTCTATGCGACTGGATGTACGCCGCTCGGAAGCAATTAAAAACGGTACCGATATTATTGGAAACAAGGTAAAAGTAAAAGTAGTGAAAAACAAGGTAGCTCCGCCCTTTAAAGATGCAGAATTCGACATTCTCTACGGAGAAGGAATCTCCAAAAACGGAATGTTACTCGACTTAGGCGTGGAAGCCGGTATCGTGGAAAAAAGTGGCGCCTGGTATAACTATGGAGAACTGCGCTTAGGTCAGGGCAGAGAAAACGCCCGGATGTACTTAAACGATAATGCCGAACTGGCTAAGGAAATCGAAGAAAAAATCCGTGACAGTTGGGACGATTAAATTCTAAAATAGGTTGGCATCAAAAAAGGTTACTGCAAAGCAGTAACCTTTTTTAACTTCTTACTTTCGCTTTCCAAAAAACAATGGTGAAAGTCGTTTATAAAGGACAAATGTTAATATCACATTCATAAGTCCTTTGATGAATGTAAAGGGAAAATTCATATAAATCAGTGCTGTCCATAAATCGGTCACAGCGGGATTAATTACCTGATACATCTTGATGATGACCTCCATAGGCATCATCGTGGTATACATGGGATACACAATATAATAGTTGGTGAAAATTCCCACAACTGCCATAGATAGTGCACCAATCAAGGCACCAATCAAGGCACTTTTTCTGTTTCGTTTGATTTGATAAAGCCAGGCTGCCGGCACTACAAACAACAAGCTCAACAAAAAATTAGACGTTGCACCAACCCATCCTGCAGTTCCGAAAAACAAATTGAAAATATTTTTCATAAAACAGACTGCAATGCCATACCAGGGACCAAAGGCAAACCCGGCAAGCAGTACCGGAAGGTCGGAAAAATCAAGCTTGATGAATGAGGGCATCCAAGGGCCTGATAAGCCGATAAAAGACAACACAATGGATACGGCAGATAACAATGCCGTTACGGTTAGTTTTCTTGTTTTACTGTGAGACATAGCAATTAATTTCCTTTCTTTCCTCCGGACTGTAACGGTCGGTATTGGAATTTCACCAATTCAGCTTTTCTTAAAAAAGCAGGTGGACTGTCCGCCGATTTTAAAAAAACGGCGCTTACCACCGGTCGGGAATTTCACCCTGCCCTGAAAGTTATATTTATTTTTATTTTTTCAAAATTTTACTATACTAATCTACCACATAAAGCTTAATGGTTTTTTCCTCGGTGGATATAATATCATCAGGAAGCTTTAAGGTAACCGTATAGGATGCGTTGGAATGTTCGGGGTCATAGTCATTGATATAACCGTCAATTTCGGTGACAGAATCAATCAGCGATTCTTTTCCTGCAATTTCAATCTGCTCGATATTCAGATTGTAAGTTAAGTTATCGGGCAAGTTTTTAATCGCAACAGGAACTGTTTTCCGTTTTAAAATAGGAACCTGAACCGTGATGGACTCGTTGGTGATTTTTAAGAACTTATCAGTAACTTCTTCCCCTCTGGAATCCACCGCAATCCCGGTAAATTCATTATAAATTTCCGATTTCACGTTAGTCATATCCAGATGAACCACAACTTCTGAAATTTTGGATTCCACCAGTTCCGGCACTTTGATCGTTGCCATTTCGGGAGAAATCACAATGTTGTTTTTGTCGATATAATAGTCTGGATGCAAACTTCCATCATAGGAGAGCTTGATGGGTTTCTGCGTGGAAATAATCCGGTCCACATACAGAGAAACCGTAGACGGACTTTTGGAAACCACCGTAATATTACCGTCCTCGGAACGGACTCTTACAGGAAAAGAATATTCTCCAACAGCTTTCGCAGTGGATACATCCACATAAGCAGACAAACTGCCAGGATCAAAGTTGTTTAAGTAGGACCGTTTGGTAGAAATGGTCAGATTGGTTTTCAAATTTTTGGGAGCGGCGCTGATCACATACCCCTCACTGTTGATATCTGCTTCGCCGGTAATGGAAATAGGCACTTCATAAGCATCGTAGCTCAGTTCAGGATTTTGCGCCAACTGAACGAAGGCCCACAATAAAATTGCAAGAATCAGTGAAAAAATTTTCAGTGCAGTATTATGCCGGATGGCTTCCAAAAAATTTTTCATAAGGACCTCCTATTACAGATTTTTTAACTTATTTTTTAATTTTCTTTACAATTTTTTTCAGGTTTACTTTTTTATTGGTCTTTTCCTCTTTGATCAGCAACTTGGTAAGTGCTTCTTTTAAGACCGCAGGACTTAAGTTACGAGTCAGACCGCCATTACAAGCCAAAGAAATTTTCCCGGTTTCTTCCGACACAATCACAGTGATACAGTCGCTTCCCTCGGTAATTCCCAACCCTGCACGGTGACGAGTACCAAGTTCTGATTCTAAGCTGTCATTCTGCGACAGAGGTAAAAAACAGGAAGCAGCTTTGATTTTGCCATCCCCGATGATAACCGCACCGTCGTGTAATGGTGCTTTGGGATAGAAAATATTATTGAGAAGTTCGGTGGAAACCTGAGCATCCAACGAAACTCCCGTTCTTACGATATCCATAATTTTGGTAGCCTGTTCAATGACAATCAGAGCACCGATTTTCCTTTCCGATAACGCTTTTGCAGATGCCGTCACGGCGTTAATCACATTTACCACAGGGTCGGAACGGTCATCCCCGTCAAAATTCAGAAAACTCAGACGGCTTTTCCCCACTCTTGCCAGGGCGGAACGGATTTCCGGCTGAAACAGAATAAATACCGCCAAAAGTCCCACCTGCATTGTATTCTGCAAAATAAAGTTAATGGTATTCAGCTTAAAGATTTCCGACAGCTGTACACAGACCATCAGTACCACAATGCCCTTCAAAACCTGAACGGCACGGGTATCCTTAAAAAACTTTGCAATTTTATAAATCAGGTAGGCAACCACAATAATATCCACATAATCAGCCAGACGCATAGTGGACAGCATCGTCAGACCTGACGGAATATTAAAATGAAACGGCATTTTCTCACCTCCGGTCACAATTATCAATCGTCTATCAGAATCATTCTATACGAAGTCATTTTTATTATACTACTTACCATGTGAAATGTCACGATTTTTTTTATTACATTTATGTTACAATTTTACGCAGTATGTTTCCGGGGAATCAGGTAATACTAAGTGTAGTTTTGTAGTATGATCAAAAAGGAGAATGTCAGTTGCCAACCATCGAAATCAAAGGGAAACACCCATTATTCGGAACCATTGCTGTACAGGGTTCCAAAAATGCAGCACTTCCCATCCTTGCCGCCACCCTGTTATGCGATGATGATTGCAAAGTCAACAATATACCGCCAATTTCCGACATTTCCAATATGCAAATTTTGCTTTCTGCAACAGGAAAACAGATCAAACAGCAAAGTCAAACCTATCTCTGCGAAGCATCCAAAGAAATATCCCCCTTTGCCTCCTACGATATTACCAATCGTCTGCGTGCTTCATTTTTAGTAGCCGGTCCCTTACTCGCCAGGGAGGGATACGCCGAAATCGCCCATCCCGGCGGTTGTCCGATTGGTGCAAGACCGATTGATTTACACCTGAAAGGCTTTTCCAAACTGGGTGCTTCCATTCATACAAAAAACGGTTATATTTCCCTGAAGGCAAACAAACTGAAAGGAAATAAAATTTATCTGGATTTTCCCAGCGTGGGTGCCACTGAAAATCTGATGATGGCTGCAACATTGGCAAAAGGAACCACCCTCATCGAAAACGCCGCCGCAGAACCCGAAATCATCGACCTTGCCAACTTCCTCAACGAAATGGGCGCCCAGATTTCCGATGCCGGTACTGACACCATAAAAATCGAAGGAGTTTCTTCCCTACACGGTGGCGAGCATACCATCATCCCTGATCGTATTGAAGCCGGTACCTATATGCTTGCAGCGGCAGCTACCGGCGGAAAGGTTACCTTAACCAATGTAATGAGCGAACATTTAACTCCCGTGATTGCCAAGTTAAAAGAAACCGGAACCAATGTGACAATGAAAGATACCACCGTAACGGTAGAGGGCAAAAGCTCCTACCGTGCCGTAGATATCAAAACTCTGCCCTATCCCGGTTTCCCCACCGATTTACAAGCACAGTTCTGCGCGATGCTTTGTTGTGCCAAAGGTACTTCTATTATTACCGAAACCATTTTTGAAAACCGTTTTATGCATATCGGTGAATTCAAGCGTTTAGGTGCCAAAATCACCACCGAGGGCAGAACTGCTGTGATCGAGGGAACTCCCCGCTTAAACGGCGCTCAGGTTTGTGCCAGCGATTTACGGGCATCTGCCGCATTGATTATTGCCGGTCTGATGGCAGAGGGAACTACCACTGTTTCCGACAGCGGACATCTGCTTCGGGGGTACCACAATATCGTAGAGAATTTTAAAAGCTTAGGTGCTCAAATCGAGTTATTTTCGTGATATAACAAAAAAGCTCTGTCCTCTTTCGGACAGAGCTTTTTGATGGTAGGGTTGATTATTTTGCCAGTCTTGCTTTTAAGTTTTCCAGTTCAGCTGCCAGTTCTTTGGGCAGTTTGTCACCGAATTTTGCAAAGAATTCGCCAATACCTTTGATTTCTTCTAACCAAACTTCTTTATCAACGCTCAGCAGTTCGTCTAATACTTCGGGAGAAATATCTAAACCAGTTAAGTCTAAGTCTTCTTTCTTGGGCAGATAACCGATTTCAGTTTCCACAGCATCAACTTCGCCTGCACATCTTGCTAAAATCCAGTTTAATACACGGATATTATCACCGAATCCGGGCCAGATGAATTTGCCGTCTGCGTTGGTTCTGAACCAGTTCACGTGGAAGATTAAGGGCAGTTTATCAGTTTTGGTGCCCATATCCAACCAATGCTGGAAGTAATCACCCATATTGTAACCGCAGAAGGGAATCATAGCCATGGGGTCACGACGAACTACGCCAACCGCACCTGCAGCTGCAGCAGTAGTTTCAGAAGCCATGGTAGCACCCATGAATACACCGTGGTTCCAGTTGAAAGACTGGTATACCAGGGGAGCAGTTTTTGCACGTCTGCCACCGAATACGATTGCAGACAGCGGTACACCTTCAGTAGATTCAAATTCGGGAGAAATGCAAGGACACTGACAAGCGGGAGCAGTGAATCTGGAATTGGGATGTGCACCTTTTACGCCGGATTCAGGAGTCCAGGGGTTACCTAACCAGTCGGTACCGGTAGCCGGAGCTTCGCCGTCCATACCTTCCCACCATACGGTGTTATCATCTTTTAAGAATACGTTGGTGAAGATGGTGTTTTTCATAGTAGTTGCCAGAGCATTGGGGTTGGTTTTGTTGGAGGTACCGGGAGCAACGCCGAAGAAACCAGCTTCGGGGTTCATAGCCCACAGTCTGCCGTCTTTACCAACACGGATCCAAGCGATATCATCACCTACAGTATATACTTTGTAACCTTTTAAGATAGAGGGAGGAATTAACATTGCCAGGTTGGTTTTACCACAAGCAGAGGGGAACGCTGCAGCAATGTATTTCACTTCACCCTTGGGATTTTCCAGACCTAAGATCAGCATATGTTCTGCCATCCAGCCTTCTTTTTTACCCAAGTAGCTTGCAATACGCAGAGCCAGACATTTTTTACCCAGCAGCACGTTTCCGCCATATGCAGAATTGATGCTCCAGATAGTGTTGTCCTGGGGGAAGTGCATGATATATCTTTCGTCGGGGTTTACATCTTTACAAGCGTGTAAGCATTTGGTGAAATCTGCGCTGTCACCCAGCTGTTTTTCAGCCTGGAGACCAACACGGGTCATAATTGCCATGTTTAATACAACGTAGATGCTGTCGGTAATTTCGATACCAACTTTAGAGAAGGGAGAGCCCAACACACCCATAATGAAAGGAATTACATACATGGTTTTTCCTGCCATGGAACCATCGAATAATTTGCCTAATTTTTCATAAGCAGCTTTGGGATCCATCCAGTTGTTGGTGGGGCCTGCTTCTTCTTCGGAAGTTGCACAGATGAAGGTTCTGTCTTCTATACGAGCAACGTCGTTCTGAGCGGTTCTGTGGTAGAAACATCCGGGTAATTTTTCCTGGTCTAAACGGATGATTTCACCGGATTTACAAGACTGTTCTCTCAGAGCATCCAGCTGTTCTTCACTACCGTCAATCCATACTACATTAGCGGGTTTTACCAGGTTTTTCATTTCTTCAACCCAGCTTAACACAAATTTGTTGTCTGTCATTTTGAGGACTCCTTTTTCTTATTGATAACATATATTTTTAATCAATTTTTCAGCGGATGGTTTTTGAAAAAATCCTATTTCCACCCATTATACCACTATTCTACCATACCGTTTTTCTTTTTGCAAGTCTTTTTATCAATTTTTTTGGTTTTTTTTGTTTTCATTTGATTGGTTTGGTTTGTGTTAGTTTGTCCGATCGCACATCCGGTCGCTAAGATTACAAAAATCCAAAAGCGAAAGTTTTTCTCCCCGGACGGTTTCCGACAAGCCGCAGGAAGTAATCAGACCGACTGCTTCCTCACGGGATAACGAAAAACTTTGCATCAAACAATTTGCCAAAGTTTTACGGCGATTGGAAAATGCCGCTTTCACTACCGAGAAGAACTGTTTTTCATTTTTGGGAGTTACTGCTTTTTCCTCACGAAAACGAAGTTTCATCACTGCGGAAGTCACTTTCGGAATGGGATCAAAAGCTTCAGGCGGCACCGTAAAAAGAAGTTCGGTATCGCAATGATAATTACAAAAAACCGAGATGGCACCGTAATCCTTTTGGGTGTGGTCAGCACAAATACGCTTTGCTACTTCCAACTGCACCATCACAGTTAAGGATTTCAATCCACAGGGATTCTCCACCAGTTTGGTAATAATGGGAGTAGTAATATAGTAAGGCAGATTTGCCACCACAATCATATTGTCGGTAACAATCTCTGATAAGTCGGTTTCTAAAATATCGGCATTGATAATTTTAAAATTTTCACGGCAACCATGCTTTTTCACAAGATTATGATACAGACGGTCATCAATTTCCACTGCTACCACATTTCTTGCACGTTCTACCAACAAATCGGTCACTGCACCCAGACCTGGTCCGATTTCTAACACATCGGTATCCGGATTGACTCCTGCCTGTATCACGATATTTTCAATCACCGAATCATCCTGCAAAAAGTTTTGTCCCAGTGATTTTTTTGCCACAATTTTCGCCATAGCACCAATTCCCTTTCTATATTCAGAAAAACAGCTTCCCATTATGAGGGAAGGTTCTAAACTTTCAATCGTATATCAGCTGATAGATTTCTGTTGATAATCCAACTTCTCACATCAATATCATATCACAAAAAACGTCATCTGTCAAACAATACAAAGGCAATCTTCCAAATTTTGGTTGATATTTTGAAAAAAGTGCGGTATACTAATAGTAACAAGAATGATTTGCCAAAACTACGAGGTGATAGAATGAAAACTGCATTGGTGCTGGCGGGAGGCGGTTCCCGGGGAGCCTATCAGATTGGCGTATGGCAAGCACTCCGGGAACTCGGTATCACGGTGGATATTGTGACCGGAACTTCGGTGGGTGCCTTAAATGGTGCCCTGATTGCACAGGATTCTTTTGAAGAAGCGGTTTCTCTTTGGGAAGAAATCGACACTTCTATGGTATTTGACTTAAACGAAAAGCCGTCGCTGACCGCTTATGCCAAAGAATTTCTGAAAAAAGGCGGAGCCTCGGCAGAAGGACTCCGGGAGCTTTTGTCCCGCTATGTAAACGAAGACAAAATCCGTAATTCTCAAATAGAATTTGGTCTGGTAACTGTAAAAAAGAAAGGTCTGGACCCTTTGGAAGTTTACACCGAAGACATTCCCGAAGGTCAGCTTTCCGACTATCTGATGGCAAGTGCCGCCTGTTTTCCCGCAGTCAAAGGACATCAGATTGAAGAAACCGAATACATCGACGGCGGATACTATGACAATATGCCGATTCATCTGGCAGAACGAAAGGGTGCCAAACGGATCATTGTGGTGAATTTAGAGGCTGTCGGTCTGATCAAAAATTCAGTCAAGGAGCTAAAGGAATCCAAAAACGTAACGTATATCAGTCCTAAATGGGATTTGGGGAATTTTTTAATTTTTGAGAAAGAGACTGCCAGACGGAATATCCGGTTGGGATATCTGGATACCTTAAAGGCTTTTTCGTTTTTTGACGGAACCTATTACACCTTCGCCAAACACGATTTTTCCAGACTTGCCAAACAAAAACACATTACATTGCGAAACTGGAAAGAATTTTTCTCTGCTGCCCGTATCAAAGGGAATCTGTTGCAAACGGCAGGATATACTGCGTTGGAAAAAGCTCTGCAGACAGAGACCGAAAACCCCCTCACCATTCCCGTGATACTAACCGTTGCAGCAGAAATGACAGCAAAAATTTTCGGAGTAACCCCCTTAACGCTGTATTCTGCAGACAGCTTTCACGAAGTGCTCGCAACAACTGTAAAACAACAAGCAGAGGAAAAACAGATTGTATCTTTCGTGGAAAATATTTTTAACAAAAAACTTACTTTTTCCCCGGATTTACTGAAAAACTTAGATTCAAAAACCATTACTCTGTGTCTTGCCACAGCATTTAAAACCAATCCGGAAGTGGTATTTTCGGTGGCTCCCCTGTTTCCCAAAGAAGCAGTTGCGGGTTTTTATCTCAGAGTATTTGATTTATTGTAGAAAATAAGCATAAAAAAGAGGCTATCCCAGCCTCTTTTTTGTTCTTCTGTTTATTTGTTCTTCAGATATTCGTCAATGGATTGTGCCGCAGTTTTACCGGCACCCATTGCTAAAATTACGGTAGCTGCACCGGTTACTGCATCCCCACCGGCATAGACCCCTTCACGGGAAGTCAGGCCGCCCTCATTGGTTACAATACATCCGTGTGCATTGGTTTCCAGACCTTCGGTAGTGCTTTTAATGAGGGGATTGGGAGAAGTACCGATGGACATAATCACACAGTCCACATCCAGCATAAATTCGCTGTCCGGTTTTTCTACCGGCCTTCTTCTGCCGGAAGCATCCGGTTCGCCCAGTTCCATTTCCACACACTTCATTCCGGAAACAAATTTATTTTCGTTTCCTGTAATTTCCACGGGATTGCAGAGGGTTTTAAAGATAATGCCCTCTTCCATTGCATGTTCCACTTCTTCTTTTCTGGCAGGCATTTCGTCTAAAGAACGGCGGTAAACAATATACACATTTTCCGCACCCAGACGTTTTGCACAACGTGCCGCATCCATGGCAACATTTCCGCCGCCGACAACTGCCACGTTTTTGCCGTGATGAACCGGCGTATTGGCATCGTCACGGTAAGCTTTCATCAGATTGATTCTGGTTAAAAATTCATTGGCAGAGAATACGCCGTTGAAGTTTTCGCCGGGGATTCCCATAAAACGGGGAAGTCCTGCACCGGAACCGATGAATATCGCTTCAAAACCTTCCGAGAACAGTTCGTCAACCGATACCGCTTTCCCGACTACGGTATTGGTTTCGATCGTAACACCGATTTTTTTCAGCTTATCAATTTCCGCATGAACGATTGCCTTAGGCAGACGGAATTCGGGGATTCCGTAAACCAACACACCACCGGCAACGTGAAGTGCTTCAAATACGGTTACCTCATAGCCGGCTTTTGCCAGGTCTCCCGCACAGGTCAAACCTGCAGGTCCTGCACCGATTACCGCAACTTTATGTCCGTTTTTTGCCGCAAGAGCAGGTTCTTTTTCCACGTTCAAACGGTGCCAGTCTGCCACAAACCGTTCCAAACGTCCGATAGCAACCGGTTCCCCTTTGATGCCGCGAACACATTTCGCTTCGCATTGGGTTTCCTGAGGACATACTCTGCCACAAACCGCAGGCAAGGAACTGGAACGATTGATAATTTCGTAAGCACCTTCTAAATCTTCTTCTTTGATTTTCGCAATAAAAGCAGGAATGTCAATTGCAACCGGACAGCCGCCTACACAGGGTTTGTGTTTACAGCCAAGACAACGTTCTGCTTCATCTTTTGCCTGTTCCAAAGTATAGCCCAATGCAACTTCCTGAAAGTTTTTATTTCTTACATTGGGGTCCTGATGGGGCATTTTATTTTTTTCCAGTGACATATTCGGCATATTATTCTACCCCCTTAAACAAATTACAGGTTTCTTCGTGATGGTGACGTTCGGTTTCAAAATACATACGGGAACGCTGAATGGCTTCATCAAAATCTACCTCATGACCGTCAAAATCCGGACCGTCTACACAAGCAAACTTGGTTTTTCCGCCAACTGTCAGCCGGCAACCGCCACACATACCGGTACCGTCAATCATAATGGGATTCATGCTGACGGTGGTTTTAATTCCGTATTCTTTGGTCAGCTGTGCTACGAACTTCATCATCACAAGCGGACCGATGGCAATGACTTCGTCATACTGTTCCCCACTGTCAATCAATTCTTTTAGGGCATTGGTAACCAATCCCTTTTCTCCGTAGGAGCCGTCATCGGTCATAATTTTCACCAAGTCGCTGGCGTTTTTGAATTCTTCTTCCAAAATCACCAGGTCTTTATTACGGAACCCTACAATAGAATGCACTTCGGTGCCCTGCTGATGCAACGCTTTTGCAATGGGGTAAGCAATGGCACAGCCAACGCCGCCACCCACAACAGCCACTTTTTTCAGCCCCTCAATACGGGAGGGTACACCGAGTGGCCCCACAAAATCGTGGAGAGAGCCACCTTCAGGAATGTGATTCAATTTTTCGGTGGTAGCACCTACAATCTGGAAAATAATCGTAACCGTTCCCGCTTCGGGATTGGTATCAGCAACAGTTAAAGGGATTCGTTCCCCAGCTTCATCCACACGTAGTATAATGAACTGCCCCGCTTTTGCTTTTTTTGCAACACGGGGAGCTTTCACTTCTAACAGAGTAACCGTGGGATTGAGTTCTTTTCTTTTGATAATCGGATACATATATCAAACCTCACTTTCTCTTACAAAAAGAGTTTACTGTATCGAGCGGACTCTCATTTGACGACACTTTTTTATAAAAAGTTTCAGATTCAGTATTCTCAGTAGCTTTCTACCTGATAACAGTATGTTTACTATACCACTTTTTTCTCACTTTGTAAAGTGTTTTTTTCTTTTTTGGGAAGGTTTTTTGAATATTTTGATTATTTCCAAAAAGGGATAGAAATAATACCATTATCTAATTGACAGAATTAAATAATTATGATATACTATAATGACTATTGTATTCGGAAAAATTTTTAGCATCAGATTGCTAATACATCATAGGAGGATTATTTGTGGCAAAAAAGAAAATACTGAAGGTCATCCCCTTAGGCGGACTTCACGAGATCGGAAAGAATCTGACAGTAATTGAGTATGGGGATATCGCCATTATGGTTGACTGTGGGATTGCCTTCCCGGATGAAAACATGCTGGGCGTGGATCTGGTGATTCCGGACTACTCTTATATTGTAAAGAATAAAGATAAATTCAAGGCTTTGGTGCTGACCCACGGGCACGAAGACCATATCGGCGGAATTCCTTACCTGATGAAAGAATGCACAATTCCGGTGTTTGGTACCAAGCTGACCATCGGGTTGGTAAAATTTAAATTGAAAGAGCATAATCTGCTCTCCAAAGTGGCGTTAAATCAGGTAAGTGCCGGTGATACTCTGAAATTCGGCGATATCACCGTGGAATTCATCCATACCAACCATTCCATTGCGGATTCTGTGGCGATTGCCATTCATACCCCCGAAGGAATCATTCTCCACACCGGGGACTTTAAAATCGACACCACCCCTGTGTCCGGCAATATGATTGATTTGGCACGGTTCGGGGAATTGGGAAAAAAAGGGGTTACCCTGTTACTTTCTGAATCCACCAATGCAGAACGCCACGGCTATACCCAAAGTGAACGTTCTGTCGGTAAAGCGTTAAACGATATTTTTATCTCCAATCCCAAAAAGAGAATCATTATCGCAACCTTTGCGTCCAATGTACATCGTGTTCAGCAGATTATTGACGCCTCGGTACGATATAACCGCAAGGTTGCCGTATCCGGCAGAAGTATGGAAAATATTGTTCAGGTTGCCCAGGAATTAGGATATATGAAAATTCCGAAAGGTACCCTGATTGACATTGATAACATCAAAAATTACAATAATGAGCATCTGACCATTATCACCACCGGAAGCCAGGGAGAACCTATGAGCGGATTACACCGGATGGCATTTTCGGCACACCGCAAAGTGGAAATTACCGCAAACGACCTGGTGGTACTAAGCGCAAACCCCATTCCGGGTAATGAAAAGCTGGTTTCCACCGTAGTCAACGAACTGTTTAAACGGGGTTCCTCGGTGGTATATGACAACTTAGCGGATGTTCATGTTTCCGGTCACGCCTGTCAGGAAGAATTAAAGCTGATGCTGGCGCTGACCAAACCCAAGTATTTTATGCCCATTCACGGAGAATATAAGCACCTGATTCATCATAAAAATCTGGCAATGGAAGTGGGAATCCCGGAAGAAAATATTTTTATTCTGCAATTGGGAAACATTCTGACGGTTTCCAAAAATCAGACCAAACAAAACGGAAATGTACCTGCCGGAAAAGTATTTGTTTCGGGTCTGTCGGTGGGCGATGTGGGCAACATCGTGCTTCGTGACAGAAAGCATCTGTCCCAGGATGGCCTTATTGTTATTGTGGTATCTTTATCCGCACAGAACAATCAGGTGTTGTCCGGTCCCGACATTATTTCCCGTGGGTTTGTGTATATGAGAGAAAGTGAAGCCTTAATCGAAGAAACCCGTCAGGTTGCCAAAGAAGCGCTGGATGCACTTCTGTTAAAAAACGTGACCGACTGGGCAGCCTTAAAAAGCGAAATGCGGAGTGCTGTTTCGGACTTCTTAGCGAAAAAAACCAAACGTTCTCCCATGATTTTACCGATTATTATGGAAGTGTAATACTATCATTAATGCGAGGAATCAACTATGAAACGATTGCGCCTGTCCCTTAGCATCCTGATTTGCAAAACTCTGATTCTCATAGGAAAACTGTTGGGAAAAAAAGGCTCCTCCGCACCGGGTAAATTCGCACTGAAAATTTGTCCCGACGCAATGCGCCTTCTGTCCCAAAATGTTTCCTACGAAATTATCTGCGTACTGGGTACCAACGGAAAAACTACTACCAACAATATGATTGCTTCCCTTCTGGAACGCAACAAGACCCGTGTTATCTGTAATCGTGTGGGTGCCAATATGCTGGACGGAGTGGCAACTGCATTCATTTCGTCTACCAATCTTTTCGGCACCAAAAAAGCTGACTATGCGGTATTGGAAATTGACGAAGCAAGTGCCAAACTGGTATTTGACCATATCACCCCCGACATCATCGTGGTGACCAATTTATTCCGTGACCAGATGGACCGCTACGGAGAAATTGAGCAAACCCTGGCACAACTGAAGCTTGCCATTGATAAAGCCCCCGGTGCTCTGCTCTGTCTCAATGCTGATGACCCCATGAGCAGTTATTTTACCAAAGCAACCAACAACCGGACGGTGACCTTCGGGGTATCGGAGCAGGTTGCAAAACTCCTTTCGGAAACTCCGGAAGGCAGAAACTGCCCTCTTTGCTCCCAACCGCTCACCTATGCGTTTTATCACTATAACCAACTGGGAGACTACGCTTGCTCCCATTGTGATTTCATCCGTCCTCAACCGGACTACTATGCAGAAGAAATTGTTTGTGAACCGAAAATCAGTTTTCGCTTGAACGGCAAACAACTCATTGAAACTGACATTTTCGGATTCTATAACATTTACAATATGCTGGCAGCCATCAGCGTGTATGAGTTGTTGGAGCCAAATACCCAAAACTATACCGAGCTGTTTGGCAGTTATACTCCGCAAACCGCCAGAATGGAAAGCTTTTCGTTCCAGAAGCCTGTGGTTTTGAATCTCGCTAAAAATCCTGCAGGATTTAATCAGGCAATTTCCACCATCTTAAGTGACCCCCGCAAAAAAGCGGTAGTCATAGGCATTAATGATATGCCTTCCGACGGTTGTGATATCTCCTGGTTGTATGATGTGGATTTTGAAGCCTTGACCGATTGTACTGCCTACGGTGCTGCCGGAAAACGGTGTCATGATATGGCACTCCGTCTGTATTACGCAGATGTGTGCGACACACCGCAAGTAAACGCTGATCCTGTTCCGTTGGCATTACAGTTTTTGGAAACCGATTGTCAGGTGGTCTATGTCCTGGTGAACTACACTTTGATTTTCTCCGCTAAGGACAGTTTACAAAAAGCAGAAAAAGCCTTTCAAAAATCTCAGAAGCATAAGAAAAAGGGGGAAACATCATGCAAGTAAAACTCATTCATCTGTTTCCCGACCTGTTAAATCTCTCCGGCGACCGTGGTAACATTACGGTGCTGAAAAAACGGTGCCGTCTGCGGGGAATTTCCCTGGAAGTAGTCCCTCTGACGCTGGAAGATTCCATTTCTCTTGCGGATGCGGATATGATTTATCTCGGCAACGGAAGTGAAAAGGATTATCCCCGCATTGTAACAAAACTGAAAGAAGCAGAAGCGGAACTTCTCGCTTTCCGGGAAAGAGGCGGTGTTCTTTTGGCAGTTGGAAATTCCTATCCCATGCTTGGAACTTCCTTTCCGATTACAACCGAAGAACATCCGGGAATCGGACTTATGGATATTAAAACGTTACCCTCCGATACCCGCTTGACGGGAAATGCCTCGGTCAACACCCCATTCGGCGTATTGGTCGGATTTGAAAATCATACCGGAATTACCCACCTGGGAGCCTCAGTGACTCCGCTGGGGACAATGTTAAGCGGATTCGGCAACAACGGAAGCGACCGTACAGAAGGTGCTATTTACAAAAACATCTTCGGCACTTATCTCACCGGCCCCCTGCTTCCCAATAATCCGGAGCTTTCCGATTTGCTTTTAGAAAAAGCAATTCGACAAAAAGCAAATCATTTCGAGGGGCTTTCTCCTCTCCCGTCCGATATGGAAAATCTTGCGAAAGGATATCTTTTAAATTATGATCACAGAACTCACAAACGATAGAATTGAAGAATATGAAGCCTTTAACCGGGCACATCCCAAAGGACATTTTATGCAGTCCGTTCTGTGGGGACAAATGAAACCGGACTGGAAAAACGTGATTCTGATTTGTACCGATGAAACAAACAAAATCAAAGGTTCTATCAACGTATTAATCCGTCCTGTCCCCATCATCAAACGAACCATTATGTATTCTCCCAGAGGCCCGGTCTGCGACTTGGACGACAAACAAACTTTAAAGGAGCTTGCCGACGGAGTGAAGGCGCTTGCAAAAAAACACAAAGCCTATGTGTTTAAAGCTGACCCCGACGTAACATCCGACAACGAACTGTTCAAACAGAACTTAAAGGATGCCGGCTTCAAAATCATCCCCGGAAGCAAAAATTTCGAGGGAATTCAGCCCTGCTTTGTATTCCGTCTGGATGTCAAAGACAAAACGGAAGAAGAAGTGTTTGACATTTTTCATTCCAAAACCCGTTACAACATCCGTCTTTCCGTAAAAAAAGGCGTAACCGTTCGACTGGGTGGAAAAGAAGATGTCAAGGATTTCCAGCGTTTGATGGAAGAAACCGGTCAGCGTGACGAATTTGTGGTACGTCCGGCTTCCTATTTTGAAAAAATGCTGGACGTATACGGCGACAATGCCCGACTTTACATGGCAGATTACGAAGGAAAGCCAATTGCAGGAACCCTTGCCATCTACTACGGCAATAAGGTCTGGTACTTATACGGTGCATCCGGAAATGCATACCGCAACGTGATGCCCAACTATCAGCTTCAGTGGGAAATGATTCGCTGGTCCATTGAAAAAGGCTGTGATATCTACGATTTCCGTGGCGTATCCGGAGATTTATCCGAAGATAATCCCTTATACGGCTTATACCGTTTCAAAAAAGGGTTCAACGGAGAATTCACCGAATTTTTGGGTGAAATCGAAATCGTGTTCTCCCCCTTTATCAACTGGGCAGTTCATCACGGCGAAAAAATCTTCCGTGAACTGCGAAGAAGAGTTTATCTGTTACGAAAAAAATAAAAGGAACCATAGGTATTTTCTATGAAAATCAGATTACAATTTGAAAAAAACATCAAATATATTTCTCATCTGGATTTAATGAAAGCAGTACAGAAAATCTTAAAACGGACAGGCTATCCCTTAAAATATTCCGAGGGATTCAATCCGCATATGGTGTTAAGCATTGCGAATCCGTTACCCCTTGGCATTGTGGGAAAACAAGAATTTCTGGATTTTGAATTAAAGACCGATTCCATTTCTTTCGGGGAATTAAAAGAAAAGCTGACACTTGCCAGTCCGAAAGGAATTGTGCCGGTAGAAATCTATACCGAAGATGGGACTTTAGTAAAAAAACTGAAGAATTTCAACCTGACTACCAATGCGGATTACGATATCGCAATCCGCACCTCACAAGGAAATCAAATCTGCAATTTTCTTGCCCGGGAAACGATTCCTGTAGAAAAATTCTCCAAAGGTAAAATCAAAATCATTGATTTAAAAGAACTGATTTTCCGCTACGAAATCACAGATACAAAAGATGGTGTTCAACTGCTTTTAAACTGTGCCTGCGGAAACGAAAAAAACTTAAATCCTCTGCTTCTAAAGAAAGCTATGCAGACTGCAGGTATTGAAATCACTGCATTTTCCCCTGTCAGATTGGGCTTCTACGATGCAGAGGGCAACGGCTTTTCAGCCTGAATTCCCCTTGCTACATACTATAAAAAAACGGTGGTGAACCCCCAATGAAAATTTTACTCGCCTCAATGCGTATGGATATCGGTGGTGCAGAAACTCATATTTTAGAACTGGCGAAAGAACTGAAAGAACGCGGTCATCAGGTTCAGGTAGTTTCTGAAGGCGGAATCTTTGTGGAAGAACTTTTAAAACACGGAATTGTTCACAGTATTGCTCCCTTAAGCTCCAAACGGCCAAAGGATATTATCGCCTCCTACCGCATCTTAAAGGCACTGATTACCAAAGAAAAATTTGATATCGTTCATTCCCACGCCAGAATCCCCAATTTCATCATACATATCCTGAAAAAACAACTCCGCTTCGGCTTTGTTTCTACCTTGCATTTCGCTTTCACAAAAAACTCTTTTGTGGAAAAATTTACAGTGTGGGGTGACAAATGTCTGGTTGTCTCAGAAGACTTGAAACGTCATCTGCTTCATAACAGTCGTATGAAGCTTAAAGATATCACAACCACAGTCAACGGCATCAACGAAAAAAGATTTGCCGACCTGACCGCAGATCCAGCCTTGCTCAAAGAACTCGGTTTACGGGAACAAAGCAAAAAAATTATCTGTGTCTGCCGTCTGGAAAAAGGCAACTGTGACAGTGCCTATCTGTTGGTCGAAAAAGCAGAAGAAATCAACCGCAAGCTTCGGGATACCCAGATTATTATTGTGGGTGACGGTGATGCGTTAGAAGAACTGAAAGCAAAAGCAGACCAGGTCAATCAAAAAATTGGTACTGAAACGATTATTTTTACCGGTAAGCGAAATGACGTCAACCGTATTATCGCCCTAGCAGACGTCTTTGTAGGAATCTCACGTGCAGCATTGGAAGCAATGGCTGCAGGAAAAATTGTGGTATTAACGGGAAGCTACGGACATCTCGGCATTCTGACCGAACATCAGTTTGAAGCCATGAAGTTAGCCAACTTTACTTGCCGTGGATTAGAAGCTCCCACTGCAAATAAAATAGCCCGTTCTGTCTGCGATGCTTACCGGATGGAACCGACAAAAAAAGAAAAAACAGTTTCCTCACTGAAACAAGCTGTCCTGAGCGAATATTCAGTAGCCAAAATGGCAGAAGACGCATTATCAGTATACCGGAATCTGTTATACGAAATAAAACCCAGCGATATCGTGCTTTCCGGTTACTATGGTTTTCGCAATAGCGGAGATGATGCAATTTTAAAAATGATTATCAGAGATATCCGTACCAGTCATCCTAATATGGGAATTACCATATTGTCCAACCGTCCTTCGGATACCAAACGAATCTACAAGGTCAATGCAATCAATCGTTGGAATTTCTTCGCTATTTGGAAGGCATTAAAAGAATCCCGTCTGTTCATTTCCGGTGGCGGAAGTGTGATTCAGGATGCCACCTCTACCAAATCCTTATTGTATTATCTCACCTTGATCAAGCTGGCAAAACGTTGCGGGAACAAAGTAATGCTGTACGGTAACGGCATCGGTCCCGTCAATAAAAAAGCAAACCAAAAACGGACAAAGAATGTGTTAAATCAGGTGGATGTAATTACGCTCCGTGAAGAAGCTTCTCAGGATATTCTAAACGAACTGGGTGTAATTCATCCCAAAACCACCGTTACCTGCGACCCGGTAATCGGACTTCAGGATGTGGACATCGAACCCGCAGAAAATCTGTTATACCGGTACAAACTGTACGGTAAACCCTATATCCTTGTGTCTCTTCGTGAATGGAAAACAGTTCCTATCTTTGATGCAGAACTGTTAGAAGGTTTAAAAGAAATCAAACAAAAACACGACTGTGAACTTCTGTTTATTCCTATGCAGTACCCCAATGACGTAGCAATCAGCCAGAAATATGCAAAATTGACGAATTCTATCTGTATTACCAAACGTCTGTCTGCAGACGTCTGCATTGGATTGGCAAAATCTGCAAAAATGGCAATTGGTATGCGATTACATTTGTTAATCTATGCATTTGCCGCAAATATTCCCGCCATTGGTCTTGCCTATGACCCAAAAGTGGAAAGCGTTATGAAATATTTCGGTCAGGATACCTATCTGGGACTGTTGGAATTCACAAAGCTAAGCTTCACAACCAAAGCTGACCGGATTCTTACCAACCGGGAAGAAATCCGTTCCGATTTATCGATCCGTCTGCACGAATTACAGGAAAAAAACAAAACCAACATCGAATATGTATTCAAACTGTTGGAAGAATAACAAATCAAAAACCGTCTGTCAGCATCCTTCTGCACAGACGGTTTTTATTGTTTTTTTCTAATTTTTAACCCCGATACTTGACATTTCTCAAGATATTTGTTAAACTATAACGGTAGTTTTTGATAAGGATAGGTATCGAAGTGGTCATAACGGGGCTGACTCGAAAGCTTCTACACCTAACGGAACTTTCATAGCCCGAAACCCTTGATTTTATGCGGTTTCTGTAATTTTATTTTTAACTAACTTTTGCTTGTTTTGCCCTGATATTTGCCTTAAATATCAATTTGTCAAATTTATCAGGACTGACATATAAAACAATTTCATATCTGGAGAAGTATCGAAGTGGTCATAACGGGGCGCACTCGAAATGTAGTGAAGTTAGAGGAAGTCCCAACCGCTACAAACCCTGATTTTACGGGACTTTTCTGAAAATTTAATATCGTTGTTTTTAGCTGTTCCCAAAGGTTGTTCCC
>JAGAKI010000072.1 GCA_017625695.1 Clostridia bacterium | reverse complement strand
TGTGAAGGTTGTGGTTGCATAAATGCTGTCTACGCCATCAAGTGAAGTAATCTGTTCGTCGGTCGATGCATTGTAGAACACAGTAGTGTTTACAGCTGCGGATACAGCGAGTCCAGACATCATACTAACCACAAGGGTCAGTGCGAGAAGAAGACTTAAAAACTTCTTCATGCTTTGACACATCCTTTCTTAAGTTTTTATATTTTTATTTTTTTTTGCAGACTAAAAATTTCGTGACACAGACACTACGCCACGATATACTATCATATTGTTCTATAAGTATAGCATTTATTTCCACCCTTGTCAATGATTTATTGAAGATTTTTATACAATTATATAATAATTCTAAAAATAAACATTATTCCTTGACAGTTTTTACCTGTTATGATACAATAAAGCCACGTGAATTGCTAATCTTCGGGACTGAATTATTTTTTTAGAAAATGCAGGTGAAATAACATGAATATTACTGTTGCCATTGACTCTATGAAAGGCAGTCTTTCTACGTTTCAATCGGGAGACGCGATCAAGGAAGGAATCCGGCGGGTGATTCCCGATGCAAATGTAACCGTCTGTCCCATTGCCGATGGGGGGGAAGGTACGGTGGAAGCCATTGTGTCAGCTACTTGTGGTGAATGGATAGAAACCACAGTGAAAAATCCGTTGGGATTGCCTGTTCCGGCGAAATACGGCATCAGCGACAAAACCGCTGTTCTGGAAATGGCGGCAGCTTCCGGTATTACATTGATTTCCGAGGAAGAACGAAATCCTATGCATACCACCACTTACGGGGTGGGTGAATTACTTCGTGATGCCATACAAAAAGGATGCCGTAAGTTTGTCATCGGTATTGGCGGAAGTGCCACCAATGACGGTGGTATTGGTATGTTGCAGGCATTGGGATTTGAATTTTTAAACCAAAATGGTGAACAGGTGCCTTTCGGTGCCAAAGGTCTTTCTGAAATCGTGACCATCCGCACCGAAAATGCATTGAAAGAGTTATCCGAATGTGAGTTTTCGGTAGCTTGCGACGTAACCAATCCTCTTTGTGGAGAACGAGGTGCCAGTGCGGTCTACGGTCCCCAAAAAGGTGCCACCCCCGAAATGGTAAAACAGATGGACATTTGGCTGAAACAGTATGCCGATCTGACCAAAACCATTCTCCCCAAAGCTGACGAAAATTATCCCGGTGCAGGTGCAGCAGGCGGATTAGGTTTTGCGTTTTTGTCCTATTTAAATGCCAGACTGGAATCCGGCGTTGATATGGTAATCCGAGAAACCGGTCTTTCCGACAAAATCAGAAATACTGACATCGTAATTACCGGCGAAGGACGCCTGGATGGTCAGTCTTATCAGGGAAAAGCACCCATTGGTGTCGCAAAACTGGCAAAACAATTTGGAAAAACTGTCATCGCCTTTTCCGGATGTGTGACTGAAGATGCCAAACTCTGTAACGAACACGGCATCGACGCATTTTTCCCCATTGTACGTACTCCCTGCTCTCTTTCCGATGCGATGAATGTAGAAAATGCATACCGAAATTTAGCAGACACCGCTGAACAGGTCTTCCGTTTGATTTTGGCTTGTAAGTAAAACACATAAAAATAAAAAAGGTGAACAGACGTTCACCTTTTTTATTTTTACTATCTTATTTCTTTTCTCTTGCAAAGGTTTTTGCAAATAATCGTTCTGCATTCAGTCTTAAGATTTTCACTTTATCTTCATCCGAAATCTGAGCATACTCAATTCTACCACGCTGAAAACCTGCAGCATAACCGTCACTTCCATATAAAATCTTGTCGGCTCCCACACGATTTACAATATATTCAACTCCCTGATTATAGAAGCTTGCCATCCCAGAGGTATCTGTCCACACATTACCGTGTTTTGCCCGCTCGATAGCATCGGCATATGCTCTGCCCAGCCAGGAACACATATGTGCCACGATAAAAGTGACATCCGGATATTGATCCGCATGGGGTAAAATCCAGGTAGCACTATCTTCCGGATGAATCTGCACAATGGCACCAAAATCAGAAGCAAAAGAGAAAATTTTATCCCCAAATTCTGCCAAGGTATAGTTGTGACCCTTAGGATGCAGTTTAATTCCCACACATTTTCCGTGATCAAGCATTCTTTTTGCCTGCAAGAAAGTGTTTTCGTTGCGGGGATCAATTACCACCCACTGATACAGATAGTCGAGTTCCTGAGACAAATTCCAAAGATAATCATTTTCCGATTCTACCATGTTTACATCGCTAACCGCTTCCATAGTAGAAATGAAAAGTTTATCCACATTTGCCGCAGATGCAACCTTCCAGATGGTGTCCCGGTCGCTCAGTTGCATTTCATTTTCATATTTTGGAAAATGTTCAAAATGAAGGTGGCTGTCAATCGCCTTCAAATTTCTTACATCATGCATAGCCATCACAAATCTCTCCTTTTTTTAATTCATATTACACTGTGTGCAACCAATGGTGGAACCATCCTGTTGCCATAGCAATTCCCAATGCAATCAATAAAACTCCGCAAATAATGCGAATCACTCCATAGCTTTTCTGCAGTTTTTGAATTACCGTTCCCAATGACTCAGAAAGAAAAGCAGCAATCAAAAACGGAATTCCCATTCCTAAAGAATAAATCAATAAGAGCAAAACTGATTTTCCGGCAGAACCCAAAACCCCGGCGGTTGCAAGGGCAGTTCCTAAAAAAGACCCCATACAGGGCAGATGGCTGACCGAGAATACCACACCAAATAAAAAAGCGGAAACATAACCGGTAACCCGAGGAACATGATGTTCTTCATTGGCATGAGGAAAATGAAACAATCCAAGCGTGCTAAACCCCAGCAGAACGATAATGATACCGCCCACCAGTTCTATCCCCTCGTGAAAGTCGGAAAGAAGTGTTCCCAAGCTGCCCACAAATAGTCCTAATCCGCAAAACACCGTCCCAAACCCCGCAACAAAACAGAGAGAACGGAACAATGTACCGATTTTCCCTTGCTTTCCTTTGGAAAAATAGGAAAGATAAATTGGAAGCATCGGTAACATACAAGGGGACAAAAAACTAACTACTCCGACGAACAGAGCCGTGATGTATTCCAAATCTAATCCCTTCTTTTTTTGTTAATTTTCATCAGTATAGCACAATCTGAAAAAAAATGCAACTATTCCATAACAATTCTAAAAAATATTTACATTTTTGAATTTTTGTGTTATACTGTTACTAAGAAAAAGGTAAAAAAGGCGGTGATTGCTTTGTATCAGGCAAAAATTAACCAAACAGGTTCTCTTTCTTTTTCAGAAGAAATACTGCTGTCCGAACTGCTCCGATGTTTTGGAGCAGTTATCTCCATGCCATGTAGCGGCAACGGGACATGCGGAAAATGCAAAGTAATCGCACACGGTTGCCTCTCACCTCTCACCGAAAAAGAACAAACGATCCTGACGCCTGAAGAAATCAATCAAGGTGTCCGTCTTGCCTGTCAGGCAAAAGCCACGGGAGACGTTAACGTGATTGCGGATTCCCTCCCCTCTGTGGTTGAAATTGATTTTTTGTTAGAGGACTCACAAATCACCTACGATACCACTAATGGTCTGGTGATTGACATCGGAACCACCACCATAGCCGCAATTTTATATGAAAACAAAAATGCTGTCAAAGTCATTACCCAGGAAAATCATCAGGTCAGCTATGGTGCAGATGTGATTTCCCGGATAACGTTTGACAAAGAACATCCCAATTTACTTTCCAAGCTGTTACAACAGCAAGTTTCAGAAATTATTGCACATTGTAATACCCCCGAAAATATTGTTATTGTTGCCAATACGATAATGCTTCATTTTCTGACAGAGCAAAATGTGGCTCCTCTCGGGGAAGCACCTTATACTCCGGCAGACACCTTTGGAAAAGAATATGAAATCTGCGGAGCCAAATGTTATCTTGCTCCCTGCATTTCCGCTTTTGTAGGTGCCGATATTACTGCGGGAATTTTAGCATCCCGTATGACGGAACGCAACGGGACTTCCCTGCTGGTAGACTTAGGAACTAACGGAGAAATCGCCTGTTTTGACGGAAAACAGCTCTTGACTGCGTCCACAGCGGCAGGTCCTGCCTTTGAGGGTGCCGGAATTTTTATGGGGATGCCCGCCAAACCGGGTGCGATTGACCGGGTAACCATAGAAAACGGAATCATTTCTTATCACACTATTGGGGAGGCTATCCCGCAGGGAATTTCCGGCAGTGGAATTGTGGATGTGCTGTCGGTTATGAAAACAGTTGGAGTTCTAGACGAAAGCGGAAGTCTCATAGAAGAACATCCCCTCTGCCAAAGGGACCATCACGGAAAACCCTGTTTTATTATTCCAAATACCAATGTGATGATAAGAGCCTCGGATATCCGAAAACTGCAACTGGCAAAAGCAGCAATTCACGCAGGTATTTTGACATTAGCAAACAAAACAGACACTTTATATTTATCGGGCGGATTTGGTTCAAAAATAAATCCGGAAAACGCAGAATATATCGGTTTATTGCCAAATGACTTTGCCAAACAAATCAAAGCATTAGGAAACACTGCTCTCTTTGGCGGAACCTTGGCACTTTTTTCAAACGATGCACGAAAGAAAATGAGTGAGCTATCAAAACATGCCAAAACAATTCCCCTGCATCAGAATCCTGCCTTTACGGAAAAATATATTGAAAAAATGAGTTTTTAAAACAAAAAAGGGGGGTACTCTGTGTTAAATAAAGATGATTGGCGTCTCCGTGGACAAGAGGATTATTTACAAGACGCCACTTTGTATTTTCGCAACTTTACTCCTGTCTCAGAAACATGGGAACACGAACATTGCGAATTTTGTTGGGCAAAGTTCGGGGCGGAACAGGAAAACTTACATCAAGGTTATTGCACCGCTCCAATCCATTCTGACAAATCCATTTGGATTTGCTCAACCTGTTTTAACGATTTCAAAGAAGATTTCAACTGGACTGTATTGGATGAACAATCGAATCAATCAATAAAAAATACGGAGTGATGATTCACTCCGTATTTTTTATTGATTCAAATTAGTTTAAAATATAAACATTTACTTTCCGACGTCCAAACGCCATACATTCGGAACGGCTGTCCATAAATAAGTCAATCTTGTTGCCTTTGATAGCACCGCCGGTATCACCGGCAACTGCTTCTCCATATACAATAGAACCGTCGGGTGTTTCAATATAAAGTTTGGTACCGAGAGGAATTACTCGGGGGTCAACAGCAACCACACCACGGCGTGCTCTCATACCGGAAGCGGTAATACCATATCCACGGTCACCGGGACGTTTCCCACAGCTTTCGTAGCTTAAATCGTATGCAGTCGCAGTCATGGTAATCATACGGGCAGATTTCAAATCTTCTCTGGATACATTACCGCCACGGTAGCCGGTAGATGCTACCACTGTACCATATTCCACAACTTTGTTGACAGGTTCTTTCACAACGGTTTCCTGAGTGGGAGTTTCCTCTACTACCACACCATCACGCCATACACGCATGAAAGAAACCTCTTTCACACCATTTTGCCCTTCGGATTTCACCGTAGTGGTTCCGCTGTTCGCCTGATGATTGGGAACAGAAACGGTTTTAAACGGAATTTCTTCGGTTTTGGTCACAAACTCGATTTCTGCTTTGGATAACACCACCTGAGTTCCGTTGGTCAATTCAGCCTCGGGTGCAGGAGTTACCACATCATAAGCAGATAATACAATCTGATTTTCTTCCAAAAACTCAGTCACGGTGGAAGCTGTGGTCAACAGTTCGGTTTTCGCTCCATTTACGTGGAACTGTACCGGAAATGCTTTATTCACATAAATTACCTGACCGTGGTAAGCCGGATCATATAAATTAGAAGAAAGCTTATCCTCCGGCACGATAGAAACTTCTGCCTGAGTCAATACATCTTCCACGTCTTTTGCAAAGACAAATAACTGTGTTTGTTCTCCGTCAATATCAATTACAACATTTTTTCCAAAACAAGTAGCGGAAAACAAAATCGAAAGCACGGCAATCGTTAAACAAACGATGCACATCAGAAATTGTGACTTCTCAGTATAAGCTCGAAAATGAGCTATGCCTGTTTTCATCAAAATAATTTTCCCCCTATTTTTTTATAAGCTGTTCTCTGTTTCCTGTCGAAAAATCGGAGGAAAAAGGGGTGCAGAAATGTTACAAAATATTTACACCGTAAAAGCAAATTTTTTTGGTAAAATCAGCCTTCAAAACAGCCCTTTATTTTTTTCGGATTGTTCCCATTATAACATCAAAACCCCCATTTGTCAAGCTTTTTCGGCTTTTTTCAACTTTTCCGGCAACTTTCAAAGCAAAGAAAAGCAGTCAAATCTCGCTGATACAAAGGGATTTCGCTTTGTAAAAAAAATGTAATATTTTTCGTTGATTTTGCCATTTTTTACTTCTATTTATATACAATTTGGACAAAAAGTATACCTGATTTGTAAAAATAAAAAACAGCTCATTTTCCAAAAAAACAAATGAAAATAAAACTGTTTTTCACCTTATGATTTTAAAAAGAAAATTGCATAAAAACTTCATCACAAAATACAATGCGGCATCCTAAAAAAGATGCCGCATTTTCTTCTTATTCTTCTTCGGTTTCGCAACCGTGGTCATGACCGCAGCTTCCGCAACAACCGGTGCATCCGCCGCCGGGAATTTCACGCCCGGTCTTTACATAGTAATCCTGAATTGCTGCCTTGATGGCTTCTTCTGCCAACACAGAACAATGGATTTTTGCCGGTGGCAACCCTTCCAACGCTTCCACAACTGCCTGATTGGTAACAGCCAGTGCCTCGTCCAGCGTTTTTCCAATAATCATTTCGGTTGCCATACTGCTGGTAGCAACTGCTGCACCACATCCAAAGGTTTTAAATTTGGCATCCACAATGACGTCATTTTCAACTTTTAAGGAGATTTTCATAATATCTCCGCATTTTGCATTCCCAACCTGTCCAACCCCGTCAGCACCTTCTAGTTCGCCTACATTACGGGGATTGGTGAAATGGTCCATTACTTTTTCTGTATACATTATAATACAATCCTTTCTTAGTTTTCTTCCAAAGACATATCATAAATGGGAGACATCAGTCTCAGTCGATGCACAATTTCCTTTAATTTGGAAACAGTATAATCAATTTCTTCCCTGGTAGTTTTAGAGGATAATGTCAATCGGAGAGAGCCGTGTGCAATTTCATGAGGTAACCCAAGAGCCAAAAGCACGTGTGAGGGGTCTAAAGAGCCGGAGGTACACGCAGACCCGCTGGAAGCACAAATCCCGTTAATATCCAACATCAAGAGCAAGGATTCGCCCTCGATATAACGAAAACAGAAGTTTACGTTGTTTGCCAGACGGTGTTCTCTGTTACCGTTGAATTTGATATGGGGAATATTGGCTTCGATTTCAGAAATCAGATAATCTCTCATTGCTTTGATTTTTGCCTGTTTTTCTGAAAGATTTTCTACCGAAATTTCCAATGCGGTAGCCAAGCCCGCAATCCCTGCCAGATTTTCAGTACCGGCACGTCTGGAACGCTCCTGAGCACCGCCGTGCATAAAGGGTTCCAGTTTCACCCCTTTTCTGACCAGCAAAGCACCCACGCCCTTGGGTCCGCCGAATTTGTGAGCAGACAACGACAGCATATCCACGCCTAACGCTTTAAAATCAATGGCTTCTGCTCCTACTGCCTGTACCGCATCGGTATGCATACAAATGCCTTTTTCTTTGGCAATTTTTGCAATTTCCGCAATGGGTTCAATGGTTCCTACTTCGTTATTGGCATACATAACGGAAATCAGAATCGTAGTATCTTTGATAGCATTTTTTACGTCCTCCAGCGAAACCAGACCGGTTTCATCTACAGGAAGATACGTTACCTCAAAACCGTTTTTTTCTAAAAATTCACAAGGATGCAAAATTGCATGATGTTCAATTTTTGTAGTGATGATATGGTTTCCTTTTTTGCGGTTTGCCATAGCATAACCTTTGACTGCCCAGTTATCCGCTTCGGAACCGCAACCGGTGAAATACACTTCATTCGGCAAACAGTTCAGACTTTTTGCCACAGATTCTCTGGAAGCCTCCAACAAGGCTTTGGCTTCTCTTCCCACGGAATACACAGAGGAAGCATTCCCATAGGTATTTGCCATCACCTGTGCCATCTTCTCAACCACCTGAGGGTGCATGGGAGTCGTAGCAGCGTGATCCAGATATATAATAGGATTAACGTTTGTCATATTGGAAAACTCCTTTTGGGGATTTTAAAATTTTACTTCCTTCGGCTGATTGGAAAAAGAACCGCCGAATCCGACAAACGGCATCAACGGTTCTTGCATCATTCACTTGTATTTCGGAAGCAACAAATTATTCCACTTCATTGATACTGATAGTTCTGGTATGCTGAGTGTGGAACCATTCCTTTTTGTTTTTCTTAGCTACACCGATGAAAGCAATGGGCATCCAGGTGTAAGTGAAAATCAGATACGGAATGTAGTATATCATAGTTTTGACTGTCAGTTTCTTTTCTAACCACAAAATAGCCGGAATATAACAAAGCTGTGCAAAATAGAACACATTCCAGATAATGGGAGCTATAATATCCACCGGCATCCACCAAATTTTGGTTTCGGGATAGAAGCCTTGAATCACACCCATTACCAGGGTAACAGCCAACACCATCATCAGAAGAGGCTGAATTAAGTAAATAATACAGTCGAAGCAACCGATTTTACCTTCGGTTACAAATTTTTTCGCCAGTTTAGGGATAAAACGGGAAGCAACATCCGCATGCCCCTGAGTCCAACGGGTTCTCTGTTTCCATGACTGAGATAAAGTCAAGGGTTTTTCATCATACACAATTGCTTTTTCTGCCCAACCAACCTGTACGTCTTTTAACAACAACTTCATGGTGAATTCCATGTCTTCTGCCAGACAGGTAGCACCCCAACCATGTTCTTTAATAATGTTGGTACGCAGTGCAAAGCCGGTACCGTTTAGCTGATTGGGAAGACCTACATTGTGACGTGCGGTCTGATACAGTTTATTCATACAGCTGAAGGTAATCGCATAAGAAGCAGTAATCCAGGTATCGTAGGGGTTTTTGGTTTCAATGTACCCCTGAACCGCATCATATCCCTGACACAGACGACGGTTGATTTCGTTTAAGAATTCACCGTGAGCAATGTTATCGGCATCAAATACACAGATGGCATCGTATTCCCGTTCGCCTTCAAAAATCTGATTGAATGCCCAATCCATTGCATAACCTTTACCGCGTTGTTCTTCGTTAAAACGCTCCAGCGCAATAGCACCTTTACTTCTTGCAATTTCCGCTGTACTATCGGTACAGTTATCTGCAATTACGTAGATATCGTATAAGTCCTTATCATAATTTAAAGCAGTAAGGCTTTCTACCATATTGCCGATAACACTCTGTTCGTTATGTGCTGCAACTACCAATGCGAAAGTATGCTTCTTGTCTGTGAGAAGTTCTTTTTCTTTTCTGGGGAACCACGCAAACAGAGAAACCACAAAATGATAACCTGCTGCAATATACGCCAAGACCTGAATCAAACAACTGAGCGCGTAGACAACTGATTGCATAATTCTTACTCCTTTAATCCTTTTCTTATTTCCATTTCTACATTTGCTTTCATTGCCACACTAAAATATATCATATATCCCAAAAAAACGCAAGATGTTTTTGAAAAATTTTTAGTACAAATGCAAAATTTCATCACTTTTGCAAAAACTAAGAGAAATTTTATAAAAAACTATAGACAAATTGTTCAATTTTTTATATAATATCTATAACTGTGCAATACATTTGTATGGAAAACTACACCGAATATTCCAAAAAATATAAATCTGGAAAGAAAAGGAACCTCCTATGGCAAATAAAGTCGTTTATGTATGCAACGAGTGTGGCTACGAAAGCTCCAAATGGCTGGGAAAATGCCCCGTCTGCTCGGAATGGAACTCTTTTTTTGAACAAAAAATCACAAAAACAAAACATTCCGCTCAAACTTCGGATACCACTCGTTTCAGAAGTGAAAAAATCAATACCGTAGATTTGACCGAGGTTCCCCGGATGGATTGTGGCTTTACAGAATTAAACCGTGTACTGGGTGGTGGGATCGTCCCCGGTTCCGTATGTTTGTTGGGCGGTGACCCGGGCATCGGAAAATCCACTCTGCTTCTGCAGGTCTGTAAAAATCTTGCCAGACAGGGAATGCGGGTGCTGTACGCTTCCGGTGAAGAATCCAAAACTCAGATTAAAATGCGCGCCATCCGCCTGAATGCCACCGAAGAAGAAATCTATCTTCATTCGGAAAACGAACTGAACGATATTTTAAATGAAGCCAATTCCATCAAGCCGAAAATTCTGGTTATTGACTCCATTCAGACCATCTATACCGAAGATTCTCCCTCCACCCCCGGCACCGTTTCTCAGGTACGGGAATGTACGATGCGTCTGATGCGCTACGCAAAACAGGAAAATGTCTGTGTATTAATCATCGGACACATGACCAAAGACGGAGTCATTGCGGGACCGAAAGTATTGGAACATATGGTAGACTGTGTGCTGTATTTTGAAGGAGAAAAACAATCGGCATACCGCATTATCCGCAGCAATAAAAACCGATTCGGCTCCTCCAATGAAATTGCAGTATTCGATATGCTGGGAACCGGACTTGCCGAAATCACCAATCCGTCAGAACTGTTTATCAGTGGACGGGTGAACGGGGTTTCCGGCAGTGCCATTGCCTGCACCTTAGAGGGAAGCCGTCCCATTCTGGCAGAAGTACAAGCTCTGGTTGCCAAAACCAACTATAATAATCCCCGTCGTTCCGGTACCGGTGTCGATACCAACCGTCTGTTTCTGATCCTGGCAGTCCTGGAAAAACGTGCCGGACTGAGTTTCTTACCTCAGGCTGATGTCTACGTGAATCTGACCGGCGGACTTTCTATTTCGGAACCCGCCTGCGATTTGGCAATTGCAATGGCGATTGCATCCGGCGTGAAAAACCAACCGTTACTTCCCGACTGTGCCGTATTCGGAGAACTCGGCTTACTGGGAGAAATCCGCTTAGTTGGCGGAATTGAAAAAAGAATTTCAGAAGCAGAAAAGCTTGGCTTCAGCCGTTGTCTGCTCCCCTACCGAAACTATACACTAATTAACCCCAATGATTATCAGATTGAATTGCTTCCGGTGAAAAGTATCATCGAAGCATTTTCCAAAGGATTCTGTGAGGCATAGATTACAATAAGAAAGGAAACAGCCGTTTCATATGGATGAAAAAGAACTAATTCTGCAATTGAAAAACGGCAATGAAGAAGCTTTTAACGAAATCGTGGAACGATATTCCAAAAAGCTTTATTTCCTATGCTTAAAAATGCTGCAAAATGAAAAAGATGCAGAAGACACCGTGCAAACCATCTTTTTGAAAGCATATATGAACATTTCCCGTTTTGAAGAAAAATCCAGTATCTCCACCTGGTTGTACCGAATCGGTGTCAATGTGTGTACCGACCTGCTCCGGAAACGAAAAAAAGAAAACACCGCCTCTTTATATGCTACCAGCTCCGAAGAGGAAGAATACACGCTGGAAATCCCGGACGAAAAAGAAAACGTGGAAGAATCTGTCCTGGCACAAGAAAGAAAACGTGCTCTTTATGCAGCCATTGATACTCTGAAACCAAAGCAAAAGCGACTCATTATTCTCCGAGATATTGAAGGTCTTTCCTACGAGGAAATTTCTGACATTCTGAAGATGAATCCCGGTACCGTAAAATCGGGAATTAACCGGGCAAGATCTGCTTTACTGGAAAAATTACAAAAAAATTCGGAACTTTTTTCGTAATGCTTCGTCTTATATCATAAAACAGGCATTACATACCTAACATCAGAAAGCATAAGGAGGTGTTACCAATGAAATGCTCTCAGGCGACTGCCCTGTTCGATGAATATCTGAACAACACCATTCAACCGTCAGACGAAAAACAGCTGACCGAACATTTAAAAACTTGTGCGTCTTGCCAAAAACAATGGGAAGCCTATCGCTTCTTTTTTGAAAATGCAAGCATAGAAGAGGATTTTTTGGTACCTTCTCAATTAAATGCAAAAATTAAATATACCATCCATCAAGCAAAGAATAACAAAAAGGTACCCTTCTTTCTGAACAAGCAACTGCTTGCCGGCGTAACCGCCTGCTCCTTCCTGTTGGTCGGCACCCTTTGGGGCGCTTCTCACTATCAACAGTTAAAGGAAGCAAGCCTCAATCCTCAGGAGACTATCGCAGAACCGATGGTACGTTCCGCCCCTGCACCGGTACAGCAACAGGAAGATGCTCCCCAACTTGTCAACGAAGCAACTCCGGAAGCATCCGACAAAACGGTTACCCGTAAGATACAACCAAAGGTTGCAAAAACGGAAGTGATTGACCAAGCCGAACCTGAAACGTACGAGTTGCAAAACAAAGCAATGGTTCCTGAACCATCAGAGGAACCGGTGATTTCGGAACCGGTTTCCGATAACTTATCTGATAGCACAACCGTAATCTGCGAGGATAAAATTCAGCCAGCCAATGAAATAGCACCGACTGCTGAAATTGCACCCGTCAATGAAACACCGGTTATGTATCGTCGGATGAGTGGCGGCGGCAGTTCTGCTCCCACATCCGAAGTGCCCGTGCCGCTAACAGAAGATACTCCGGAAATTGTTACCGACGATTCCGAAGAAATGCTTGCGATGCATACACCGGCCAACGTGGCAAGCATCACATTAAGCAAAAATAAAAAAGAACTGATTCTTTCCAATGCCGCTTGCACACAGATTTCCGAAATCTGCTATCAGGTGGAGCTGACCAAACAAGAGCTGGAAGAACTGATCGGTGAACCGGTCACCTGCCCGGAAAATACCCTGTCTTTTTGGATTACGTTTGAATAATTTTTAAATATCTCACAGTAAAAAGCTGTTCTTCTGAACAGCTTTTTTGTTTTTTAATCACACAAGTCACGCCTTCTCATATATTGATGGTGAAGGGGCAATCCCCGGAAAAATAAATGAAAAAGAGGTATTTGTTATGCAATTATTCAGAAATTGTAGAGATGACGGATGTAAAGATGATACCATTTTATGGTTCATTATTCTGTTTGTACTGTTATTCTTCTGTGGCGGATGCGGCACAGACAACAAATCCAATAACTGCTGCTGCGACTAATACATTCTGACTTTCTCTGCCCTCACAGGGGAAATAAAACAAAAAAGGAGTGCTGTTTTTTTATGAACGGTTTATTTTCCAACGATAACTGTTGCTGTCACAATCCCTGCGACAACAACTGCGGCAATAGTTATGGCAACAGTTGTTGTAATTCCAATGACAGCTGGGTTATTGTAATCATCATCATTGCAGTCGTACTGTTATTGTTCTTTAACGACTAAATTCCAAAAGAAAATAAAAAAAGACGGTGTCTCAATCCGTAACATTTACGAATTGAGACATCGTCTTATTTGTAATAAAATGAGCAAAACTATAAGCCGGGTTCTGTATTTGACAGCCATCTATCTAGGATAACCATTGCTGATTACCTCAAGCCACAATTCGCACAGCCGAGCAAGCTATCGTGCAGTCTTGTGTTGCTTCGGGTGGGGTTTACACGGCCAATCAGTTGCCAGATTGCCGGTGAGCTCTTACCTCGCCTTTTCATCCTTACCATAAAAAATGGCGGTTCTTTTCTGTTGCACTATCCTTAGAGTTACCTCCACCGGTCGTTAACCGGCACCCTTGCTCTGTGAAGCCCGGACTTTCCTCACGGAAGAATTCCCAAGAACCCTTCCCCGCGACTGTCTGTTTTACTCATCGGGTACTATGATAGCACAGGACAACCTGTTTGTCAAGAAAATTGCTTACAGTTTTACTTTCATTACAATTTTCCGAACGGGTTCCGACTTTCCTTCAAAAGCCACACAAGGTCTGTGGGCATCATTGGGTAACAGCACTACAAAGCAGCCGGGCGTTAAGGTTAATGCAGATGCATGTTCGTCCACTTTGTAGAAAGCGGCATCCCAGTCTTCCCGATAAGCATCGGTCTGCTCAGATTTTGTGATATCGTTTACGTACATTGTTTCTTTTCCGGAAACAATAAACTGAATATCTACATATTGTTCGTGTGCTTCCATTTTACCGTCTTCGGTTGAAGTGTTGTACGCCTGTACCGATGCAAACAGTGCATCTCCGTCAATTTCGTGTTTTCCGGTTTCAGGAAAATTGTTCATTGCATCCTTTAAAAAAGCAAACGCTTTTTCATAGTTCGGATGCAGTTTAAAATACTGTTCACAGTTTTTGATGGTATCAAAAATCATAATTTTTCTCCTCTGCTTCCTTACGGACGAAGTCCCATACCGCCTTCTAAGGTAAGGGTTTCGCCGTTTAAATATTTAAAATCAGGATTTGCCAGCTGTACACAAACTCTGCCGATTTCGGTTTCAGGATCACCAAAATGACCTGCCGGAGGCATTTTTACGTTTGCTTTGAATGCATCCGGATATGCTTTTTCAAAATTTTCCAACTGAGCGGTCCACGCCAACGGACAAACTACATTCGTATTAATTCCGTCCTTTGCCCACTCGGTTGCTGCCACACGGCTCAAACCACGGATGCCTTCTTTTGCCGCTGCATAAGAACACTGACCATAGTTTCCGAACAAACCTGCACCGGATGCAAAGTTCACAATAGAACCCTGGGTTTCCTTCAAATAAGGATAGCAAGCTTTCATATAATAAAAGGTTGCATATAACCCGGAGTACATTGCCAGATCAAACTGTTCGGTGGTGTGATCCTGAATGGTCACGCCGGATGCAGATGCCTGAGCATTATTGATCAACACGTCAATTCTGCCGAATGCTTTCATTGCTTCTTCTGCCACCATTTTTGCCGTTGCTTCGTTGTCACTTCCTGCTGAAATGTCTGCCTGAAGTGCCAAGACTTTGATGCCGTATTTTGCTTCCAGTTCTTCTTTTGCTTTTTCTAATTTTGCAACATTTCGTCCGGTAATTACGATGTTTGCCCCCTCTTTTGCATAAGCAGTTGCAATCCCGTAACCGATGGAGCCACATCTTCCGTCAGATAATACAGCATAGCCTGCTCCAGTAATAATAGCTGTTTTTCCAGTTAAAAATCCCATAATAAATTCTCCTTGTATTATATAATTATAGTTTAAATATCCATTTTAACGGATATATGCTATACTGTGTTTAGATACTGTGGATTAGTTCAATCCTCCTACCACTTGATGGTTTTTAAAAGGCTCTAACCACAGTCTCTTTGTAC